>CAILAY010000139.1 GCA_903832285.1 uncultured beta proteobacterium | reverse complement strand
TGTGTGAGGGGGTGAAGGTAACGTCCTGCCTGGGCAGCCCCAGGGCGGTGAAACGACGGGTTTCAGACCGTCGTCACGCCGCGCTCAGGGTGGGGGAATTTGAGGTGGCCACAAGTGGGGGAATTTGGGTGGCCATCGGGGTTTCAGTGAAGAAGAACTCCGACTCGATCGTGGAAGCGATTTCGGCGGAAGACATCGGCAAGTTGCCCGACGTCAGCATTGCAGAGTCGATCGCGCGCCTGCCAGGTTTAGCGGCACAGCGCGTGGCGGGTCGGGCGCAGGTGATCAGCGTGCGCGGCTTGTCGCCCGACTTCGCTACTACGCTGCTCAACGGCCGAGAGATGGTCAGCACCGGGGATAACCGCAGTGTTGAATTTGACCAATACCCCTCTGAACTTATGAGCGGCGTGGTCGTCTATAAGACGCCCGATGCGGGCATGGTAGGACAAGGCCTGTCGGGAACGATCGACATGCAGACCGTGCGTCCCTTGTCCTTTGGTTCGCGCGTGGTGACCCTCAATGCGCGCGGCGAGAAGAATTCGCTGGGACCGATTGCCAACGCCAAGGCCACAGGCAACAGATTCAGCTTCAGCTACATCGACCAATTTGCCGACCGCACCATCGGTGTGGCCATCGGCTACGCTCACATGGACTCTCCCATCCTGGATAGGGAGTCGGACCTGTATGAGTGGAACCTGGACAATCGCACTTCGATCGGGGTACCCGCAGGTGCTGCATCGACCCATGGTGGCAAGGCAACTGCACGCGCCGGCACCAATGTGCGTGACGGTTTCATGGGTGTGTTGGAGTACCGTCCGTCCAAGGACTGGACCAGCACGCTTGACCTGTATACCTCCAAGTTCAAACAGGAAAACTCGGAATACCGGATGGAATTTGCGCTGGATGCGCAGGCCCAGATGGGTGCGTTTCCCGCCGGTAATTACACCACATTCACGCAAAATGCCAACGGTGTTCAGACTGGTGGCGTTTTCACCGGGGCTTACCCGATGGTGCGGGGCATGTACGGTTCCACCAAGGACAAGATCGACGCGCTGGGATGGGCCAATAAATTCAAACTTGGCGGTATTTCATGGCTGGCCGATGCCAGCTATTCGAAGGCCGTGCGGGACGAAGTCAGCCTCGAAACCAACACCAGCCCACGCACATCAGGTGGTGGCGTGCTACCCGACAACGTCAACCTGAGTTGGGCCAACTCGGGAGCGCCAGCCATCCTTCTAGGCCGTGATTACAGTGACGCTTCAAAACTGGTGCTGGGCAACACCAAATACGACACCGGCTATCTCAAATTGCCGCACGTCGAAGACGAACTCAAGGGCTTCAAGCTGGTCGCGAATCTACCCGTTCCGAGCGTATTGGAAAGCGTGGTTTCAGGCCTTGATGCAGGCCTGAATTACGCGGCCCGGCTCAAGTCTTACCGTCGTGCGCAGGACACGGTCATTCTGGCTCCGGGTGTGGGCCCGAATCAGACGATTTCGAGCGACCTGCTTTACAACCCGGTGAGTCTTGGATTTTCTGGGACTGGAACCATTCCGGCCTGGAATATCCCCGGCGTGTTTGACAAATACATGACGTCCAATCCCACCACGGACAGCGACTTGTGGAAGGCGGGCAACGTCTATTCGATCGACGAAAAAATCACGACGGCTTTCGTCAAAGGCAATATCGAGACCGAAGTGTGGGGCCTTCCCCTGCGCGGCAATGCGGGCGTGCAGGTCATCAATACCGATCAGTCGTCGACCTCCCGGGTTGCTGACAATACGGCCAATGTCATGCGTCCCTATACCGACGGCAAGACCTACACCGACGTGCTGCCCAGCGTGAATCTGGCGTTCTCGCTTGCCAACGACCAGACCGTGCGCCTGGGCGTCGGTCAGCAAATGGCTCGCCCCCGAATGGACCAGATGAGCGCGGCGCTGAACTTCAGCGTCGACGCTGGAACCCACAAGCCCTCGGGCGGTGGCGGCAACCCGCAGCTTGATCCCTGGCGCGCCACTGCCTACGATATTTCGTATGAGAAATACTTTGCCAAGAAGGGCTACGTGGCGGTAGCGGGCTTCTACAAAGACCTCAAGAGCTACATCTACCAATTCACCGTTGACAACCATGATTTCGGGAATCTGATCAACGGGACTTCGGCCACGACGCCGTTTGGCAGTTACACCGCGCCGTTCAATGGGCACAGTGGCAGTTTGAAGGGCGCTGAGTTTTCGGCATCCGTTCCGTTCGACCTGATCAGCCCCATGCTGGCTGGCTTCGGCATGACGGCAAGTACCTCGGTAACGACGAGCGGAATCGTGATCCAGGATCCGAGCAGTCAGGTGGGAGCCAATATCCCATTGCCTGGCCTCTCCAAGAACGTCAGCAACCTGACCTTGTACTACGAGAAGAGCGGGTTTTCTGCCCGCGTGAGCGAACGCAAGCGTTCGGACTTTGTCGGTGAAATTACCACCTATGACGGCAGCCGCGTGCTCAAGTATGTTGTCGGTGAGAGCGTGGTGGATGGTCAGGTGGGCTACAGCTTTGAGGCCGGCCAGCTCAAGGGTCTGGGCTTCACATTGCAGGTCAACAACATCAACGATGCTGTCTATAAAACCTACTCCGGCACGCGGGACAAACCGCTGGACTACATCAAGTACGGCCGCACCGTGCTGCTTGGTGCGAACTACAAGTTCTGATCAATTTCTTAACCCAACGCATCGGTTGAACTATTCACGCGGTTTATAGGACCTTATTATGAAACTCTCAATGACTAAAGGACGTGCCCGGCTGCTGGGCTACCTCCAAATTGGACTTGCGGCGCTGCTGATCAGCGGTTGCGGCGGTGGCGGCGGTGGAGATGCAAGCAGCAATATCGCGGCCATCGGAGCACCGGCAAATCCGGACCTGCAGACGGCCTCCAGCAGCACGGTGACGACGACGCTGTTGCGTGCCATCGCGACCAATTCGGAAGGGTCTGGGGTTGTCGGCGTACCCGTGGGCGATGTCATCGTGCATTACCACCGTCTCAACGCTGACTATGCCGGGTGGCAGCTTCACAGCTGGGGCGCGGTTCAAAGCCCGAACTGGAATGCGGGTTTCAACAGCGTCGGTACCGACACCTTCGGTGTGATTTACAACGTGCCGCTGGCGGTTGCTCCTACCAATCTCGACATGGGCTTTTTGTTCCACCTTCTCGACAACAAGGACAACGGCGGTGCGGACCAACATTACATTTTGCAGTCTGGCAAGAACGAAGTCTGGCGCGTCGAGGGCGACTCTGCCACCTATGACCACAATCCGCTGGTGACCGTCGTCCCCGACGTGAAAGCGGTTCGGGTGCACTACCTGCGCTACGGCGCCGACTACGCTAATTGGGACATCTTCACCTGGAACGGAAGTGGTGTAGATGTTGCCGGACTGCCAGCGGGCGTGAGCTTGCCAGCGAACTGGACCGACCTGCTTCCTTTCAGCAAGTTGGCCAACTACAGCCTGAAGACTGCAGAAGTGGATTTCGACATCCCTGTGCTGAATCCGACCACCCATCCGGGTCAAAATTCACTGGAATTCATCATCCACAACGTCACCGATCCGAACAACAAGGACGGTCGCAACAACAACATTCACGTCGACTTTGGCAGCCTGAAGATCGCCAACCAAATCGGCGAGGTATGGCTGATCGAAAGCAACCCCACGGTTTTCTACGTCGCACAGGATTTGCGCTCGTCTTCGCTGTCGCAAGCGGCAGCGGTCTGGTTGAACAAACAGCTGATTCAATGGCCGCACGTTTACAGCACAGGTGGCGCGGTCAAGCTCTACTATTCAGCGGGCGGTCAGATCAAGGCGCGCAAGGACGAAAAGGTGACGGGCTCTGATGGCTTCCTGAGCATGGACGCATTCACCGGCACCGTGCCAGCCGCTGCGGCGACGCGATTCAAATGGCTTGCGGCAGGTGGCGTGTATTCGGTCAAGACGGCAGACCTGCCCCAACTCCCCAACCTGCATAAGGCGCAGCTGGTGATGGTGCAGGAAGACGCCAGCGGCTTCGTGCAAAACGCCGCTGCCACACAAATTGCCGGCGCGATGGACGACCTCTATTCCGCAGCAACGGCAGTCAACGGCCTGGGCGTCAGCATCAGCGGCGGCAGCACCAACTTCAAGCTGTGGGCACCCACAGCCATGCGGGTCGTTGGCTTTACCTACGATAGCCCGACGGGTGACGCAACGACGATGGACGATTTGGCGTTTGACAGCGCCACGGGCGTGTGGAGTCTGACCAAGGCGGGCGATCTCTCAGGCAAGTACTACAAGTACGCCGTCGATGTGTTTGTCCGCGGCACGGGCGTGGTGCGTAATTGGGTGACAGACCCCTACTCGGTGAGTCTCACGACCGACTCCAAGCGCAGCTACATCGCCGATCTGAACGCGGCCAACCTCAAACCGGCGGGATGGGACGCCGATACGCCACCAGCCACCGTGACGGCCGCGACCGATATGTCGATCTACGAGTTGCACGTGCGTGATTTCTCCGACAACGATTCCACGGTGTCGGCGGTCAATCGCGGAAAATATCTGGCCTTCACTGAAGCGGGATCCAACGGCATGAAGCACCTGAAGGCGCTCGCGACTGCTGGCCTGACTGACGTGCATCTGTTACCCACGTTTGACATCGCCAGCATTCCGGAAAGTGGTTGCACGACGCCATCGATTCCTCTGACGTTCCCGTCAGATGACCTGGGTCAACAAAACCTCGTCAACGCGACCAAGGACAGCGATTGTTTCAACTGGGGCTATGACCCGTTCCACTACACCGCTCCTGAAGGCAGTTACGCGAGCGATGCCTCTGACGGTGCCAAGCGCATTGTCGAATTCCGCTCGATGGTGCAAGGCCTGCATGCCGCCGGTCTGCGAGTCGGCATGGACGTCGTGTACAACCACACCTCGGCCGCGGGCCAGAACGCCAAATCGGTTTTGGACCGCATCGTTCCCGGCTACTACCAGCGCACCGATGCCAATGGCAACGTGACGACCGACACCTGCTGCCAGGATACGGCGACGGAAAACGCGATGATGGCCAAGCTGATGATCGACTCCGTGAGCACCTGGGCTCGGGATTACAAGATCAGCTCCTTCCGTTTCGACATCATGGGTATGCAGCCGCGTGCCGTGATGCAGGACCTGAAAGCCAAGGTCGCTGTTGCAGCGGGCCGTCCGGTGCAACTTCTTGGCGAAGGCTGGAACTTCGGCAACGTCGCCAACGGGGCGCGTTTCGTCCAGGCTGCGCAAGGTCAGATGCCCGGAGACGGTATCGGCACCTTCGCAGACCAAATGCGCGACAAGGTGCGGGGCGGTGGCTGCTGCGATAACGACGAATGGGTGGTGAAGAACCAGGGCTACCTCAGCGGCTTCAATTACGATGTCAATGAGCGCAACGTGACCGACAACAACACCGGGTCCACCGGCACGCTGGCCTGGTACGGCGACGTCATCAAGGGCGGCTTGGCAGGCTCGATTGGCAGCTACACCCTGACCACAAGTTGGGACGCGCAGTTGCCGTTGAGTGATGGCAATCTGGCCGGCGTGGGTTACGCCACCCAGCCAGATGAGGTCGTGAATTACATCGAAAACCACGACAACCAGACGCTGTTCGATTCGGCCACGATGAAGCTGCCGAAATCCACCTCCAAGTCGGATCGGGCACGGGTACAAATGGTGGGTGCCGCGATCGTCACCTTCAGCCAGGGTATCGCCTACTACCATGCCGGCGTGGATACGCTGCGCAGCAAGAGTCTGGACCGTAACAGCTACAACAGCGGCGACTGGTTCAACCGACTGGACTGGAGCTACACCGACAATAACTTCGGTGTGGGTATGCCGTTTGAAGGCAACGGCACGGTCGCCGCCTTGATGAAATCTTTCCTCACGCCAGCCGCGACGATCAAGCCGGATCCGGCCGACATCGTCTGGACCAAGAACGTGTTCCAGGACCTGCTCAAGATCCGCGCCAGCAGCTCGCTGTTCCACATCAAGACGGCTGCCGATATCAAGAGCCGCTTGACCTTCCTGAACACGGGTTCGAGTCAGGTGCCAACGGTGTTGGCCGGGTATCTGGACGGAACCGGCTATGCGGGAGCGAACTACAGCAAGTTGGCGTACTTCATCAACGTTGACAAGAACGCCCACAGTGTGACGCTCTCCGCTGCACAGAAGGCCGCGTTTGCGTTGCATCCTGTCCACGTTGCAGGGGTGGACGCAACGGTCAAGACTGCTGCCTATAACGCCGCCACGGGCACGTTCAGCGTTCCTGCCCGCACCGCGGTGGTGTTCGTGGCACCCTGATAGCAACCTGTTTCCAAGGGCTTCGCCCCTTGCCGGCTCGCGCTGGCAAGGGGCTTTTTACTTTTGGCTTGCCTCTCCGTATTTTGATGACTGTCATTGGTAGCTACCAAATATTCAAGGAAATGCCATGGATACAGCACGTCTTTTTATGTCCGGTCGCAGTCAGGCGGTTCGGTTACCCAAGGAATATCGATTGGGTGGGAACGAGGTGGTGGTACGACACTTTCGGAACGGAGTGTTGTTGCTGCCATTGATTGAACCTTGGTCCATGCTGGACGCCGCGCTCAGCGCGTTCGAGCCAGATTTTCAGATCAGCCGGGAGGAGCCGGACGCGCAGGTGCGCGAGGAGATCGCGCCTTGATCAAATATCTGTTGGATACGAATATTTGCATCTACGTGATCAATGCGCGGCCGCCGGTGGTCCTTGCGCGCTTTCGACGCGAGCGTCTGGGTGAAATCGGAATCTCCACCATCTCGGCGGCAGAACTCGCCTTCGGACTGGCCAAGGGGAAATCCCAGCGCAACCGCGACGCCCTGGAAATGTTTTTGACCCCGCTCGAGGTTCTGCCGTTTGACGCGTCCGTGATCTGGCGCTACGGTGAATTGCGCGCAGAGCTGGAGCGCCACGGCCAATCGATCGGGGCGCTGGAAGAAGTGGCTCGGTTCCTGGCCTTTCTTGCCAGCGACATCGCTAAACACCCTGAGCGATTGCAATCTGTTGACGCAGGCCTCGTGCGCCGACTTCAGACACTGGTGGGTGATATTGCGGTCGATCTCGACGCCGCGCTGCTGGCTACCGATGAATGAGCTCAGACAAAATTTCGCCATGGGTCATCCACGGTTGGACGGTTTTTTCTCATCCACTGTTCCTTGCGCAAGTCGAGGCCATAACTCGGCAGGTTGAGACTTTGAAGCAAAAGGACCCGGTGGGATACGTGACGAAGAACGCCAGCAAGCGCTTGGCGGCCATCACAAAGCTTGCATTCGACGTCATCCCGCAAGACCCGACGCGGCCCGAATACCGACAAGGCAATACCCTTGGTGACGGCCATAAGCATTGGTTCCGCGCAAAGTTTTTTCAGCAATATCGACTGTTCTTTCGGTTTCACGCATAAAGCAAGATCATCGTTTTTTCTTGGGTCAACGACGACGACACAAAACGTGCGTACGAGAGCGGCAATGATGCCTACTTGGTTTTTCGAAAGATACTGGACAGCGCCCACCCTCCGGATGATTGGGCGCAACTATTCGCGGAGTGCCAGCAGCATGGCGGTCGAAGAGGCATCGCACGAAACAAGGGTGGAAGCCGGTAGGCTGCCAAGCATAGTGCCTTGAACTTGATCGGGACCGCGCACCGTTATGTTCTGAACCAGGTCTTTCACTTGCTGCAAAGTCGGCGTGCCAGCACCCGCCACCTGGCAGGCACTGGCAGCCGACGCCACCGCAAACTGCAGATGGTGGGCTGGATCGGCGTGTGGACTTTGCATCAGGCTGTAGAGCAGCCCACCCATGCTGGCATCGCCTGCACCGATGGTGTCGACCACCTTGATCGGCGGCGGCCTGGCGCTCCAGCTGCGGTCTTGCAGGAACAGCGTGGCGCCTTCTGCGCCGCGGGTGAAGAGCAGCAAGGCGTGGGGATTCCAGGTTCGTAAAGTGCGCAAGGCAAGTTCCAAATTTTCGGTGCGGAACAGTCCGCGCAGGTCTTCGTCCGAGACCTTGATCACATCGGCCAATTCCACCATGACACGCAAATTGCGGTCATAGCGTTCGTCCATCAGCACGCGAAAATTCGGATCAAAGCTGATGCGCAAACCCGCCGCCTTGGAACTGCGCGCCAGTGTGATTAGGCGTGACGCCAAGGGTTCGCGCACCAGACTGATGCCGCCAAAATGCGCCCACGCGGCATGCTGTTGCCAGTGCTGCGGCAGCAGCGCGGGATCGAAATGCAGATCGGCGCTGTCGTCGCCTATGAAGAAGTAATGCACGGGGTCAAAGCTGTCGACGATCGCGAGCAGGGGCGACTTGGCCACGCGTTGCTCAAAACGTGGGTCCAGGCCGCATTGCACGCTGGCGCGCCAGATTGCATCGCCGAAAACATCGTTGCTGATGGCGCCGGCAAAGGCACTGGACACGCCGAAACCCGCCAGCACCCGCGCCACGTTCCAGGGCGCACCGCCGGGTTTGCTGGTCCATTGTTCGGGCTGGTGCGGGTCGCGTATCAGGTCGGTGAGCGCCTCGCCCAGGGAGACGAACCGAGGAAAGGGAAGGGCGGGATCAGGGGGCTCATTGCGCGACGCATGAGAAGGCGTTGGGAACATCTCAATGTTGACTCCAAAGCACGCTGCCAGACAGTGCGGGCACGGTCAGCGTGACGCTGCCGTTGAGCGGTAAGAGCTTGGCGCCGGTGAACGCGTTGACCCACGCGCTCGCTGCCATCTCCGGCGGCAATTGGAACGTCACGGTCTGTGGCGACGGGCTGTTGTTGGTCGTGGTGATGGCCCAGTCCTGTCCGTCCTGGCGCGCCAACACGATCACGTGTTCGTTCAGCAGTAAGGGCGCCAACAACGTGCCGTGGCGCAGTATGGCGTGCTCTTTGCGCAGCCGAATCAACTGCTTGAAATCGGCAAGCAGGCTGTTGTCCGGTTTGCCGCCGCGATCGGCCCAGGGGTAAGTGGCGCGGTTGTAGGGATCGTCGCCGCCGGTGAGCCCGACCTCGTCGCCGTAGTACACCGCCGGCGCGCCGGGGAACACCATCTGGAAGAAGACCGCCAGGCGCAGCTTCTGTTTGGCCAAGGCGATGGTGTCAGCAGCGTCGCCGTCCGAGCGGTAACCGAACTGGTGCAGGGCGCGTGCCTGATCGTGGCTTGAGAGCAGGTTCATCAGCGCAAAAAATGCCTGCGGCGGGTAGGCCTCGCGCATCAACTCGATGTTCTCGTACAGGGCTTTGGCGTTGCCGCCGGCCGCGTAGTCGAGCACGGTGTTTCGAAAGATGTAGTTCATGGTCGAGTCGAACTCGTCGCCCAGGAAGAATTTGGAGGCGTCGAACCAGGTCTCGGCAATGGTCAGCGCATCAGGCCGGTGCTGCTTGATTGCCGCGCGCCATTCGCGCCAGAAATCGTCCGGCACCCAGGGCGCCACATCCATGCGCCAGCCCGCGGCTCCGCGGTCCAACCATTGCTTCATGACGGAATCTTTCGCGCCATAAGCGAAGTCGCGGTAGCTGCGCGAGGCCTTGTTCAATTCGGGCAGATCCTTCACGCCGACCCAGCCCCGGTACTGCTTGTCGGGGTCAGTCTGGGTGGCGTCCAATTTGTACCAATCGGCATAGGGCGAAGCCGGGTTGATCTTGCCCCCAAAAAAGGCGCCCGAGCCGCCGTACTTTCCGAAGCGGTCGAAATAGATCGAGTCGCTTCCGGTGTGATTGAGCGAGGCGTCGGGGATGACGCGAATGCCGCGCTTGGCAGCCTCGGCGGTCAGGCGCTCGAAGTCTTCGTTGGAACCGAAGACACGGTCGATTTGCTGGT
The DNA here is from genome assembly GCA_903832285.1 of uncultured beta proteobacterium. Classification (GTDB taxonomy): domain Bacteria; phylum Pseudomonadota; class Gammaproteobacteria; order Burkholderiales; family Burkholderiaceae_C; genus CAIKVZ01. The sequence goes on along the minus strand of CAILAY010000139.1, from coordinate 78,720 downwards.
AGTCTGCCGTGTCGTATTTGTGGTTGCTCGCGGCCTGGAACAGCGGCGTGATGTAGAGCGTGTTGGCCCCCAGGTCGGCGATGTAGTCGAGCTTCTCGACGATGCCAGCGATGTCGCCGCCGAAGAAGTCGTTGTTGTAGACCTCGTCGGAGCCGTCGCCGGATCCAGGCCTGTAGGGTTTCTCCAGCCAGTTCTTGTGGAACTCGACCGCCTTGTCCTGGTAGTGATCGCGCCCGGGTTGCGGATCGTTGGTCGAATTCCCGTTGCGAAAACGTTCGGGGAAGATGTAGTAGTAGACCGCGTCCCTGGCCCAGGCGGGCACCACGAAATCAGCCGCGTAGACGGTCTGACGGAAGCGACGCACGCTCTTGCGCGAAGTGGGCAGAAGATCCACGTGACCGACGCCACCCGAGCCCTTTTCGCGGGTCCAGAAAATAGCGTTCGCGTTGTTCTGGTAGAGATAGGTCTGGCCCGCTATTTCCGCTTCAAAGTAGTAGCCGTAGATGCCGATCTCGTTGAATGGGTGCTGCGCGTTCCAGTGTTCGCGACCCTGCGCGTCGGACGCGGTTCGCGTCATCGGAATGCGCGCTACTTCGGTGTACTCCAGCAGTTCCTGATTGCCTTCCAGGCGACGCTTTTCCAGCACCAGCGTCACACTCGACACGCCGGAAAGCGCGCTGATGTGGAACTGCATCGTCGTGCCTGCGACCGCCGCGCCAAAGGGGGCCTTGTCGGTGGCTGCGCGCGAGTCGTGCCGAAGGCTCTGGGCCACCGGGTCAGTGATGGTCAGCGCTGCTGATTCCGGCACGGTGGAACAGGGCAGGGCGGCGCCCATGAGTGAGGTCGGGCATTCAGTGATCGTCATGGTCGGTGCGGGTGTGGTCGGTGGCAGGGTGAGCCGGATGCGGTAGTTGCCGCTGAAAGCATAGGACATGCCGGCACCCCTGCGGATCAGCGGCGTGGCGACGTCGAGTTGAACCTCGGCGCCGCCCAGGTCAGCGTCGGCCGACCAGTCGTCATCGCCGAGCTTGAAGGTGTGCTGGCCGGCAAGCGCGGTGACGAGTTCGAAGCGATCGCAGAAATAGACGAATTTTTGCGCCTCCGCTGCACTCCAGCTGTTGAAGCTGCCGCGCAGATAGAACTCCCGCGCACCCAGCGGATTGGGCTGACAGGCGGCAGGGTTTGCTGCAGGTCCTGCTGCTGTGGCGGGCGCGCTCCCGTCGGCCGCCGCGCAGCCTCCGGCAAGGAACCAGCAGGCGCTCAGTGCCAGCCAGGCGACACGCACGCTCAACCTTTCACACCACCCGACGTCAAACCCGAAACAATCCAGCGCTGCGCGGCCAGAAAGACGGCCGTGATGGGCAGACCCGAGAGCACGGCGGCGGCGGCGAAATCACCCCACAGGTATTTCTGTTCGTACAGGTAGTACTTGGAGCCTACGGCCAGCGTGAGGTTGGGTTCCTCGCGCAGCAGGATGGATGCCACCGGGTATTCGATGATGGTGCCGATGAAGGCCAGCACAAACACCACCATCAGGATCGGCACGGCCATCGGCAGCAACACGCGGTAAAAAGCCTGCCAGGAGGTGGCGCCATCCACCTTGGCGCATTCCTCGATTTCGACCGGTATGGTTTCAAAGTAACCTTTGATGGTCCAGACATGCGTTGCAACACCCCCGAGATAGGCCACGATCAGGCCTGCATGCGTTTCAATTCCGAGCCAGGGCACATAGTGGCCTATGGCCTCGAAAATGGCGTAGATCGCCACCAGCGCCACCGCCACCGGAAACATTTGCAGCAGCAGCATGCTGTTCAGGATCGGCGCCTTGAAACGGAACTTCAGACGCGCAAAGCCGTAGGCGGCGGTGGTGGAAATGCCCACGATCAGGAACGCGGAAATCGTCGCCACCTTGATTGAGTTCCAAAGCCACAGCAGCACCGGGAATGGCGGCGTCACCAATACGCCGTCGGTGCCCGTATAGGACATACCCAGCGCCAGCTTCCAGTGCTCCAGGCTCAGCTCCGTGGGAATGAGCGCGCCAGTGGCGAAGTTGCCGGGGCGCAGCGAAATCGAGATCACCGCCAGCAGCGGAAACAGCGTGACGATCAGCAGTGCGCACAAGCCCAGATGGGTGGCGGTGACGCGCCAGTGCTGACTTTTTCCAGTGACAAGTGCCATGGGTTTTACCTGTTGGTGTTGCCCTGCGTGCGCGTGAACTTGAGGTTCACGATCGACAGCAGGGCGACGAGGAAGAAGATCACGGTAGAGATCGCGGCGGCCAGGCCAAAGTTGGCGCCGGCGTCGGTGAAGGCGATGCGGTAGGTGTAGGACACCAGAATGTCGGTGGTGCCTGCGGGCAGCTTGGTGTTGAGGTAATCTGGCCGGCCGTCGGTGAGCAGCGAGATCAGCACGAAGTTGTTGAAGTTGAAGGCGAAGGCCGAGATCAAGAGTGGCGTGAGCGGTCGCGCAATCAGCGGCGCCGTGATGCGCCAGAAGTTCGTCAGGGGCCCGGCGCCGGCAATGGCGGAAGCCTCGTACAGGTCGCCGGGGATGGCCTTGATGAGACCCGTGCAGATCACCATGATGTAGGGATAGCCGAGCCAGGTGTTGACAATCAGGATCATGCTTCGGGCCAGCGTGGCATCGGCAAACCAGGCCGGCTTGATGCCAAACAGCGCATTCAGCACGGCGTTGATTTCGCCAAAGTTCTGGTTGAAAAGTCCTTTGAACACCAGAATGGAAATGAAGCCCGGCACGGCGTAGGGCAGGAACAAAAGCGTGCGGTAAAGTGTGCGAAAACGCAAAGCCTCCCAGTTCAGCACCACCGCCAGCGTCATGCCGATGGCCGTGGAAAACAGCACCGTGAGCGCGGCAAAGGCCACAGTCCAGATGAAGATCGAGACGAAGGGGCCGCGCATGTCAGGGTCGCCGAAGATGCGCACGTAGTTGTGCCAGCCCACGTTCACCTTGAAGCCGGGCTGCAGGCGCTGACCCTGCGCGTCTTCAAAGAATCCGGTATCGGTATTGGGGCGAAAGACATTACCGGTGGCGCGTTGCGTGAGCGAGCCGTCGGGCAACGCCTGCCACACGGGATCGAAGGGCGCGAACTCGCGCACGCCCGAGTAGATGAGCTGGCGTTGGTCGGGCAGGCTCAATTTCAAGGCGCGCAGCGCATCACGTTGCGCCAGCACCTGCTTGAGCGGCAAGGCTTCGCCAAGGTCCGGAGCGTCGGGTGGCAGAACCTGCATTGCGATCAGTGGTGCGGTTGTTGCGTCGTTCAGCGCCACGGGCGGTGAGACGAAGCGCACTTTGCTGCCGGCCGCGTCGCTCGGCGTCAGCAACAGACGCCATTGCGTGCCGTCGCGGTGCATGCTGAACTGCAGCGCCTGAGCTTCATCGACCTCGGCCTGATCCAGCAGGTAGCCTCGCGCGCGCTGCTGGCTCAACAGATTGCTGGACGAGTAATTGGTGAAGCCGATCTGCATCGTGTACAGCAGCGGAAACGCCACAAACACCAGCATCGCGGCGACACCCGGAAACAGGTAACGCCAGGCCAGCGTGCGCGCCGAAACATAGACGTAAAGCCCCAATCCGCCCAGCGTCAACAGGCCCAGCGCCCACAGCGGCTGGCCCTGTCGGTAAACGCTGAACACCAGCCACAGCAGGGCCAGCGCGGCAAGGGTGGCCAGCGACCATTTGAAGAAGGAATTTTTCTTCATGTCACTTCACCAGCATGCGTGCTGCCGCGCCGTCCAGGGCATCCTTGGGCGACTGGCGGCCGTTGGTGACGGCTTCGAGCGCCGCGTCCATGGCCGGGAAAAAGCGGCCCAGTTCCGGGATGTTGGGCAGCGGCTCCCCGGCGCGGGCGTTGTCCATGGTGGCGCGGATATTGGCGTCGCTGGAGAGTTCGGCGAAGTAAGCCTTGTTGGCCGGAGTGCCCAGCGCCACATCGGCCGAAATGGTCTTCAGTCCGGCTACCCGCAGCACGTGGTTTTCCAGAAACTCGCGCGCCAGATCCTTGGCCTGGCTGGGGGCGGCGATCATGCAACCCAGCACACCGACAAAGGGCTTGGCGGGTTTCCCCGGCGTGACCGCAGGGATGGGCCCAACCGCAAAGTCGATCTTGCTTTTGCGCGCATTGTCCCAGGACCAGGGGCCGGAAATCATCATCGCGATCTCGCCCCGGGCAAAGCCCGCCTCCATTTCGGCGTAGCGCGCACCGCGGGGCAACTGACCGTTCTGGATCATGCGTTCCAGCATCTGCGTAGCCTGCACAGCGCCGAGCGTGTTGACACCCACCTGGCCCGGATCGAGTTCGCCCGAAGGCAGGTGTTGGAAAATGAAACCGCCGTTACCTGCCAGCAGTGGCCAGGTAAAGAACGACTTGTTGTAGTCCCACAGCAGTGCCTTTTTGCCCTGCACCGAGAGGGCTTTATCCAGGGCGATGACCTCGTCGAAAGTGGCCGGTGGTGTCTTCACAAGAGCGCGGTTATAGATCAAACCCACGGCCTCGATCGCCAGCGGATAGCCCCAGACGCGGCCCTTGTAGGTGAAAGCTTGCCAGGCGGATTCATCGATCTCGTCGCGGATTTTTTTCGTCGGCTTGAACGAGACGATCAGACCCGACTTGGCCCATTCGCCGACGCGGTCGTGTGGCCAGCAAAAAATGTCGGGGCCTTTGCCCGCGGCGGCGGCCGCCTGGAACTTGTCAGTGGCGCCTTCCGGGTGCTGCACCACCACCTGGACACCGGACTCTTGCGTGAACGCATCGCCCACTTTTTGCAGGCCGTTGTAGCCCTTGTCGCCGTTGATCCACACCAGCAGTTTCAAGGGTTCGGCGGCGACTCCGAGCAAGGGCAGCAGCAGCGCGAACGCCGCGCACAAACGCACAGCCGGAGTGGCACGCGATCCCATCAGACCTCCGACGCCACGTGGCGGCGCAAGGCCTGGCCGGCAGCGTTGAACAAATAGGTCTTGTCAGCGGGCAAGCTCAAACTCAGGCGGGCACCGGCGCGCACGCGGGTGCCACCGTCGAGTTCGCAGGTCAGCGCCTCTTCCACGCCCGGAAAATCGCAGTAGGCGTGGGTCGTGCTTCCCAGGTTCTCAACAAAGGTGACGCCGGCCTCGATGCGATTCTCCTGGCCATCGGTGCGCAGATGCTCGGGCCGAATGCCCAGCGTGAGCTTGTCGCCGCGCTGTGCGTTGCCGGCGTCCACGGCGCACCGGATTTGCGCGCCACCGGCCAACTGCACCAGGGCCTCCTGGGCGCTGGCTTGCAGCACCTCGGCCTGGATGAAGTTCATGCGCGGCGAGCCGATGAAGCCGGCCACGAACAGGTTGTCGGGGTGCTCGTACAGATCCAGCGGCGAACCCACCTGTTCGATGCGGCCGGCGGAGAGCACAACGATCCGGTCGGCCAGTGTCATGGCCTCGACCTGGTCGTGTGTTACGTAGACCATCGTGGTCTTGAGTTCTTCGTGCAACTTGGCGAATTCGTAGCGCATGCGCACCCGCAACGCCGCATCCAGATTGGACAGCGGCTCGTCGAACAGAAACACCTCGGGCTTGCGCACGATGGCACGCCCGATCGCCACGCGTTGGCGCTGGCCGCCCGAGAGGTCCTTGGGTTTGCGTTGCAGCAGGTGCTCGATGTGCAGGATCCTGGCCGCCTGTTGCACGGCTGCATCGATTTCACCCTTGGGCACCTTGGCCAACTGCAAACCGAACGCAATGTTGTCGTACAGGCTCATGTGCGGGTACAGCGCATAGGACTGGAACACCATGGCGATGCCGCGCTCGGCCGGTGGCACATCGTTCACCAGACGATCGTTGATCGTCAGCGTGCCGCTGGTGATGTCTTCGAGGCCCGCTATGACGCGTAGCAGGGTCGATTTGCCGCATCCCGAGGGGCCGACGAAGACCATGAACTCGCCGTCGCGGATCTCCAGATCCACATCGTGCAGGATTTGTGTTGTGCCAAAAGCCTTGGTCACGCCCGACAGTTTTACATTGGCCACGTTGGTCTCCACGCCACTCCAGAACAAAGTGGCTTGTCTCGCAAGTCATTGGAAGGACAGACCGTCGGCTGGGGTCCGGGTGCCGCAGCGGGTTGGGTTTGCCTCAAGTTTTTTGCCAGTATACCGTCCAAAATGTAGTGATACAACGATTTCGCGAAGCCGGCTTGTCGGCAAGTGATTCCCTCGCTTCTACAGGAAAATTCGTATCCGGGATTTCCCTAATGTAGCTAAACTACAGAAAATTAGCGTTGTCGGCGATACTCGACTCTCCATGACCCAGGTCCATCCAGCAAGCCATGTTCAAATCCATTGTCAGAGGGTTCCGCGCCATGAAAACTTTAGCCACTCCCAGCACAACTGCAACGGCCTCCAGCGCCACATCGGGCACTGATTTACGCCCTGCCTTTCGCGCCGCTTTTGCGCGCGAAATGGCGCAATCCGGGCAGGAGGTGAGCAGCCCGATCTGCCTGCGGGCCGCCGCCACCGCCTGCCGCGAATTGCTGGCGCAGCGTTGGGCCAAGACGCAGGCGCAGGACGCATTGTTAGAAAACGGCAGTTCCAGCCGCCGCGTGCATTACCTCTCGATGGAGTTTCTGATGGGCCGCGCCCTGGGCAATGCCCTCTCAGCCCTGGGCCTGGAAGGTGAACTGCGCCAGCAACTTCAGACGCTTGGAGTGCAATTGTCCGATGTGCTGGAGCGGGAACACGATGCGGCCCTGGGCAACGGCGGACTGGGTCGCCTGGCCGCCTGCTTTCTGGATTCCTTTGCGGAACTGGGCCTGTCTTCATTTGGCTATGGTCTGCGCTACCAGTACGGCATGTTCGCGCAGCGCATCCAGAACGGGAAACAGGTCGAGACGCCCGATGAATGGATGCCGCACGGCAACCCGTGGGACGTGCCGCGGCCCGAGCTGAATTACCCCGTCGGCTTTGGCGGCCGAGTGGTGCTGGAGGGTGGTGTGCGGCGCTGGGCGCCGGCCGAACTCCTGCAGGCGCAGGCTTATGACTTCATTGTTCCCGCCCATCACGGCGAACGTGTTTCCACCCTGCGCCAGTGGAGCGCTGTGGCGGCGCAGCCGATCGATTTCGCTGCCTTTTGTCAGGGCGACTATGCCGCTGCCGCGCGCCATCGGGTCGCCGCTGATGCCCTGAACTGGGTGTTGTACCCGGACGACAGCACGGTCGCCGGACGAGAATTGCGACTTAAACAGGAAGCCTTCCTTGTGAGCGCGTCGCTGCAGGACGTGATCGCGCGCCACGTGCGCGAGCGCGGCAGCGTGCAGGGTCTGGCGTTGCGCAATGCCATCCACCTCAACGACACGCATCCGGCGCTGGCTCCGGCCGAGTTGATGCGCCTGTTGCTGGACGAACACGGCCTGGGCTGGGATGAAGCCTGGAATGTGACCCAGGCGAGCGTGTCTTATACCAATCACACTCTGATGCCCGAAGCACTGGAAACCTGGGACCTCGGGTTGTTCCAGGCCTTGCTCCCGCGCCATCTGGAAATCATCTTCGAAATTAATGCGCGCTTCCTGAGCCAGGTTCGAGTGCGATTTCCTGGCGACGATGCGTTGATCGCGCGCGTCTCCATCATCGACGAAAGTGGCGCGCGCCGGGTGCGCATGGCCGCTCTTGCTGTGGTGGCTTCGCACAAGGTCAACGGGGTCTCGGCGCTGCATTCGGATCTGATGGTGCAGACGATTTTTGCGGACTATGCGCGCCTGTTCCCTAAGCGCTTTCACAACGTCACCAACGGGGTGACGCCGCGGCGCTGGCTGATGCAGGCGAATCCGGCCCTGTCCAGCTTGATCGACAGTCGCATCGGTACCGGATGGCGTCGTGATCTGAAAGGTTTGAGCGCGCTCAAACCTCTGGCGGGTGACGCCGCGCTGGGGCGCGAGTTTCTTGCCGCCAAGCGCCATAACAAGGAACGCCTGGCGGCGCTGATACGGCGCGAACTGGGTGTGGTGGTCGATCCCTCCAGCCTGTTCGACGTGCAGATCAAGCGCATCCACGAATACAAGCGCCAGTTGCTCAATGTGCTGCATGTGGTGGCGCGCTACCAGGCCATCATCGCCGACCCTAACGGTCAGTGGACGCCGCGCACGGTGGTGATTGCGGGCAAAGCCGCTTCTGCCTACGTGTCGGCAAAGCTCATCATCCAGCTGATTCTGGACGTGGCGCGCGTGGTCAACAGCGACCCACGCGTGGGTGACAAGCTCAAGTTGGTGTTTCTGCCGAACTACGGCGTGAGTCTCGCCGAGACGATCTTGCCGGCAGCCGATTTGAGCGAACAGATTTCAACCGCCGGAACCGAAGCTTCGGGCACGGGCAACATGAAGTTCGCGCTCAACGGCGCGCTCACCATCGGCACCTGGGACGGCGCCAACATCGAGATGGCGCAAGCCATCGGCACCGAGAACATGTTCGTCTTCGGACTTCGCACGCAGGAGGTGGACAAGGTTCGGGAACTGGGTTACGAGCCGCGTCTGTACGTGGAGGAAAACCGGCAGCTCAAGGCCGTGATCGATGCCATCGCGTCGGGTGAGTTCTCGTCCGGCAACGCGCACCGCTATCGTCCGCTCACCGAGGGCCTGCTGAATCGCGACAGCTACCTGTTGATGGCTGATTTTGCGGCTTATGTACAGGCGCAGGCGCGCGTGGATGCGCTGTATAAAGAGCCCGCGGCGTGGGCGCAGCAGGCCTTGCTGAACGTGGCTGCCATGGGCTCCTTCTCCGCAGACCGTACCATTGGCGAATACGTGGACCGCGTCTGGTCGGTCACGCCGCAATAGAAAAGAAAAGGAAAGCAGCCCGGGATGATGCAAGACGCAGATGTGCAGGCGCTGGTCACTGCGCGCCACTCGGACCCTTTCTCCGTCCTGGGCCTCCACGAGGACGCAGAAGGCCGGCTCTGGCTGCGCTCACTGTTGCCGGGTGCGCAACAGGTGGTGGTGATCGACGCCGCCACCGGAAAGTCCATCGTCACTTTAAGTTTGCGGCATCCTGACGGGCTGTTTGAGGCGCGGATCCCGCGCCGCCGCAAACGATTCGACTATGAGTTGGATGTGACGTGGCAGGACGGTCAAAGCGGGCGTTATGCCGACGCCTACAGCTTTGGGCCGCAACTCGATCTCGCTGATCTGCACGCGCTACGCGCCGGTTCTCACCTGCGACCCTACACCGTGCTCGGAGCCCATCCAATGGAGCAGCGCGGCGTGGCCGGAGTGCGCTTTGCGGTGTGGGCGCCGAACGCGAAACGGGTGAGCGTGGTGGGAGCATTCAACGTGTGGGACGGTCGACGGCATCCGATGCGGCTGCGCCACGACGCGGGCGTGTGGGAGATCTTCGTGCCGCACGTGATGGTGGGCGACCTCTACAAATTTGAACTGGTGGGGTCCGACGGCACCGTGTTACCGCTCAAGGCCGACCCTTACGCGCGGGCTTCGCAAATGCGGCCCGACACCGCCAGCCGTGTCGCGGTGTTGCCGCCGGCGCGCTCACTTCCAGAGGGCCGCGGTGCGGCCAATGAGCGCCACGCACCCATGAGCATTTACGAAGTGCATTTGGGTTCCTGGCGTCATGGCAAGGGGGGGCGCTTTGCATCGTGGGACGAACTGGCCGGGAGTCTTCCCGGCTACGTCGCCAGCCTGGGTTTCACGCACGTCGAGTTGCTTCCCATCAGCGAACATCCCTTCGACGGCTCCTGGGGCTACCAGACCTTGGGCCTGTACGCGCCGAGTGCGCGCTTTGGTGAATCCGACGGCCTGGAGCGCTTCGTGCAGGCCTGCCATACACGGGGCATCGGTGTGTTGCTTGACTGGGTGCCGGCGCATTTTCCGCACGACACCTTTGGCCTGGCGCAATTCGACGGCACCGCCCTCTACGAATACGCCGATCCGCGTGAAGGTGTGCACCGCGACTGGGACACATTGATCTACAACTTCGGCCGCTCCGAAGTGCGAAATTTTCTGCTGGGCAACGCCCTGTACTGGATGGAGCGCTATGGCGTGGACGGCTTGCGCGTCGACGCTGTTGCATCCATGCTGTACCGCGACTATTCGCGCAAGGCGGGAGAATGGATTCCCAACCTGCATGGCGGCCGCGAGAATCTGGAGGCGATCTCGCTGTTGCGCCATGTGAACGAAGTGCTGGGCCTGCACGCGAGCGGCAGCATCACATTGGCCGAAGAGTCCACCGCCTTTCCCGGCGTGTCGGCACCCACCAGCAGCGGCGGCCTCGGTTTTCATTACAAGTGGAACATGGGCTGGATGAACGACACCCTGGCCTATATGCATGAGGATTCCGTGCACCGGCGCTGGCACCACAACAAGATGAGCTTCGGCATGGTGTACGCGTTCAGCGAGAACTTCGTGCTGCCGCTGTCGCACGACGAAGTGGTGCACGGCAAGGGATCGCTACTGCACAAGATGCCGGGTGACGAGTGGCAGCGCTTTGCCAATTTGCGCGCCTACTACGGTTTCATGTGGGGGCATCCTGGCAAGAAGCTGTTGTTCATGGGGCAGGAATTTGCCCAGACAAGCGAGTGGAACCACGACGCCGAGTTGCCGTGGCACTTGCTGGGCGACGCTCGCCACGCCGGCATGCAACGGTTGATCCGCGACCTGAACCATCTGTACTGTGCACACAGCGCGCTACACCAGTTGGACTGCGAACCCCAGGGGTTTGAATGGCTCGTGGCCGACGATGCCGATCAATCGGTCTTCGCCTGGATGCGCCGTGACGCGCAGAGCCGCGTGATGGTCGTGGTCTGCAACTTTACGCCGGTAGTTCGGACCGGCTATCGACTGGGCGTGCCCGATGGCTTTCACGCTTGGCGGGAAGTTCTCAACACCGACTCCCAGCATTACGGTGGCGCGAATCTGGGCAACGCCGCTGCGCCACTTCCGGTGCAGAACACGCCGGTTCACGGGCGCGGACAATCAGTGCAGTTGAACTTGCCACCGTTAGCGACCTTGTTTCTGGTTCCGGTTTGATCAACATCGGAGCCTTTCACTGACGATTTATGGACACCCTGATTCCGCAGCACAACGCGTCCCTGACCTTGCTCGAAGGCCTGCCGTATCCGATGGGCGCGCAGCTGCGGGGCGAGGGTGTGAATTTCGCCGTCTTTTCCCGCCACGCCACGTCCATCGAACTGTGCCTGTTCGACGCCAGCGCGACGCGCGAAATTCAACGCCTCAGCCTGAACGGCCCGCACAACGGCGTGTTTCACGGCTTTGTTCCGGGTGTCGGAGCGGGGCTGGTGTATGGCTTGCGCGCGCGGGGTCCGTACGAACCGCAATCCGGGCATCGCTTCAATCCGTACAAGCTTTTGCTCGACCCCTACGCCCGCGAAATCGTGGGCCGGTTCCGCTGGCTGCCGGAGCAGCATGGCTATTGCCTCGGTCACGCCGATGCTGCGAATTCCTTCGATTGCCGCGACAATGCGCCGCATGCGCTCAAGGCCAGGGTTGCGGCACCCTACGCACAGGAGCCCTGGCGCAGACCGAGGCACGCGCTGACTGAGAGGGTGCTGTACGAGGTTCACGTCAAGGGTTTTTCCAAGACACACCCGGACATCCCCGTGCCGCTGCGTGGCACCTATGCGGGGCTGGCGCACCCCGCATCGATCGCCCACTTCAAGAGGCTTGGAGTGACCACGCTGTCACTGTTGCCGGTGCAGTATTGCGTCGACGAGCCGACGCTGGCGGCACGCGGCAGCAGCAATTACTGGGGCTACAACACGCTCGGATTTTTCTGCCCCGATCCGCGCCTGTCGCAACAGCCTGGCGACCCCGCAGCGGTGACCCAGGAGTTCCGCACGATGGTGCATGACCTTCACGCGGCAGGCCTGGAAGTGGTACTGGACGTGGTCTACAACCACACGCCGGAAGGCAACGAGAATGGTCCCACCCTGAGCTTTCGTGGCCTGGACAACGCCAGTTGGTACCACCTGGTTCCCAGCGACAAGAGCCGCTACGAAAACCTGACCGGCTGCGGCAACACCTTGAACGTGGCGCATCCGCAGGTGACGCAGTTTGTGCTGGATTCGCTGCGCTACTGGGTGCAGGAGATGGGAGTCGACGGGTTCCGCTTTGACCTGGCGCCAGTGCTCGGTCGCGGTGCCCACGGGTTCGCCTCGAACGCCGCATTCTTTGTGGCACTTCAACAGGATCCGGTGTTGTCCCAGGTGCAATGGATTGCCGAACCTTGGGACGCGGGTCCGCTGGGTTATCAGGTGGGGAAATTTCCCGGTCGATTTCTTGAGTGGAACGACAAGTACCGGGACGCGGTGCGCGGCTTCTGGTTGCAGCGCGGCAGCACACGCGGTGAGCTGGCGCGGCGACTGACCGCGTCGAGCGACCTGTTCCACCACAGCCAGCGCAGGCCGACCTCGTCGGTGAATTTCGTTGCCGTGCACGACGGCTTCACGCTCGGCGACGTGGTGAGTTACAGCCAAAGGCACAACCAGGCCAATGGCGAGAACAACGCCGACGGACGTGAGGGTGAACTCTGTGCCAATCATGGCGCAGAGGGTGCAACCGATGACGTCGGCATTCTGGCGCGACGAGAGCGCGTGCGTCGCGCCATGTTGGCGACCGTGATGCTGTCCCAAGGCACGCCCATGTTGTGCGCGGGCGATGAGATCGGCAAGACCCAACAGGGCAATAACAACGCCTACTGTCAGGACAACGCCATCAGCTGGCTCGACTGGGCGCAGGCGACCCCGGGCTTGAGGGACTTCGTCGGCGAGGTCGCCGCCTTGCGGCGCAGTGAACCGCTGCTGCGACACGCCGACTGGTTTGTGCCCGATGCCCACCAGCACCAGACGCCGCGACTGATGTGGCTCACGCCGAGCGGAGCGGAGATGACTTCTCCCGAATGGCACGACTACGCGGATCATGCCTTTGCCTGCCAGATTGAAGCCCCGCCCGCGGTCACGCCGGCATGTCTGTTGTTGGCGTTCAACCCCGATCGGTGTGACCGACCATTTGCCTTGCCGGCGGGTGGCTGGTGCCTGGCATTGGAGAGCAGCGGCACGCTCGTGCCGGGCGGCAACCGGTTGGAAAGCCTGAGCGTTCCGGCCCACAGCCTGCTGGTGTTGCGTCGTATCCATCACTGAAATTTCCACTGTCAACACCATGAATCTCGAACAACGTTCCTCCGGTGTGCTGCTGCACGTCACTTCACTACCGGGGCCGCATGGCATCGGCGATTTCGGCCCCGGCGCCTACCACTTTGTGAACTGGCTGGTATCGGCTGGCCAGCGTATCTGGCAGTTGCTGCCGACCACGCCCATCGGCCCTTGTGACTCGCCCTACCAAAGCGTCTCGGCCTTTGCCGGCAGCCCACTGATGGTGGCGCTGGAGCCGCTGGTGCAAAGCGGCTGGTTGGCGGCACCCTTGCTGCCCGAGGGCGGCTTTGATGCGAAGCGGGTCGACTACGCCCGCGTCGTTCCCTGGCGTCTGACCCAGCTACGCGCCGCGGCAACGGGCTTCTTTGCGCGCGCCACATCGGTCCAGCGCGCCGAGTTTGCCGTCTGGTGCGAGAAGCAGGACTACTGGCTGCGGGACTATGCCTTGTTCATGGCGCTGGAGACGGCGCACGCGGGCAAGCCCTGGTGGGAATGGGCACAGCCACTGCGCCGGCGCGAAGCTGCAGCGCTGAAAGCAGCCGCGAGTGAGTACGCGCGAGAAATAGCTTTCTGGCAGTTCGTGCAGTGGTGCTTTGACACGCAGGCGGCCGCTGTCAAGGCTTACGCCAATGCCCGCGGTGTGGCGCTCATGGGCGACCTGCCGATCTTCATTGCGCACCATAGCGCGGACTGCTGGGCGCGGCCCGACCTGTACTTTCTGGACGATGATTTCCAGCCGACCGTCGTGGCTGGCGTGCCGCCGGATTCCATGGGACCACAGGGCCAGCGTTGGGGCAATCCACTGTACCGATGGGACCGCATGGCGGCTGAGGATTTTGCCTGGTGGACCGATCGCATGCGCCGTTCCCTCGATCAGGCCGATGTATTCCGCATCGATCATTTCCGCGGCTTTGCCGGCTACTACGAAATTCCGTCAAGCTGTCCCACGGCGATGGAGGGGCGTTGGGTATCGGCGCCCGGCAAACAACTGTTCGAGGCAATTGAACGCGCCCTGGGCAAGGTGCCCATCGTTGCCGAAGACCTGGGACTGATCACCCCGGACGTGATCGAGTTGCGTGACGACTGTGGTTTTCCCGGCATGAAGATTCTCCAGTTCGCTTTTGGCGGCGACGGCGGACACGAGTTTCTGCCGCACAACTATGAACGCGCCTGCGTGGTCTATACCGGCACGCATGACAACGAGACTGTGCGCGGTTGGTGGCTGAATGCGAAGCCACGCGAGCGCGCGTTTGCCGGCAGCTATCTGGCGGCGGGAGAACACAACGTGCACTGGGCCATGATCCGTGCGGCCAGCAATTCAGTGGCCAACATGGCGGTGTTTCCCCTGCAGGATGTGCTCGGTCTGGACGGCAGCCACCGCATGAATCTGCCGGGTTCCACCGAAGGCAATTGGGCCTGGCGCTTTGACTGGGCGATGGTGGGTAACGAGCCCGGCCGCGTGCTGGGATTGATAACGGCAGCGAGCGGGCGCGGGCCGATGGAGTTGCTGCATCTGCCCGAGAGCGCCAGCGCATGAAGCACGCGTTAACGTGAAAGAACCAACCTTCAGGACCTGGGGCGTTTCGCAGACGAAGCATGAACGTTAGCGTGACGAAGGCTGCAGCGCGGCCACGCCTGGTGTCCATCGCCTGGCCTATGCTGGCGGAACTGCTGCTGGGTTTTGGCGTCGGTCTCCTGGGCTTGTGGCTGGCAGCGAGTTTGTCCGACACCACAGCGGCGGCGTTCGCCCTGTCCAATCAGGTGCAGGTGGCCTTTTTCTTGCTTTTCCGAATCGTCAGCATGGGCGTGAGTGTGGTGGTCACGCAATACCTGGGCGCTGGCAACCGCGCCGGCGCAGACCAGACGGCACGCGCCGCCCTCGGTGCCAGCACTTGGCTGGGGTTGAGCGTTGCGTTGGTGGTGTTTTCCAGTGCCGGCATGTTGCTGTCCTGGGTGAATGCACCGCGCGACGTGCTGACGCTGGCCCAACCTTATTTGCAGGCACTGGCCGTGGCATTGCTGCTGGACGCATGGAACGCCAGCATGGCGTCGGTCATGCGGGCCCACTTGCGCACGCGAGACGTGATGCTCAATATTCTGAGCATGCACGGTCTGCATCTGCTGCTGTGCTTTCCCCTGATGCGCGGTTTGGGCATCGTTCCCGCGTTTGGATTGGTGGGCTTTGCGCTGGCGTTGGGGCTGAGTCGGGCCTTGGGTCTGGGCCTGCACCTGCTGCTGTGGCGCTGGCGCCTGAACCTGGTTCCAACTGCACGGGACTGGTGGACGCTGCACTGGAAGCGCCTTGAACCCGTACTACAGATAGGGCTGCCCGGCGCGGCCGAGAACGTGGCCTACCGCGTTGCCATGCTGGTGTCGGTCAGCGTCGTGGCGGGCTTGGGCGCACAGGCGCTTGCGACACAAAGCTATGCTTTTCAACTGATGCATATCGTGGTGCTGTTCAGCCTGTCCATCGGGCTTGCGAGCGAAGTGCTGGTTGGCCATCTGGTGGGAGCGGGAAGCCTGCGCAAGGCCCATCGTCTGCTGCGCAAGAGTCTGGTTCTGGGGTTGCTGGTGTCAGTGTCGGTGGCGCTGCTGGTGGCAGGCACGGCACGCTGGACCCTGCACCTGTTCACCCAGGATCCCCAGATCATCGCCAGCGCCACCACCTTGTTGTGGATCACGGTGCTGCTGGAGCCGGGACGCACCTGCAACGTGATCATCATCAATGCCCTTCGCGCCGCAGGCGATGCGCGCTTTCCCGTGCTGGCGGGCGCCGCATCGATGCTGTTCGTCATGGCGGGCGGTTCCTGGTTTCTGGGTGTGCATTTCCAACTGGGCCTGGTGGGTGTCTGGATTGCCTACGCGGCTGATGAATGGGTGCGTGGTCTGAGCATGGCAGTGCGCTGGTTCAGTCACGGCTGGCTCGGCGCGGCCAAGTCGGCGCGACGGCGTGCAATACAGCACAAGTTGGTGTCAACCGAGGGCGCTGTGTGAGGTTCGTGCCGGGTGCGATGGGCTGTTTCGATTGACAGCGAGAAATGGGAAAGGTTTCCAATTCAGGCGGCATAATCGCCGCTGCATGAGTTTTTCAATTTGAAAGAGGATCAGATTTTCATGAAAACCCATTTA
The DNA here is from genome assembly GCA_903832285.1 of uncultured beta proteobacterium. GTDB lineage: Bacteria > Pseudomonadota > Gammaproteobacteria > Burkholderiales > Burkholderiaceae_C > CAIKVZ01. Next base: position 62,436 of record CAILAY010000139.1, on the reverse strand, counting down.
TCTGTGTTGCGATGCTGGGCCGCCTTGCTCTGTCTGAGCGCCGCGTGCAGTGTGGTCCAGGCCCAGTCGCCCGTCTCGGAGTTATTCCGGAATGCCAAATTTGCGTCCGCCACGCTCTCGCCCAACGGCAAGTATCTGGCCACCACGGCCAGCATCAACGGACGGATGCAACTGGCTATGGTGGAAATCGAAACCGGAACGGCCAAGAATGTGGCCGGTTACGAAACGCTGGACGTGGCCGCCATCAACTGGATCAGCGACGAGCGCATCGTCTTCAGTATCATCGATCGCGACGGGGAGCAAACCTCGTCCGAGTCGGGCCTGTACGCCATCAACCGCGATGGCACGAAGTCGGCGACCCTGATGCAGTCGTGGGAGCACGTGAGAGGCATGGACCAGGGCACGTGGGCGTCTGAGCCGCGCTACATGAGCATGCTGGCGCGCTCGGTCAACGACGATCCCAATGCCATCATCGCCGTGGGCTATTTTCCCAACGGCGACGCACAGACCTACCGCGTCGACAGCCTGACCGGCAAGCGCCGGGAAATCGAGTTTGACGTGAAAGGCGTAGCACGTAACTTTGTGCTGGACAAGAACAATGTCTTGCGGGTGATCAACACGACCAACACCGAGCAAAGCCAGATGGTCGTCTGGTACCGCGATCAGGCGGGTCAGCCGTTTCGCAAGCTGTCCGAGCATTCCACCTTCGAGCCCAAATTTCAGGTTCTGGCGTTTGATTCGGATGACACCACGATGATTGTGTCGGCTCTCATGGAAGAGGGGCGCTGGGGCATTTTCAAGTATGACTTCGTCGCCAACAAACCCGGTGAATTGCTCGCTTCCGACAAGCTGGTGGACGTGGGTGGTGGCTTGGTATTCGCTCCCGATACCCGCAAACTGCTGGGCGTGCGCATGGGAACCGAACCGCCAAAAACCCTGTGGTTTGACAAGAGCATGGCAAGCCTGCAGTTGGGGATCGACAAGGCTTTCCCCGGCATGGTGAACGTCATTTTTCCGGGCAATGCGCTGGCGCCAATGCTGATTTCGTCCTATTCGTCCGCGCACCCGGGCCAGTATTCTCTCTACTATCCGGACAAGAAGAAACTGCAAAACCTGTTCACGACACGTCCATGGATCGATCCCAAGAAAATGTCGACGCAATTGCCGTACGACTACGTGGCCCGCGACGGTCTGCCCATCATGTCCTACCTGACCTTGCCCCAAGGTCGTGAAGCCAAAGCGCTGCCGATGGTGGTGTTGCCCCACGGCGGACCATGGGCGCGCGATGGTATCGGCTTCAACCCCGAGGTGCAGTTTCTGGCGGGCATGGGATACGCCGTGCTGCAACCGCAGTTTCGGGGCTCCACCGGTTTCGGTGAAGCCCACTTCAAGAAGTCATTTGCGCAGTGGGGTCTGAGCATGCAGGATGACATCACTGACGGTGTGAACAGCCTGGTGAAGCAGGGCGTGGTCGATCCGAAGAGAATCTGCATCATGGGGGCAAGCTACGGTGGCTACGCGGTGATGATGGGGCTGGTGAAGGATCCGGACCTTTACCGCTGTGGTGTGAACCTGTTCGGCGTGACCAATCTGTTCTACATTTCCTCCTCCGACAGTTGGGGTGACAAGGCTGCCACCTACAGCAAGGACAAGACGCTGGGCGACCCGGGCAAGTTGAAGGATCAGTTCAACGCCACCTCACCCGCCCGTCACGCGGACAAGATCAAGGCGCCCGTGTTCATGGCCTATGGTGAAAAGGATTACCGCGTCCCGCTGATCCACGGCGAAGACATGCGTGATGGCTTGAAGAAGTACGGCAAAGTGTTCGAGTACATGGAGCTGGAGAAGGAAGAGCACGGGATTGCCAAGGAAGAAACCCGTTACCGCGTCTACGGCGCGATCGAGACTTTCCTGAAGAAATACAACCCACCGAACTGATCGGGACGCGGGCCCTTTGTGTCCGCAGCACATGCCGCCTGGCAAACCAGAATGACGTTGAGCGAGTGATAAATATGAAACCGTTTGGAACCGCTTTGCGTCTGGCTTGCTGGGTGCCGCTCGTCTGCACAAACCTTTGCATGGCGGCGCCACAGCCCCCGGTCGAGGGCAGGGTAGAAGCGCTGCTGCAGCAGATGACGATGGAGGAGAAGATCGGGCAACTGACCCAGTATTCGGGCGACTGGCGCGCCACCGGACCGGTCACATTCAGGGGCAACCTGAGGCAGGACATCCAGGGCGGTCGGGTGGGTGCGATGCTGAATGTGCTGGGTGCGCATTCCACGCGCCAGTATCAGGAGGTGGCGATGCAGTCGCGACTGAAGATTCCCCTGCTGTTCGGCCAGGACGTGATCCACGGCTTCAAAACGACTTTTCCGATTCCGCTGGCAGAAGCCGGCAGTTGGGACCTGGCTGCGATCGAGCTTTCGGCCCGGATCGCCGCGACCGAAGCGGCTGCCAGCGGCATTCACTGGACCTTTGCACCCATGGTGGACATCGCGCGCGACCCGCGCTGGGGCCGCGTCATGGAAGGTGCGGGTGAAGACACCTATCTGGGTTCGAAGATTGCGTATGCCCGCGTGAAGGGTTTTCAGGGACGCCAACTCGGCGACCTGGACGCGGTCATGGCCACGGCGAAACATTTCGCCGCGTACGGCGCAGCGCTCGGCGGGCGCGACTACAACTCGGTCGACATGAGCGAACGAATGCTGTGGGAGACCTATCTGCCACCGTTCAAGGCGGCAGTCGATGCGGGCGCTGCGAGTTTCATGAACTCGTTCAACGACGTCAATGGCATTCCGGCTTCAGGCAACAGGTACCTGCTGCGCGATATCCTCAAGGGCGAATGGGGTTTCACCGGTTTTGTGGTTTCGGATTGGGGCTCGATCGGCGAAATGGTGACACACGGTTATGTCAAGGATGGCAAGGGTGCAGCCTTGTCTGCCATCACGGCCGGCGATGACATGGACATGGAAAGCAACGCCTACCGAAAGTACCTCGCCCTGCTGGTGCGGGAGAACCTGGTGCCGGTCGCCCTGGTGGACGACGCCGTGCGCCGCATCCTGCGAAAGAAGTTCGAACTGGGCCTGTTCGACGACCCCTACCGTTTCAGCGACCTGGCGCGGGAGCAATCGGCGCTGAATGATCCAGCGCACCGCCAGGCGGCCAGGGACATGGCGGCAAAAAGCATCGTGCTACTGAAGAACACCGCGCATGTGTTGCCGCTGTCCCGTGACGTGAAGACCATCGCCTTCATCGGCCCGATGGTGAAAGTCGCGAAGGACAACCATGGCGGCTGGGCAGTGACTTTGCCCGACGTGGACTATTCAAAGTTCGTGGTATCACAATGGGATGGATTGAAGGCCAAATTGGGCCGCCATGCACGATTGCTTTACGCCCGGGGCAGCGAGATTGAAGGCAGCAACAAGGACGGTTTTGCTCAGGCAGTGAGTGTGGCCAAACAGGCCGACGTCGTGATCGTCAGTGTGGGTGAGCGCTGGGACATGAGCGGCGAAGCACGAAGCCGTTCCAGCCTGAGCCTGCCCGGCGTGCAGGAAGACCTGGTCAAGGCGCTGCAGGCGACTGGCAAGCCGCTGGTGGTGCTTATCAATGCCGGTCGGCCTCTGGTCTTCAACTGGATCGCCGACAACGTGCCCACCATTGTCTACACATGGTGGCTGGGCACCGAAGCGGGCAATGCGATTGCGGATGTGCTGGTAGGTGACGTCAACCCTTCGGCCAAGCTCACGATGAGCTTTCCGCGCAGCGTGGGGCAGATTCCGATCTATTACAACAGCTTCAATACCGGCCGTCCTCAGGCCGCAGGGGCTGCCTCGGGTTACGTTAGCGGCTACATCGATCTGGAGGGTACGCCGCGCTTTCCGTTCGGCTACGGTCTGAGCTATACGGAGTTCGAGTATTCGCACCTCGCGCTCGACAAGAGCGTGTTGCAGGGTGACGAAAAGATTGCGGTTTCCCTGGACGTGAAGAATACGGGGAAGGTTGCGGGTGAGGAAATCGTGCAACTGTATTTGCGCGACAAGGTGGCCTCCGTCGTGCGCCCGGTGCGCGAACTGAAAGACTTCCGCAGAGTGCGCATCGAACCCGGCCAGACCCAGACTGTGCGCTTCGTGATAGATCGCGAAAAACTCTCGTTCTATAACGCCCGATTGCAGTGGGGCGCGGAAGCCGGCGAGTTCGAATTGATGCTGGGTGCGTCGGCCACCGACATTCGGCTACGCACAGACTTTGAACTGGCGCCATCTCGTCCGGCCCTAACCGCGGCGCATTCGATGCTGCGCACCCAGGGCACGCGCTGGGTCAAGGCCGACGGGTCGCCGATTGAACTCAAGGGCGCGAATCTGGGCAACTGGCTGCTGCCCGAGTTCTGGATGATGGGCTATGGCGAGGACGCCAAAGTGAACGATCAATGTACGCTGGAAGCGGTGCTGGACAAACGTTTTGGGGTGGCCGAGCGCCATCGCCTGCTCAGGTTGCACCGCGACAACTGGATGACACAGCGCGACTGGGATCTGATCCCGCAGTTCGGCCTGAACCTGGTGCGGTTACCGTTCCTGTGGAGCGTGATCGAGGATGAAAACAATCCGCGCCATGTGCGTGCCGACGGCTGGCGCTATCTCGATCAGGCGATTGCGCAGGCCAGAGCCCGCGGTCTGTACGTTGTGCTTGATTTGCACGGCGCGGTGGGTACCCAGGGAACGGAGCATCACAGTGGCTGCGCCGGCAAGAATCTTTACTGGAGCACACCAGAGTACCAGGAACGCACCGACTGGTTGTGGCGCCAGATTGCCGCGCGCTACAAGGATGAGAGCGTGGTCGCGGGCTACGGACTGCTGAACGAGCCCTGGGGCAGCACGTCTGAGCAATTGGCCGCCGTCGTGAAAAAGCTCTACAGCAGCATCCGCGAGATCGACCCCAACCACATCGTCATCCTTCCCGATCATCCCAAAGGCATTGCCGCTTACGGCAAGCCGGGCGAGCAGGGCATGCGCAACGTGGTGTTTGAAACCCATCCCTACCCGGGATTTTTTGGCTGGGGCAAGCCCGGCATGGAAGTGCATCGTGACTGGCTCAGGTGCCTGCCAAACGGCGGCGGTTTGTGCGACTGGAAAACACGACTGACCGCATTGGACACGCCTCTGTTTGTGGGCGAGTTCCAGCCCTGGGCTGACCTCGAACCCGAGTTGGGCGGACAAATCACCCGCGCCAGTTTTGATGCCTACGCCCAGCTGGGTTGGGCCAGCACGGCCTGGTCCTATAAGAAGTTCAGTCGCTCCGGCGGTCGCGCTCCGGTCAACTGGGGCCTGGTGACCAATGCCGAAGGCGCAGCCTTGCCGGAAATTGATTTCGAAAAATCGTCCTTGAACGAGATCGAGGGCTTCTTCAAACTGTTCGGTACCGTGCCGTACCTGGTAAATGCCCCGGTCATGAAATGGATGAATAGCGCTGTTGCGCCCGATCCGTTCGGGCCGAAATGAGGTTGGCTTTGAATTCCTGGAAGGCCCCCGCAGTCACACTGCGTCTGGCGCTCGGGCTGATTGCAGCGCTGTTGCCACTGGCCGGTCGGGCTGCGCCCGAAGCACTGGACACCGCATCTTGCGACCTGGCCAGCCATCAGTCGGTGTTGGCGGCCGTGCCCGCTGCTGCAGCGGCTCTGCCTGCCCGGGCACTGTGGCTGAATCGCCGCCTTGCGCAATGGCCCGAGGTCGAGGCGAGTGGACAGTTCCGGCTCTATTACTCGGCTCAGGGGCAGATTGTGGCGAAGGTGGGCAACAAGATCGTCGGAACCGATGGCGCCTTGACGCTTGATGTCAACATGGGCGCCATTCCCGCCGATGTGGCGCAGCGCTTCAAGTACATCGGCAAGGGCGTGGTGTTGCAACTGCGTTCGACGGACGAGTCACGGCTGCCGGAGTTGCTGCGCCAGCAACTGGTGCTGGTGCAGGAGGATGAGCAGGGTTCGATGCTGCACGCCAGCGCCATGCAGATGGCGGCTGCGCTGGACGATCTATACGCCGGTGCTGCGGAGGTGTCCGATCTGGGCGTGCAGATCGTTGGGCGTAAGCAAACGGCTTTCAAGCTCTGGGCGCCCACCGCACGCTCGGTGTCGCTGTGCTTATACGCATCCGGTACCGGCCCGGCTTCGGCGCTGCTGCCAATGCAGCGCGATGACGCCATTGGCTTGTGGCAAGGGGCACTCTCGGCGGATCGCTCGGGGCAGTATTACAACTACCTCGTGGACGTGTTTGTGCCGGGCGTGGGTGTGGTGCGCAACCGCGTCACCGATCCCTATTCCATCAGCTTGACGACGGATTCGCGCCGCAGCTACATCGCTGATCTGAATTCGCCCAAGCTCAAGCCCTTTGGCTGGGACCGACAGCGAATTCCACACAAGGTGGCGGCCCAAACCGACATGGTGATTTATGAGTTGCACGTGCGCGATTTTTCCATCAACGATCCCAGTGTGGCGTCTGGGCATCGTGGCAAATACCTGGCCTTCACCGATCGCAACAGCCGCGGCATGAAGCACCTGCGCGCACTGTCGGACGCGGGTCTGACCGACGTGCACCTGCTGCCGGTGTTTGACATCGCGACCATCCCCGAGCAGGGTTGCGTCACGCCCCATGTGGCAGTTGCCGCGCCCGACAGCGAAGCGCAGCAGGTTACTGTGATGGCAACTGCCTGCAGCGATTGCTTCAACTGGGGCTATGACCCCTTTCACTTCAACGCACCCGAAGGCAGCTATGCCGCAGACGCGGCCGATGGCGCCACGCGCGTCCTGGAGTTTCGCCAGATGGTGCAGGCTCTGCACAGCGCTGGGCTGCGGGTAGGCATGGACGTGGTGTACAACCACACCGCGGCTTCAGGGCAGAGCGAGAAATCGGTGCTGGACCGCATCGTGCCGGGCTACTACCAGCGGCTGGACGCCGGCGGAGACGTGGAGCACTCCACCTGCTGCGCCAACACCGCCACCGAACACCGGATGATGGGCAAGCTCATGCTCGATTCGGTCGAAATGTGGGCGCGCCAATACAAGATAGATTCCTTTCGTTTCGATCTGATGGCGCATCAGCCACGGGTGGTGATGCAGGCGCTGCAGGCGCGCGTGAACCGCGCCGTCGGTCACGAGGTGAACCTCATTGGCGAAGGCTGGAATTTTGGCGAAGTGGCCAACAATGCGCGCTTCGAACAGGCCTCGCAGTTGATGCTGAATGGCACCGGCATCGGAACTTTCAGCGACCGCGGTCGCGATGCCGTGCGCGGTGGCTCCGCCAGCGACTCGGGCGCGGCCCTGGTGAAGAATCAGGGTTACATCAACGGCCTGGTCTATGCACCCAATGCGCTGGCGGACAGGTCACGCCCCGCGTCCGACCTGATGAAGGTGGCAGACATGATACGGGTGGGTCTGGCCGGATCGATTCGCGACTACGCCATGACGGACTATCTTGGGGCTGCCAGGACGCTGAAAGAGATTGACTACGGCGGTCAACCCGCAGGCTACGTGAGTGAGCCGGGCGAGGTCGTGAACTACGTGGAAAACCACGACAACCAGACGCTGTTCGACATCAATGCGTTTCGCTTGCCGAGCGACACCACTCGCGAGGACCGGGTGCGTGTGCAGATGCTGGGCGCAGCGCTCAACGCCTTCAGCCAGGGCGTGGCCTACTTCCACGCTGGCGTGGACACGCTGCGCTCCAAGTCGCTGGACAGCAACAGCTTCGACTCGGGCGACTGGTTCAACCGCATCGACTGGAGCTACCACGACAATTACTTCGGCAGCGGCGCGCCACCGTCCCAGGACAACCGGGCCAACTACGAATGGATCAAACCGTTGCTGAGCAATCCCGCGATAAAACCGGGTTCGGCCGACATCCAAATGGCCCGCAACATGTTTCGCGACTTGTTGAAAATTCGCGCCAGTTCCACGCTGTTTCGCCTGCGCACAGCGGCCGATGTTCAGCGACGCCTGCGCTTCTATAACACCGGTTCCGAGCAGAACCCGGTGCTGCAAATCGGGCACCTGGACGGCTTGGGCTACCCGGGCGCGGGCTTCACGGAGCTGCTCTATGGCGTCAATGTGGACAAGATGGCGCACAACATCGTCTTGCCGGAAGAGAAGAACAAGGCTTATGTTCTGCACCCGGTGCAGCGCGCAGCAGGTGCGGCCGACAAACGCGTCCAGCGACAGGCACGCTACGCCGCTGACTCAGGGACATTCAGCATACCCGCACGCAGTGCCGTGGTCTGGGTCGCAAACTGAGGGACGCGGCTGCGGTCCGCTATCCTTGTGGCTGAGACAACCCATCGAGGACCCATCATGAAGCGTCAGGACTTTCGTTTCTTGCACCGTTTGCGCGTACGCTGGTGCGAAGTGGACATGCAAAGGATCGTCTTCAACAGCCACTATCTGATGTACTTTGACACCGCCATGGCAGATTACTGGCGCGCGCTGGCGCTGGTCTACGAGCCGACCATGGAGCAGTTCGGCGGCGACCTTTACGTAAAGAAGTCCACGCTGGAATACCACGCCTCGGCGCGTTACGACGACTCGCTGGAAATTGGTCTGAAATGTTCGCGCCTGGGCAACAGTTCCATGCAGTTCATGGCAGGCATTTTTCGCGGCAACGATGTGCTGGTCACCGGGGAACTGCTCTACGTTTTCGCCGATCCGACGGCCCAGAGTTCCAAGCCGATCCCGCCCGCGCTGCGGGAGTGGTTGGAAGCGTATGAAACCGGGCAGGAGATGATTCAGTTGCGTTGTGGGTCGTGGAGCGAACTGGGCGAAGATGCCTCGCGCCTGCGCACCGAAGTGTTCGTGAAAGAACAAAGGGTTCCCAAGGAGATGGAGTGGGACGAGGCCGACGCCACCGCCACGCACGCTGTGGCCTACAACCGCCTGGGTCAGGCGGTCGCGACCGGACGCCTGCTGGCGCACGAGCCGGGCGTGGGCCGCATCGGTCGCATGGCGGCAAGCCGGGTGCTGCGGGGTTCGGGCTTGGGGAAATCGGTCTTGCGCACCCTCATGGCGGCGGCACGCGGGCGCGGCGAGCGCGAGGTGGTGCTGCATGCGCAACGCAGTGCCGAAAGTTTCTACGCCGGGCTCGGATTCACCGTACGGGGCGAGCCGTTCGAGGAGGCGGGAATCACCCACATCGAGATGAGCGCGTCAACCGACGCAGTGCCTGGCTAAATATCGGCCAGCAAAGGGTAGGGCAGTTCCAGCAAGCGCAAGCCCTCACCTGTGGCCAGGCGCAGTGAACCGGATTCGGCGGCACTCGTCTGCATCGAGACCACTGCATCAAAGCCACCGCTAGGTGCGGCAGCGGACTGTGCCACGATGCCGCAGGGCTGCCCCTCATCCAGACTGTGGAAGACCTCCTGGCCTGCCGCGAGCGGTTGTTCGCAATGGACCAGATAGGCACGGCGCTTGAGCGTGCCGCGAAACTGGCTGCGCGCCACCACTTCCTGCCCGGGATAGCAGCCCTTCTTGAAATTCACGCCCCCCACAGACTCGTAGTTCAGCATCTGCGGCACGAAGGATTCCATGATGGGCAGCGTGATTGTGGCGATGCCGCTGCGCACCTCGCTCCACTGCCACAGTTCGGCGCTGACCTGTGGAGCGGCCGGTTCGCGCTCGCCCAGGGGAGCGATCCACAGCGCCCGCTGCTGCCCCAGCGCCGGATACAACTGCACCACGCTCGCCGCGCCCGATTCGATCCGGCTCCAGGCGGCAAGCGAGGGGTCGATGAGCGCGCTGGCCGCTTCGCCCACGAGACCGCGCAACATAAATTCGGCGCTGGCATCGCTCAACTTCACCTTCGCGCGCAGCACATACATGGATAGCCGCTTGAGAGTGGCAGCGAGAAGGTCTCGGCTGCACACCAGCAGGATTTCAGTGGGAGCGGTCTTGAACCCGATGAAGCTGGCGAGCATGCGACCTTTGGCGCTGCAATAACCGGCCAGCCGCGCCTGCGATGTGTCCAGCAAAGCGAAATCCTGGGTCAATTGACCCTGCAGGAATGAGGCGGCATCTTCGCCCTGCGCGCGAATCACGCCCATGTGCGCCAGTTGGGCCATGCCATCGAGTCGGGTGTTCATGTCTGAATTATCATCGCCCGTCGCGGGTTGTTGTCGTCACACGCCAATAACCTTGTCCTGAAGCGCTTAAGGGGTTCTGTGCGTCGATTCATGGTCTTGCTGTTGCTGGTTCTGGCGGCCTTGGGCGCTGGGGCATATCACTGGTTGCAGCAGCCGCTTGAACTGGTGGCCGAGGCGCCGGCAGATCTGTCGATTGAACCTGGAACCCCAGCACGTGCGGTGGCACAGTCGGTCAGCGATGCAGGGGTCAAGGTCAACCCAAGCGCTCTGTACTGGTGGTTTCGTCTGTCCGGCCAGGCACGCCAGATCAAGGCGGGAAGCTATGAGATTGAATCCGGCATGACGCCATGGCGTCTACTGAGAAAATTGGTCCGCGGCGACGAGGCGCTGCGCTCGCTGACTTTGGTCGAGGGCTGGAACTTCCGCCAGGTGCGAGATGCACTGGCCAGTGCGGAGTCGCTTAAATCCCAGACCAAAGATATGACGAATGATGTGCTCATGACCGCACTGGGCGCGCCGGGAATCTATCCCGAGGGTCAGTTTTTCCCTGATACCTACACCTATGCCAAAGGCAGCAGCGACCTGGCACTGTTGAACCGTGCGCGGCGCGCCCAATCCAGGCAGTTGCAGATGGCGTGGAGTCAACGCAGCCCGGACAGTCCGCTCAAGACGCCAGAAGAGGCGCTGATTCTGGCCAGCATCGTCGAGAAGGAAACCGGTCGCGCCAGCGAGCGCGCCATGGTGGCGGGCGTGTTCGTGAATCGCCTGCGTCTGGGTATGCCGCTGCAAACCGACCCCACCGTGATCTATGGTCTGGGCGAGAGCTATGACGGCAAACTGCATCGGCGCGACCTGCTGACCGACGCGCCCTACAACACCTACACCCGCGCCGGCTTGCCGCCCACACCCATCGCCATGCCAGGCAAGGCTTCGCTGCTGGCCGCGGTACTGCCCGATCCCACGAAAGCCCTGTACTTTGTGGCGCGCGGTGACGGCAGCAGCCAGTTCAGCGCCACCCTCGAAGAGCACAATCGCGCGGTGAATAAATACCAGCGGGGGCAATGAGTACATGGGACATGATGGGCTCTTCATCAGCTTTGAAGGCATCGACGGCGCCGGGAAAAGCACCCACATTGACGCCCTTGCTGCCGCATTTCGGGCGCATGACAGGGCGGTGGCACTCACCCGCGAGCCCGGTGGTACACCCTTGGCAGAAAAACTGCGCGCCATCTTCCTGCACGATCCCATGGACGGATTGACCGAGGCACTGCTGGTGTTTGCGGCGCGGCGGGATCATCTGCGCCAGGTGATCGAACCGGCGCTGGCTCGCGGCGAGGTGGTACTGTGCGATCGTTTCACCGATGCCACGTTTGCATATCAGGGTGGTGGCCGCGGTTTTGATCTGCAGGTGCTTTCCTATCTGGAGAATCAGGTGCAGACGGTGATGGAGCAGGGCGCGCCTTTGTTGCGGGAGCCTGGTTTGACGATCTGGTTTGACTTGCCGCCCGACATCGCCGCCCAGCGCCTGTCGGGCGCACGGGTGCCGGACAAGTTCGAGGCGCAACCAGCGGAGTTTTTCCGGCGCGTCGCGGCCGGCTACGCTCAGCGGATGCAGCAGAGCCCTCAGCGCTTTGCCCGCATTGACGCAAACCAGAGCATCGAGCAGGTGCGCCAGGAAGTCATGGCAGCGGTTCGATCCAGAGGCTGGCTCACATGAGTGATGAAAACCCAGGCATCGACGCGGTGGCTCCTCCCTGGATTGCCGACCAGAGCGAAAGTCTGCTGGCGCAGCGCGGGCACGCGTGGCTGCTGCAGGGGCCCTCCGGTCTGGGCCAATATGCGCTGGCCCTGTCTCTGGTGCGGGCCTGGCTTTGTGAGCATCCCACGGCGCAAGGCGCCTGTGGGTATTGCGGCAGTTGCCATGCGATTGCCGTGCGCACGCACGCGGATTTGTGCGTGCTCATGCCAGAGACCGAGATGCTGGCTCTGGGCTGGCCGTTGAGTGAAAAAGCGCAGACCGAAATCGACGACAAGAAGCGCAAACCCAGCAGGGAGATCCGGGTCGAAGCGATGCGAGATGCGGTCGAGTTTTCGCAGCGCACCAGCGCGCGTGGCCGTGGCAAGGCCGTCTTGGTGTATCCGGCCGAACGCATGAACACGATCACCGCCAACGCTTTGCTCAAGACGCTGGAAGAACCACCGGGTGACGTCAGGTTTGTGCTGGCAAGCGAGGCAGCGCACCAGCTTCTACCCACCATTCGCAGCCGTTGTCTTGGCCACAGCATGCAGTGGCCAAGCGAGACTGCCAGCTTGTCCTGGCTTCAGGCACAGGGCGCGAGTCCGGCGGATGCAAGGATCTGGCTGCGCGCATCGGGCGGGCGTCCGTCCGATGCACTGAGCCTCGCCCGATCCGGACGCGACGCCAAGTCCTGGGCCTTGTTCCCAAAGGCGATGGCGCAGGGTGACGTGAGTGCGGTGCAGAATTGGGCGCCCCCAGACCTGATTGATGCCCTGCAGAAACTCTGCCACGACATGATGGCGACAGCGATGCAGGCCCTACCGCGTTTCTTCCAGAGCGCAGACTTGCCCAAGGTGCCTGCCATGCCCCCACTGGTCCAATGGTCCAAGTCATTGATGGCCAGCGCCAGAACCGCAGAGCATCCCTTCAACCCGGGCCTGATGCTGGAGTCTCTTGTGAGTCAGGCACAAAACGCTCTAAACTCGGGCCGATGAATTTGCCGCTCACCACTAGCCATGTCTGATCCAGTGCCATCTCCCACGCCGCGTCCCAGCGTCATTCAATTGGCCATCAAGGAGCGTGCCGCATTGTTCGCGGCCTACATTCCAGCCTTTACCAACGGGGGTATTTTTGTCCCTACGACGCGCGAGTACCGGCTGGGTGAAGACGTCTATTTGCTGCTTTCGCTGCCCGAGGACACGCAGCGTTACCCGATCGCGGGCAAGGTCGCCTGGGTCAATCCGCCACACGCCGGCGGAGATCGCAAGCAGGGCGTCGGCATCCATTTTCCGAGGGAAGAAAAATCCCAGGAACTCAAGAACAAGATCGAGTTCGCCCTGGGCAAACACCTGACTTCGGATCGAAGCACGCAGACCTTCTGAGCGCATAACCTCGCGGGCACCAGTGGCCTCGGTCGCGGCGGGTTTGCGCTCGGCGCGGGTCACGTCAACGCAACTCCATGTTCACTGACTCACATTGCCATTTGACTTTCCCCGAATTGGCGGCCCAACTGCCGCAGATTCGTCAGGCGATGGCCCAGTCACAGGTGACGCGCGCCCTCTGTATTTGCACCACTTTGGAGGAATTTGGCGCAGTACACGATCTGGCACTGAGTCACGACAATTTCTGGGCCACGGTCGGAGTCCATCCCGACAACGAGGGCGTGACCGAGCCCACGACGAGCGATCTGGTCCAACGTGGTCGTCTCGCGCGTGTGGTTGGCATTGGGGAAACGGGGTTGGACTATTTTCGACTGGCCGGGCGCAGTGCGGCCGACATGGCGTGGCAACGGGAGCGTTTCCGGGTTCACATTCGTGCGGCGCGCCAGCTTGGGAAGCCACTCATCATTCATACCCGAAATGCCGCAGACGACACCTTGGCGCTGTTGCGTGACGAGGGCGAGGACGGTAGCGTCGGTTCGGCGGGTGGCGTTTTTCATTGCTTTACCGAGAGCCGACAGGTGGCCAAAGCGGCCTTGGACTTGGGATTTTATATCTCGTTTTCAGGTATCCTGACCTTCAAGAACGCCCATGAATTGCATCAGGTCGCGGCTTTTGTCCCCGTGGATCGCATCCTGATCGAGACCGACAGCCCTTACCTGGCTCCGGTTCCCTACCGTGGAAAGACGAATAATCCGTCCTACGTGCCCTGGGTCGCGAAGCAACTTGCGCACTTGAGAAACTGTCCGGTGGAACTGATAGCTCAGGCAACCAACGCGAATTTTGAACGCCTCTTCAAGGAAATCAATCTTGATAAAACACTTTAGATATATCCTGTATCTATATGTTTTGATTCATTATAGTTCCGCTTGGTCAGGTTCATATGAGAACTTTTTCCGTGCGGTCAGGACCGACGACGCGTCCGCGGTCGCGGCCCTGCTGCGGCGCGGTTTTGATGTCAACACGCCTGATCCGAAGTCGGGCCACGCGCTCGCCATTGCGATCAGCGAGCCTTCTCCAAAGGTGTGTGAACTGCTGCTGGCGTGGCCTGGACTCAACATCGATCAACGCAACGCCCAGGATGAGACGCCACTGATGTTCGCGGCGCTTCGCGGCAACTTGCCCATCGCGCAGGCGTTGATCGACCGAGATGCCGACGTCAACAAGACCGGCTGGACGCCATTGCATTACGCCGCCACCAACGGTCATTTGGAAGTCATTCAATTGCTTTTGGATCATCATGCCTATATCGATGCGGAGTCGCCGAACGGGAGCACGCCGTTGATGATGGCGGCGCTCTATGGCAGTTCCTCGGCGGTCAAGTTGCTGCTGGAGGCCGGTGCCGATCCGCTGTTGAAGAATCAGCAGCAGTTGAGTGCCCTCGATTTCGCCCATCGTGGCTCCCGTGAGGAAAGTGGCGCGTTGATCAACGAGGCGATTCGTGCCCGCGACGATGCGCCGAAATAGCTGGCTGTTGCTGACCAGCCCGTACGGTTTCAATGCAAATTTAACTTCATACGATGTATATTATGTTAACTACTATGTTGACCAACCGATTCCGCCCCTACTTCTTTTTGCACGGTGTGTTGCGTATCAGAAGATCTATGTACAATTCGTCCATTAGATTAAACGCATAACTAGTTTGAGCAGATAGAGTGAAAGCAAAGAACATCACACTTGAAGACGTATTGGCAAGTTTCCGAGCCTGCGCGCCGGTCTTCGATGCATTGGGCGACAAGTATCGCCAGGACATCGTGATGCTTCTGGCCCAGGATGAACACCTGAACGTTACGCAGATCGCCAAGCGCATGCCGCTTTCGAGGCCTGCCATTTCGCACCACCTGAAAGTATTGCTGCACGCAGATCTGATTGCTTTGGAACGGGTGTCGCGAGAGAACTTTTACAGCTTGACTTTGGACTCGGCCCTGACCGACCTGCGCAAGCTGGTAGAGCAAGCTGAAGTGTCCTGCACCTGAGCAAGCTGCAGCGAAAACCCACAGGCACATTGGTGCCATTTTTTGAAGTCAATCCGTCCATTAGCTTAAACCAGTAACATCATGAATATGAACCATACCACGAGCAAAACAGCACTCATTACCGGTGCCTCTTCCGGCATCGGCAAGGCGCTCGCAGAAAATTTCGCCAAAGACGATTACAACTTGGTATTGGCTGCCCGCGGCGTCCCCAAGATGCAGACCCTTGCCGATGATCTGCAACGGCGCTACAAGATCGGCGTCACTGTCATTGGCGCCGACCTGGAAACCGACGACGGCGCTGCCAGGTTGCACGCTGCCATCAAGGCGCGCAACATCACCATCAGTGCGCTGGCCAACAATGCGGGCTATGCGACCTTCGGCGAATTCAAAGACTCTGCATTGGCACCTGAATTGGCCCTGATGCAACTCAACATGAACACGGTGGTGGTGCTCACGAAGTTGTTCCTGCCTGACCTGATCGCCACCCGAGGCAAGATCATGAACACTGCATCCACAGCTGCGTTTCAGCCCGGCCCCTACATGGCCGTGTACTATGCAACCAAGGCCTTTGTACTGAGCTTTTCAGAGGCGATTGCTGCCGAACTCGAAGGCACGGGCATCACGGTCACAGCGCTGTGTCCGGGCCCGACTGCTTCAGGTTTTCAGGACAAGGCCAACATGCACGCCTCCGCATTGGTCAAAGGCAAAAAGCTACCCACAGCTGACGACGTTGCCGCCGCTGGCTACCGCGCAATGCAGCGAGGTCAACGCGTCTATGTGCCCGGCGTCATGAACTGGGTGATGGCGCAAAGTGTGCGTTTCACACCGCGCAATTGGGTGACGGCGCTGGTCAAACAAATGTCCAAGCCAAGCCCTACCTGATTTACTAACATTGAGAGATACCCCAATGGACTCCACCGCCCTCACTGAAGCTCAGCAAGCACCCAGTGCCCACCCACGACGCGCGATGCGCTGGCTCCCGCTGGCTCTGCCAATGGCGCTCGTAGGTGGTTTGCACTACGCCCTTTTTGCGCTATTGACCGGACCATTCACACGGCACGACCCGTTTGTCATTGAGATGGGGGTGTACCTGGCATTCAGTGCACTGGCCATTCCTGCCGGACTAATGTCCCTGCGCACCCATGACCTGCGTTGGGGAACTGCACTCTCATGGACGGGACTTATCGCGCTGGGAATGTTCTCCAGCCTTTTTGTGCTCGCAATGTTGCGCGCGATTCTCCTCCCCGGATTGGAGTGGATCGGAGTGCCGGTGCTGGGTTGGGACGCGGTCTCGGCGTGGGGTGTGGTGGCACTAGGACTGTTTGCTACAACGATCGGATTCGTACTGGCCCGCATGAGCCCGGCAGTAGTGAAGGTGGACATTCCTATTTCCGGCCTGCCAGCGCAATTGCATGGATTTCGCATTGTGCAGATCACCGACATCCATGTCGGGCCGACGATCCGGCGTGGCTACCTGCAGCGCATTGTGGACAAGGTCAACGCCTTGCAGGCCGATCTCATCGCTATAACTGGAGACGTGGTCGATGGCGACGTGCCGAGTTTGCGCAGTCATGTCGCGCCGCTGCAGGGCCTGAAAGCCCGCGAAGGCGTGGCGCTGGTCCTGGGCAACCATGAACTCTACAGCGGTGCACCGGCCTGGGTACGAGAGTTCCGCCGCCTTGGACTGCAGGTGCTACTGAATGAGCACTTCATCGTGCGCCGTGACACCGCAACACTGGCCGTTGCGGGGGTCACCGACCACAGCACTGGGCGCTTTTTTGCCGACATGGCCTGCGACCCGCACGCAGCAATTCGCGGCGCAGGCGAAGGTGCCGATGTACGCCTGCTGCTCGCCCACCAGCCGATCACAGCGCCGGCCGGATCCGACGCGGGCTACCACCTGGCACTGCACGGCCACACCCACGGCGGGCAGTGGTGGCCCTGGAACCACTTTGTGCGGATGCAGCAACCGGTGGTCAAAGGCCTGCATCGCTTCGGACGCATGTGGAGCTACACCTCGGTCGGTACAGGCTACTGGGGTCCACCAAAGCGCCATTTCCGCGGCGAAATCACGCTACTCACCCTGCGCCCGCAGGCCGCGTAGGGATTCCCTGTCGGCAGCGCCGTATCGCATCCGTTGCAATGACCTGGATTCACGTGGTGTTCAAGCTAGGCTTTGCGCCAAAATTCGCTTTAAGCGTAGCTCACAGAACCTGATACCAAACCAACTCGAGGAGCCATATGGGAAAAGGAAGACTGGAAGCATTTAGCGACGGTGTGATCGCAATCATCATCACCATCATGGTGCTTGAGTTCAAGGTGCCACACGGTGAACAGCTATCTGACTTGCTGCCTTTGTGGCCGGTGTTCTTGAGCTATGTCCTGAGCTTTGTCAATGTGGGCATTTACTGGAACAACCACCACCACTTGATGCACGCGGTTAAAAAGGTGAATGGAGCAGTGCTGTGGGCCAATTTGAACTTGCTCTTCTGGCTTTCTCTCATGCCTTTTGCTACCGCTTGGATGGGAGAAAACCACTTCGCTTCCATGCCCATGGTGGTGTATTGCCTGGATCTGTGCATGTGCGGCGTCGCGTACACCGCGCTGCAATCCAAGATCATCAAACTTGAAGGCGCCCAGTCTGCATTGCATCAGGCAATAGGGCGGGATCTTAAGGGCAAGGTTTCACTGGCAAGCTATGTGCTTGCGATTCCATTGGCGTTGTTCGGTTTGCCCTGGCTATCAGGGCTGCTCGTGGGCGCAGTGGCGTGTATTTGGTTCATTCCCGATAGTCGAATTGAGAAGAAATTGACGCAGGAAACAGTGTGAACCATGGTTGTTGGATAAATGCGGCAAATTTCCAAGGGACGTTCCCGACCGCAAGCTTTTGAAACTGCCATCACGATTGGCATTCGCCACAGTTTCGACTTGGCTCGGTCTTCGTAAAGAAGGTGCGCGCCAGTCTGCTCAGTATCCCGCTTGCTGAAGGCGAGCAAGTTCGACTTCAAGGTCACGGATACGCTGATCCCTCGCGTCTATGGCTTCTTTTACTGTTGTCGCATCGAATCGCACGGGAATATGCTGTGGGCAATTGCCATCCCACGCCGTGACATTAATGACGATAACCTGTTCCGGCTTCGCTTTGTAATCCTTTGGCATCAACTTCACCACCAGCGCCGCATCACCCTCAATCACTTTAGCCTCGCCCCATATCTTGATGCGCTGGCGGTGGGCGTAGTCCATCAAGAACAAATGTGTTTTCGGATTCTCAGACAGATTACCCTGCGAAATGAACTGCCTGTTTCCCGAGAAATCAACAAACGCAAGTGTGTGTTCGTCAAGTACGTGCAAGAAGCCCGCCGGTCCACCCCGGTGCTGAATATAGGGTTGTCCATCGGCGTTGACCGTGGCCATGTAAAAGCTAGTCTGCAGGGCAATGAAATCCCGCAGCTCTGGCGTCATGGATGATTCCCAGGATCCGCCCTGCTCCATGCGTTCATAACCGTGTCTCGATCCCTTTCGGGCTTGTATTGCCTTAACTGTTGGTGTAAAGGCAATATCGCTCGTGAATTGAAGTTTGGTTGTCATGGCCTAGAGTCCCATTTGGGAGAGCGAAGCATGCCCGTCTGGCCGACGTCCCAAGGGCCACAAGAACTTGCGATCGGTATTTTCAATGGAAAGATCATTGATGCTGGCTAGGCGCAATTGCATCAGTCCGTGTTCATCAAACTCCCAGTTCTCGTTGCCATAGCTTCTACGCCACTGGCCGCTTATGTCGTGCCACTCGTAACAAAATCGGACGGCGATGCGGTTGGCATGGAAAGTCCACAACTCCTTGACCAGGCGGTATTCCAATTCACGGCTCCATTTGCGCACCAAAAATGCTTGTATTTCTTGGCGCCCCATCAGAAACTCTGAGCGGTTGCGCCATTGACTCTGTGGCGTGTAAGCAAGGGCGACCCGTGCCGGATCCCGGGAATTCCAGGCATCTTCTGCCATTCGGACTTTTTGCGTTGCAGTCTCCAAACTAAATGGCGGCAGTGGTGGGCGAGGAGAGTCGGTGTTCGTGTTCATGGGAGTCCTGAATTGTTTGCTGTTCGTTCAGTTGGACGAACACAGTTTGGTTGTCGACTGGGAGCGCGTTTAGACCGGCGTTATCGAGATCGCTGCTGGCGCGCATTCTCTTGAGCAGGGCTGCCGGGAACTGGCGACAGCCCTGCCCCTTTTAGGCCGCCCGTTTGGCTTGAACAACGGGGAAGTCGATGTCGGTCAGCGCAACGTTGTTGATGTAGTTGGTCAGCACATTCACCGCAACGTTTGCAACGATTTCTACCACGGCCGCATCGTCGAATCCGGCCAAACGCAAAGTCGCAAGTTCGGCGTCGCTGACCCGACCACGAGACTGAGCCACCCGCAGGGCAAATTGCAGCGCAGCCTCGGTTCGGGCGTCTTCCGATCGGCCATCGCGTGCAGCCTCGACCTCGGCACTACTGATCTTGGCGACGTTGCGACCCAGATAGTCATGGGCTGAGAGGCAATAGTCGCATCCGTTGTATTCGGCGATGGTTAAGGCAATGCGTTCGCGCAGTTGGGCATTGAGCTTGCCTTTGCCCAAGGCGCCGTTAAAGGACAAGTAACCTTCCAGAGCGGCTGGGCTGTGACCCACCAGTTTCATCAGGTTGGGGACTACGCCCAGTTGCTTTTGGACCGCGGCCAGTAAGGGCTTAGATGCTTCGGCAGAGTTGTCGACAGTCGGGATGCGGATACGGGACATGGTGATTTCCTTCAATGGTTAAGGTGGTTTGAAGTTGTATTCGCTGTGTTTTTAGCGAATGGATGAACTGTATTTAGTTCGCTTAAAAATGAGAATCACCGGTAAAATCAATTTACCATTCCAATATTCGGAATAATATGGACAGATTCCACCTGATCAGTGTCTTTGTCGCTGTTGTCGACGCCAATGGGTTTGCAGGGGCGGCGAGAAAGCTGAACATGTCGCCTCCGGCAGTGACTAGAGCGATCAACGAGTTGGAAACCCACCTTGGGCTTCGGCTCTTGACTCGCACCACGCGAACGGTTCGGGTGACGGACGCGGGTCAGCGTTACGTGCAGGACTGCAGGCGCATCCTGGCGGAGATGCTGGAAGCTGATGAGTCAGTAAGCGGGATGCACTCGTCACCCCGTGGAAGGCTGACCATCACTGCCCCGGTGTTGTATGGGGGGATATACGTTACACCCGTCGTCACGGAATACTTGACCCGCTACCCCGAGGTGAGTGCATCCTGTTTGTTTTTGGACCGGGTCGTCAATCTGCTGGATGAAGGTGTGGATGTTGCAGTTCGCATCGGCGAACTTCCGGATTCCACCATGCAGGCCATTCGTGTCGGGCAGGTTCGGCGTGTGATCTGCGGTGCCCCAGACTATCTCGCCAAATATGGCATTCCGACCACCCCCGATGATTTGCACCACCACAACATTATTTCCGCCAGCAGTGTCACGCCGAACCCTGAATGGAAGCTGGTCGACAAAGGCGAGCCTCGAAGCATTCGACTGAATGCCCGGTTGATTACGACGACCAATGATTCTGCGGTGGCTGCTGCAGTCGGCGGTTTTGGGCTGACTCGGCTGCTTTCCTACCAAGTGGCAGAACACCTGCGGGCAGGACGGTTGAAGACTGTGTTGCCTGACTTTGAACCGGTTGCTTTGCCTGTGCATGTGGTTCACCGAGAGGGTCGGCAAGCGCCACAACGAGTTCGGGCGTTCCTGGACTTGGCAATCGAGCGACTTCGACAGCGGGAAGTACCCCTGTGATAGTGAACAACAACCAAGGAGATACGCCAAGACCGCCGAGACTCAGGTCTTTGTCGCAAATGACGTTAGGGACCGAATAAATCACGTTGGAGGATGCAGCGAAGAAGTAAGTTGGCCTTGACTTGTCGCCGAATTAGGCCGTTTCGCCGCGAATGACCGAAAGTGGCTGCTACCACGAAGGGAGGACTATCACTTTTTGCCGGTGCAATGGCTGCTCCGCACGACGCTGGTTCCTTTTCACGCTGGTGCGATCAAATTGATACGACCGATGGCTCTTTACGCGGCGCTGCCAGCCCGCGATTTCCGCCCTATCGGATCTTGGACCTGCACGTCGATTGTGCTCGCCGCGGCCAGTGATCTGCACCATGCGGCGACCAGGGCGCCATCGGTTTTGCGACAGACCGTGCGATATCGGCGGCGGAATCCATGCGTCGCAGTAGACTGCACTCGCATGTAAAGGACCCAATCCATGAACCCACAGACGATCCTCTCACACTATGACGACGGCCGCGTCTGGACGGAGTCTCCAAGCAACGCAGCAGACTACGATGTGCCCGCCGCCTATCAGTGTTCGCTGGCTGTTCGACGTCTTCGAATCGCTCGAGGCGAGGTTCCCCGCGGCTTCAAAATTGGCTTCACCAATCGCAATATTTGGCCACGCTACAACGTCTATGCACCCATCTGGGGAACCGTGTACAACACGACGTTGTCATTCTGCGAGGGCCACGGGACAATTTCACTCGCAGCTACCTGCCAGCCACGCATTGAACCCGAGGCCGTGTTCGGCATCAAATTTTCGCCCGCACACGATGCGTCGCTTGATGACCTGTTCAATGCTCTCGAGTGGGTTGCCCCCGGCTTCGAGATTGTTCAGTCGCACTCTGCAGACTGGAAGTTCAAGGCTTCCGATTCCGTGACAGATGGTGGTCTTCATGCACGGCTGTTGGTCGGTCGCAGAGTCCCTGTAGGAGCTATAGCGACAACTGCCAGTGAACTCAACGAGTTTCTGGCCGCAACACAAGTCAGCCTGATGAAGGGTGATCAGATCATTGACAAGGGATGTGGCGCCAACGTGCTGGACAGCCCGCTTAGAGCACTGCACCACTTTCTGAAGGAACTTCGACAGTGTCCGATGGCTCCTGATCTGGGCCCGGGCGATGTCGTTACCACCGGCACCTGGACCGACGCCTGGGCTGTAAAGCGGGGGGAGTGCTGGAGCGGTGCCTTTGGCATGCCGCTGTCCCCGTTGAAAGTTGAGTTTCAATAGTCGGTTGAATGTGAAATCGCAGGCCCGCGACCGGCCGGCCCTTGATTTCCTTGCTGGTTCCCTTGGGCACGTTGTCCACGCTCGCGACCGGCAACTGTGCAGAGCCAAAATTCCTGGCCCCTCGACGTCAAGTTTCGACAAAGTCAATACAAATTACGACAGCGCCGCCAAGGCCAGCGTCGATCAAGCTGTTCGGGCACTCTCACTTTCAATTGAAAGACGCTTCTTTACGTGCATTCCTGGATTGGATCTTTGGTGCACAGCGTCATAAATTAGGTTAACCGGTCGACAGCGCGTCCAACTTAACCATCAAGTTCCCATGGTTATCGGATCCCCGACCAGGACACCGATTGAACGTACCTAGAATGGCCCGACTCATCCGGCAGTGCAATGGAGAACGGCAATGATTCGAAGTCGCTGGCAAACAATGTTGATACTTCTCACCGTGTTTGGATGCCTGGGCGTGGTGGCTTGCAGCAAGCAACCGCAGGCCGGGGAAGTGCTCGACGAAGCCAAGGCAGCGGGGCGCAGTGGCGCGTCGTTTGTGCATGCCACTGAGGACTATTTCCACGACATGGACGGCGCTTTGGCGCTGACACCCGAGGAGATCGCCGGGCGCAATATGTGGCTGGTCTGGAGCGGCGGCAACGACCGCTTATGGGACAAGATGACCGACTTCACCTTCGGTGCTTTCGACCTGCTAAAAATAATCAGCTCCCACCCCAGTCAGGCCTACAACCGTTCCACGCGATGGGCCTATTTCGGCCTCGTCAATGAACCCTGTTTCGAAAATGCGAATGGCCCCGACAAGAAGCACCGCGGCTTGTGGCTGGATGCGCGTGGTAAGGGCTGTGTGGCCGACCCGTTCGAGAACGAGAGCAAATACCCGGGCGTCGCCACCGGCTCGCGTGGCAAGCCTCTCGGCGATGGCAGCACGCAACCGGTGGGCTCTTTTTACGGCGAGGCCACCGGCATCATGGGACTGCGCCTGTTCCCGAATCCAGCCTTCGACGCCAACGCAGCTAAGGCCTGGGATCCGGAAAGATATTACACGGACCCTAGTTATTACAACCGCAAGGACTTGGTGCGACCGTACCGGGTCGGCATGTCGTGCGGCTTTTGTCACGTCGGTCCAAGCCCGGTGAAGCCGCCCGCTGACGCGGCGCATCCGGCCTTCGCCAACCTGAGTTCTTCGGTGGGGGCGCAGTACATGTGGGTCGACCGACTGTTCATCCACAACGCCAACAAGCCCGAAGGTCAAAAGAACTTCATGTACCAACTGGCCCGTACTTTTCGGCCGGGATCGATGGACACCTCGCTGATCTCGACCGACAGCATCAACAACCCGCGCACCATGAATGCGGTCTACGACTTTGCGGCGCGCATGGGTGTGGCCAAGCGCTTGTGGCATGAGAAGCTGGCCGGTGGCGAACTCGACAACAAGCAGCTTAACGACTTCATTGCCAGCGGGCCGCTGACCGAGTTCTATGACAAGCCCAGTGCCATGGTGCGCACCCCCCATGTGCTGAAAGACGGTGCCGATTCGGTCGGCCTGCTGGGCGCGCTGAACCGGGTCCACATGAACATCGGCGTCTTCAGCGAAGAGTGGCTGTTGCACTTCAACCCGGTGGCCGGAGGCAAGGCGATCACGCCGATCAAAATTGCGGACGCGCAGAAGAACTCATCGTACTGGCAGGCGACCGAAGCGGGCACGCCCAACACGGCGTTATTTTTTTTGAAAGCAGCCCAACCGGACCGTCTAAAAGACGCGCCCGGTGGCGAGCAATATTTGAAAACTGATGCCGCCACACTGGAGCGCGGCAAAGCGGTCTTTGCCGACACCTGTGCCCGCTGCCACTCGAGCAAGGCTCCGATGCCACCGCCGGAGATCGACCTTGACGTTGCCAAATGCAGCGGCGCCAATTACCTCGCATGCTTCAAACGCTACTGGACCTGGACCCAGACCGAAGGCTACAAATCTCAGATGCGCGCGATCGTGAAGGCCAGCGACTTCCTGCAGGGCAATTACCTGTCCACCGAAGCACGTATTCCGGTGACGTTGCTGCGCACCAACGCCTGCAGCCCGCTGGCCACCAACGCGCTGGCCGGCAACATCTGGGACAACTTTTCTTCGCAGTCGTACAAGCAACTGCCCGCTGTCGGCACCATCACGTTGAGCGACCCCTTTACGGGCGCGCCCTTCCCTTATGAGATGCCGGGTGGCGGGCGCGGTTACACCCGGGTGCCGTCGCTGATCAGCCTTTGGTCGACGGCGCCGTTCCTGCTCAACAACTCGGTCGGGCCGTTTGATTCCGATCCATCGGTTGCCAGCCGCATGAGGGTGTTTGATGCATCGATCGAGCAGATGCTCTGGCCGGAGAAACGCGTTCACGATGCGATCCTCGGCAGCAAGGTGCCGGGCACCATCGACCGCACCACCCAGCGCAGCGATGTGACGATACCGGTTGGCTTCGTGCCCGATGCGCTGCAACCGCTACAGAGCCAATTGCACCGCTGGGTTCCGTGGCTGATCGACGCTGGCGGGGACATCGTGCTGGGTCCGATTCCGAAGGACGTGCCGGTAAACCTGATTGCCAACCTGAAGTTGCGTTCTGAGAGCAGCGACCTGGCGGTTATCGCAACACATGCGCGCGACGTCGGTGAGTTGTTACTCAAGCTCAAGGTGGATTTAGCCACCGCGCCATCGGGCGCCAGTGACCAGGAACTGCGCGAAAAGTTTGCCAACCTGAAGAAACCGATGCTGAGCTTAAGCAAGTGCCCGGACTTCGTTGTCAACCGTGGCCACTATTTTGGCACCGCGGAATTCAACCAACAAGACGGATTGAGTGTCGATGAAAAAGCGTTTGGCACCGAGGCGGCGCTGAGCGATCAAGACAAACACGCGCTGATCGCCTTCCTGAAGATGTTTTAACGACCGCGTCGCCTCGCACATGACGGATGCCGAAGGACTCGAATGGGACTACGTCATCGTTGGCTCAGGTGCCGGAGGCGGCACGCTGGCGGCGCGACTGGCAGAGGACGGCATGCGCGTCTTCCTGATCGAGGCCGGTGGCGACCCGCAGACGACACAGGCATCTCGCCTGCCAGACGACTATGACGTGCCGGGCTTTCACGCGTTCGCCTGTGAGAACGACGCCATGAGCTGGAACTTCCAGGTGCGTCACTATGCCGACGAGGTGCGCCAGACTCGCGACCCCAAATACAACCCGTCCACCCAGGGTGTTCTGTACCCGCGCGCCGCGGCACTGGGCGGCTGCACCGCCCACAACGCTATGATCTTTATGCGCCCGCACGACTCCGACTGGAATCACATCGCGCAACTGACCGGCGACCCAAGCTGGCGCGCGTCGCACATGCGTCGTTTCACCGGGCGTCTCGAGGCCTGCCACCATCGGCCCCTGTGGCGCGCGCTGCAGCACTTCGGTATGGACCCCACAGGACACGGCTGGAACGGCTGGCTGCACACCGAACGATCCGTTCCGATCGAGGCCTTGGGCGACGAGGAGATGGTGGACCTGCTGGCCAAAACCACAACCGCGTTTGCGCGCAGCTTGCCGCACCCGCTCCTGAGCGCCTGGCACTGGCTGCGCGGCATGGGGGACCCGAATGCGCGACCGTGGGGTGGTAGCAGTTTCGAAGGACTTTGCTACACCCCGCTGTCCACCTCGGGACATCGGCGGGTTGGCGCCCGCGAACGCGTGCGGCAGGTTGCCGCCGACCATCCGCAGCGGCTGCATATTGAACTCGATGCTCTGGCCACCCGGGTCATCTTCGACGCTGGCGGAGCCGCCTGCGGCGTCGAATATCTAAAGGGGCAGCGCCTGTATCGGGCCCATGCAGCACCCAGCAGTGCCCCCGGAGAGCTTCGGCAGGTGCGTGCCCGGCGCGAGGTGCTGCTGTGCGGTGGTGCCTTCAACACACCGCAGTTGTTGATGCTCTCTGGCATCGGCCCGGCGGCAGAGCTGCGCGCTCATGGCATTCCCGTACGGGTCGACCTGCCCGGAGTCGGGCGCAACCTGCAAGACCGCTACGAGGTGGCGGTGACACACCGCATGCGAAAGCCCTGGAGCTCGCTTGAAGGTGCGATTTTTGAACGCGGCGATCCCCTCTGGCAGCGCTGGCACGAGTCCCGTTCTGGCATGTACGCTGGCAGTGGTGCCGCCATCGGCCTGATCCGGCGCTCCCAGACAACACTGCCCGAACCCGACATCTTCTGCATGGCCCTGCCGGCCCGATTTGAAGGCTATGCCGCCGGCTTTTCCGAGTTGATCCGCCAGCATACCGACCGCCTGACCTGGGCCGTACTCAAAGCGCACACATGCAACCGTGCCGGCAGTGTCACGCTGCGGTCGGCAGACCCGCTTGATACGCCGTTGGTGAACTTTCGCTATTTCGACGAAGGTGACGATGCGGTCGGCAGCGACCTCCAATCCATCGTGCAGGCCATCCGCTTTGTGCGTCGGCTGACGGCGCCGCTGATCACCAGCGGCATGATCGCAGAGGAATGCGCCCCCGGTCCGGCAGTGAATACCGACGAGGCGCTGGCCAGCTACGTGCGCGATACCGCCTGGGGTCACCACGCGTCGTGTTCCTGTGCTATTGGCGCTGCCGACACGGGTGGCGTGCTCAATAGCAATTTCACTGTGCATGGCACACGCGGCCTGCGCGTCGTCGATGCGTCGGTGTTTCCGCGCATTCCAGGCTTTTTCGTGGCGGCCGCGGTCTACATGGTGGGTGAGAAAGCCGCCGCTGCAGTGTTGCACGATGCGCGGGTGACGGCCGCATCCCAATGATGAAGTGACAATTTATTCAATGCGGGAAACCGCGAAAGGAGACCACGATGGCATACGACGTAGCGCAATTGCTGGCAATGACGCAAGCCCAGCTGGACGACCTGTTTCGCAGTAGCCCGCCTGGTGACATACCCAACGGCGCCGCCAAGGGCACCGCCATCATCGCGCCAGGCACCCGATACACCGAGGACATTGCTGAAATCATCAATCACTTCGGCTGGCAGGGCAAGGTGTTCGATGCGGAAAAAGGCGTGCTGAAGAACAGAATACTCATGTTCGGCATCGAGGCCATCTTGGCCCGGGTGTACAAGGACAAGAGCTGGCTGGATGGTCAGCAATGCATCGTGCTTGACTACTCCGAGACTTCGGTGCTGGCGCATTACGTTCGCGATGAGATCCGCTTGATCGGCCCTGGCTTCTACCTCGGCAAGGTGTACTGGAAGAAGGACCGCCTGATCGACTTTTGCCTGCAGTTCTAACTTCCAACCGGTGGGCTGAACGTGACGCCCCAGTCGCACTTCATGCTGATCGCGCCGCTTGCGGCTGGTCACGAGTCCGAACTGCGGGCGTTGCTGGCCTCGATGAATTCTGAGCCCGGCATGGCAGATGCGCACAACGCCGTGTTGCCGTTTGGCGACTTCGAGCGCCTGCACTTCGCACGCCTGGTGTTGCTGGACGACGCGCTGCAGATTGACCTCGAAACACTTGGACTACCGCGACCGGGCTTGCCGACTTACCTCTTGTTCATGGGTGACTGCGACGGCCCGGCGCATGAATTCCTCGGCCACCTGGCGCAACGCGCGGGCGATGGGCTGCGCAAAGTCTTCTCGCACTGCAAGGGCTTTGCGACCAGTGACGACCTGCTGGACTGGATGCTGGCACATGACCAGCCGCTGGCCGCCAATTACGTGAATTGGGTCGGGCGCACCGTGCAACAGGTGAGACAGGAGAGTGCCTTGCAGCGTGCGCTGGCGGCCCGGGCGCCACGCCATGTGCGGGTCTGCGGCGCCGCTGCGCGGACGCTGCGCGACGAGTTGAAGTCGTTTGTAAGAACTGAAGTGCAGGCCGGCCGACTGATGCTGACGCCTCCCGAACCGACGCCACTGGCCTGGCAGATGACCAATTTGGCGCATGCCTTGCTGGTGCCCCTGATCGGGCTGGCGCTGCTGCCGCTGTTGATCGTCCTGCTACCGCTGCTCATCTACCAGTTGCGCAGCCGCGAGCTCAGTGATCCAGAGATCTGCCCGCGCCCGCAGACCGAAGCACTGTCGGCTCTGCAAGAGTTGGAAGATCGCGATGTGACGAACCAGTACACGGCGCTGGGCGCGGTCAAGCCGGGGCTGTTTCGGCGCTGGCTGGTGACCGTCCTGCTGGTGCTGATCGACTATGCCTGCCGACACGTTTTCACACGCGGCCACCTGGCGCGCGTGCAGACCATTCACTTTGCCCGCTGGGCCTTCCTCGACAACAAGACTCGGGTTGTGTTCACAAGCAATTACGATGGCAGCCACCAGGGCTACATGGACGACTTCATTAACAAGGTGTCATGGGGCCTGAACCTGGTATTCAGCAACGGTTTGGGCTGGCCCCGCACCCGGTGGTTGATACTGGGCGGCGCC
This sequence comes from uncultured beta proteobacterium, assembly GCA_903832285.1. GTDB lineage: Bacteria > Pseudomonadota > Gammaproteobacteria > Burkholderiales > Burkholderiaceae_C > CAIKVZ01. The sequence goes on along the minus strand of CAILAY010000139.1, from coordinate 33,656 downwards.
CGCCTTGAACAGCGATTCAAGCACTTTCAGCGACGCCACCAGGTACCCACTCAAGTCTGGTACAAGGCCTACCCCGGTCTTACCCTGGTCGATCTCAAGCGCAACCATTGCATCCGGGACGGTCTGGAACGCGAACAAATGACGGAGGCTCAGGCTATCGCCTGGCTCAAGCTGCTATGACATCGCCCAAGACAACGGCAGCGCAGGTTGAACTGGATGACATCCAGGGTCTGCTTCGCTTTGGCTACAAGCATCACACGCAAGCCAGCTTTTTGCTGCTGCGCGTGACGAACCGGGAGCAGGCACGTGCCTGGCTGGCCACGGCGTCAGTAACTAGCGCGGCAACAATAGCGCCGCCGCCACCAACTGTGTTGCAGGTTGCCATCAGCAGCGAGGGACTGCGCGCCCTGGGCGTGCCAGACAGGATCGTGGACGCTTTCTCCCCGGAGTTCATCGCCGGTATGAGCAGTGACGCGAGTCACGCGCGCCGGCTCGGCGACGTCGGTGCAAATGATCCGGCCCTGTGGCAGTGGGGCACGGGCCTGCGCACGCCCCACCTGCTGGTGTTGCTGTACGCCCTGCCCGGACAACTGGACGAATGGCAGCGCAAGGTGCAGGCGCAGTGCGCTGAAGGCTTCGAACTGCTGGACTGCCTGCCGAGTTCCGAGCTGCAGGGCATCGAGCCCTTCGGTTTCGTCGACGGCATCTCACAGCCCGAACTCGACTGGGGACGCCAGCGCGCAGCACTTGACGCCGAGCAACTGACCTATTCCAACCTGAGTTGCCTGGGTGAGTATTTGCTCGGCTACCCAAACGAATACGGCGGTTACACCGAACGACCATTGCTCGACCCCCAGCACGATGCCCGGGCGCTACTGCCGCGCGCGGAAGAATCGCCGGAACAAGCCGACCTGGGCCGCAATGGCAGCTACCTGGTGATGCGCCAACTGGGCCAGGACGTGCACGGTTTCTGGCAGTCGCTGGACCACCAGGCGGACGGCAATCCGGTCCGGCGCGAGGCGTTGGCCGCGGCCCTGGTGGGCCGCACCCTGCAAGGCCAACCGCTGGCGGCTGTTCCGGCGCAAACAGGCGTTGCCGCCCCTGGCGCGGCCCCGGACTTGAATGCCTTCACCTACGACTCTGACCCACAAGGCTTGCGCTGCCCGCTGGGTGCCCATGTGCGGCGTTCCAATCCACGCAATGCCGACCTGCCTGCCGGCGAGTCTGGGCTGATTTCCTGGCTCAAACGCACGCTCGGCTTCGATGCCCCGGCGCTGCGACAGGATCTGGTGGCTGCCACGCGCTTTCACCGCCTGCTGCGTCGCGGTCGCGAATACGGCGCACCGATCCCAATAGCGCAGGCACTGGTCAACCCATCCAGCGGCGCAAACCCGGGCCTGCATTTCATCTGCCTTGGCGCCAACATCGCGCGCCAGTTCGAATTCGTGCAAGGCGCCTGGATCATGTCGACCCAGTTCAATGGCCTACCCCATGAGAGCGACCCACTGCTGGGGACACGGCTGCCAATGCCGGATGGAGCAAGCACCAGCGGTTTCTCGATGCCCCAATCCGGGGGGCCGGACCAGCGACTCAGCGCGCTGCCGCAATTCGTGACCGTGCTGGGCGGTGCGTATTTCTTCCTGCCTGGCATTCGCGCCTTGCGTTACCTGGCCACAACACGCTGACGAGGTGCATCATGAACTCAAACACAAGCCGCCCGGTGCCGCGCGCCAATACCGGATCCGCGGCGCTCAACTGGTTGTCCGATACATTGCTGTGGCTGGTGCAAATCGAGCGTCGTTTCGACCCCTTTTTTCGCCCGATTCTGGACGCCGTGTTGCGTGACCCGCTGGCGCGCCTGACCACCGCCATGATCAACGCGCAGCGCCCCAACGAAGGACTGAAGATTGCAGAAGAAAGGCTGATGCCGGGCGAAGAAGAGTTCGTCGATTCGATCATTGCCAGCTTTCAGCAGCAAATGCGCGACTTATGGAAACCGGGCGGCTTTGAGCGTGGCGGCAACACCAAGACGCAGGGCATCGTGCGCGCCGAGTTCATCGTTCACGATGGGCTGCCGCAACAGCTGCGCCACGGCATCTACGCACAAGCGCGTAGCTACCCGGCGTGGGTGCGCTTCTCCGGCCCTGGGCCTTACATCACACCCGACATCGACGACGTCGGCTTCATGAGCATCAGCGTCAAGCTCATGGACGTGCCCGGCCCGAAGTTGATGGATGACGAAAAATTCACACAGGATATGTTCGGGGTGTCGCCGCCGACGTTTGTCACACCCGACGTGCGTGCCAACGCCCAGTTGCAACGGCAAAGTCTGAAGAACTCGCAAATCTTCTACTTTCTCAACTTTCAACGTCCGCACTTGCTGGACATGATCATGCAGGGGCTGTGGACCAAGACCCAAAGCAGCCCGCTGGAGGCACCCTATTTCAGCTGCGTGCCCTACCTCTTGGGTGAAGGCCAGGCAATGCAATACTCATTCTGGCCGAAGTCAAGCAAACGCACACCGATCCCAAGGTTGCCGCTGCGCCCACCCGACGACTACCTGCGCGCCGCGATGGTCGCCTCGCTGCAAACCGCAGATGTGGAATTCGATGTTCGACTGCAACTCCAGACCGATCCGCACTTGATGCCGATCGAGAACGCTGGGGTGTTGTGGCCCGAGCGACTGTCGCCGCGCGTGTCGGTGGCCACCCTGCGCATGCCACAACAGCTGTTTGATTCACCGGCCCAGATGGACTTCGCCAAACGCCTGTCCTATAACCCCTGGCACAGTATTGCCGAGCATCGACCATTGGGCAACCAGAGCCGCGCCCGCAAGCGCATGTACCTGGCGCTGTCCACGCTGCGTCACGAGATGAATGCGATCCCTCATTTCGAACCGAGGGGTGACGAAGTGTTTGACTCGAGACAGTAGCGGCGATCAAGACTTCCGAAAAGTGTGTCGCATTGCGGTGCAACCAGCGCGATGCTGCACACAAACCTTGACGATTTCAGTCGTTTGGGGTTGGCCTATCCGCGTCAGGCATCGGTTTACAGCCATGCGCCAGCAACTCCGTCACGTCGGATATAGACAGTGGCCGTGAGCCAGGCCGCTTCAATTCGCTTCGGCGTTGGCAATGTGATCCAGAATGGCTGCATTCGCCTTGCCAATGTGAACCGCACAACCGATGTGGCCCAACTGCGACTCGTAGAAGAATGCCTTGGCACCGGGAATGCCATCTGCGATCGGCTGGATCGCCTCCTTGGGCGGGAACAACTCGTCCTCAACCACGCCGACCACTCGTACTTTGGCCTTCACCTTTGCCAACTCTGCCGATACGTCATAGGAGGCCATTGCCTTGTTGCGCCAAATGATGTCGTTCGCATCCTTCTTGTCGCTAACCAGTCCGGACCGGCCCGACTTCCACGTTGGACTGCGGAGGTTGCGGGGGTAGTTCGCGGACCCGCCTCAGGCCGCGATTTCACCACTTGGTTTCCAGTATCCAGAGTGAAGTGATGGGTAAATCTGGAGGGCTATTTTGTGACCCCTGACGGTCGAAAGTAAAACTGGACAGTGGTTGAAATTAGAATACCCATCGCAGTCCCCGGTACCGCACCGTCATCAAAATCAAAACCCTCCACTTGAAGCATTTTCTTGTCGCCGCAGCGCTGCGGCTGACGCTGATCAGCGCCGCAGCTCTGGCGCTGCCTTTCACACACGCCGCCACCCCTTTGGACTTGCCGAGTCTGGAGGCCCTGGTCGAATACAAACCCAAGATTCCGCTGCGCATCTACACCAGCGACAACGTGCTCATTGGCGAGTTTGGTCCTGAGCGTCGCGACTTCATGCCTTTGAAGGACATTCCTCTTATTCAGAAGCAGGCACTGCTGGCGATAGAGGATTCGCGCTTTTACGAACACGGCGGCGTGGACTACAAGGGCGTGGCGCGTGCCGTGGTGGCCGATCTATCGGGTGGACTCAAGCAGGGCGCCTCCACCATCACGATGCAGGTGGCGCGAGACTTCTTTCTCACCAAGGACAAGCTGTTCTCGCGCAAGTTGACCGAAGTGATGCTGGCATACAAGATCGAAAGCACGCTCACCAAGGATCAGATTCTGGAGCTCTACATGAACCAGATCTACCTCGGGCAAAGGGCCTACGGTTTTGGCATTGCGGCGCGCATCTACTTTGGCAAAGCCCTGAGGGACTTGAGTCTGGCACAGGCGGCCATGTTGGCCGGCCTGCCCCAGTCCCCGGCCAGCGTCAATCCTGTGGTCAATCCCAAGCGCGCCAGGCTGCGTCAGCAGCTTGTGCTCAAGCGCATGCTGCACCTGGGCTACATCACCGATGCACAGTACCAGGCTGCGTTCACGGAAGATTTGCACGTCATCACTGACGGACCGTCCTACAACAGCCACGCCCCCTACGTGGCCGAAATGGTGCGTCAGGCCATGTATGCACAGTTCAAGGACAACATCTACACCAATGGCATGAGTGTCTACACCACGCTCGTGGCCGCAGAGCAGGACGCCGCTTACGAAAGTGTTCGGCGCAACTTGCTGGCCTATGACCAGCGCCACGGGTACCGCGGCCCCGAAGACTTTATCGCCCTGCCCGGGAGCGCAACTGCGCGCAAGAAGGCGCTGGACGAGGCACTGCAAAGGCACCCGGCGAGCGACAAGCTGATGGCTGCTGTGGCCCTGAGCGTCAACGCAAGGAGCCTGCACGCGGTTTTGGCCAACGGTGACGAAATCGACATCGCCGCCGATGGCCTGAGGCTGGCGGCACCGGCGCTGGCGGCGCGCGCCAGCAGGTCACTCAAGATCAGGCCGGGTTCCCTGATCCGCGTTGTCAGAGAAGCCAAAGGCGATTGGCGCGTAACCCAGTTGCCCACCGTTGGCGCCGCCCTTGTGGCGCTGAACAACCAGACGGGTGCTTTTCGAGCGCTGGTGGGCGGCTTTGATTTCAACGCCAGCCAGTTCAATCACGTGACACAGGCTTGGCGCCAGCCCGGCTCGGCCATCAAGCCCTTCATCTACTCGGCTGCGCTGGAAAAAGGTTTTTCGCCCGGCACCTTGGTCAACGATGCGCCGTTACTGCTCAGCAGTGTCGAGACCGGTGGTGGCCCGTCCTGGCAACCGCAAAATGATGACGGAGCGTACGACGGCCCCATCACCTTGCGTACCGCGCTGGCGCAGTCCAAGAACGTCGCTGCGGTGCGGCTGTTGCGCGCCATCACCCCGCAGTACGCGCACGACTTTTTGGCACGTTTTGGTTTTGATCCGGGAAAACATCCGCTGAACTACACGCTGACCTTGGGCACGGGTTCGGTAACGCCCCTGCAAATGGCGGTGGCCTACTCATCGTTTGCCAATGGCGGCTACCAAATTACGCCAAATCTGATTCAAAAAGTGGTGGACGGGCGCGGTACGGTGCTGTTTGAAGCCAAACCTGCTGCGTTGGGGCCCGAGAGCGTGCGTGTGCTGGATGCGCGCAATGCCTTCATCATGAACAGCATGCTGCAGGAGGTCACTGCCACCGGCACCGGCGTCTCGGCCACAGCAAATCTTGCACGAAGCGACTTGGCGGGCAAGACCGGCACCAGCAGCGAAGCCGTGGACGGATGGTTTGCAGGTTACAGCGGCGCGACCACGGCCGTGGCCTGGATGGGCTACGACGAGCCGCAGTCCCTGGGCGGGCGCGAGTTTGGTGCAACCGTCGCCCTGCCGATCTGGATCGACTACATGCGGGTGAATCTGGCCAACAGGCCACCTTCCTTCATCCCGCAGCCCACGGGCGTAAACCGGGTGCAGGGAGACTGGATGATGGACGAATTTGTGGAGTCGGGCGCCGTCCGCACGCTGGACCTTGAAGTGCCATTCCGGCCGACGCCGCAAGCCTCTATCGCAAACCCGGCAATCGGACCATGACTTAGGATTCACGCCAATGGACCGCAGCGCCAGCGTCTAGCGTCCACGGCGACCTTGCGAACTGCGCTGGAAATCAAGTTGTAGGCTGCAACCTGAACCGATTCAATGGCCATGTTCCCACAGCAGAAAGGCGTCGCGCTGATGCAGCGTGAGACTCACCTTGCGTCCCACCGGCAACATCACCTTTGTGGGCACGTGTCCCATGGGCAGGTTTGTCAGCACCGGGATGTTGAGATGACTGCGCAGCCATTGCACCACGGTCTCCATTTTGAAACCCTTGTCGTTGGGTGCGGCCTTGTACGCCGTGAACTGGCCCAGCACCAGTGCTTTTTGCCGCGCCAGGATGCCTGAGTGCAGCAACTGGGTCAGCATGCGCTCCAGACGGTAAGGATGCTCGCCGACGTCTTCCAAAAACAGGATGCCGCCCTTGACCTTGGGAAAATAGGGCGTGCCCAACAGCGACACCAGAACCGCGAGATTCCCGCCCCACAGCAGCGCCTTGCGAACTTCAAGATCAGCGGCAACGGGTGTGCCGCGCTCGGCAGTTACCCGCCAGCCCGCGCCCTCTCCCTGGCCCAGCAGGAAATCGTCAAAGCAGGCCTGCATCACGATGTCGGGCGCGCCATCTTCTTCCACCTGCGCCCCGAAGTCATCGCACACCGAAGGGCCGGCCCAAGTCACGGCATCGGTCTTGGAAAGCAGGCCGAGTTGCAGGGCGGTGAAGTCGCTGAAGCCCACAAACTGCGTGCCGCGTGCTATCGCCGTGGCCACACTCTTGTACTGAACAAATGGCAGGATGCGTGTCAGACCGTAGCCGCCGCGTGCGATCATGGCGACGTCTGCGCCGCTGGCAGCAGCGCGGTGAATGGCAGCCAGTCGCGTCTCATCGTCACCGGCAAAACGCATGGCACTGGAGAGCGCATTGCGATCGATTTCAACCTCGTGTCCCTGCTCCTTCAAATGCCGAATGCCGCGTTTGAACGCGGCCTTGTCGCGCACCGCAGTCGAGGGCGAATAGATGTAGATGTGGCTCATGCCTGTGAGTATCGCATCGCCACAGGTGAATCCGCGGCGAAAGCGCGCAGTGCGGCTCGGTGTCCCCGGTCGGGATAAGGGGCATCGTCGCCCGCTCCGGCAAGGAATTGCGCAGCGGCCATCAACTCGATTCGGAGGTAGCGCTCGGCGGCGGTCGCGCGCAGGTCCAAAAGGGCACTCCAGGGCGTCGTCACCAGCACAATCTGGCGCAGGTCCAGACGGCGCACAAACTCACTCAGCACGTCGCGGTGCCAGTCCAACCTGTGAAACTCTTCCTTCTTGGGCTTGTCGCTTTTGCCAAATCCGATCAGATCCGGAGCCAGCACACGATGCCCTGCCTGCAGCCACACCGGGATCTGCTCACGGAACCCATAGCTCCAACTTGCAGGGCCGTGCAGACACAGGTAGGTCAACGTTGGATTGGCCGATCCGGCTTCATCCAGGTAATGCAAACGCAGTCCGGCCAGGCTGGGCAGATCGCTCAGATAGTGAGGCTGCCAGGGATAGTCGGTGAGGTCCTTGAAGCGGGCATCGGGTGTGCGCAGCGCGTCTTCCCGAAGCGCAGAAGCGCTCGCCTTCGAGGTCTCCCGTTTGCCACGGAAAAATCTCTGCAGCAAGGCGCCACATTCTTCGGCTAATACGTTGCCTTGCACCCGCGTCTGGTGATTCAGTTCAGGCTGCGAGAACAGGTTCAGCACCGATCCGGCGGCACCCGTTTTGGGGTCGCCGGCACCATAAACCACGCGTTGCAGTCGGCTGTGCAACATGGCACCGGCGCACATGGCGCAGGGTTCCAGCGTCACGAACAATTCGCAGCCTTCCAGTCGGTAATTTCCCAGCGCTTTGGCGGCGGCGCGCAGGGCCACAATTTCGGCATGCGCGCTAGGATCCTTCGCGCTGATCGGGGCATTGCGCCCGGTCGCAATCACCACGCCGTCTTTCACCACCACCGCGCCCACCGGAACCTCGCCCTCAGATTGCGCCTCGCGCGCGAGCGCGAGCGCGGCGTGCATGAAATCGGAATCGGTCATGCCGCGAACCTGTTGTCAGACTATGCAGCCACCAAACCCAGTCGTTGCATCCACTGCGCCAGCGCGCGTTCGTCCTCGCTACCGGCGGCATAGATCGCGTGCATGCCGGCGTGAGATTCGGGACGATGCTGATTGAGCTTGATCTTGCACTGCATGTCGATCACCTGCAATTCGAATCCAACAATGGCCGACAGCATCTTGTCGGCATAGTCTTCGCTCAGGCTGCGCCACTGATCCGCGTAGGCGGGATCGTGGTCAGCAATCAGCGTCTTCAGCAAGCGGTCCTTCGCTTCGGGCTCGGTGATCAAGGTCGCCTGCACCGTGCAATGCACCGCCAGATAGCTCCAGGTAGGAACCCGCACCAGATCGGGATAGACACGCGTGGACATGAAGGCGTGCGGCCCCAGGAACGTGACCAGCGCCCGCGGCCGCGACGCCAGGTAGCGCCAGTGGGCATTACCCTTTGCCACATGGCCCAGCAGCACCCAGTCGCTGTTGGCCTGCGCCCCGGCGGCCGTGCGATCTTCCAGGTGCAGCGGTATGTGCGACACAAAGGGCGTGCCCTCGTCGTCGTTGCTGATGAGGCTGGCAAAAGCGTGGGAGCGCATCAACTCAAGCGCGAGCGTGCGGTCCTTGGCTGCGAATTGTGGTGGCATATACATGCTCATACTCCCCGTGTCTTCAATGAAATATAAATAGCATCAGACACCGCCAAGCCTATTCCCACTCTATCGTTGCTGGCGGCTTGCTCGAGACATCGTAGGTGACACGGTTGATGCCGCGCACTTCGTTGATGATGCGGCTGGACACCTTCTTCAGCAACGCGTAGGGCAGCTCGGCCCAGTCCGCGGTCATGAAGTCGCTGGTCTGCACGGCGCGCAACGCCACCACGTAGTCGTAGGTTCGGCCGTCGCCCATCACGCCCACGCTCTTCACCGGCAGGAACACGGTGAAGGCCTGACTGGTCAGCTCATACCAGCTCTTGCCCGCCTCGTTCTTGAAGTTGTGCAATTCCTCGATGAAGATGGCGTCGGCACGGCGCAGCAGGTCGGCGTATTCCTTCTTCACTTCGCCCAGGATTCGCACGCCCAGTCCCGGCCCCGGGAAGGGATGGCGGTACACCATGCCGTGCGGCAAGCCCAGCGCCACACCGAGTTCGCGCACCTCGTCCTTGAACAATTCACGCAGCGGCTCAAGCAGCTTCAGGCCCAGCTGCTCGGGCAGACCACCGACGTTATGGTGGCTCTTGATGGTCACCGCCTTCTTGTTCTTGGCGCCGCCGGATTCGATCACGTCCGGGTAGATCGTTCCCTGAGCCAGCCAGGCCACATGCCGATTCTGCTCACCTTTGAGCTTGGCGGCTGCCGCCTTGAACACCTCGACAAACTCGCGCCCGATGATCTTGCGTTTGGCCTCAGGCTCACTCACACCGGCGAGTTGCCCCAGGAACTGCGCTTCGGCATCGACCCGCACCACCTTGGCGTGCAGCTTGCCGACAAACATGTCCATCACCATGTCGCCCTCATGCAGGCGCAGCAGACCGTGGTCGACAAAGACGCAGGTCAGCTGGTCGCCGATGGCGCGATGGATGAGCGTGGCAGCCACGCTGGAATCGACGCCACCCGACAGACCCAGGATGACCTCTTCCGTACCCACCTGGGTGCGTATCTTCTCCACTGCCTCGGCGATGTAGTCACCCATGATCCAGTCCGTGCGGGCACCGCAGATGTCGATCACAAAGCGATCCAGAATGGCCTGACCCTGCTTCGTGTGTGTGACTTCCGGGTGGAACTGCACGGCGTAAATACGACGCTCTTCATCGGCCATGCCGGCAATCGGGCAACTGTCGGTGCTCGCCATGACCTTGAATCCCGGTGGCATTTCCGTCACGTTGTCGCCGTGGCTCATCCACACATGCAGCATGCCGTGGCCTTCGGGCGTGGTGTAGTCCTGAATGCCGTCAAACAGGCGGGTGTGTCCGCGTGCCCGGACTTCTGCGTAACCGAACTCGCGCTTGTGTCCGCCCTCGACCTTGCCGCCAAGTGCCTCTGCAATCGCGTACATGCCGAAGCAAATGCCCAGAATTGGAATCCCCAGTTCAAAAATCGAGGATGGCGCCCTCAGGGTTTCGTCTTCCCACAGACTGGCGTGGCTGCCGGAGAGGATCACGCCCATGAGCAGGCCGTCTTTGGCGTAGGCACGAACCCAATCATCGCTGACATCGCAGGGATGAACCTCGCAAAAAACGTGGGCTTCCCGCACCCGGCGCGCAATCAGTTGCGTGACCTGGGAGCCGAAGTCGAGGATCAGAATTTTTTGATGCATGGCTTAAATCAGTTGAAGCGTCGTAGGTTGTAGGTGGGGCGAAACCGAGGGCGTAAACCGACTTCTGAATTTGTCGGGTTACGCCGCGTTGACCCGACCTGCGACTACCCCGACCTACGAAGATTATTCCGCGCGGTAATTCGGCGCTTCCTTGGTGATCTGCACGTCGTGCACGTGGCTCTCCCGAATGCCGGCGGTGGTGATTTCAACGAACTCGGCTTGGTCCTGCATATCGGCGATCGTGGCGCAACCGCAGTAGCCCATGCTGGCGCGCAGACCGCCCGCCATCTGGTACACGATGGATACCATGGAACCCTTGTACGGGACGCGGCCTTCAATGCCCTCGGGGACAAGCTTGTCGGCGTTTGGGTTGCCGGTGCTGGATTCCTGGAAATAACGGTCCGCGCTACCCTGTTGCATGGCGCCGATCGAACCCATGCCGCGGTAGCTTTTGTAGCTTCGGCCCTGGAACAGGATCACTTCGCCCGGAGCCTCCTCGGTGCCGGCAAACATGCCACCCATCATCACCGACCCGGCACCCGCGGCAACGGCCTTGGCGATGTCGCCGCTGTAGCGGATGCCGCCGTCGGCAATCAACGGCACGCCGGTGCCGCGCAAGGCCGTGGCAACCGAGTCGATCGCCATGATCTGTGGCACACCCACGCCAGCCACGATGCGGGTGGTGCAAATGCTGCCCGGTCCGATGCCGACCTTGACCGCGTCTGCACCGGCTTCGACCAGTGCCAAAGCGGCCGCGCCAGTGGCGATGTTGCCGCCGACCACGTCGATGTGCGGATAGTTGCGTTTGACCCAACGCACGCGCTCGATCACGCCCTGACTGTGGCCATGCGCGGTATCCACCACGATCGCATCCACGCCGGCACGAGCCAGCGCCTCGACACGTTCCTCCGTACCCTCGCCTACACCCACAGCGGCACCCACGCGCAACTTGCCCAGGGCATCGCGCGCCGCATTGGGGAAACTCGTTTGCTTGGTGATGTCCTTCACCGTGATCAGACCCTTCAGCTCAAAGGCATCGTTGACCACCAGCAGGCGCTCGATCTTGAACTGGTTCAACAGCACCTTGGCCTGTTCGATGGTGGTACCGTCAGGCACGGTCACAAGTCGATCTCGCTGCGTCATGATCTGGCTCACCGGCAAGTCCAGGCGCGACTCGAAGCGCAGGTCGCGCCCCGTCACCAGGCCCACCACCTTGCCGCCATCGCACACGGGGAAACCCGACACGCCGAGCTGTTCGGACAGCGCCATCACCTGACGCACCGTGTGCTGGGGCGTGATCACAACCGGGTCGCGCAGCACGCCTGATTCGTAACGCTTCACCTTAGCGACTTGAGCTGCCTGCTCCTGAGCGGTGAGGTTCTTGTGCACGATGCCGATGCCGCCTTCTTGCGCGATCGCGATCGCCAGGCGAGCCTCGGTGACGGTGTCCATCGCAGCCGATACCAACGGCAAATTGAGCGCGATATTGCGGGAAAAACGGGTGGCGAGGGAGGTGTCCTTGGGCAGGACTTGGGAGTAGGCAGGTACCAACAACACATCGTCGAAGGTGAGTGCTTTGCCGATCAGGCGCATGTCAAAGCTCCAAATGGCGAATTGTACCCGTGGCCCCGGCACCTTCCGTGGCCGACGCAGGGTGCAATCATGGTGCGGAACTCTGATATGAACGGGCAGCCGACAAATGGTAATCCCCGAAGAAAATATTTCCAGCACGCGCTAAACTGGGTGTATGAAGATGATTCGCATGTTCCCGCTAGTGCTGGCCTTCGCCTTTCCCATTTCGGTGATCGCGCAGTGGCAATGGATCGACCAGGATGGCCGAAAGGTGTACAGCGACCGGGCTCCTCCGCCCGATGTTCCGCCGAAAAATATTCTCAAACAGCCCGCCGGATCCAGCCGTGTTTCGGCTATCCCGGGACCAGAGGTGCCCGCCAGCACAGCCCCAGCGCCCAGACCAGTGGGTAAGGATCCGGTCCTGGAAGCCCGAAAGAAGCAGGCTGACGAGGAAGAGAGTGCGAAACGCAAATCCGTGACGGACAAGGTGGCCCAGGACCGGGCGCAAAACTGCGAGCGGGCGCGCAGCACGATGACCGTTCTGAAGTCCGGTGTGCGCATGAAGGTGCCCAACGCCAGCGGCGATCTGGAACCCATCACCGACGCCAGCCGGGCGACGGAGATTGACCGCCTGCAGGCGATCGTCCACAGTGACTGCAGCTAGCAGGCTTGTGCCCGCTCAGTAGCCCGGCTTGGCGTTGTTGCGACGATTCGCGAACAGTCCCGCGGTGCCTGCGCCCTGCTTCTGAAAACGCTCCCGGCGCGCCACCTTGGGATCGACCCGAAGCGAACGGTAGATCTCGATGCGATCGCCGTCTCTCAGCGCTTGTCCTGGACTTACCTTGCGCCCCCAGACGCCCACGCAGTCAGGGTGGCTGGCGGCGATCGCCAAAACTTCTTCCAGGCCACTGCGCTCCAGCGCATCCAGCACGGTCGTGCCGCTTGGCACGTTCATCGGATATTCATGCACGGTCCGGGCCTGCGGGGAATACACCACACAGACCGACAGCATTTCGGTCTCGGGCTCAACCATAAACCTGTTCCGCGCGCTTCACAAAGGCATCCACCATGCTGGCGGCAATCTTGTCGAACACCGGTCCCACCAGTTTGCCCAGTGCCGCATTGGAGAACCCGTAGGACAGGCTCAATTCGACCCGGCAAGCGCGCTGCATTTCGTCGCCCAGCGGCGTGAAATCCCACGTCCCCGAGAGTTCGGAGAACGGGCCATGAACCAGTTTCATGGCGACCTGACGGCCGCTCACATGGGCATTGAGCGTGCTGAAAGTCTGACGGATGCCGCTGAAAGCGATACCGATTTCAGCGGACACCGTGAGATCATCGTTGCTCGATGCGTGGGCATGATCGCACCAGGGCAGAAACTGCGGGTAGCGGTCGATGTCGGTGACCAGAGCAAACATTTCTTCGGCGCTGTACCAGATCAAAACGGACTTGTGGACAGATTTCATGTGAGGCAGATAGGGATCGGACTTGAAGGGTCTGGAAACGCAGTAATAGAATCGCTCACTTCGGGCGCAATGGCAATTGTATTGAGGCCTCATCTTCCCACAGCCGCCACCAGCGCGATCGCACCGACCAACATGGCCAAGAAACCATCATCTGCAGCCCAGAAATCGGGACGCATCGCCGACAACAAGAAAGCCGCCTACAACTATTTTTTTGAGGAGCGGTTTGAGGCCGGCCTGGTGTTGGAGGGATGGGAAGTGAAATCACTGCGGGAAGGCAAGGTGCAGTTGACCGATGGCTACGTCGTGGTGCGCAACGGCGAACTGTTCGTGATCGGTCTGCAGATCAATCCACTGAACACGGCTTCAAGCCACATCAGCCCGGACAAGGTGCGCACGAAGAAGTTGCTTATGCACAGGGCAGAAATACAGCGGCTCATCGGCAAGGTCGAGCAAAAGGGCTACACCCTGGTGCCTCTGAATCTGCACTGGAAGGACGGCAAGGTGAAATGCGAAGTGGCTCTGGCCAAGGGCAAGGCCGAGCACGACAAGCGCGACACCATCAAGGACCGCGAAGGCAAGCGCGAGGTGGAGCGCGCCATGAAAAGCCGCAACCGCTGAGAGCGACCAACTCAGTTCAACAGGTGGCGCAATGGATGGGCGTGCGCCGGCCACGGACTGACAAAGAAGGCCTGCACCCTCTCTGGCGCGACGTCCTCGATGCGCGGCGGATTCCAGCGCGGCGCGTTGTCTTTATCCACCACCCTGGCGCGGATGCCTTCGAAGGGTTCACTCTGCGCGCGCAGCGCAAAGCAGTGCCGCATCATGTCGCGTTCCATGCGCAGGTCGTCGGCCAGACCCATGTGGCGCGCACGGCGAATCTGCTCCAATGTCACCTGCAGCAGCAGTGGAGAGGGCTGGCGCAGAGCGCCAGCAATGCGTTGCGCCCAGGCATCGTCAGCGCGGCGTTCCAGCGTTTGAACCATGGCCTTCAGTTCAGCCAGACCGAAGATTTCGTCAATCCGCTGCGTGTCAACTTTTTCACCGAACGTGGTGTGCGGCAGTTGGAATTCAAGCCACGAATTCACGTCGGTTGCGCTGGCAAAGCCCTGTGCGCCCAGCGCCTGCCACAAATCTTCCAGCCGGTCTGATTCCATGCGCCGGTCGGCCAGTCCGAACCGCAACGCCGCGTCGGCACCGATGACTTCGCCTGTCAGTGCCAGGTACTCACCTAGGTGTCCCGGACAGCGGCTCAGGAAGAAACCGCCACCCACATCCGGAAATAGGCCGATGGCGGTTTCGGGCATGGCGATCCGGCTGCGTTCCGTCACGATGCGCCAGCGCGTCCCCTGCGAAATCCCCATGCCGCCGCCCATGACGATGCCATCCATGAAGGCCAGCGTCGGTTTGGGATAGCGATGTATCAAATGATTCATCGCATATTCCTCGGTGAAAAAATCTTCCAGCCTCGGGTCACCCGCCAGCACGGCCTGGTGAAAAAAGCGGATATCGCCGCCCGCGCAGAAAACGCCAAAGGGGCCGCCCTTGCCCATGCCGCGAAATGCCACCGCATGAACGTTTGCGTCCTCACGCCATACCAGCAGACATTTCGTGATGGCGCGAATCATGGAGAGCGAAAGCGCATTCAGTGCTGCGGGACGGTTCAAGGTAATGAAGCCGACACCCCCTTGTACTTCACCAAGGACTTCAAGCGCGTGCCCAACCGGCATGGCGGGCATCACGCTCTGCTCCTCCATCCTATGAGTTCATTCAACGCCAGCGCGCCAATCACCAACCCGCCTCCCAGCAGCACGTTCGGTCCAGGCACCTCGTTTGCGCCGACCCAGGCCAGCAGGATGCCAAAGATGACCTCCAACAGGCCCAGCAGCGACACCTCGGGCGCTGCAAGCACGCGGGTGCAAAGCACCGCAAGCGCCGAGGGAATCGCCAGTTGCACGAGGCCTAATCCGGCGAGCAACGCCAGGTCATGGCCCGATGCCTGGAACGGCAACGCCAGGGGCAGCGTCAACAAGGAGGAAAAGACGGCGCCGATCAACACCGCAGGGATCAGGTCCACGTCGTGTCCCTGGGCGTGCGCATGCTGCGTCACGGTCCAGTTGGCTGCGCCCGAAATCGGCACCCCAAAGGCCACCAGCGTAGCCATCAGACTCACGCCTTGCGTCATCTGGCTGCCATACATATAGGCGATGCCAATGCCTGCCACCACGATGGCAAGCCAGGTGCGGGGCGCGATGCGGTGACCGATGAACAGGCGCGCCGCCAGCGCCGTCAACAGCGGACCGATCGACATCGTGACCAGCACATTGGCCACGCTTGTAAGCGAGATCGCCAGCATGAAGAACGTGAACATGCCGCACCATGCCAGGCCCGAAATCCACAGCGCCGCGCCGCCCTGGCGCATGCGCTGGAACACGTCACGTCCCTGGAAAATTGGCAGAATCACGAGCAGGCACAGCACCGTGAAAAAGCTGCGCCAAAACGTCACTTCGAAGCTGCGCGCCTGCTCCAACTGGCGCGTCACAACCCCGGCGATGGACCACATCAGGGTCACCGCCACCATCAACAGCACCGCCCGGTTGTGCGTGAGCTTCATGATTTCATGAATATTGTGGGACAGACCAAGAGTTACGTGCAGCGAACTTTGCTCTGTCCCCAACTGATTAGAGTTACACCGGTCCCCGACCGGCGCGTTTGCGTTCGCTCTCGGTCAGGTGGCGCTTGCGCAGACGGATCGACTTGGGGGTGATTTCAACCAGTTCATCCTCCTCGATGAATTCCACGCCATATTCGAGCGTGCACTCGATCGGCGGCGTGATCTTGATCGCGTCTTCCTTGCCGCTGACGCGAAAATTCGTCAGCTGCTTGGTGCGCGTGGCGTTCACCACCAGGTCGTTGTCTCGGCTGTGGATGCCCACGATCATGCCTTCGTACACCGGGTCATTGGCCTTGACGAACATGCGACCCCGGTCGTCGAGCTTGCCTAAAGCGTAGGTGAAGATTTCACCCGCGTCCATGGAAATCAGCACGCCGTTCTTGCGTCCGCCAATATCCCCCTTGTGCGGCTCGTAGCTGTCGAAGATGTTGGAGATCAAGCCCGTGCCGCGCGTCAGGTTCAGGAACTCGTTGGTGAATCCAATCAGTCCCCGCGCCGGAATGCGGTACTCCAGGCGCACCCGACCGCGTCCGTCCGACTCCATATTGAACAGGTCACCGCGGCGTTCACCCAATGCCTGCATCACCCCGCCTTGGTGCTGTTCTTCGATGTCAGCCGTCACCATTTCGATGGGTTCATATTTCTCGCCGTTGACGAACTTGAACACCACACGCGGTTTCGATACCGCCAGCTCAAAACCTTCGCGGCGCATGTTTTCCAACAGGATCGTCAGGTGCAGTTCGCCGCGACCCATGACCTCGAAAATGCCTTCTTCGTCGGTTTCCTTGACGCGCAGCGCCACATTGTGTTGCAGTTCTTTTTGCAGCCGGTCCCAGATCTGGCGGCTGGTGACGTACTTGCCCTCGCGTCCGGCCAGCGGACTGGTGTTGACACAGAAGTTCATGGTCAGCGTCGGCTCGTCGACCTTGAGCATGGGCAGCGGCTTCGGATTGGTGGGGTCAGTGATGGTGACGCCGATGCCGATGTCCGTCAGGCCGTTGATCAGCACGATTTCGCCCGGTCCGGCATCCGTAGCCTGCACGCGCTCCAGACCCTGAAAGGTCAGCACCTGGTTCACGCGACCCTTGACGGCCTTGCCGTCCGGTCCTTCCATCACCACCACATCCATCATGGGACGGATCGTTCCCTGGCTGATGCGGCCCACGCCGATGCGACCGACAAAGGTCGAGAAGTCGAGCGCGGAAATCTGCAACTGCAGCGGCGCATCGGGGTCGCCCTGCTGGTGCGGAACATGATCGAGCACCGTGTTGAACAAGGCCGACATGTCAGGACCCCACTGCTCACCTTGCGCGCCCTCTTCCATGGAAGACCAGCCGTTGATGCCGGAGGCGTAGACCACCGGAAAATCCAGCTGCTCATCGGTCGCACCGAGCTTGTCAAACAAGTCAAACGCTGCGTCGACCACCCATTGTGGACGCGCACCGGGCTTGTCCACCTTGTTCACCACCAGGATCGGCTTCAGGCCCAGGGCCAGTGCCTTCTTCGTGACGAAGCGGGTCTGCGGCATGGGGCCTTCCTGCGCGTCGATCAGCAGCACCACGCCGTCCACCATTGACAGGGCGCGCTCCACTTCACCGCCGAAGTCGGCGTGGCCGGGCGTGTCGACGATGTTGATATGGGTCTCGTTCCAGGTCACGGCGCAGTTCTTGGCCAGAATCGTGATGCCGCGCTCCTTTTCGATGGCGTTGTTGTCCATCACCGTGTCCACAATCTTTTCGTGTTGGGCGAAAGTGCCGGACTGGCGCAGTAGCTGGTCGACCATGGTGGTCTTGCCATGATCCACGTGGGCGATGATGGCGATGTTTCGAATTTGCTTGTGACTCACGATTTTTCCTTCAGAATTTGATCTATCTCGACCGGACTCAATAAGCGCTCCGGTATCAGTTCTCCCGCCTTGGTGTGGGCTACTCCCAACAAGGCGCGGGGCTGTTCCCCCCACACGGCCACTGTGGCGCTATCCGGCCAGTTTCCGCGGCGGCGCAGCCCGCTTGAAAAACGTGCTGCATCCTGCGCGTCCAATGTGACCACCGTGTGATCCGGAACCATCGACTCCACGGGTCGCAGACACGCGATTCGCTGCGGCTCCGACATCGCTTCCAGCGCCGCTAGAGTGACGCATTCCTCCACGCCAAATCCACCGGTGCGCATACGTCGCAGCGCCGTCAGATGCGCACCGCATCCGAGCGCTTCTCCGATGTCCTCGGCCAGCGTGCGGATGTACGTTCCCTTGCTGCACTTCACGCGCAGCTTGAGCGCGACATAGGTTTCGATCGCCGGCTCAAGCGCCAATTCCAGTTCCAAAATCTCCACCGAGCGCCCTTCGCGCTCCAGCACCACGCCCTGCCTGGCGTACTCGTACAGGGCTTTGCCGTCACGTTTCAGCGCGCTGTACATCGGCGGCACTTGCAAAAGCTTGCCGCAAAAGCGCTGTGCCAGCAACGCCAGTTTCTCGGGCGTGATCTGCACCGGCCGCTGCAGCAGCACCTGCCCTTCGGCGTCACCTGTGCTCGTGGTCACGCCCATGTGGGCCAGCGCCTCGTAACTCTTGTCCGCATCCAACTGCAGTTGGCTGAACTTGGTGGCCGCGCCAAAACACAGCGGCAGCACGCCGGTGGCCAGCGGATCGAGCGTGCCGGTGTGGCCTGCCTTCTCGGCCCGCAGCAACCACTTCGCTTTTTGCAAAGCGTCGTTGCTGGACCAGCCCAAAGGCTTGTCCAGCAGCAGCACCCCATGCACGGGGCGCCGCACGACCCGTGTACGAGGTGCGGAGGTCATCTAGTCTTCGTTCTTGGAACGTGATGCCACGGCCTGCGCAATCAGTGCGTTCATGTCGGCTGCGCGCTCTGTCGTCCGGTCGTGGTGAAAATGTAGCGTCGGCACGGTGTGAATGTGCAGGCGCTTGAACAAGCCGGCGCGCAAGAATCCAGCGGCCTGATTCAACCCCTCTTGCGCCGCACTGGGGTCGCCTACGAGCAGCGAAAAGAAAACCTTGGCGTGAGCGTAGTCGGGCGTGACCTCCACGCCTTGAATCGTCACCATGCCGACACGTGGGTCCTTCAAATCGCGGGCGATCAACTCCGTCAGATCGCGCTGGATCTGATCGGCCACCTTGAGGCCCCGATTCGGCGTTGCGGACTTTTTCTTTGCCATTGGGCTCAACCGTGCAGCGGCAACCACCACCGGCTCATGCGCGGCAAATAGAGTTCGTCAGGATCGTGCGACATGACCACGCGCAGCGCCTTGCCGGTCACGCGCTGGACATCGATGAATCCGATGAAGCGCGAATCGTTGCTGTTGTCACGGCTGTCGCCCAACACCAGCAACTTGCCTGCTGGAACCTGCACCGGCGCAAAGGCTGTGTTACGGTTCATCAGAGGCAGGCGCGCAACGTCGATCGCGACACCACCCACCGTCTCGCGCCAGATCTGGGCGTTGAAGCGCCCGGCCTCGGTCGCCAATTCGTGCGCCGGCTCCAGCAGGGTGCGCGGCACGGGTTGGCCATTGATGACGAGTTGGTTGTCTTGCATGGACACCACATCACCGCCCACCGCCACCACACGCTTGATCAGGTTTACGCCATCCTTGGGCGAATCGAAGGTGATGACTTCGCCCGCACGCGGCGTATCCCAGCGTGCCAGTTCAAACAGCGTAAACGGCAGACGCAGGCTATACGCCATCTTGTTGACCACCACGCGGTCCCCGGCGACCAGCGTGGGGTTCATGGAAGACGAGGGCACGTAGTTCCAGTCGGCCACGGCCGAGCGGAACACCATCATCAAGCTGATGAACCAGAACACTCCCCGGTACTCGCGCCAAAGCGCATGTAGTCTGCTCATACCGTTTTCCTCACAGCGTTCTGGCGATTTCGCGAATTTCGAAGAACTCCAGCACGTCACCGACTTCGATGTCGTTGTAGTTCTTGATATTCAGACCGCAATCGAAGCCTTCACGCACTTCCTTGGCGTCGTCCTTGAAGCGCTTGAGTGAATCGAGCTCACCGGTATAGACCACCATGTTGTTGCGCAGCAAGCGCAGGCGCGCGGTGCGCCGCACCAGACCGGAGGTAACCATGCAGCCTGCGATGGTGCCGATCTTGCTGACCTTGAAGATCTGGCGAATCTCGGCGGTACCGATGACTTCTTCCTTCTTGTCCGGAGTCAGCATGCCCGACATGGCAAGCTTGAGTTCGTCCACGGCGTCGTAAATGATGTCGTAGTAGCGGATGTCCACGCCATTGTTCTCGGCCAGCTTGCGTGCGCCGGCGTCAGCACGGGTGTTGAAGCCGATGATGACGGCCTTGGAGGCAATCGCCAGGTTCACGTCGGACTCGCTGATGGCGCCCACTGCCGTGTACACCAACTGCACTTTGACCTCGTCGGTCGAGAGCTTGAGCAGCGACTGCGCCAATGCTTCCTGCGAACCCTGCACGTCGGCCTTGACGATGATGGGAACCAGTTTGACTTCGCCAGCGGCCATGTCCGTAAACATGTTCTCCAGCTTGGAAGCCTGCTGCTTGGCCAGCTTCGTGTTGCGAAATTTACCGGCACGGTAGGTGGCGATTTCGCGGGCCCGTCGTTCGTCCGACATGACCATGAACTCGTCGCCGGCCTGCGGCACTTCCGTCAGACCCTGGATCTCCACCGGAATGGAAGGACCTGCGGACTTGATGGTCTTGCCGTTTTCATCCAGCATGGCGCGTACGCGGCCGTACGTCGAACCCGCCAGCACCACGTCGCCGGTTTTGAGCGTGCCGGATTGCACCAGGATGGTCGCAACAGGGCCGCGCCCCTTGTCCAGGCGCGCTTCGATCACCAGGCCCTTGGCCATGGCGTCAACCGGTGCGCGCAACTCCAGCACCTCGGCCTGCAGCAGCACCTGTTCCAGTAATTCGTCGATGCCGACACCGGTCTTCGCCGAAACCGGAACGAAGGGCGAACTACCGCCGAATTCTTCCGGAATGACGTCCTCCACCACCAACTCGTTCTTCACACGATCCGGGCTGGCATCGGGTTTGTCGATCTTGTTGATTGCCACCACGATCGGCACACCTGCGGCCTTGGCGTGTTTGATGGCCTCGCGGGTTTGCGGCATGACACCGTCGTCGGCCGCCACCACCAGAATCACGATGTCGGTCGCTTTGGCACCGCGGGCCCGCATCGCCGTAAACGCTTCGTGGCCGGGTGTGTCCAGGAAGGACACCATGCCGCGCGCCGTCTCGACATGGTAGGCGCCGATGTGCTGGGTGATGCCACCGGCTTCGCCCGATGCCACCTTGGCGCGACGGATGTAGTCCAGCAGCGAAGTCTTGCCGTGATCGACGTGGCCCATAACGGTCACCACGGGTGCGCGTGGCAGCGACTCGGCCACCTGTGCCGACACTTCTTCGTCGGTAAATGCTTCGGGATCGTCCAGCGCGGCCACGACCGCCGTGTGTCCCATTTCCTCCACCAGAATCATCGCCGTATCCTGGTCCAGCGACTGGTTGATGGTGACCATCTGCCCCAGCTTCATGAGCCGCTTGATAACGTCCGACGCCTTCACCGCCATCTTGTGGGCCAGTTCGGCCACGGTGATGGTCTCGGGCACGTGCACCTCCAGCACCCGCACTTCCACTGTCGCTGCGGGAGCGTGCTCTTCACGGTCACGGCTGTCGCCGCGCTTGCCGCGCGGTCCACCGCGCCAGCTGCCACGGCCCACGCCGCCCGAGGTATCGCCCCGGGTTTTCAGTTCCTTCTTCTTGGCCGGGTCACCGGCCCAACTGCTGGACAGTTTGGCCGACTTGACTTCCTTTCCCGCACCGGCCGCGCCGGCGGCAGGTGCATTGGCGGCGCCCACTTTGGGGGCCTTGGCTGCGACCGTTCCAGCCGCAGGTTTGTGCAACGTGCCCTTCACCCCGGCGGCCGGTTCCACGGCTTTGACTTCCGGCTTCTTGGCCACCAGAACCTTTTGTGGCGTGGACATCATGGAACGAATTGCGGCTGCCTCGTCCTCGGCCTTGCGGCGGCGCACCCCCAGATCGGCGGCACGAACCACCTCTTCATCGGCCCTTGCTTTGGAAGTTGCGGCGGCCTTTTCCTTGGCTTGCACCTGATCCTGCAGCGCCTGCTCTTTGGCCTTGGCCTGGGTCAGGGCTGCGGCCTCAGCAGCGGCCTCGTCTTTCTCGGTCGCGGCCGCAAGCTTGGCAGTCTTTGTACCGGCGGCTTTGGTGGGCTTCGACACGGCTTTGGCGGCAGCATGTTCTGCAGCGACCGCAGCCTGCTCGGCCGCCTCACGTTCGCGCGCTTCCTGATCCTCGCGTTGCTGGCGCTTCAATGCCAGTTCTTCCTCCTGACGCCGAATCAACTCAGCCTGTCGGCGCGCCTCTTCTTCACGCCGCATCAATTCAGCCCGGTCGATCAACGGCATCGGCTCGGCCACGGGTGCCACTGCCTCGGCGGCAGGCGCCTCGGCGACTCCGTCCAGACCTTCGTCGCGTCGAATGAAGGTGCGCTTTTTGCGTACCTCCACCTGAATCGTGCGGGCCCGACCGGTGGAATCAGCCTGCTTGATTTCCGTTGTCGAGCGCTTGACCAGGGTGATCTTCTTGCGGTCTCCACTGGCCGTGCCGTGGCTTGTCTGCAGATAGTTGAGCAACTTCTGTTTATCGGCATCGCTCAGAAAATCCGTGGGGGCGGCTTTGCCCACGCCCGCGCTCTTGAGCTGCTCAAGCAAGGTTTCGTTCGATTTCTTGAGTTCGTTGGCAAACTCGGCGACGGTCGTATTGGACATGTGTGGTGCAACCTTTAGCTACGGTTAACAAGCCCTGCTGGCGATGCTTAACCTCTTTTTATATTACGTATTCATGACTGTGGCTCTTGAGCAGAGACATCATCGGTAAACCAGTGTTCGCGCGCCTTCAGGATCAAGGTCTTGGCTTCGTCCGATGACTGGCCGGTGATATCGGTCAGTTCATCGACGGCCAGATCAGCCAGATCGTCCAGCGTGTGAATTCCGTTCTCCGCCAACTTGGCCTGCAACGCCGGTGTCATGCCCTCCAGATCACGCAGGATCTGGGAGACATCCTCGACGCCCTCCTCCTTGGCGATTTCCATGGTCAACAGCGCGTCCTTCGCACGGGCGCGAAGTTCGTTGACAGTGTCTTCGTCCAGACCTTCGATCTCCAGCATTTCCTGCAATGGCACATAGGCCACCTCCTCCAGGCTGGTAAAGCCCTCGGAAATCAGGATGTCGGCCATTTCCTCGTCCACATCAAGCTTTTCCATGAACAACTTGCGGCCGGAATCAGTTTCGCTGGCCATCTTCTGCGCCGACTCGGCTGCGTCCAGGATGTTGATCTTCCAGCCCGTCAGGTCGGACGCGAGGCGCACGTTCTGCCCGCCGCGACCGATGGCGATGGCCAGATTTTCTTCGTCCACCACGACGTCCATGGCGTGCCTTTCCTCGTCGACCACGATCGAGGACACGTTGGCCGGCGCCAGCGCGCCGATCACGAATTGGGCCGGGTCCTCGCTCCACAGCACGATGTCCACGCGCTCGCCGGCGAGTTCATTCGTGACACCGTTGACACGCGTACCACGCACGCCGACACAGGTCCCGATCGGGTCCACACGCTTGTCGTGCGAGAGCACCGCGATCTTGGCCCGCGAGCCGGGATCCCTGGCGCAGGACTTGATCTCCAGCAGGCCCTGCTCGATTTCCGGCACTTCCTGACGAAACAATTCGATCATGAATTCCGGTGCCGAGCGCGACAGGATGATGGGTGCGCCGCGCAGCGTCAGGTCGACTTCCATGATCATGGCGCGCACGCGGTCGCCGGTGCGCAGGTTTTCCTTGGGGATCATTTCGGTGCGACGCAGCCGACCTTCGACGCGTCCGCTTTCAACAATGATGTCGCCCTTGTCCATGCGCTTGACGGTGCCGACAAAAATCTTGTCGCCGCGCGACATAAAGTCGGTGAGCAGCATCTCGCGCTCGGCGTCCCGGATCTTCTGCAGAATCACCTGCTTGGCCGCCATGGCGCCGATGCGCCCGATCGGCACCGACTCCACCGGTTCTTCGATGAAGTCATCCACTTCGATATCGGGGATCTGTTCGACCGCCTCGAAGTGCAGGATTTCCTGGTCCGGCAGTTGCAGCCCGGCCTCGTCCGGCACCACGTGCCAGCGCCGGAAAGTCTCGTAGTTT
Source organism: uncultured beta proteobacterium (assembly GCA_903832285.1). Classification (GTDB taxonomy): domain Bacteria; phylum Pseudomonadota; class Gammaproteobacteria; order Burkholderiales; family Burkholderiaceae_C; genus CAIKVZ01. The sequence goes on along the minus strand of CAILAY010000139.1, from coordinate 9,423 downwards.
CCGCTGTCGCGGTCCACCGACACACGAATATCCACATCGCCCGGATAGAGCTTCTTGGTGGCTTGCGCCAGCGCTGCCTCAACCGCGGCGAATACGACGTCCAACTCGACGTTCTTTTCACGCGAGATCGCATCGACCAACATCAACATTTCGCGATTCATGCCAGGACTCTCCTATCAAATGGATTTGCAACAGCAACAAGCGCCGTCACGATCTTTTCTATTACCGGCGACAGCCATGCTGCCGCTCACTGCGCGTCTTCCGGTTCGTCGCCGGACTTGCCGCGACCCTTGAAATTCACAATCGGCGCCAACCGCGCTTCACGCAACTCGTCCAACTCAAAACCCAGCGCCTGCAACGGCGGCAACACCCGGTTCTTGCCCGGCTTTTGCCCGGGCTTGAGCTTGAGTTCATCACGCCACACGATCTGCCAACCCGGCACATCGCCTACTCGCGTACGCTCCAGCACACCCCGAAACTTCTTGCGATTGGCATTGACCTGACCATTGGCCGCGCTGCCCATCGGCGCCTTGAGCGTGATGTCGATGGCGGTGCCAGCAAAGCGCTCAAAATCCTTCTCGCCGCGCAGCGGGCGGTCGATGCCAGGAGATGAAACCTCAAGGCGGCGGTATTCAACACCATCCACTTCCAACGCAAACTGCAACTGACGATTAACCTTCTCGCAGTCCTCCACATTAACGAACTGCTCCGCCGCATCCTCCGCCTTCCAGGGCAGGTCAATCGTGATGCGCAGCAGTCCGCCGGCGGAGCGTTCTATCTCCACCAGTTCGTAACCCAGACCGGTTACCGTTTGTTCAACAATGTCCTGCAGCGCCACAAAATAACCCCGTCATCACACCCCCGAAACCCGACTCGTGGTGTAGGCAAAAAAAGAGCATCCAAAAGCGATCGACCAAAAAAAACGGGCGGTGAGAACCCGCCCGTTTGGTCGTGAAGCGCTGATTGTAACGCAAAAAACCGGGAAATCGTCAATGAAATGCCTTTGAACGGCGGCGTCCAACGCATGCCGCCTGATGCGCTAAGCTTCGCACTTCCCGAGAACCACAAAATTACAATGAGGAGAGCTTGGTGATGCGCGTATTTTCAAACCTTAGAACGGCGACGGCAGTCACGCTGCTGGTGCTCGCCACCGCGGCAAGCGCTGCCGTCGTACCGAACGGCGTGAAGCTTCACGCCACCCAAACCTTGGTGCGCAACAACGGCTCCGAGCCGGAAACGCTGGACCCTGCGCTAGCCGAATCGGTGGGCGCCAACAACCTCAGCCGCGACCTTTTTGAAGGTCTCACCGCGACCGATGCGCACGGAAAAGTTGTTCCCGGTGTGGCGCAGAGTTGGAGTCAGACCGACCCCACGACCTGGGTTTTCAAGCTGCGGCAAAACGCCAAATGGTCCAACGGCGACCCGGTTACTGCGGACGATTTTCTCTACGGTATTCGTCGCTACGTTGATCCCAAAACGGCCTCGCCCTATGCCACGACCTTTGGCATCTTCCTGCGCAACGGCAAGGAAGTGATCGCCGGCAAGAAGCCGACTAGCGAGTTGGGCGTGCGCGTAATCGACAAGTGGACGCTGGAAATCAAGACCCCCTACCCGGTGACTTTCTTTCCCGATATGGCGTCCAATACCCAACTCGGTCCGGTGCACCGCGCATCGGTGGAGAAGTTCGGCAAGGATTGGACCAAGCCCGGCAAGCTCGTGGGCAATGGCGCCTACGTGCTCAAGGACTGGCAAGTCAACAGCAAAATCATTCTTGAAAAGAGCCCACATTACTGGGACGCCGCCAACGTGCCGTTGACGCGCGTGACCTTCCTTCCGGTGGAGAGCGATATCGCCGACGTCAAGCTCTTCGAGTCGGGTGAGAATGACTGGGTTTACCAGATTCCTCCCGGCACCTACGAGAAGTTCAAGAAGCAATATCCGAACGAGATCCGCAATGCCCCGATGCTGGGTCTGCGTTACTACGCACTGCAGAACAAGGATCCGATCCTGAAGGACGTGCGCGTGCGCAAGGCGCTTTCAATGGTGATCGATCGTGACATCCTGGCGCAGCGCGTGACGGCTGACGGCCAGTTGCCGGCCTATGGCGTGGTGGTGCGCGGTGTCGAAGGTGCGGACCTGACGCAATACGACTGGGCGACCTGGCCCATGGCCAAGCGCGTGGAAGAAGCCAAGAAGTTGCTGACGCAGGCTGGCATCAAGCCCGGCACCAAACTGGTGTTCGCCTACAACACCAGCGAATACCACAAGAAGATGGCCATCTTCGCCGCGTCCGAGTGGAAAACCAAGCTCGGCCTGGACCTGGAAACCGAGAGTATGGAATTCAAGGTGCTGCTGAAGAAACGCAAGGACGGCGAGTTTCAGATTGCGCGCCACGGCTGGAACGCCGACTACAACGACGTCACGACGTTCCTGTCGCAAGTGCAATGCGACTCCGACAACAACAACAACTTCAACTGCAACCGTCAGGCCGAGGATCTGATCAACCAGGGTAACGTGGCCAAGGATCCCGCGCAGCGCCGCCAGTTGATGACGCAGGCCGCGAAAATGATCATGGAGGACTACCCCATGATTCCGCTGCTGCAGTACACGTTGCCGCGTCTGGTGAAGTCCTACGTCGGCGGCTACTCGCTGGACAACTCGATGGACCGGTTCCGCAGCAAGGACCTCTACATCATTCAGCACTAAGGCGCACATCGAATCATGTGGAGCTATACCCTGCGCCGGGTGCTGGCGACGATCCCCACGCTGCTGGCCGTGATCACGGTCTGTTATTTGCTGCTGCACGCCACGCCGGGCGGACCGTTTGACGGCGAGCGCAAGGTATCAGCTGCGGTGTTGGCCAATCTGCAGGCCAAATACCATCTTGACGAACCGCTGTGGCAGCAGTACCTGCACTACCTGAACAGCCTGCTGCACGGCGATCTGGGCGCATCGTTCCGCTACGCCGACTGGAGTGTGAATGAACTGGTGGCCAACGCGCTGCCGGTTTCTTTCACTGTTGGCGGAGTCTCCTTGCTGATATCGATCGTGATTGGCGTCGCGTTGGGCACCATCGCCGCGCTGCGCCAGAACAGCGCCGCCGACTATTTCGTCATGTTTATCAGCAACATCGGCAGCGCCTTTCCCTCCTTTGTCATCGGCCCGGTACTGATCCTGATCTTTGCGCTTTGGCTCAAATGGCTGCCGGCAGGAGGTTGGGACGATTTCTCGCTGCGTTACATGGTGCTGCCGATGGCGCTGCTCACCTTCATCAATGTGTCCACCATTGGCCGTGTCATGCGCGGCAGCTTGATCGAGGTGCTGCACAGCAACTTTATCCGCACAGCGCGCGCCAAGGGTTTGCCCATGCGCATCGTGGTGCTGCGCCACGCCATGAAACCGGCGTTGTTACCGGTGGTGTCGGTCATTGGCCCGATGGCGATTTCGGCCATCACCGCGGCGATCGTGACCGAAACCGTGTTTTCGCTGCCGGGCCTGGGCAAGCTGATCGTCAACGGCGCGGGCAACCGCGACTACACGCTGGTGCTGGGCCTGGTGGTGCTGGTGACCCTGGTGGCGGTGTTGCTCAATTTGCTGGTGGATTTGAGCTACGCCCTGCTCGATCCGAAGATCCGTTACGAATAACCTGCTGGACAGACCGAATTACGCGCAGCGAATGAGCTCTGTCCTCAACCGATCAAGATGATTTTCCCCAAAAAACGAGACGCACTGGTGGCGGCGCTGGATGCGACGGGTGACGCTGTTGTGGCCGGACGCAGCCCCTGGGCCGACGCGCGGCTGCGCTTTGCACGTAACCGGGCTGCGTTCATCAGCCTGATCATTCTGGTGTTCATCACTCTGGCCTGCGTCGTCGGTCCGTGGGTGCTGCCCAACGCCTACGACAGCGCCGATTGGGACGCGATGAGTCTGGCGCCTTCACTTAAGAATTGGCATCTTTTCGGCACCGACGAAGCCGGACGCGATCTGTTGGTACGCTCGCTCATCGGAGGACGGATCTCGCTCATGGTCGGGGTGCTGGCGACCATGGCTTCGGTCACGATTGGCATCGCCTGGGGCGCGACTGCCGGCTTCGTCGGTGGCAAGGTCGACTCGCTCATGATGCGCATCGTGGACATGATGTATGCCATTCCGTACCTGCTGATTGCCATACTGATGGTCACCATGCTGGGGCGCGACTTCCATCTGGTGGTGCTCACGATCACGGTTTTCTCGTGGATGGACATGGCGCGTGTGGTGCGAGGTCAGACCCTGTCACTGCGTTCCAAGGAATTCGTGGAAGCGGCTCGCGCCATCGGCGTGCCCACGCACAGGATCATCTTTTCGCACATCGTCCCGAATCTGCTGGGCATCGTGGTGATTTATGCCACGGTCACGGTGCCGGGCGTGATTCTGACCGAGTCGGTTTTGTCGTTCCTGGGGTTGGGCATTCAGGAGCCGATGACGAGCTGGGGTGTGTTGATCGAAGACGGCACCAAAGTCATGGAAGTGTCGCCGTGGATGTTGCTGTTTCCGGGCGCGCTGTTGTCCATCACGCTCTATTGCTTCAACTACCTGGGCGACGGTTTGCGCGATGCGCTTGACCCCAAAGACCGATAAGAAGAACACCATGAGTCTGATTGAAGTCAAAAATCTGGGCGTGCAGTTCCAGACCAACGATGGCCCGGTGTTCGCCGTGAACGACATCAGTTTTTCGCTGGATCGCGGCCAGACGCTGGGCATCGTGGGCGAGAGTGGCTCGGGCAAGAGCCAGACGGTGCTGGCCATGATGGGTTTGCTCGCGCTCAACGGGCAGGCCACAGGCGACGTGCACTTCGACGGCAAGAACTTGCTGACCTTGCCCAGCGCGGAGCTCAATCAGATTCGCGGCAACCGCATGGCCATGATCTTCCAGGATCCCATGACGTCGCTCAATCCCTACCTGACGGTGGAACGCCAGATGACCGAGGTGCTGGAGTTCCACAAGGGAATGAGCCGGCGCGAGGCGCGAGTGCGCTGCGTGCAGTTGCTGGACGCGGTCAAGATCCCGGAAGCGGCGAAACGCATTGACATGTACCCCCATGAGTTCTCCGGCGGCATGCGCCAGCGCGTGATGATCGCCATGGCGCTGCTGTGCGAACCGCAGGTGCTGGTGGCGGACGAACCCACCACCGCGCTGGATGTGACGGTGCAGGCCCAGATCATTGCGCTGCTGCGCGAACTGCAACGCGACTTCGGCACGGCCATCATCATGATCACCCACGACCTGGGCGTGGTCGCCGGTCTGTGCGACGAGGTGATCGTGCTCTACGGCGGACGCGTGATGGAGCAGGGCCAGGCCAATTCGATTTTCTATCAGCCGTCGCACCCCTACACCGTGGGTTTGCTGGGTGCAATCCCGCGTCTGGACCAGAGCGAGCAGGCGCTGGTGGCGATTCCTGGCGCGCCGCCCAACATGTCCAAACTCCCGGCAGGCTGCCCGTTCCAGGAGCGCTGCGCCATGGCCGAGCCGCGTTGTGCCACGCAGCGTCCGGCACTGGCAACGTCGGCGCACAACCCCGCCGTGCTGCGCGCCTGCCACAAGAGCTTGCAGGACATCACGCAGGCACAACAGCAGGAGGCGCAGCATGTCTGAGACCGGGCAAGCCCTGCTATCTGTGCGCGACCTCAAGGTGCACTTCAAGGTCAAGCACGACGGCCCCTGGCCCTGGGCACCGGACCGAACATTGAAGGCGGTCGATGGCGTCTCGTTTGACCTGTTCGCGGGCGAAACGCTGGGCATTGTGGGCGAATCGGGCTGTGGCAAGTCCACCCTGGCGCGCGCCTGTCTGAACCTGATTCCGGCCACCGAAGGCAGCATCGTCTGGCAGGGTTCAGAGATGTGTGGTGCCTCCGACCAAACCTGGCTGAACGTGCGCCGCGACGTGCAGATGATCTTCCAGGATCCGCTGGCCTCGCTCAATCCACGTATGACGATCGCGCAGATCATTTCCGAGCCGTTGCGCACGCATCATCCGGAGTTGAGCGCGAACGACGTCATGGCGCAGGTGCGCGCCATGATGCAACGGGTGGGTCTGACAGCGCAGCAGATCAACCGCTATCCGCACGAGTTCTCCGGCGGTCAGTGCCAGCGCATAGGCATCGCACGTGCCCTGATCCTCAAACCCAAACTCATCATCTGCGACGAACCGGTGTCGGCGCTGGACGTATCGATCCAGGCGCAAATCATCAACCTGCTCAAGGAATTGCAGGCCGAGATGGGACTGGCGCTGATCTTCATCGCGCACGACCTGGCTGTGGTCAAGCACATCAGCAAACGCATTCTGGTGATGTACCTTGGCCACGAGATGGAAGTGGCCGAGAAGAATGCCCTTTACCTGCAGCCGCGCCACCCCTACACCAAAGCGCTGTTGTCGGCCATCCCCATCCCCGACCCGCAGCGTGAACGCAACAAGGTGATTCAGTTGCTGCATGGCGACCTGCCCTCGCCCATCAATCCACCCTCGGGCTGCGTCTTTCGCACCCGCTGTCCGCAGGCGGTCGAACGCTGCGCCCAGGAGGTGCCGCCACTGCGTTCACTGAGCACCGAGACACAGGCCGCCTGTCTGCTCGCATGACATGAGTGGCTGGCTGGGTCGACTCCGCCTGGGTCCCAACGATCTGCTGCGCGACCGCATCTATCGCAGGTTGTGGCTCTCGATACTGATCAGTTCGTTTGGCGGACAGATCACGATGCTGGCCTTGCCGCTGACGGCGGCCGTGCTGCTCAACGCCACCCCCACGCAGATGGGCTTGCTCACGGCGATGGAACTGGCGCCCTTCGTGCTGTTCTCGCTGCCCTCGGGCGTATGGCTGGATCGGGTGCACAAACTGCCTGTCTACATTGCAGGTGAGGGTCTCATCGCGCTGATTCTGGCGAGCGTGCCGGCGGCATGGGCACTGGACATGCTTAGCATGAACTTTCTCTACGGGGTCGCCTTTTCCATCGGCTGCATTTTTGTGACCGCTGGCACCGCAGCGCAAATCGTCTTGACCCAGGTCGTGCCGCGCGAGCGACTGGTGGAAGCGCATGCCAAAAATGCGCTCGCCAGTTCGGGCGCTGAAGTCGCCGGGCCGGGCGTGGCGGGTGTGTTGATAAAGCTGGTGGGTGCGCCGCTGGCTCTGCTGGCAGACGCCGTGCTGCTGATGATCAGCGTCATGATCCTGCGCGGCGTGCGCGTGACCGAGGTGCGCGTGCCGCACAGCAAACCCCACTTCTGGCACGACCTGCGCGAAGGTCTGGCCTTTGTGGTGCAGCATCGACTGCTCCTGAGCCTGGCACTGGTGGTTGGCCTGTGGCAGATGTGCCATCACGCAGCGATGGTGGTGCAGATTCTGATTGCCACGCGCACACTGGGTCTGAACGAACATCAGGTCGGCATGTGCTACATCGGTCTGGGTCTGGGCACCATCACCGCCAGCACAGTGGGCAACCGCGTCTCGCGCCGCCTCGGCCCCGGGCCCTGTCTGGTGTTGGGTTTTGCAGTGTGTGGTGTGGGTTGGCTGCAACTCGCCTTTGCGCCGGTGGGTACCTGGGGCGTGGCGTCATTCGTGCTGATGCTGCTGTGCTTCAGCGCCGGCGCCGTGCTCATCTTCATCAACTTCCTGGCCCTGCGCCAAGCCGTCACGCCCGAGCCTCTGCTGGGGCGCATGACCAGCACCATGCGTTGGTTGATTCTGATCCCCGCCGGCCCCGGCGCCCTGCTCGGCGGCTACGTGGGCGAACACGCCGGCCTGCGCTATGCGCTCGGTCTGGGTGGCGTGGGTGCGCTGACGCTGGCGGCGTGGGCCTGGCACCATCCGGTGATACGCAATGTGAAGACGCTACCGACCGCTGGCACCTGAAACATCGCTGTTCACTCACTGCGTCCAGTCTTCGATCTGCAAGTCGGTGACCAGCGCGAAAGAGCCGTCAATTTGGCCAGGTCTGACTCCTAGTGGCAATCCAAATTTCAACTTGCTAGGCCTCGTCGTCTCGCCAGACAAAGCACCATCGCCATGGGTCCTGTAAACCGGAATCATAAAACCCCTATTACCCCTATTTGGAGAATGCCTATGGATAGTACCTATGGCAATGACGATCCAAATGTTTTAAAAGTTGGAACTGTTCTGTTTCATGCTGCACGGATGTGTACCGCGCTACTGGGTGCACAGCTCTTCACGCTACAGCAGACGTTCACTTTCAATTGTCAGAAATGGAGACCGGTCTATGCAACACGCCTTTCCAGCTTCAAGCAAGCCCCGCACTTTTTTGCGGACGACGCGACGATTCACCACGTTCGTTGCGTTCGCAGCGATCGCCACCAACCTTGTTTTTGCCCAGAACGCGGCAAGCCGCTTCCGCGAATATGACGGTGCGCAGGCGGTCGATGTGTCGCGCCTGATCAGCGCCCGTGCCGAAGTGCCGGTCAAGGTCGTGGTTGTCATGTCGGAAAACTCCGTGGCAGGTGCACGCGCCCTTTCACCCACCCATACGATCGACCGCGCTGAACATGATCAAGTTGTCAATCGCGTCCGCGCCCAGCATGACGTCGTGCGACCGCAATTGGAGGGTCACGGCGCCAAGGTGCTGGGGCATTTCCATAGCGCGCTGAACGGCGTCAAGATCGAAGTCCATCCTTCGAAACTCGGCGCAATATCCGCAATTCCGGGCGTGGTCAAAGTCTTGCGTGTCGTCCGCCATGAACTGAACAATGCAGTCACAGTACCCTACATCGGTGCGCCGGCGGTCTGGCAATCCACGCCGGGATTCCGCGGCGAAGGCGTCAAGGTGGCGATCATCGATACCGGCATCGATTACACCCACGCCAACTTCGGTGGACCCGGCACACCCGCCGCCTTCGCCGCTGCCGCCGCAACCAGCGCGGCGGCGGCAGACCCCGCCTTGTTTGGCCCTGATGCACCCAAGGTCAAGGGCGGTATTGACCTGGTGGGCGACGACTACAACGCCAATCCGTACAGTGGAACTTATCAACCGGTGCCGCATCCCGACGCCAACCCGCTTGACTGCGGTGGGCACGGCAGCCACGTCGCCGGAACGGTCGCCGGCTTCGGTGTCACTGCGGCCGGTACCACTTACAGCGGCCCCTACAACGCGGCTGCCTACGTTCCAGGCGCATTCAACATCGGTCCGGGCGTTGCACCCAGCGCCGATCTGTACGCTGTGCGCGTCTTCGGTTGCGCGGGTTCGACCGACGTTGTCGTCGAGGCCATCGACTGGGCCGTTGCCAACGATATGGACGTGATCAGCATGTCGCTTGGCTCCGACTTTGGCGCGGCTGATACGGCAGATGCACTGGCGGCCCAGGCCGCGACCGCGGCGGGTGTGCTGGTGGTTGCTGCATCGGGAAATGCCGGACCGGCACCCTATATCACCAGTTCGCCGGC
>CAILAY010000138.1 GCA_903832285.1 uncultured beta proteobacterium | reverse complement strand
CCAACTGGTGTTGGCCAAACGCACGCGCAAACCGCTTCGCTTGGCGCCCATTCTGCTGGTGGGAGAAGCCGGCGTGGGCAAGACCCACTTTGCCCAATGTCTGGCCAAGGCACTGGCCACCACGATTTCCATCCAGCGCCTGGATACAGACATCAGCGGCGCCTTCTTGCTGGGGTCTGATCGCAAGTGGAGCAACAGCCGACACGGCATGCTGTTCGAATTGGTGGTCGCCGGCGAATACGCCAACCCGGTCATCGTCCTGGATGAGCTGGACAAGAGTCCGCGCCACTTGAACGGCACGTCGCCCATGGGCTGCCTGTATTCGGTGCTGGAGCCGATCTCGGCTTCGTCTGTGCGGGACATCTCGCTCGTGTTCGAGTTCGACGCCAGTCTGGTGACCTGGATTGCCACAGCGAACAACGCGTGGTTGCTGGACGCACCGCTGCGCAGCCGTTTTCGGGAGTTCCACATCCAGATGCCCACGGCCGCGCAGTGTCTGGTGCTGGCCGAAGGCGTCATGCACGCGGCCGTGCGTGCCCTGGACGTCCGAGGTTTTCGTCTGGACCCATCGCTGAGGCGGCATGTGGCGCATCTGCCTGCGCGCCAGATCTACCAACTCACCCAGGAAGCGGTGGCGCTGGCCACAGCAGCGGGTCGCAAATCCTTGGGCGAGAGCGACTTCCCGCGCTGGGTGATGGATGACGCAGCAACTGAGGACACCTCCCTTCCCACGCTTCCCACCCTTCACTGACAGGAGAAAGAAACATGAAAAACCCAACTCAACTCAAAGCGCGCTTCCCTTACCAATTTGGCGGCCACAACATTGGCATCTCCGTGGCCAGGGGATGGTTCCCGGCCTTCGCGCAACTCTGCGCCGACATTGATCACCTCTTGGGCGACGACAAGCGCAACTTTCACTGGACCCAGGTCAAGGAGAAGTTCGGCTCGGCCCGGTACTACTGGGCCATGGATCGACGCAATCCGTACGTCAACGTGAGCATCGTTGACGCTGCAGGCAGCGTCCTGTCCGTCGTGCGCCAGGAGCAGGAGGATGAGTCCAACCCGACCAGCCAGGTGTCCCGGCAGATCTCGGCTCTGATTGACCAAGCCAGTGGCGCGACCAGCACGTCCTGCATTGCGTGTGGCCTACCGGGCAGGCTGGATAACTACCAGGGCTACGTCCTGGTGCTGTGCGAGAAACACGCGGATGCACGCCATCGCAACAAGCTTCCCAGCTTCTGGTTCGAGGAGGAAGAATGAGTACGCCAGAGCACACCAACTTCGCACGGACCACTTGCGCGCCGCCCGTTTTGTTCCTGGACTTCGACGGCGTGACCCACCCGGAGCCGTGTGTCAGTGCCGATCTGTTCCGTCGCTTGCCGCTGATCGAAGCCGTGGTGCGCGAGCGCGAACTGCGCGACATCGACATCGTGATCAGCAGTTCCTGGAAGGATCATTACAGCCTGAGTGCGTTGCGGGGTTTCTTCTCGCCGGACGTCGGCGCACGGGTATTGGATGTCTCCCCGACTGCGTCCAAGCCGGGAAGCATGTGGCTGCCCGGGCACAGTTCCGCTTTCGAGCGTCAATGGGAGATTGAGCAATGGCTCAAACACAACCGCCCCTGGGGCACACCCTGGGTTGCGATCGATGACCGGGACTACTGGTTTGAGCCGGGTTGCCCGCATCTGCTGCTCACCCATTCGGAAGTCGGATTCACGCCTGAGCATGCCCCTCGGCTGCGTGACATGCTGTGGGAACGCTTGTGATGGACTTCAAGCTGGCACTGAGCCTGTTTCGTCACACCCTGGAGCAGGAGAGCCGGGTACGGCCGGACATTCATGCGGCCATGCTCAAGCTGGCACAACCTGAAGTGATTCAGGAAGCCAGTTTCGCTGTGAGCAGTGCGATTGCTCTGGGGCAGCGGGTGTGGATGACTGCGGATCTGCATTTGGGGCACGCCAACATCATCGGATTCTGCGACCGACCGTTTCACAGCGTGGGCGTCATGAACGCGGCACTGCTGGCCCAGCTGTCCAAGGTTGGACCCGAGGAAATTCTGGTCATCGTGGGTGATGTGCTCATGGGGGAGTACGAACAGAGCATTGAACTGGTGCGTCAGATCCCGGGGCGCAAGATTCTGGTTGTGGGCAACCACGACTTCAAGCGCGATGGTCGCTGTCCCATGCTCCGGGAGCGCAACCTGTCCGGGGAAGGACCCTTGTTCGAGGCGGTGGTTCCGTTTCTGGTCTGGAGCGGCGCGCAAGGCCGCACGGTGCTGGTGACGCACTACCCGCTGCAGGTTCCTGATTCGCACCGGGTCCTGCTGCCCTATCTGAACTACCACGGCCATCTGCACCGGGGTGTGCTGCCACCCACAGAAAAGGTGAAGTACATGAACGTGGGCTGGGATGTGGTCCATGGCCTTGTCTGTCTATGAGAGTCCCTCATGAAAATCCAAATTGCTTCCGACCTGCACCTGGAATTCCTGCAACACGCCTGGCCCGATGAGCGCCTGATTGAGCCAGCGCCTGGCGCAGACGTGCTGGTCTTGGCTGGCGACATCGCCGACGGCACTGATCCACTGCGGTTGTTCGCCGACTGGTCAGAAAAGTCCAAAGTGCCCATCATCTTTGTCGCCGGCAACCATGAGTTCTATGGCCACGTCATGGATCCCATGATCCAGAAGATGCGCGAGAGCGCCCGGGAGTGTGGCATTCACTTTCTGGAGAACGACCGGGTGGACATCGGTGGCGTGCGTTTCTTGGGCACGACGCTGTGGACGGACTACCGGCTCGATGCCAACCGCACGCAAAGCCACCAGATGGCGTATGCGCAGGACTCTTTGAATGATCACCGGCTGATCCGCCTGGGGCGCCAGGTGTTCCTGGCCAAGGATGCCCTCCACCGGCACGAGGTTGCACGCGCCTGGCTCGTTGAAGAACTGGCAAAGCCCTTTGGTGGCAAGACCGTGGTGGTCACACACCATGGGCCGCACCCGCGGTCAGTGCATCCGCGGTTTGCGGGAAGTCCGCTGAATGCCGCGTTCATGAGTGATCTGTCGGACCTGATGCCCGCTGTGGATCTGTGGCTGCATGGTCATGTGCATGACGGGTTTGACTATCGGGTGGGGGGCTGTCGCGTGGTGGCCAATCCGGCGGGCTACATCCGCAATCGGCACGCCAACCCCGAGGAATTCCAGTTCGAGAACGCCTCGTTCCATCGCAGCCTGCTGGTTGAACTGCCAACTTGAGTACGCTCATGAAGATCCTCGTTCTATCTGATCTGCACCTGGATGTCGCGCCCCTTGCCGTCGAGCATGACGGCCACCGCATCGACGAGCATGCCGACGTGGTCGTGCTCGCCGGAGACATCCATGAAGGCGTCAAGGGGTTTCGCTGGGCGCGTGAGACGTTTGCTGACAAGCCCGTCATTTACGTGGCCGGAAACCACGAGTTCTACGATCAGCACTGGACGCAGCACCTGGACGCCATGCGCGAATCGGCACGCAAACACGATGTCGAATTCTTGGAGGCCGAAGCCATCGACATGGGCGGCGTACGCTTCCTGGGTTGCAGCCTGTGGACGGATTTCGAGCTGTTCGGAGCGGAGCGAAAGCCTATGGCGCTGCATCTGGCGAAGTCGAACATGAACGACTACGCGTGCATCAGAATCACGAAGAGCCCGGAGTTCTATTGGGTGCATTCCAAACGTTTACTCCCGGAACTCACGGTGCGTCGGCACGAGGGTAGTGTCGAATGGCTGCAAGGCAAACTCAAATCGGGCGACCCTGCCAAGACCGTGGTCGTGACCCATCATGCGCCGCACCCGCGCTCGATTCCGGGTCGATTTGCCGACGATCTGCTTTCGGCGGCCTATGCGTCCGATCTGACCCGACTGATGGGCAAGGCCGGTCTGTGGATTCATGGCCACATGCACGAGACCGCTGACTACGTCGTGAACGGCACGCGCATCGTCTGCAATCCAAGGGGCTACGAACTTTGGAGCGGGTGTGCGGAGAACGATCGTTTCGATCCCGCATTCATCGTGGAAACGCCATGACAGCACCACCCCAACTTCTGCCTGCGCACAGGCCCGACCGGCGCAATCCCGCCGGTTTGACTGATTCACAACGAGGAACACCAAGTGGAACAAGTTGACGTCAATGACGACCGTTTCGCCTTCGATCTCGAAGATCCTGAGCATTGCCGCGTCGTGATGGACCGACTCAAGGCTTTGGCGCCGCTACGGCCCTTTTGCTCGGTGCAGCACTACCTGGAGCTGGGATTTGATCTGTGGAAATCCGAAGGTCGCCAAGTGCCCTCATACGGCCGGTTCATGAAGCATGAATGGCTGCGGGAGCGGTTTCACCAGGACTTTGGGTACGCCCTTGCGACGCGCGAAGTCATGGACGCCCTGGCACGCATTCTTCGAGATGCTGGTGCGGCGCTGGAAGTGGGCAGTGGATCGGGATACCTCTCCCACGAACTGTCCCGGTTGGGGGTGAGCACCTTTGCTGTTGACTGTGTTGACTACCGGGTTGCCCCTCGGGGCTACCCCATTGCCAGGGTCTATCAGCGGGATGCATTGGGAGATGCCATCCCATTCATTACCAGGGACGTGGGCGCCGTGCTCATGGCGTGGCCACCGTTCAATGTGGCGTTTGCGCTGCGCGTGGCCAAGGCCATGCTGCCAGGCCAGCTGCTTGTTTACGAGGGAGAAAACGCCGGCGGGTGCACCGCAGACAGGGCGTTCTT
>CAILAY010000137.1 GCA_903832285.1 uncultured beta proteobacterium | reverse complement strand
ACTCGCCCGCGCTGGAACGCGATGCATGGCTGGGCAACGAGAGCGTATCGCTGATCGACCGCCTCTTCGGCGGCGGCCTCGCGCCACTGGTGGCGCAGTTTGCGTCTCGACGCAAGCTCTCTAAAGCTGATATCGCGGCGCTCAAGGCGCTGCTGAAGGAGCATGCACATGACTGACTTCATCTTTTTCGCCGGACTGCAACAGGCGCTTCTGCTGAGCCTGGCCGTCATCCTGTTGCGACTAGTCCGCCCGCTGCTGCTGCGCCAGGGCGCAGGCTTCACCTACGCCTCCTGGTGGCTGGTGCCTCTAATGTTGTTGACGCAAGCCCTGCCACGCCCGGCCACCGAGCCTCTAGGTATCGTGCTGACTGCCGCCAGCGCACCGGCAGCAGTGCGCCTTACCACCGTACCCGTGCTGCCTGCCAGCAGCACCACACAATGGTTGGCGCTTTGGCTTGCCGGCACGTTGGCGGTGCTCGCCCTGCAGGCTTGGCGGCAGTGGCGCCTAGCCCAACTTGGCGAGAGCTTCGTTGCAGGCAGCAGCCCTGCCCTCGTCGGCCTGCTGAGCCCGCGCATAGCTCTGCCAGTTGACTTCGAACAGCGTTTCACACCCGAGGAGCGCGAGCTGATCCTGGTGCATGAGGCGATGCATCGAGCGCGCTTGGACAACCTCTGGAACCTACTTGCCACACTGCTGACAGCAATGCATTGGTGGAACCCGCTGGCCTGGTGGGCAGCAAGCAGAATGCAGGCCGACCATGAACTGGCCCGTGACGCGTCCGTGCTGCGACACCGCCCCGATTCCATCGCCACCTACACCCGCGCGCTGCTGGCTGCCCACTCCCTTCGAGCTCCAAGTGCACCCATCGCAAGTCGTTGGGTCTCGACCCATCCCCTTATTGAAAGGATTGCCATGTTGAACCGTCGCCAAATGCTGAACCGCCGTCGCATCGCGCTGCTAGGTCTGTGCCTGCTGAGCACAGTTGGATTGGCATGGGCCGCGCAAACCGCTCCAGCTGCCGCCCCAAACGCTCAGCGGGTCTACATCCAGACAGAGATCCACATCGGAAATCATGTTTCAAAGCCAGGACTCATCACGGTGCTGGGCGTGCCCGCAACCTTCGGGATAGACCATGGCGACGGCAGCGGTCACTGGGAGATCGTCATGACGGTGACTCAA
Organism: uncultured beta proteobacterium; assembly: GCA_903832285.1. Taxonomy (GTDB): domain Bacteria; phylum Pseudomonadota; class Gammaproteobacteria; order Burkholderiales; family Burkholderiaceae_C; genus CAIKVZ01. The sequence goes on along the minus strand of CAILAY010000137.1, from coordinate 4,638 downwards.
CAGCCTGATGGGCAGTTGCTTGTGCATACGGAGCGCCGCTTCGGGAACCCGCCGCAAAAGCTGGACGGCAATCACAGCCAGATCAATGCTTCCGGCAATCCAATCGAGTTGACCTTCCCTGCGCCTGACGGCGGTCCTGCCTTTGTGATGAAGCGGGTCGTCAGGCTAGTCGCTGCGGACTTCAACCCGTCCCGCTAACCGCGATCTCCGCCTTCAATTCCGGACGAGCCTGCTGAATCTGAAAGTCAGGTAAGTGGAAAATCGAAAACACGCCAGGCAGCGATACCGGCCGTTCGACGGGATTGCCTAGCTTGTTACGATGCTGGCAATGAATTCAACTAAACATTCGTCGGATAGCCAAATGCTCAACCAAATTCTCTTTCCCTTTGGGGCACTGCGCCGCCGAGTTGATGGCAATCCAGTTCTCGGGGCTGCCCTCTTCGGACTTCTTCTTGGATTTGTGAGCTCAGCCCTTTCGTGCGCGGTGCTGGGCACGCTCACGGTTTTCTTGCCAGCAGCCCAGTGGGGGCCCTCGGCCGGCGCAGAACTAAGCACGCGGTCAGAGGGGGTCATCATTTTCTATGCGATTGTGATTGCCCCACTCTTGGAAACGTTAGAAGGCCAGGTTTTGCCCATTGAACTTGCTCGGCGGTTACGTGCCTCATCCGCAATATGCGTTTTGCTCAGTGGCATCATTTTTGGCGTCGGGCACTACATCAACGGCGGTCTTGCGCATGGGATTGCCACCTTCTTCACTGGACTGGTTCTTGGCTACGGATATGTCGCGTTGCGAAGCCGCGGCTTTTGGCCTGCCTATGTTGCTTCCAGCACGGCGCACGCGATGCACAACACGTTGGTCATCGTCGTAATCAGTCGACTATTTCCCGAATGGTCATAAATTTTCTGTGGTCGAGTTAGTCTCAGCGTTGGCAAATTTTCCAAGAAGCATTTCACATCGCCAGCCCCTGAGCGTCAGCTTTCTGGAAATTTCGATTTCCGCTTCCAGCCCTTATGTATAGCTCCACATAAGGGCTGTTATGCATAGGACCCAGTTATGAATAGTTGGCGTTCCACTGGGACGGGATGCCGCGTGAACACTGGCGTGCAAGCACGAACGGCGACGGGACAGTAGACATAATTTGAGCGATGGATTGAAGTGACGGCTCCACTACTGGAGACCATCATGGACCTCGTCGCTTCGCTTCCCACTACGCCCAAGGCGTGGCTCTTCAACAGTCCCCTGGCGCCACACCTGGATGCGTTTGTCGCGCACCTGAGTCGCGGTCGTTACGCGACCCAGACGGCCAAGACGCACATCTTGGGCGTCGCGCACTTTGCCCGATGGATGACGCAGTGCTCGTTACCGGTACCGTTGCTGAGCGAGCAAACGGTTCGTCAGTTCATGAGCAACCATCTGCCGCGTTGCAACTGTCCGCGACCCGTGCTTCGGGTACGTAATGATTTGCGCGCCGCTCTTGGACTCTTGCTGGTGGTGCTACGCCAACAAGGTGCGGTTGCACCGGTCGCACCTCCCACGGGCCATATCGCAGACGAATTGCGGCGGTACGAAGACCACATGCGCGACGCGCGAGGTCTGAGTTCGGGGACGCGCGGTGGATTTCTGCGCATCGCGCAACGCCTGCTGGAACACAAGTTCGCCAGTGGCATTGTCGTGATCAGTGAACTGCAGCCAATCGATTTGCGGCAATTCATCGCGATGCAGCTCGAACGCGTTGGCACTGTCTCTAATGCGATGGCGCTGGCGTCGGCGCTGCGTTCCTACTTGCAATATCGCACGACCTGTGGTGACCCTGTCCACGGTCTGCTGGGCGTGATCTCAGCGCCCGCTCATTGGCGTCTGGCGTCGTTACCACGCGCACTCCAGCCCGACGAAGTTGATCGCCTGCTTGCGTCCTTCGATTCCTCGGTGCCCTCGCCAAAGCGAGGCTATGCCATCGTGCGTTGCGCGCTGGACATGGGTTTGCGTGTCAGCGAAGTGGCAGGTCTCCAATTGCGCGACATCGATTGGGGCGCCGGGACCGTGACTCTCAAGCACACAAAGTCGCTGCGCCAAGACATCCTGCCGCTTCCCGAGGTGACGGGTAAGGCGCTGGCCGACTATCTCCTTCACGAGCGACCACAGACCACAGACCCGGCCGTCTTCGTTCGCGTTCTCGCTCCACGGGACAAACCCATCGGCGTGTATGCCATCAGCCAAGTGGTACGCGCCGCCTACCGCCGCATCGGCCTGACGCACGGCCGCACACATGCCCTGCGCCACACCACCGCGTGTCGCTTGCTTGAGCACGGTGGTTCGCTCAAAGAAGTGGCCGACGTTCTGCGACACCGCTCGATGAATACGTCGCTTATCTACGCCAAGCTGGACACCCCAAAGCTGGCCGCTGTAGCACTGCCTTGGCCTGGGAGTGCGACATGAGCACCCACACTGATTTGCAACTCAAGGTGGACGAGTACCTGGCGGAGAGACGCCGCATGGGGTTCGAGCTGTGCCGGATGGGTGATGCCCTGGCGAGCTTTGCCCGTTACGTGGCCAGCATAAATCACACCGGACCGCTGAACGTCGATCTCATGGTCGAATGGGCCCGTCAGGACAAGGCGCAGCGGCACACGCCGGGAACTTGGGCGCGACGGCTCGAATTGCTGCGGCCGTTTGCCCGCTGGATGCGCCAGTTCGATCCGCACACCGAGGTGCCAGACGAATCCGTCTTTGGTCCGCCTCCCGGACGCGTGGCGCCCCATATCTACCGAGAGGACGAGATCGTTGAGCTCCTGGGTGCTGCACGCCGCCTCAATCCGAAAGGCGGTTTGCGTGCGGCAACGTATGAGACGTTGTTTGGATTGATCGCGTCCACGGGTTTGCGAGTGTCAGAGGCGCTGAGCCTGGTGGACAGCGATGTGGACTTGGGTGCCGGGACGCTGACGGTTCGCCAAACAAAATTCTCAAAGTCGCGCCTGTTGCCGATGCATCCCACGACTGTGCAAGCCTTGGTGCGATACCGGCGGCTGCGCAACAAACATCTGGAGTGCTGCGGCGAGTCCCCGTTCTTCGTGGGCACACGAGGACAACTCTTGGGCCAGCCTTTGGGTGACCGGCAGGTACATCGGGTGTTCATCGAACTGCGCAATCAGTTGGGCTGGATCGACCGCGGGCGTCATGGCGGTCCACGTATTCACGATCTGCGCCATGCCTTTGCGGTACGACGCGTCATGCTCTGGCACGAGCAAGGAATCGACGTTGATCAGGCCATGCTGTCACTGTCGACTTACCTGGGCCACGCCAAGATTACCAACACATACTGGTACTTGACCGGCGTACCGGAGTTGATGGCGTTGGTGGGCAACAAGTTTGAGCGCTTTGCGCAAGCGCCAGAGGCCGGTGATGAGTAACGCCAAAGTTCCATCGCCACCGCCGACCTTCCCGGCACTGGTGCAGGCATTCTTCGCCGAGCACTTGACCCAGCACCGCGCCTTGAGCTCATGCACGGTGGCCGCCTACCGGGATACGTTCGTGCTGTTCCTGGACTTCGCGCAGGCTCGATGTGCGAAGTCCTCAACGGCATTGAAGTTGACCGACATCACGCCAGAGTTGCTTCTGGCGTTCCTCGACCATCTGGAGCAAGTGCGGCACAACGTCGTGCGCAGTCGCAATGCGCGCCTGGCTGCTTTGCGGTCGTTCTTGAAGTTTGCCGCCCATCGCGATGTGGCGTCACTGCAGGTCATCGAGCGCGCGCTGGGTGTGCCCATGAAGCGCTTCGAGCGCCCCATGCTGGGATTCCTGTCACGTGAGGAGATGCTGGCGGTGATCGGTACGCCGGGGAGCAGTTGGGTCAGTCAGCGTGACCATCTGCTGCTGGGACTGCTCTACAACACCGGCGCACGCGTGTCCGAGATCATTGGTGTGCGAGTTGCTGACGTGGTGCTCGCAGGTGCCGCCTGCGTCCATCTGCACGGCAAGGGTCGAAAGCAGCGCACGGTGCCACTGTGGCGTTCGACGGTCAAAGAAATACAGGCATGGCTCAAACTGAACCCACAGCTCACCTCGACCTCGGCGCTGCTACCCAACCGCGAGGGTTTGGCGATGACGCGCGACAACGTGACCAAACGGCTGGAGTTGGCTGTGGACGCCGCAGCCAAAGGCAACGCCGACCTTGCCAAGCGCCAGATCTCTCCCCACACCATCCGGCACACCACAGCCATGCACCTGCTGCAGTCGGGGGTGGACATCAGCGTCATCGCACTGTGGCTGGGTCACGAAAGCCCGACAACAACGCACCAATACATAGAGGCCGACTTGGCGATGAAGGATCGTGCTCTGGCCAAGCTGCAAGAACCTGACGCAAAAATCCAGCGTTACCGAGCGCCAGACTCACTCTTGGAGTTCCTGAAATCGCTCTGATTATGCGGAGTGAAACAAGCAGGCCAGCGACCCAACGTCAGCGTCAAAAGCCTGCTTGCCAAGGAGCGCTATTCATAACTTGGTCCTATGCATAACAGCCCAAAAGAGTCCGCGGCCGGCACGGTCGACCGAGCGTCAAGGCGAATTGGCGATGCATCGAAGTTTGGGTTTTCAATGATGTTGAAGCAATTGCCAAAGGCGATCCGCACTGCTGCAACCTT
>CAILAY010000136.1 GCA_903832285.1 uncultured beta proteobacterium | reverse complement strand
TGGTCTCCGTCGGCGGCTGAAAACGCACCAGCCGACCGGTGCTGGGCAGAAATCCGCGGAACGGGTCTTCGGCGTTGATGCGGCACTCCATGGCCCAGCCCTCGCGCTTCACGTCGGCCTGAGTCAACGGCAACTTTTCGCCCGCCGCGACGCGGATCATCAGTTCCACCAGGTCAAGGCCGGTGATGCACTCGGTCACCGGGTGCTCGACCTGCAGCCGCGTGTTCATCTCCAGGAAATAGAAACTCTGGTCCTTGCCGACCACGAACTCCACCGTGCCCGCACTCTGGTAGTTCACGGCCTTGGCCAGCGCCACGGCCTGCTCGCCCATGGCTTTGCGCGTGGCGTCGCTGATGAAGGGGCTGGGCGCCTCCTCAATCACCTTCTGATGCCGGCGCTGGATCGAGCACTCACGTTCGTTCAGATACACGCAGTTGCCGAAATTGTCACCGATCAACTGGATCTCGATGTGGCGCGGCTCTTCGACGTACTTCTCGACGAATACGCGGTCGTCGCCGAAGCTGTTGCGCGCCTCGTTGCGGCACGAAGTGAAACCCTCGAAGGCTTCCTTGTCGTTATAGGCCACGCGCAAGCCCTTGCCACCGCCACCGGCGCTGGCCTTGATCATGACCGGGTAGCCGATGCTGATGGCAATCTCCACCGCGCGTTCGGCCGTTTCGATGGCGTCGTTCACGCCCGGGATGCAGTTGACTCCAGCAGCATTCGCCAATCTCTTGGACGCGATCTTGTCGCCCATGGCGGCAATCGAATGGTGCTTGGGGCCGATGAAGACAATGCCCTCCTCCTCCACGCGTTTGGCAAACCCGGCGTTCTCGCTAAGGAAGCCGTAGCCCGGATGCACGGCCTGGGCACCGGTCTGCTTGCACGCGGCAATGATCCTGTCGGCCAACAGGTAACTCTCACGGCTGGGTGCCGCGCCGATGTGTACGGCCTCGTCGGCCAGCAACACGTGGCGCGCGTCGCGGTCCGCATCCGAATACACGGCCACCGTCTTGATGCCCATCTTGCGCGCGGTCTTGATGACCCGGCACGCGATCTCCCCGCGATTGGCGATCAGTATTTTTGTAAACATTTTATGTACCTCGAATCAATATGGCTGCCTAGACGACAGTCGTTCCTTGATGAAAAATCATTTCCCATTTGCCACCTGCGCGATTCCACACACTACTGCGTAGTGAGTTCGTTTCAGGGCATTCCCTCGTCGCAACACGTCGTGAACGGTAAGTAAGCAAGACAGTGTCTTCTCCAACTGATAGCGTCTTTACGTCCGTCATCTGCACATCCGCAGCAGGAGCGCCTTGGAGCGCCTCCAATATCGTGACGCGAGTCCACAATGTCCCAGACGCACCAAACTCGTAGAACTGTTCAGATAGAAGATTCTCAATTCCACGTCCATCGACGGCGGCAACGCGACAATTCAGTGCAGACTCAAGCGCCACTATCTCAGCCGCCAATAGGGCATCCGTAACCGCGGGCTTCACAACGGAATATTCCCGTGCTTGCGCCACGGGTTTTCCAGCTTCTTGTCTTTGAGCATCACGAGCGAGCGGCAAATGCGCTTGCGCGTCTCGCTGGGCAGGATCACGTCGTCGATGAAACCGCGCGCGCCGGCGACAAAGGGGTTGGCAAAGCGGGCCTTGTATTCGGCCTCCTTGGCCGCCAGTTTGGCCGGGTCGCCCTTGTCTTCGCGGAAGATGATCTCCACCGCGCCCTTGGCACCCATGACCGCGATTTCCGCGTTGGGCCAGGCAAAGTTGACATCGCCGCGCAGGTGCTTGGAACTCATCACGTCGTAGGCGCCGCCGTAGGCCTTGCGCGTGATCACGGTGATCTTGGGCACGGTGCACTCGGCATAGGCGTAGAGCAACTTGGCGCCGTGCTTGATGATGCCGCCGTACTCCTGCGCAGTGCCCGGCATGAAGCCCGGAACGTCAACGAAGGTGATCACCGGGATGTTGAAGGCGTCGCAAAAGCGCACGAAGCGCGCCGCCTTGATCGAACTCTTGATGTCCAGGCAGCCGGCCAGCACCAGCGGCTGGTTCGCCACGATGCCCACGGTCTGGCCGTCCATGCGGGCAAAGCCGATCAGGATGTTCTTCGCGTACTCGGGCTGGAGTTCGAAGAAGTCGCCGTCGTCCACGGTCTTGACGATCAATTCCTTCATGTCGTAGGGCTTGTTGGCGTTGTCCGGGATGAGCGTATCCAGGCTCTTTTCCAGGCGGTCGATCGGGTCGCCGCTGCGGCGCACTGGCGCCTTTTCGCGGTTGTTCAGCGGCAGGTAGTTGTACAGGCGGCGCAGCATCAGCAACGCCTGCACGTCGTCCTCGAACGCCAGGTCGGCGACGCCGCTTTTGGTGGTGTGGCTGACAGCGCCGCCCAGTTCTTCTGCGGTTACTTCCTCGTGCGTCACGGTCTTCACCACCTCGGGTCCGGTGACGAACATGTAGCTCGAATCCTTCACCATGAAGATGAAGTCGGTCATGGCGGGCGAATACACCGCGCCACCCGCGCAGGGGCCCATGATCATGCTGATCTGCGGCACCACGCCGCTGGCCATGACGTTGCGCTGGAACACATCGGCGTAGCCGCCAAGGGAGGCCACGCCCTCCTGAATGCGCGCGCCGCCCGAATCGTTGAGGCCGATTACCGGCGCGCCCACCTTCATCGCCTGGTCCATGATCTTGCAGATCTTCTCCGCGTGCGCTTCGCTCAAGGCGCCGCCGAACACCGTAAAGTCCTGGCTGAAGACAAACACCAGGCGGCCGTTGATCATGCCGTAGCCGGTGACCACGCCGTCGCCCGGAATCTTCTGCGCTTCCATGCCGAAGTCCACGCAGCGGTGCTCCACGAACATGTCCCATTCCTCGAAGCTGCCTTCGTCGAGCAGCACTTCCAGGCGTTCGCGCGCGGTGAGCTTGCCCTTCTTGTGCTGCGCGTCAATGCGCTTTTGGCCTCCGCCCAGATGGGCCGCGGCGCGTTTTTGTTCCAGTTGTTCCAGGATGTCGTGCATGGGGTCTCTCCGTTACTCGGTTGGTTTTAGCGCTTCAAACAGTTTGGCTGCTGGCTTGCAGAAGCCGTCTTGCGGCAGTCGTTGCGGGTAGGTGTCCTGCGGTCACCTCGGCCGTGAGTTGTGGCAGCAAGGCGCGAACTTTGGGGTGCTGGCGAAACGCCTGCT
>CAILAY010000135.1 GCA_903832285.1 uncultured beta proteobacterium | reverse complement strand
GGCGCGCATCGCGGTTTTCATGTCTTCGGTGATCTGTTCTTTGAGTGTCATGGTGATTCCTTGGGACAAAACAAAAAGCCTGCTGAAGCGTCCTCAAGCAGGCTTGTTTGGGCGGTTGCGCCGCTGTTTAGAACAGCTTCTTGGGCAACTGCATCGAGCGAATGCGCTTGTAGTTGCGCTTCACCGCGGCGGCCTTCTTGCGCTTGCGCACGGCGGTGGGCTTTTCGTAAAACTCGCGGGCGCGCAGGTCGGTCAGCAGGCCCAGTTTTTCAATGGTGCGCTTGAAGCGGCGCAGCGCTACGTCAAAAGGCTCGTTTTCTTTTACACGGATAGTGGTCATTACGTCATGGTTTCCAAATGTGCTGCCTGTGCGTCAAAGGAGATCGGGGCAATGGACGCAGGTTCAGCTTGTGTTCCCCGTCTAAATGGTGATCAGGCCGACGGGGGGTTGCCAGCAAAGCCGTGGATTATAAGCCAAGTTGCCGCTCTGCCGACCCGGCCTGCACCAGCCGACAGGCGTTCTCCTGGGCGTCCAGGGGCTCGATCCAGTCCAACTGTCTTTCCAGCACCTCCAGCGTCGCTTCCGATGCATCGCTGCCTGCCGCGTGCCGCGCTCTGATGCGTTCGCGCAATTGCGCCACGCTGACCTGGGGCGCGCATATTGCAAATGTCGCGCCGCAGCGTTGTGCCAATGCGGCGAATCGGGCGCGTTCTTCACGCCGCAGGAATGCCGCATCCACCACCACCGACCAACCGGCGAGCAACAGCATCAGTGCCAGATCGAGCAGGCGGCCATAGGTGCGCTCGTGCGCGTCCGCCACGTAGATGCCGCCGTCCAGGGACGACCCGCTACGCTGCAGCGCGGTCAGACCATACAGCCGCTTGCGCTCCACGTCGGAACGCAAACGCAGGGTATTCGCGCCCGCGTCATCCAGCAGCAACTGGCTTGACGCCGTGGTCTTTCCGCAGCCCGCCAGACCATGGGTGATGACCAGCCTCAGCGCCTTCGGTGCCACTAGGCGTTCTGCCAGTCCGATGTAGTGCATGGCGTCCGCAGCGTCCATGCCTGGCGCCCCCGCCTCCTGAGCGGCGCGGATTGCAGCTACCTTGGAGCGCACCAGTGCGCGGTAAACGGCATAGAAACGCAGCAGTTGCACCGCTTCGTAGTCGCCGCTGGCGCTTAAAACTTGGTCCACAAACCAGTTGGCCAGGCCCGGTTGCTGGTGCTGCACCAGATCCATGTAGGTGAATGCGATGTCACTCGCCACGTCGATCCAGCGATAGTCCGGATTGAATTCGATGCAATCGAACATGCGCACCCGACCTTCAATCAGCACGAGGTTTCCCAGGTGCAGGTCGCCATGACATTCCCTCACGTGGCCCGCAGTCTTGCGCTGCTGCAGCGACGGCGTCAAGCGCTCCCATTGCCCTTTTGTCCATGCGTGCAGCGCGTCGAGCCGGTCCTGGCAGTCCGCACCCCGAAGCAAATCCGACGAGATGCTGAGGTTCTCGATCATCGGCGCGAGCACTACGTCGGGCCTGCCAAAGATCGATTTGTCAGGCGCCGCCGCCGCCGCCTCGTGAAATGCCACCAGGCCTTGCGCAAGATCGGTCAGATGTTCGGTCCGCAACTCACCGCGCTCGCACACCCGATCGAGTCGTCCCGCCTCGGAAAAGCGCCGCATCTTGACGGCGTACTCGATGGCGTCGCCTGCACCACCCAGCAACGGCTCGGCGGGGGTACCGGCGATAGCCACGACCTCCAGATACAGGTCCGGCGCAAAGCGCCGATTCAAACGCAGTTCTTCTTCGCAATACTTTCGGCGCTGCTCCAGTGTGCCAAAGTCCAGGAACCGCAGGGTCACCGGCTTCTTGATCTTGTAAGCGAACTCCCCCGCCAGCAAGACCCAGGAGATATGCGTCTGTACCAGTTCCACCGCCTGCACCGGGTGCGGATAGCGCGAGGGCTGCGACAAGGCGCCGATCAACTGTGGCAAAGTGGCGTGCATGTGGGCATGGTGCCAGATTTCGAATGGGTCCACCGCTCGATCACGCCTGCGCGGCTCTTGCATTCAGCGCTACGGGCCACAGCTTGGGGAGCCACCGTTTTCTGCCACAGATCTGGAGTTTGAATTTGGAAAAGCTGATCACACTGGTGTTTCACATCATGTCGCGCATCGTGCTGTTGACCTTGGGTTTGGTGTTTGTCGCCAGCCTCGTCTTCGCTGCCGCATTTGTGTTCATGCTCTGGAGCTTGCGCTCCCTGTGGGCACGGTTGCGCGGAGAACCGGTGGCGCCGTTGGCGTTTCGCTTCAACCCACGCGCACAGTGGGGTCGTTTTCATGCTCACGCCAAGGGCGCACCAACGGACAAAGGAGCGGGCGGCGCGACGGGCGCCAAGGGGGCCATCCCGGATATCACCGACGTCGTGGCCAAGGAAGACACCACCGATTCGAAAAGAGATTCCCAATGACCGCGATCGACCGCCGCCCCCCGCTGCGCGCCGTGTTCGACGCGACTGCTGCGTCGGCTCAGCCTGCGCTGTGAGAGATTGCCGACGCCTGTCTCACGCCCGGGTCCCCGGGGATCAACCCGCGACTCAGCCTGGACAATAACGACAGCCACGGTGTCTTTCAGGCACTGGGCGCTTCCGACATCACCGGCCCGACCCTTACCAACGTGAATGACTTTCGCGCGATCGTGATCGACACCACAGAGACGAAGTGAGTGCGCAGTCATCGCCGCCGCATGCGCAGCGCCAACTCGTGCGAAAGATTGGGGTGAGCAACCTGGGCATAGGGCGGCTTTGGCCAGATCCAATCGCGCTCTGGGAATAACACCCGCATCGCATTGATGTCGCAGTGGTATGGCGGCCCCTGAATCACGCCTTCCAGAGTTGCCGCTGGACGGATCATCTGCATGAACATCACCCACAAGGACGCATCGGGCTTGAGCCACTGATGTAACTGCTGCGAATAGGCCAGCCAGTGGGCCGGATGCAACGCGCACAGGCAGGTCTGCTCGTAGACGGCATCGAACTTTTGCGCGGGCAAGTAGCTCAAAACGTCGGCCCGCAAAACTTCAGCCAGACCACCCTGTTCAGTGACTCGTGCCCGAGTTCTGTCAACCGCCGCTGCGGTGTAGTCAATGCCCACGACTTCGAACCCACGCCGCGCAAGTTCTGCAACTTCCCAGCCGCTGCCGCAGCCGGGAACCACCACCCGGCACGGCTGCAACTCACCGCTGTCCAGCCACGCCAACAGTTGAGGACTCGGTCCACCCCGGTCCCAACCTGTTTCCTTTTTCTCGAAACGCTCTTGCCAAAATTCCTGTGTCGGGCCGGCCATGGAAGTTTCTCTGCGCTGCTCAAATGACCGACTGGGAGTTGGATGCTGCCGGTTCCACGACCACGGCCGTGCCGCAGCAAAGAACCTCGGTGCGACCCGCCATCAGTTCCGTGCCGTCGTAGCGCATTGGATCCTGCATGGAACCCCTTTGGAAACCGGCAGTTTACGTGACAGCGGATTTGCTGGCGCTCGGGATGGCCTGGGAAATGACCGTCCTTTCGATCAGGCGATCATCACCCAAAACAATCATGGAAAACAGCAACTCGTCCAGGTTCGTGGCAAGGGCCGTCTTTCTGGCCAACAAGGGTGTCGCCCTGGGGTTGAGCACCACAAAGTCGCCTTCACAGCCGGGCAACAGGTTGCCAACGGCAGGTTGACCCTTCTTGCCATCCAGTCCCAGCGCCCGAGCTGCCCCGGCCGTGTGCTGCCACCACAAGTGCTGCGGCGAGAGCGACAGTCCGGTCTTGGTCTGGCCCTCGCGCGCCACGTAGTAGGCCGCCAGCATGGTATGGAACGGGCTGAACGATGTACCACCACCCACATCGCTCGCCAGGCCATACGCAAAACCGATCCGGTCCGCTGCCTCGTAGTCGAAAAAGCCGCTACCCAAAAAAAGGTTGCTGGTGGGACTGATCGCAGCGGCGGCGCCGGTCTCCCGCATCAACGCGCGGTCGTCATCGTCAAAGTGGATGCAATGGGCGTAGATGGCGCGATTGCGCATCAGCCCGAAATCGGCGTAGACGGACAGGTAGCTGCGCGAGGCGGGGAACAGTTCGCGCGCCCAGGCGACTTCATCCTTGTTTTCGGCCACGTGGGATTGGATCCACACGTCGGGATATTGCGCGGCCAACTCGCCTGCTCCGCGCAATTGGGCGTCGGTGCTGGTGGGAGCGAAGCGCGGCGTGATGGCGTAGCCCAATCGCTCCTTGCCGTGCCATGCCTCAATCAGCGCCTGCGAGTCCAGCAAACTCTGCTCCGCCGCATTTCGCGCGCCGTCGGCCGCACGCGCAGGGCCGACGCGATTGAGCAGGGCGGCGGGCGCATGGCGGTCCATCAGGCACAGACCCGTGATCATGCGCAAGCTGTTGCGTTGCGCCTCACGGAACAAGGCCTGCACGGAGGCCGGGTGGGATGTGGCAAATGACAGCGCCGTGGTGACTCCATTGCGCAGCAACTCCGCCACAAAAAAGGCCGCCGCTTGCGCACTGTAGTCCGGTGAGTCGAAGCGCATTTCCTCGGGGAATGTGTAATCCTCCAGCCACGGAAGAAGCCCCGCCGCCGGTGACCCAATGACATTGGTTTGCGGAAAATGCACATGCAAGTCCAAAAACCCCGGGGCAATGATGCGCCCCGCAAGTTGCTCTACCGGCACATCGGGATACCTCGGGGACAGTTCGTGCCACGACCCGACAGCCTGCACAACCTGCATGCCACGCGCATCGGGACCGATCACCAGCAGGCCGTCTTCTTCGAAGAGGGCTTGGGCTGGCGAGTCGTTCTGCGGGGCAAACCAGAGCAGCGAGGCGCGATAGGCTTTCATGAAAAAGCTTCCCGGCCTTCACTCATCGCTGGCCAGCGCCTTCAATACATTTTCCGGGGTCGCAGGCGCCGTCAGTTGCACGGGCTTGCCGTCGCGTCGCGCCTGTGCCACCGCGTCCCGCAAAGCCTCATACACACTGATTGCCAGCATGAAGGGCGGCTCGCCCACGGCCTTGCTTCCAAACACGTTGTCTTCGTAATTGGGCTCGTGCCAGAGTTCAACCTTGAAATGCGCGGGCACATCGCCCGCCGTGGGAATCTTGTAGGTGCTGGGCGCATGCGTGCTCAGATAACCTTTGTCGTTCCACACCAATTGTTCGGTCGTGAGCCAGCCCATACCCTGTACAAAACCGCCTTCGATTTGCCCGATGTCCAGCCCCGGGTTGATGGAACGCCCGACATCGTGCAGGATGTCCACCTTGAGCACGCGGTTTTCGCCGGTGAGGGTGTCGATGGCCACTTCTGTGCACGCTGCGCCGTAGGCAAAATAGTAGAACGGCCGGCCCGTCAATGTAGTTTTGTCGTAGTGAATTTTGGGGGTTCGATAAAAGCCGTCGCTCCACAGCTGTATCCGGTTGGCATATGCCAGCTTCACGACATCGTCGAAGCTGCGGGAGGTTTTTGGCGACTGCACCTTGCCGTCTTCAAACCGGATTGCTCCGGCTCCGCAGCCATCGAGCCCGCAGACAAATTGGGCCAGATTGTCCCGCACGCTGCGCGCAGCGAACTGGGCAGCACGCCCATTGAGATCGGTGCCCGCGGATGCGGCAGTGGCCGAGGCGTTCGGGATCTTGCTGGTGTCGCTCGCGGTGCACAGCACACGTGCAAACGGAATACCCAACTCGTCCGCCACGATCTGCGCCACCTTCGTGTGCAAGCCCTGGCCCATCTCGGTGCCGCCGTGGTTGACTTGCACACTGCCGTCGGTATAGACATGCACCAGCGCACCGGCCTGATTGAAAAGCGTGGCCGTAAACGAAATCCCGAATTTGACGGGCGTGATGGCGATGCCGCGCTTAACAACCGCGCTGCCCTTGTTCCAGGCAGCAATGGCATCCACCCGGCGCCGATATTGTGCAGAGTGGGCCACTTTGGTCAGCAGAGGCAACAGCACGTTGTCCTCCACTTTCATCTGGTAGTGCGTCGTATTGCGCAGTTCGGGTTGCGCGGGGGTGCTGCCGCGGGTCGGCTCTTCGCTGTACAGATTGCGCAGCCGTACGTCAAACGGATCCCTGCCCAGATGGCGGGCGATGTCGCCCAATATGGCTTCAATCACGATCACGCCCTGTGGTCCACCAAAGCCGCGAAATGCCGTATGGCTCTGGGTATTGAGCTTGCATCTAAAGGACACGACGTCCACATCTTCAAGGTAGTAGGCGTTGTCGCAATGAAAGACCGCCCGATCAGCCACAGGCCCGGACAAGTCGGCGCTGAAACCGCAGTGCGCAGCCATCATGAGTTTGAGGCCACTCAGGCGCCCCGTGTCATCAAACCCTGCGGTGTACTCATAGGAAAAGGGGTGACGTTTGCCGGTCACCATGAAATCGTCGTCGCGGTCCAGCCGCAATTTAACAGCGCAATGCAGTTTGTGAGCGGCGATGGCCGCCCACACCGCGAGATGCCCGGACTGGGTTTCCTTTCCACCAAAGCCACCCCCCATGCGGCGGCACTCCACGCGCACCGCGTGATTGTCGATTCCAAGAGCGTGCGACACCCAATGCTGGACCTCCCCGGGATGCTGGGTGCTGGAGTAGACAACCCACTGGTTCTGCTCCTGCGGCAGAACATAGGCAATCTGGCCTTCAAGATAGAAGTGCTCCTGACCACCTACTTCCAGCGTGCCGCTCAACGTGTGTTGCGCTTTCGCCAACGCGCCACCGGCATCACCGCGCATCACAATGACAGGTGGCAGCACATAGCTTGCTGCCGCCAACGCGTCCTTCACAGTCAGCACCGCAGGCAACGCTTCGATGTCGAGTTGCACCTTTCGGGCGGCGCGCCGGGCCTGCATCACGGTGCGGGCCACCACGACGCCGATGACCTGCCCAATATGCTGCACGGTGTCCACGGCAAACACCGGCTCGTCGTGTGCCTGGGTGGCAAGCATGCGGTCACCCGGAATGTCGCGCGCCAAAATCACGTCGACCACGCCGGGCATGCCCAGCGCGATAGAAGCATCCACACCCAGCAGGCGGCCATGCGCCACGTTGGAGAGAATCGGGGCTGCGTGCAGCGTGCCCTGCACTTCGCGGATATCGTCGATATAGGTGGCGTCACCGGCCACTTGTGCGCGAGCGCTCTCGTGGGGTTCGGCGACACCCGCTGCCGGTCCTCTTGGCTGTGTGGCCTGCTGTTGGGTTACAGAGGGGGTGCTCATGCGGTTGTTCCTTCCACCGCCATGGCTTGCAGGTCAACGTGCTGCTGACCCTGGCTCTCCAGCCAATAACGCTGCAGCAAATTTCCCAGTACCTTGCTACGGTAGTCGCTGGATGCGCGCATATCGGAAATCGGCGTGAACTCGGCACGCAGAGTTCTCATCGCGCTCTTGACGGTCGCCTCGCTCCAGGGCTGGCCGACCAGGCTCGCCTCGGTCTGGCGTGCTCGCACAGGTGTTGCCGCAACGCCGCCCACACCCAGCGACGCGCTACGCACCACACCCGCATCCAGGTGCAAATTGATGCCCAGGCACACGGCCGAGATGTCGTCTTCAAATCGTTTCGAGATTTTGTAGACGCGCACGAACTCCACTGCCGTGGCCTTGGGCACTTTGATCCAGGCCAGGATTTCATCGGACGCCATGACGTTTTTGCGGTAACCGGTGTACAACGTTTCCAGAGGAATTTCGCGGGAAACCACGCGACCATTGCGCTCGCTCATCAGCACGACACTTGCCCCCAGGGAAATCAGCAGCGGCATGGAGTCGCCAATGGGCGAGCCGTTGGCGACATTGCCCCCCAGTGTGCCGGAATTGCGCACCGGCATCCCGGCAAAACGGTTCGCAAACGATAACAACTGGGCACGGTCGGCCACCATGGCAGCAAAAGCATCCGTCAAAGTAACCGCCGCTCCAATCGCCATATGGTGCGGATATTGTTCGATGCGCCGCAACTCTGCAACCTGACTGATGTCAATCACGCCTTCAAACTGCATGTGCATTTTGGTTACCCACAGGCCCACATCCGTGCAGCCGGCAACCAACTGTGCCTCGGGATGCCGGGCCCGCACTTGCAGCAACTGGCGCAGGGTCCGCGGGGACATATAGGCCGAAGCAATTTCCTGTTCCTGAGGCGCCAGGGCAAGCAGCTTCATATTGGACAGGATCGTCGCCTCGTCAACTTGCCTGAGCGGGAATGCCTGCATGCTTTGAGCCGCGTCCAGGATGGGCCGGTAGCCTGTGCAGCGACACAGATTGCCAGACAGCCCATGCTGCGCTTGTTCGCGCGAAATTGCCTCGCCTTTACAGGTATGGTTTTGGTACATGCCAAACAGGCTCATCGCAAAGCCGGGCGTGCAAAACCCGCATTGCGATCCGTGGCACTGCACCAACGCCTCTTGCGCAGGGTGCGGCTGACCGTGGCTGTCTGCCAGGTCTTCAACGGTCCAAAGTGCCATGCCGTCGATCGAATGGGCGAGCCGGATACAACTGTTGATGGTGCTGTATTTCAACCCATTGCCATCGGCTTCAGCGACGACAACCGAGCAGGCCCCGCAGTCACCTTCACCGCAACCCTCCTTGGTGCCGGTGCAGTGCATGTCCTCGCGCAGCACTTCCAGCAGCGTGCGCGTGAGCGGTATGTCCTGGAGCGTAACGATCTGGCCGCGTCGAATAAATCTCAGGGATCTTGTGTTCATGAAGGGGTCCTCGTGGCCGAGGGTAAATCGGGGTGCCACCCTACGTCATACGCTTTAGCATATGAAGTAAATGTTAGGACACGTATGAGAGACCATGCAATTTTTGACAAGATTGACCTTCACTTGATCAGGGTACTTCATACCGTGTTAACCGAACGCAGCGTTTCCAGAGCCGCCATCCAGTTGGGCATGCACCAGCCGGCGGTTAGCGCGTCGCTGAAGCGTTTGCGCGATTTCGCCGGTGACCCGCTGCTCGTTCGTTCTGGCGCCAACATGGTGCCCACCGAAGCAGCGGCACGGATGATGGAGCCCAGCGCCCGAATTTTGCGCACGGCGGAGATGCTTTTTTCCGATGTTCGGGGTTTCGATCCCCAGTCCGCTCACAACACGTTCCGGGTGGCTGCCAGCGACTTTCTGGACCCCTTGTTTCTGCCAAAATTGGTTACCGACATCAAGACACGGGCGCCGTTTGTTGCGATCGAGATCTACCCTCTGTCGGGCGCTTCAGACTACCGCTATGAACTCGCCCAGGGTGACCTGGACGTGGTCATTGGAAACTGGCCCGCGCCGCCGGGAGACCTGCACCTGGGGCTGCTATTCGGTGATGAGGTGGTGTGCCTGGTCTCGCAAGACAACCCCGCAGTGCGGCGCGGATGGGACCAGGATTCCTGGCTGGCGGCCGAGCACATCGCACCCGGAGCGACCCACCCCGGCGCAAAGGGTGTCATCGACGAGCACCTTGCCACGCTGGGCTTGCAGCGTCACATTGTCGCTCGCTGTCCCCATTTCGGACTGATCCCCAGCATGGTGGCAACAACTTTGCTGGTGCTGACGACCGGGCGACAGTACTGCGAGCGCTACCTGGACACGCTTCCAGTCAAGATATTGCCCTGTCCCATCCCGTTTCCCGAGTTGTCGTACTACCAGCTTTGGCACGAGAGGACCCACACATCAGCATCGAGTCGATGGTTGCGGGAACGGATCAAGTCTGTGGCCTCGACCTTGAGTAAATAGTCAAAAAGTGAGACCGAACGCGATGACACAACCCAGACTTCAATTGAGTGGCATCACCAAGGCCTATCCTGGCGTGGTGGCCAACTCCGACGTGTCGCTGATCGTGATGCCCGGTGAAACCCACGCGGTTTTGGGCGAAAACGGTGCCGGCAAATCCACGCTGATGAAAATCATCTATGGCTCGATCAAACCAGATGCCGGGCAGGTGAGGCTCAATGGACAAGTGATCAATCTGCGCAGCCCCAAGGAGGCGCGAGCGAACGGCATCAGCATGGTGTTCCAGCATTTCAATTTGTTTGACACCATGACGGTGGCCGAAAACGTGTGGCTGGGTCTGACGCGGACTTCCCTGGAGCAGGTCACTGCCAGTATTGTTGCGAAGGCAAACGAATATGGACTCGACATTGATCCGCATCGACCGGTCCATACCTTGAGCGTGGGTGAGATGCAACGGGTGGAGATCATTCGGGCCTTGCTCACCCGGCCAGAGTTGCTGATATTGGACGAACCCACGTCGGTGCTGACACCCCAGGCTGTTGAGAAACTGTTTGCCGTGCTGAAGAAGCTGGCGTCGGAAGGCTGCAGCATCTTGTACATCAGCCACAAGCTGCATGAAATTCGCGAGCTCTGCAATGCGTGTACGGTGTTGCGCGGAGGCAAAGTCACGGGCGTATGCAACCCTTCCCAGGAGTCCAACGCCTCATTGTCGCGCATGATGATCGGCGCGGAACCTCCGCTGCTGGAGCGCAGGGCCCAAACAACAGGGGCACCGCGGCTCACCGTCAAGTCCTTGAGTCTGGAGCGCGAGGACCAGTTTGGCGTGAACCTGGAGGCCATTGATCTGGAGGTCTGCGCGGGTGAAGTGGTGGGCATCGCCGGGGTCTCCGGCAACGGCCAAAAGGAGCTGATGTACGCGCTGTCAGGCGAAGACTGCCGCGCACCCCGGGGCAGTGTGCGCATGGGCCAAACCGATGTATCGCGCCTGCACCCCGGAGCGCGGCGCAAGCGGGGGCTGCATTTTGTACCGGAAGAGCGTTTGGGCCGGGGCGCCGTGCCCACCCTCAGTCTGGCCCACAACCTGCTGCTCACCCGAACCGAATCCATATCACTGCCCCGCTTTGCCGGGGGCTGGATCCGCGTACGAATGCTGGAGCAGCATGCCTCGCGCCTGATAAAAAGCTTCAACGTCAAGGCAGGCGGACCGCACGCTGTGGCGCGATCCCTGTCTGGCGGCAATCTGCAGAAATTTATTGTGGGCCGCGAGATTGAAGCCAAGCCCACCCTGTTTATCGTCTCGCAGCCCACGTGGGGTGTTGACGTGGGTGCAGCGACCCAGATCCGCGGCGAGATCCTGGCGTTGCGGGATGCCGGTTGTGCGGTGCTGCTGGTGAGCGAAGAGTTGGATGAGCTGTTCGAAGTGTGCGATCGTCTGCATGTCATCGCGCGTGGGCGCTTGTCCCCTTCCATATCCGTTGGAGAGGCGACCGTGGAA
The DNA here is from genome assembly GCA_903832285.1 of uncultured beta proteobacterium. Lineage (GTDB taxonomy): Bacteria > Pseudomonadota > Gammaproteobacteria > Burkholderiales > Burkholderiaceae_C > CAIKVZ01. The sequence goes on along the minus strand of CAILAY010000135.1, from coordinate 27,976 downwards.
AAAATTGGCGAATGGATGAGTGGCCTGTGGGCACCTGCCAATCAAAGTGGGGTGCAACATGCTTAAGCTCGAAGCACGCCCGCAACCTTCCAGGTTGTGGAGCTATGGGTCACCCGTGCTGGCGCTTGTCTGCACGGTCATCATCGGCGTCATATTGTTCATGGTCCTTGACAAAGACCCGGTGCGCGGACTTCAGGTGTTCTTCTGGGAGCCCATCCGAAGCTCTTACGCATTGGGAGAACTGGTGGTCAAGGCAACGCCTCTATTGCTCATCGCACTGGGTCTGGCGGTGTGCTTTCGCTCCAACGTGTGGAACATCGGAGCCGAGGGCCAATACATCCTGGGGGCCATTGCAGCCAGCGGTGTTGCGCTGCTGGCGGACAAGGGCACGGGGTCCTGGATCGTTGTGCCCATCGTGCTGGCGGGCGTGCTGGGCGGAATGTTCTGGGCAGGCATCACCGCCTTTTTGCGGGATCGGTTCAACGCCAACGAAATTCTAGTGAGTTTGATGCTCACCTACGTGGCGGTTCAGGTACTTTTGTTCATGGTATTTGGCCCATGGAAAGATCCGAACGGGTACAACTTTCCGCAAAGCAAAACTTTTGAACTGGTGACCCGAATCCCCAGACTGCTCGAAGGCTCGCGCCTTAGCATTGGGGTGTACTTTGCATTGCTGGGTGTGCTTGGGATGTGGATATTTTTGTTCCGCACCCGGGCAGGTTTTGCCTTGCAGGTCGGGGGCCTGGCACCAGCGGCCGCGCGCTACGCCGGGTTTTCGTCGCGCGGCGCACTGTGGACCGCGTTGCTGGTGTCGGGCGGTATGGCGGGGCTTGCCGGCGCACTTGAGGTGGCCGGTCCCATTGGCCAACTCACTCCCTTTGTGCCAGCGGGGTATGGGTTCGCCGCCATCATCGTCGCCTACGTCGGACGACTGCACCCGGTTGGCATGGTTTTCTCGGCCGTGTTGATGAGCATGTTCTATATCGGCGGTGAGTTGGCGCAGTCACGTTTGGGCCTGCCGAAGTCGCTGACCGGGGTGTTCCAGGGTCTGCTGCTGTTTTCCCTTCTGGCCTGCGACACATTGGTGAACTACCGGCTGCGGTTTGTGAGTGGAGGAACGAAATAATGGAATCCTATGCACTGTTGATTGCAGCGACCCTCAACGCGGGCACGGTTCTGGCGATTGCCGCTCTTGGCTTGTTGATCAACGAAAAAGCGGGCATTGTCAACTTGGGTGCCGAGGGCATGATGTTGTGCGCCGCCATAGCGGGGTTTTCCGCGGTGGTCCAGACGGGCAGTCCTGCGCTCGGTTTTGCAGCGGGCATCGCGGCCGGCGCCCTGATGGCGGCCATCTTTGGCGGCCTGGTCATTTGGCTCAATAGCAACCAGTACGCCACTGGTCTGGCTTTGAGCCTGTTTGGTGCGGGTTTCTCGGCGTTTGCCGGTATCGCCTACGTGCAGGAAAAAATTCCGGAGTCCGCTTCGTTCGCGATACCGTTGCTGTCTGACATCCCCTTTGTGGGTCCCGCCTTGTTCCGCCAACACCCCCTCGTTTATCTGACGATACTGTTCGCGTTGGGCCTGATCTGGTTTCTTTATCGCACCCGCGTTGGACTGATTTTGCGCAGTGTGGGTGAAAGCCCCGAGTCTGCGCACGCATTGGGCTACCCCGTGCGCTGGATCCGACTTGCAGCGGTCGTGGTGGGGGGTGCCCTGTGCGGATTGGCCGGCGCCTACATCTCCATTGTCTATACCCCTTTGTGGGTGGAAGGCATGGTTGCCGGCAAGGGCTGGATTGCGCTCGCATTGACCACGTTCGCAACCTGGCGACCCGCACGGGTATTGCTGGGTGCGTATTTGTTCGGCGGCGTATCCATGCTGCAGTTCCATTTGCAAAGCATCGGCGTGCAGATTCCCTCGCAATTCCTCAGCATGTTGCCGTACCTGTCCACCATCGTGGTGCTGGCGCTGATCTCGCGCAACCCGCACTGGATTCGCATCAATATGCCAACTGCGATTGGCAAACCGTTCTACCCAGGATCCTAGTTCCCGTTCCCCAACCCATGCTCTTCTACTAAAGGACATCACATGACAAACTCGAAATTGCGTTCACTGCAAAAGATTGCTGCACTGACTGCCGTGGCAAGCGCCACGCTGGTGGGTTGTGGCAAGAAGGAAGAAGCTGCGCCAGCCCCCGCGCCTGCCCCGGCAGCAGTCGCCGCGGTAGCGCCATTGAAGATTGCCTTTGCCTATGTCGGGCCGGTTGGAGATGGTGGCTGGACCTTTGCCCATGACAAAGGCCGCAAAGCGCTGGAGAAAGAACTGGGCGACAAGATTGTCACCACGTTTGTGGAGAATGTGCCCGAATCCGCAGATGCGGAGCGGGTCATTCGTGATATGGCAGGGCAAGGCAACAAGCTGATTTTTGGCACAACCTTTGGCTACATGGAACCCATGCTCAAGGTTGCAGCGGACAACAAGGGAATCAATTTTCAGCATGCCACGGGCTACAAGACGTCTGAAAACTTGAGCACCTACGACAGCCGTACCTACGAAGGTGCTTATATGGCTGGCGTCATCGCAGGCAAGATGACCAAAACGGGCACCTTGGGTGTGGTGGCGTCGGTGCCGATCCCGGAAGTGATTCGCAACATCAACAGTTTCACGTTGGGCGCACAGTCCGGCAACCCGGCCATCAAGACCAAAGTGGTATGGGTCAATGAGTGGTTCAACCCACCGAAGGAAACCGAAGCTGCAACCGCCCTGATCAATGGCGGCGCGGATGTCTTGTTCCAAAATACCGATTCCCCTGCCGTTCTCAAGACCGCCCAAGCCAAGGGAAAGCGCGCATTCGGGTGGGACTCTGATATGACCGCCTACGGCCCGTCGGCTCACCTGGCATCCAGCGTCATCAATTGGGGACCGTATTACATCAAGGCGACCAAAGACCAACTGGCTGGCAAGGTCGCGTCCGGGCAAAGCTGGTGGGGCGTGAAGGAAGGCGCAATTGACATCGTCTCGATTGCCGCCGATGTGCCTGCAGAAACCAAGGCCAAGGTGGAAGAAGTCAAGGCGGGCCTGAAGGCCGGGACCTTTTCGATCTGGAAAGGCCCCATTGTTGACAACACGGGCAAAGTTCAAATTGCCAAAGACGCGGTGGCTGACGACAAGTTTCTGGGCGGTTTGAACTTCTACGTGAAAGGCGTTGAAGGAAAAATTCCTGGCGGCAAGTAATCTGGCCGAGCCTGGGAAGTCTCCATTCATTCACCTTGGAGACTTCTTTGGGTCTGGCGCAATTCAGCCGGCTATGAACCCCGATAAGTTGAATAGCTCCACGGACTGACCAGCAACGGGACGTGGTAATGCTGATCGGCGTGCGCGATACCAAAGTCAATGCTGACCGTACCCAGGAAGTTGGGCTCTGGCAGGACGACCCCACAACTTTTGAAATAGGCTGATACCGCAAATGCGAGCCGGTAAGTGCCCGGCTTGAGGTTGTCATTGTCGTACAGCAACCCCCCCGGATTGCGGCCGTCCTGGTTCAAATCAAACTGCTTGACGCAGGTTGCCGTATCCCCGGCCGTGGTGTACAGCGTGACCCTCATGCCCGCGGCGGGTACGCCGTGCATCGTGTCCAGTACGTGCGTGCTCAGGCCCATGGTGTCTCCTTTGTTGAAATAGACCCCGCAAAGTGTATACACTTTTTGAATTACGGGTATCATCCCGCGGTGGAATCCAAAATCACCAATTCCGCCACGAGCGACATCGTCCACGCTCTGACCAGAGCCATCGTGGAGCACCGCCTGCGCCCGGGAACCAAGTTGTCGGAACAAAAACTGGCGGATCACTTTGGTGTTTCCCGTACTCTTGTCAGGCAGGCACTGTTCCGTCTCGCGCAGAACCGATTGGTCCGGATGGAGCCGGCTCGCGGGGCGTTTGTTGCCTCACCCTCAGTGACAGAAATCAAGCAGGTTTTTGCGGTACGTCGCATGCTGGAAACCGAGATGACGCGGGCCTTCGTGCGGGCCGCAACCGCATCGAAAATCAGAGCGCTCAAGCAGCATGTCGCCCTGGAAAAGTTGGCGGTGAAACGCGAGGATGTCGCGGGTCGTACAGAGCTGCTCGGCGACTTTCACATCCGAATGGCTGAACTCACCGGCAACAAGGTGTTGGCAGAAATGCTGGTCGAACTGATCTCCCGCTGCTCACTGATGACCCTGATGTACCAGTCCGGGAGTGCCGCGGAACATTCTTACTTGGAGCATGTGCGGCTGATCAAGGCCTTGGCGTCAAAAGACGAGGCGCTTGCGGTTCGTTTGATGGACGAGCACCTTCAGCATGTTGAGGTCAACCTGACGTTTGACCGCCTTGTTCCCGAGGTTGATATCGAAATGGCCTTGACCTGACGCCATGCACCATTGCGACGCTGCCCTGCCCCACCCCTTACATGATGGACCATCATGCCCATGACTCTTGAGCAACTCAATGACGCCCCCAGCGGCGTGGCAAGCCAATGGCTGGACGGCTTGTATGAACATTCACACTGGATCGCGGAGCGTGCCCTTGCACAACGACCATTTCGGTCCCTGGCGCATCTGAAGTTTCTGATGGCAGGTATTGTTCGTGAGGCCGGGAGGGAAGCACAATTGGGCCTGATACGGGCGCACCCGGAACTGGCCGGCAAGGCGATGGTCGCCAATGCTCTCACCACAGAATCTACCCACGAACAGGGAAAGGCAGGGCTGACGAGTTGCACGCCGGCCGAGTTTGCCAAGATCCAGCAGCTCAACCGGGACTACAACGCAAAGTTCGGCTTCCCGTTCATTCTTGCGGTGCGCGGTGGGCGTGGCACAGGGCTGAACAAAAAGCAGATCATCGATACTTTCGAGCGACGCTTGCAGGGTCACCCCAACTTTGAACTGGATGAGTGCTTGCGCAACATTCACCGCATTGTTGAAATTCGACTGAACGACAAATTCGGTTTCGTTCCGGCTGCAGGCAATCTGGTGTGGGATTGGCACGAACAACTGGCTGAATTCACCGATCCGGGCTACGCGGACAAGGGACAACTTACCGTCACCTACCTGACCCCCGCCCACCGCGCGTGCGCGGCCAGCATCATGGCCCAGATGCATGAGTGCGGCTTTGACGAGGTCCATATTGATGCCGTCGGCAACGTGGTCGGCCGCTACCTGTCGACCAATCAGGATGCCAAGTCGCTCTTGACTGGCTCGCATTACGACACCGTGCGCAACGCTGGAAAGTATGACGGCCGTCTTGGCATCTTCGTCCCGATGGCCTGTGTCCGCGCGCTGCATGCGGGAGGCCAACGCCTGCCGTTTCATCTGGAGGTTGTAGGCTTTGCGGAAGAAGAGGGCCAGCGCTACAACGCCACCTTCCTGGGTTCCGGTGCACTCGTCGGTGCGTTCGATGCCAGTTGGCTGGATCAACAGGATGCTGATGGGATCACGATGCGCCAGGCCATGGCACAAGCAGGGCTGGATCATGAAGCCATCGGCAAACTTCAACGTGATCCGACAGCCTATTTGGGATTTGTGGAAGTCCACATTGAGCAAGGTCCGGTGCTGAACGAAATAGATATCCCGCTCGGCGTCGTGACGTCAATCAACGCCAGCGTGCGCTATTCGGCCGAGGTCATCGGCACTGCCTGCCACGCTGGAACCACGCCCATGAGTCGACGCTGCGATGCCGCCGCGGCCGTGGCCGAACTCATACTCGCGGCTGAGGATCGCGCCAAGCGCGACGGCGACTCGGTTGCCACCGTCGGGCAGCTTCTGGTACCCAACGGCTCAACCAATGTCGTGCCGGGACGCTGTCAATTCACGCTGGACATGCGCGCCCCCACCGATGCCCAGCGCGATGCGCTGGTGCGCGACGTGCTGGCTTCGTTGCAGGAGATTTGCGCGCGCCGCCACGCACGTTACACACTGGAAGAAACCATGCGTTCTGCAGCGGCTCCCAGTGCACCCGAATGGCAGCTGCGTTGGGAGCGCGCTGTCAACGCCTTGGGTGTGCCGCTGCACCGCCTGCCCAGCGGTGCCGGGCACGACGCCATGAAGTTGCATCAGGTCATGCCCCAGGCGATGTTGTTTGTGCGTGGGGAAAACTCCGGCATCAGTCACAACCCGCTCGAATCCACCACCAGTGACGACATGCAACTCGCAGTCGACGCTTTTTCCCAATTGCTCATCCAACTTGCCGGCGAGCGCTAAGCCTTTTTCGGAACCCCTCTTATGAACACCTACGCCCAACTCGACAGCTGGATCGATGCACACTTTGATGAGCAGGTGCGGTTCCTGCAGGAACTGATCCGCGTCCCCACTGATACGCCGCCGGGCAACAACGCGCCCCACGCCGAGCGCGCTGCCGAACTCTTGCGCGGATTCGGTCTGGAGGCGGAAAAACATCCGGTGCCTCAGGCGGAAGTACGCGCCGCGGGACTTGAGAGCATCACCAATCTGGTGGTGCGCCGACGCTACGGCCCGGGCAAGACAATTCTCCTCAACGCCCACGGTGACGTGGTTCCTCCTGGCGAGGGCTGGACCAAGAACCCCTACGGTGGCGAGATAGAAGACGGCAAGATCTATGGCCGTGCTGCGGCCGTCAGCAAATGTGACTTCTCAACCTACGCTTTTGCCACGCGCGCCCTGGAGGCGGTCGTCAAACCCAAGACCGGAAGTGTGGAGTTGCTTTTCACCTACGACGAGGAATTTGGCGGTGAGGTTGGCCCAGCGTGGCTTCTGAAACACAACATCATCCACCCCGACTTGATGATTGCCGCAGGCTTCAGTTACCAGGTCATTACGGCGCACAACGGATGCCTGCAAATGGAGGTCACGGTGCACGGCAAAATGGCGCACGCCGCGATCCCGGATTCCGGGGTCGATGCCATGCAAGCGGCTGTGCGTATCCTGGCCGCTCTCTACCAACAAAACATACTTTACAAGGCGATCAGTTCAAAGGTGGATGGCATCAATCACCCCTACTTGAACGTCGGCATGATTGAAGGCGGAACCAACACCAATGTCGTACCTGGCCGGGTAAGTTTCAAGCTCGATCGTCGCATGATTCCGGAGGAAAATCCGGCTGAGGTTGAGGCCAATTTGCGCAACATCATCGCCGCTACGGCAGCACAAAGTCCGGGTGTATCTGTTGACGTGAAACGAATTTTGCTGTGCAAGGCGATGCGGCCCCTGGCGGGTAACAAACCCCTCGTGGATGCCATTCAAAAACACGGAAGGCAAGTGTTTGGCGAAGACATCCCCGCCTTGGGGACGCCCTTGTATACCGATGTCCGCATTTTCTGCGAAGCCGGCATTCCCGGGGTCATCTACGGAGCCGGTCCCCGCACCGTGCTCGAGTCACACGCCAAACGCGCCGATGAGCGACTCGATCTGGAAGATTTGCGTCGCGCCACCAAAGTGATCGCCCGCACCCTTAGCGACCTTCTCGCCGATTGAGGCAGCTATCGGGTTCGAGCCATCATCTTGTTGGCGCCTCGATGAGGAGCGCGCGGAAATCGTTGACATTGGTGAGCGTGGGTCCCGTGACCACTGCGTCACCGAGCGCCCCAAAGAATCCATGACCATCGTTGTTATCCAGATAATCGACCGGCTTGATGCCCATGGTCGCAGCGCGCGCGAGGGTGTCCGGAGCCAGGTAGGCACCTGCAATTTCTTCTTGGCCATCCACGCCGTCGGTGTCGCCCGCCAATGCATGGATGCGGGGGTGACCGCCCAGCGCAATACCCATTGACAGCAAGCACTCGACATTGCGTCCGCCTCGGCCGTTTCCGCGCACAGTCACGGTTGTTTCACCACCAGACAAAAGTACGCAAGGGCTGGGAAAGGGCTGCTCCCTCTGTGCGACCTGAAGCGCAATGCCGGCCAGCACCTTGCCGACGTCGCGTGCTTCACCTTCAATCGCGTCTCCCAGAATATGCGCGGCGTAACCCGCTTGACGCGCCGCGCCCGCAGCCGCCTCAAGCGCCAACTGCGGGGCAGCTATCACACGGACTTCTGACCCATCGAGCAAATGGTCTCCCGGTTTGACTGACTCACCCCGCCCCGACTCAAGTACCTCACGCACGGCTTGGGGTATATCCAAGCCGTAGCGGCGCACGATAGCCAGCGCGTCTTGACAGGTCGTAGGGTCGGCCACGGTTGGACCGGACGCAATGTCGATCGGTCGGTCACCAGGAACATCCGAAATCAGCAGGGTGCGTACACGCGCCGGATAGCATGCCGCAGCGAGGCGCCCGCCCTTGATCCCAGATAAATGCCGTCGCAGGCAATTCATTTCACTGATGGTGGCTCCCGATCTCAGCAATGCGCGACTGACATTCTGTTTGTCCTCCAGCGCCAAATCCGGCAACGGCATCGGAAGCAGAGATGAGCCTCCACCCGAGATCAGGCACAGCACAAAGTCATCCGCCCGCAAATCCCGGACCATGTCGAGCATGCGCCGGGCCGCGGCCAAGCCCGCCAAGTCGGGCACCGGATGCGAAGCCTCCACAATCTCGATGCGCTCGCAGCGCACCGCATATCCGTAGCGAGTGACAACCAGTCCGGACAAGGGTCCGCTCCAGTTGTCCTCTACCGCCCGTGCCATCGCGGCCGATGCTTTGCCGGCCCCTATGACAATCAATCTGCCATTTCCGAGTGATGCCGGATCAGGCAAATAGGGGGGAACGCACAGTGCCGGCTGGGCGCTGCCGATAGCTGCGAGGAACATGCGCCGCAGCAGCGCCTGCGATGTCTGTGCTTTTGCGTTTTCTTCCATCGCGACCACTCCACGGCAGTTTTTCAGACGACCTTCTGGCCGACTTCAATGTTGGATAGTTTCTCCAGGGCGCGCACCATCGCCGAGTGGTCCCACGCCTTTCCACCATGTGCCACGCAGGAACTGAAGAGCTCTTGCGCCGTAGCCGTATTGGGCAATGAAACACCCAGTTCGCGCGCGCTGCTGAGGGCCAGGTTCAGATCCTTTTGGTGCAATGCAATTCGAAAGCCCGGATCGAACGTTCGCTTGATCATGCGTTCGCCATGGACCTCCAAAATCTTCGACGAAGCGAAGCCACCCATCAGTGCCTGGCGCACTCGGGCAGGATCGGCGCCTGCCCGAGTGGCGAACAACAGCGCCTCGCCAACCGCCTCGATATTCAAGGCGACGATGATCTGATTGGCAACCTTCGCCGTCTGTCCGTCACCATTCCCCCCCACCAGTGTAATGTTCTTGCCCATCAGCTCAAACAGTGGCTTCATCTTTTCGAACACCGCATCCGGTCCGCCCACCATGATGGACAACGTAGCGTTTTTGGCGCCGACTTCGCCACCGGACACTGGCGCATCAAGGTAGTCACACCCCAGCGCGTTAATTCTCTTGGCAAATACCTTTGTCGCAATGGGTGATATGGAACTCATGTCAATCACGATCTTGCCCTTGCTCAGTCCAGCTGCTATTCCGTTTTCTCCGAAAAGCGCCGCCTCGACATCAGGCGTGTCGGGAACCATCGTGAAGATAATGTCGGCCCGCTCGGCCACACCCCGCGACGTGACACACTGCGTGGCACCGCTCCTTGCAATTGCATCAGGAGTTTTCCCGCGGGTGTACACAAACAGTTGATGCCCGGCCTTGATAAGGTGTCCGGCCATCGGCCCACCCATGATGCCCAATCCGACGAAGCCAATTTTCAGCGCAGAGAAAGTCATATATGGAATTCCTTCTTGATAGAACTACTAAAGCTTGTATGGTGCAAACCAGCCCAGACCGGCACGGGTATCTGTGGCAGGCTTGTATTCGCAACCAATCCAACCCGTGTAGCCAATGGCGTCGATGTGTTTCAGCAGCCATGGGTAGTTGATTTCCCCGGTCCCTGGCTCATTGCGGCCCGGGTTATCGGCGAGTTGGATATGGCCAATGCGGGAAAGTCTATTCTTCAATGTATTGCCTAGCTCGCCTTCCATGCGCTGAGCATGGTAGATGTCGTACTGCAGGTACAGGTTATCGCTTCCCACCTCGTCCATAATTTCAATAGCCTGCCCAGTTCGCGTGAGAAAGAAACCCGGAATATCAAACGAATTGATAGGCTCAATCAGCAGACGAATTCCCGCACCCTTCAGTCGGCCGGCAGCGTACCGGAGATTTTCGACAAAGGTGTTTCTGACATCAGTGATGTTGACATCAAGCGGGATTTTTCCCGCGAGGCAATTCACCTGGGGACAACCCAGCGCGCTTGCGTAGGTGATGGCACGACCAACGCCATCGCGAAACTCTGCCACCCGGTCCGGGTGGCAGGCGATGCCACGCTCCCCCGCATCCCAGTTGCCAGCCGGCAAGTTGTGCAACACCTGTTCAAGCCCGTGGGTCTTCAGGGCCAGAGTCAATTCCTCCTTGGTGTATGCATAGGGAAAGAGATATTCGACCGCCTCGAATCCGGCGGCTTTTGCGGCTGCGAAGCGGTCCATAAATGGAACTTCGTTGAACAGCATGGTCAGATTGGCGGCAAATTTTGGCATGATAGGTAGGCGACTGGTGTCACAAGATATTTGATCAATCGAGCATTGCGGCGACCGCTGTGGGCGCGTCCACGAATGACGCGGCCAGTTCTTCAAACTCGACAACATTGTCGATCTCAGTTCCCATTGCAATATTGGTGACGCGCTCCAGAATGATTTCAATCACCACGGGAACCTGGAACTCTTCCATCCAGGCTTCGGCCTGTTTGATGGCGGGAGCAATTTCTTCCTGCTTATGCACACGGATAGCCTTGCAGCCCAGTCCTTCGACCACCTTGACGTGATCCACACCGTAACCTCGGACGATCCGATCGTCATCAGTATTGATGTTGTCAAACCCCAATTGCACACAATAGTCCATCTCGAATCCCCGCTGGCTCTGGCGAATCAGTCCAAGGTAGGAGTTGTTGACGACCACGTGGATATAGGGAAGCTTGAATTGCGCGCCGACCGCCAACTCTTCAATCATGAACTGGAAGTCATAGTCACCCGACAGCGCAACTACTTTGCGTGATGGGTCCGCTGCCCTGACACCCAGTGCCGCCGGAATCGTCCACCCGAGCGGTCCCGCCTGACCGCAGTTGATCCAATGGCGCGGTTTGTAGACATGCAGAAATTGCGCGCCAGCGATTTGCGACAGGCCAATTGTGCTGACATAGCATACGTCCTGGCCGAACGCGTTGTTCATGCACTGGTACACCCGTTGGGGCTTCATGGGAACCACATCGAAGTTTGTCTTGCGCAGCAATGTTCGCTTGCGCTGCTGGCACTCTGACACCCAGGCACTGCGATTTGCCAATCTTCCTTGCGCAGACCATTCAGACGCGACCTCAATGAATAGATCAAGCGCCAGCTTTGCATCCGATGCGATGCCGTAGTCGGGTGAAAAGACCCGACCAATCTGTGTCGGCTCGATATCCACGTGAATGAATTTTCGTCCCTTGCAGTAGACTTCTGGCGAGCCGGTATGGCGATTCGCCCATCGATTGCCTATGCCCAATACGAAATCGGCTGCCAGCATCGTGGCATTGCCATAGCGGTGGCTTGTCTGAAGCCCGCACATGCCGGCCATCAGCGGGTGATCGTCAGCAATGCTGCCCCAGCCCATGAGAGTTGGAATGACCGGAATATTCATGATTTCGGCAAACCGCACCAACTGCGATGCAGCGTCCGCATTGATCACACCACCGCCGGAAACAATCAATGGCCGCTCTGAAGCATTGAGCAGCGAAAGGGCTTTCTCGATCTGTGCCCTTGTTGCCGCCGGTTTGTATACCGGCAACGCAGCGTAGGTATCGGGATCAAATTCAATCTCAGCCATCTGCACATCGAAGGGCAAGTCAATCAGCACCGGTCCCGGACGACCAGATCGCATGACGTGAAACGCCTGCTGAAATACCCGGGGAACCTGAGCAGGTTCACGTACCATCACTGACCACTTGGTCACTGGTTTCGCGATCGATTCAATGTCGACCGCCTGAAAATCCTCCTTGTGCAGGCGGGCGCGTGGAGCCTGACCCGTAATGCACAAGATTGGAATGGAGTCCGCTTGTGCCGAGTACAGGCCCGTGATCATGTCGGTTCCTGCCGGCCCCGAGGTACCGATGCACACTCCGATATTGCCTGCGACCGCACGCGTGTATCCCTCCGCCATGTGGGAAGCGCCTTCGACATGGCGGGCCAGGATATGCGTGATGCTCCCTTGTTTTCGTAGTGCGGCGTAGAGCGGATTGATGGCTGCGCCGGGAACCCCAAAGGCTTGACGAACACCTTCCTTCTCCATTACCCAAACTGCCGCTTCAATTGCTTTCATTTTCGCCACGATTGGTGCTCCATCCAAGTTGCTGATTCGATGGCTTAACTCTAATTACTTGCATCCCGTTGAGGAAGACAGTTGGAACCCATAACATCTATTCCCTGGAGGAATAGGTGGCTATGATGCCATCATGGATCGATTGCAAGTCATGCAGATGTTTGTACGGGTCGTGGAAACCGGCAGCTTTTCAAAAGCCGCCAAGGAGTTCATGACCACACAGCCCACCGTCACGAAACAGATCGCCGCCATCGAGGCCCGTCTAAAGGTACGCTTGCTCCATCGAAACACGCGCGGCGTGAGCGTAACCGAGTCCGGCTCTCTGTATTACGAGAGGTGCAAGCTCATCGTTCACGACGTGGCAGAGGCCGATAATGCGGTGCGCACACGGCAGGGTCAGGCCCAGGGCGTGTTACGCATTGGGACTTCTGTCGCCTTTGGAAGACGCATCGTGGTGCCGCTGGCACTCGAGTTCATGAGCTTGCACCCCGAAGTTCAGGTGGATCTATTCTTTGAAGACCGCTACTCTGATTTGGTGGCCATGGGTATCGATGTGGCTATCCGGATGGGCAAGTTGGCAGACTCCTCGCTTGGGTCACGCTTTCTCGGGATGAATCCCTGGGTGCTGGTGGCCTCGCCACAGTACCTCGCCAGCCACGGCACACCGAGACGCCCGGCGGATTTGAGTGCTCATCAGGCGCTGATCTACAGTAGCGTGCAGGGCGACGATATTTGGCGCCTGCAATCACCCAAAGGTGTGGCAGTCACCGTTCCCGTCAGCGGCCCTTTTCGATCCAACAACCTATCGGCGGTGCTCGCTGCCGTTCGGTCGCATCTGGGAATTGCCGCGCTGCCTTGCTATGTCTCTGCAGATTCCGTAGCGACGGGTCATGTGGTTGAAATTCTCAAGACCTACGCTCTTCCGGAGCAAGAAATCCACGCGGTATTTCCATCGCCACGGTTTGTTCCAGGGAAGGTGCAGGCCTTGATCGCTTTCATGCAAGGACGTTTTCAAGAGCGCTGGTGGGGCGGATGAGGCTCTGACCCGCTTGGTCTGCAGCCCCCCCCGGGATCGCTCGACTCCCTGGTTTGAGAGGCAATGCGCGGGCACGTGGCCGCGCATTGCCTCACTGGCTTAAAAGTGGTATTCAGCGCGGATCATCGGCGTCTTGGCGAAGGCACCTTTACCCGCAGGACCGGACGCGTCATTGCCAAACTTGTTCTTCCAGTACTGGTACTCAAGGCCCAGTTTGAACGAATTCTTTCCCGCACCGACAGCGCCACTCATGTCGTACATGACCTGCATGTCGATGTTGGTCTCGGCCGCCGTCGATCCGCCAAATTCATTCTTGCCTTTGGCGGCGATGAAGTTGGCGAAGCCTTCAAAAGACAAGGGCAGCGAGCCCAATGGAATTCCCCATGCCAGGTTCAGCATCATGTGGGGCTTGTAGCTATAACGGGGTGTGGAAGTACTGCTGAAAGTGCTGTAGGGTGCATTGCTTTCCCACAGTTCAAGCAGGCTCACATTCAGGAAGCCGGGCACATCCATCATGAGGCTGGGCCCCGCCACTACCATGCGTTTCTTTGAGTTGTAACCAGCATCGGTCTTGACGTTGAAATCAAATCCGGCGTCGATTCCGACACCACGCACCGGGCCGAACTTGAATGGCGACCCCGTAACCTTGCCCAGATCGAGGGTGTGGCGATAAACCACATAGGCCTCCTGCGCCCCGTTGGTTGACCCCGCGCTCGCAGGATCTTTTTTGTCGGAGAGCAGCAAATCAACGTTAAAGAAGTTCGAGCCATACTTGTAGCCACTAACGTGCGTCAGTCCGAGAATGTCCTTGCTGATCGCGTTGCTGTTGAAGGGCTCGGCAAACTGAGTTCCGTAACGATAGCTGATGGAGGTATCACTCCATTCTGCTGCGTGCACCGCGATGCCACAGGCAAGAAGGGAAGAGAACACTGCGACACTTTTTACAACTTGTTTTTTCATGGTTAATCCACAGTAAGGGTTGAGGACATTGGTGCACCTACCCAACCCGCTGTTCCATGACCAGCGGGTCGAATTGGGTCGACTTCGATTCCGATAACAGAGAGTGCAAATAGCGCTTCAATAGATTTCGACATGTATTTGCGGGTGCTGGCGACATACCATCAGCGCCGTTGATATTCTTGTCAAAGAGTGGGTGGTCTCGCATACCGGAACGGATATTTTGTCCATACGCTGGAGCGTATGAGAGTAGATGCCCAAGCGATGCAGGTGATTTTTTCACACCTAGCTAGTGCTTCCATTTCACATCCAACCGACAAAACCTTGCACCGGCACCCACGCCTTCTCAGGGTAATTACTTAATTTTTGTCTGAAAAATCGGCTGTGCTGCACTTTCAAAGTGTATACACTTTGGCGTCCAAGTCGCAGCGGAGCCAGGCCAATTTCAGAAGCCTTTGTTCGCGACCCGTATTCTGCTCACAGTGCCCGCGGTGGTGAGCAGCCTGACTGAATCCGACTCGCCTCGTTCGGATTGAAAGGGTTGAGACTTATGGAAAGCTACTATCTCGACTGGGCCAATCTACTGCTGCGTTGGGTCCACGTCATCACGGCCATCGCCTGGATCGGTTCGTCGTTCTACTTTGTGTTTCTTGACAGCAGCCTCACCCCACCGGAAGACGAGGTCCTGAAGTCACAGGGCGTCAGTGGCGAGCTGTGGGCCGTCCATGGCGGCGGTTTTTACCACCCGGTCAAATTCAACGTGGCTCCACCCAAACTACCCGCGCACCTCCATTGGTTCTATTGGGAGAGCTACAGCACATGGTTGTCAGGCTTTTCGCTGTTCACCGTGTCCTACCTCTGGAGCGCCAGCACCTATTTGATTGATAAATCGCGCATGGACTGGGCTCCAGTCATGGCCATTGCTGTCGCCTTGTCGTTCCTGGCTGTCTTCTGGCTTTTGTATGACTTCATCTGCCGGTATTTTGCTCAACGCAAGAACGGCGATGCCATCGTCGGTGTGCTGGTCCTTGCACTGGTGTGCCTGGCATCGTGGCTTTCATGCCGCTGGTTTGCGGGTCGAGCCGCATTCTTGCTGGTCGGCGCCATGATGGCGACCAGCATGAGCGCCAACGTGTTTTTCTGGATCATTCCGGGTCAGAAAAAAGTGGTGGCGGCAATCAAGGCGGGAGATCCGGTGGACCCGATTTACGGCAAGCGAGGCAAGCAGCGCAGCGTACATAACACTTACTTTACCCTGCCGGTGCTGTTTGCCATGCTGAGTGGTCATTACAGCTTCACCTATAGCCATCCGCAAAATTGGTTGATATTGATTCTGATGATGTTTGCAGGTGCCGCGATTCGCCAATTTTTTGTCATGCGCCACGGCTACAAATTGGGCCGCAACGCCAACCCGCAGTTATACGCGCTGGTGGGGGCGCTGGCCATTGTCGTGGTCATCGTCTGGCTCAGACCGGCGCCATCAACTGCTGCCAGCATGGAAGGCTCCCCAACCCCGATTAGCTACCAGGCACTGCAACCGATCCTGGCGCAGCGCTGCTACCTTTGCCATGGCGAACTGGTGCAAATGAAGAACGTACGACTGGATTCGCCACAGGGCGTCGGCAGAAACGCACAAAACATCTATCAGCAGGCCGTGGTAACAAAGATCATGCCCATGAATAACGCCACCGGGATAACCGATGCCGAGCGACAAATCATCAAGCGCTGGTTCGAGTCGGGTGCACAGACCCAATGACAGGCGCCGGGTCAGTGTGAATCTGCTGCTTTGGCAGCGCCAATCGCCTGCGAATTGTCCTTGCTGGCGCCATTGAAATAGAGGTTGAGCAGAACGGCACTCACAGACGCAAGCAGAATGCCGGATTCGATCAGGGGGTGGATAGCGCCGGGCAACCACTGTTTGAAGTTCGGCGCTACCAGCGGAATCATGCCCATACCGATGGTTATCGCCACGACAAACAGATTGTGCCGGTTGGACTTGAAGTCCACATTGCCCAGGATGCGTATGCCGGTGGCGGCAACCATACCGAACATGACCAAGCCGGCCCCGCCGAGCACAACCGTTGGCAGTGACTCGACCAGTGCGGCCATCTTGGGCAAGAGGCCCAACACGATCAAAATAATACCGCCAGCAACACAAACGAAACGGCTTTTTACACCCGTCACACCCACCAGCCCGACGTTTTGGGAGAAGCTGGTATAGGGGAAGGTATTGAAAATACCACCGATCAGTGTTCCAAGGCCATCCGTGCGAAGGCCTCTTGCAAGTGCCGGCTGGTCAATCGGGCGGTCCGTCATCTCACCCAGAGCCAGGAACATGCCGGTTGATTCAATCATGACAACAAACATGACCAGCGTCATCGTCACGACCAGGATGGGATCAAATGTCGGCATGCCAAACTGGAACGGCATGACCAGGTCGAACCAATGGGCCTTTGCAACTTTGTCAAAGTTCATCATGCCCGTTGCCGTACCCACGATACCGCCCACGACGATACCCAGCAGCACGGATATGTTGCTCACAAAGCCTTTGGCGAATTTTGCGATGAGGAGAATAGCCACCATCACAATGGCAGCCACGCCGATGCCACCCAGCGGCGCGTAGGCGGGGTTTGGAACAGATCCCACAATCGACAGGCCTTTGGGCACGGCTGACACCACGCTTGCCAGCGGCGCGCTCGCGCCAGCGGCAGGTGTCACAGCAGCGTTCGCCATGGAACCCACCTCTGCCAACCATCGCGCGTGATCGGGATTGACAATGCTCGGAGCCGTAGGGCCGAAAGGATTGCCGAAGATCCAATTGATCCCGATGCGCATCAGACTGATGCCGATCACGAGAATAATGGTTCCGGTGACGACGGGTGGAAAGTAACGCAACATGCGACTGACAAGAGGCGCCATGACGATGGAAATCAGCCCCGCCCCGATGATGGCGCCGAAGATAAGTTGCGCGCCCGCCATTCCAGGTGTATTGCCGGCCATGGCCACCATGGGCGTCACAGATGCAAAGGTGACGCCCATCATCACTGGCAACTTGATTCCGAACCACTGTGTGGCACCCAGAGACTGGATCAAAGTAACAATACCGCAACAAAACAAGTCGGCTGAAATCAACGCTGCCACCTGTTCCGGGCTCAGTTTGAGCGCGCGCCCCACGATCAACGGAACCGCAATGGCACCAGCATACATAACCAGAACGTGTTGCAGACCAAGCGCTGCCAACTTGCCCGCGGGCAATCGTTCGTCAACCGGGTGAACTGCGTGTGTCATGAAACTTCTCCAAAACGGGTGTGGGACGGTATGAGCCAAGTCACAGTGGCCGAATAGTGATATCAGGAAAAAACTATCAATCAGGACGATGGTCACTATTGCCGCTCAAACTGTATACACTTTGGATCCGCCTTTTGGTAGGTGAAAACCCGCTATATAGATCTCGTAGACGCCCGAGCATCGTGCCACTATTGATGAAACCGCGAAGTCCTAGCCGACGAAGAATTCATTCCATGGTCAGACCAACCCAATTTCTGCATGCCCAGCGCGAACCTGCCAGTGCTCGGCCTGCCGCCACAGTGCTGCTGTTACGCGACTCCCCCGCTGGCATCGAAGTGCTGATGACACGTCGCTCCTTGAACGCCAGCTTTGCACCGGGCGCGTATGTGTTTCCCGGTGGCGCTGTGGACGCGTCCGACGCCGCCAGCCACACTCTGGCAAAGCGACGCAACTTGCAGAGCGACTTGCACCTGACGCAGGCAATTGCGGCCATTCGCGAGTGCTTTGAAGAACTGGGCATTTTGCTGGCGCGGCGCACCGACGGCACCCACGCCGACGACCAGGACATCGCCGCCCTGAACCGCGGTGCACCCCTTGCGGCGCAGTGCGCGGCACGGGGTCTGGTGATGGCAGCCGACGAGGTGTTCGTGCTGGCACACTGGATCACCGATCGCGACCTGCCCCGCCGCTTTGACGTTCCCTTTCTCGTGGCGCGCATGCCGCAAGGGCAAGTGCCGGTGGCAGACGAGTCAGAGCAGTTTGAGCCAGTGTGGATCCGACCAGCAGACGCGCTGGCACGCCACAGGGAAGGCGCGTTCTTCATCATCTTCCCCACCATTCGCACGCTGCAGCGATTGCTCGACTATGCGACCGTGGAAAAGGTTCTGCAGGCCTGCGCTGCCACCGAGCAGCCATTGTGGACAAGTTGTCCACGCGCCGGTCTTCTGGCCGGCCGTGAAGCCCGCTACATGGAGCACGAACTCCCCTATGGCGAACTGGCGATGGTGTGTCCGGACGGGCAGATCCTGCATACGCTGGACTGGCAAAGTGAGCAGCCCGTTCCCCTTCTGAAGAACCTGTTGCGCCTCACCGCGCCAAACCCCGGCGTCATGACCGGTCCGGGTACCAACAGCTACGTGGTGGGTGATCCTGCCACCGGCTATGTCGTGATAGATCCAGGCCCCGCAGACCCCGAGCATCTCGGAAAATTGTGGCGTGCTGCCGGTGGCGACATCCGCATGATTGTGTGCACACACTCGCACCCGGATCACTCCCCGGGCGCTGCGCCCTTGCAGGCACTGTGTCACCCCAAGCCGGCCATCCTGGGTTTACCCTCGGCGCCTACGGCCCGAAGCCACAGCGCGTTCACGCCTGATAGAACGCTCAGCCATGGAGAACGCATCATCCTGGAAGCAGCCCACACCGATGACAATTCGATGCACACCCTTCAAGTCATCCACACGCCAGGCCACGCCGCCAACCACGTTTGCCTGATGTTGCTGGAAGACGGGCTGCTGTTCAGCGGCGACCATATTCTCAGCGGCAGCACCAGCGTGATCGACCCGCCGGATGGCGACATGACGGATTATCTGGAGTCGCTGGACCGTCTGAGCGCTGCCTGCACGGAGCACGAAATCGGATTTATCCTGCCCGCCCATGGTCACGTCATCGGTGGATTTGACGGCGAGGCGATGGGCGCCATTTCGCGCCTCAGGACCCACCGGCTGCAGCGCGAAGCCAGAGTTCTGCACGCCATGGAGTCGCATCCCGAGGGCACGCTGGACGATTGGTTGGGTTTGGCCTACGACGACGTGCCGCCGCGGATGTGGCCGGTGGCCAAGCGCTCGCTGATGGCACATGTGGCACGGATCGAGTACTGCACCGGATCAATCCAAGCGCCACGGTCGGGCGTTCTTGATTGATCAGTCTGTAGCCGCAGGAAGATGCTTCAAGTCGCTGACGCGCGAGGCGAAGATCAACCCAACTTGCAGACGAACCCCGCCAGTGCCACTCTGCCGAGACGCAGACGAGGCGCCGGCCCACGAGACCAGTGCAGGCACGAGAGCCGGTGCCGCAACGCTTTAGCCTACGGTGCCGATTGCGCCGGTGATACCCAGCGCGGCCAGCAGTTCCGGCGACAGTCGATGCAACAGCAGCGCTGCGATCAGCGTCAGCAATGCCAATAGACGCAGGCCTTCGGCTGAAGTTCGCAGCGTCAGTCAGAAAAGCCCAAACGGACCTTCGCTATACCGATGAGCCACCCAAGAGCTGGCACCACACACCCCCTAGGAATATGATCGCCGCCATGAAAATCTTGCAGTGCTGGGACGACGGGGTGACCAGACCTACGTCGCACGGCGGCGGCAGGTATCGAGACCTGCGACCCAATGGCCACCGCGCCGAGCTGCCACTTTCTCGCACCCGACTTCTGGCCGCGCTTCGATCGCGCGCGCGACTGGCGTTTTCTGGTTCTGGGGTCACTCCTACGAGCTCGTGGACGAGGTGATGTGGACGGCCTTCGAAAGTTCCCTCGCACGGCTGTGCGCCGAGCCAAACGTGCAGTGGTGCAATCCAACCGACCTCTTTGATGGAGAAGGCATGTGACCCCAACCTTGATCTCGCGCCTGCTGGCGGCGGCACTCGCTGTCCTCACGAGCCCCGCTGCGATCGGCGCCTCGGCGCACGACTTCGCCTCGGCGCGGCCCCAGGCCCGCGTCGAATACTGGCAGCAACGCCAGGCCACGATCGAGGCCCAAGTGGCAGATGCCGCGCGCTTGAGCGCTGTGAAGCTCGTGTTCGTCGGCGACTCGATCACCGATTTCTGGCTGCTTGGCGATGACCCCTGGATCCCGGGCCGGATGCACGGCCGCCGCGTCTGGGACGAGTCCTTCGGCGGCGCGGCACCGCAGAATCTCGCACTCAACATCGGCATCTCGGGCGACCGCACCGAGCACCTGCTGTTCCGCATCCTGCCGAAGGCGCAGGGGGGCCTGGGCGAGCTTGACGCTGCAGCGCTGGCGCCCGAGTTCTTTGTGTTGATGGTGGGCATCAACAACTCTTACGCGCCCGAGGCGCCGGTGGCCGACAGTGTGTTCGAGGGCGTGCTCGCGGTGATGCGCTCGCTACATGCGCGCAAACCTGGCGCGCGACTCCTGATGCAATCGATCCTGCCCACGTCGGAACCCGCGCGGGATGACACGGTCGTACGCCCTGTGAATGCGCGCCTGATGACGCTGGCGAGGAGCCCGGAGTTTGCGGGTTTCACCACCTGGCTGGACCTGTTTCCGTCGTTCGTCGACGCACAGGGCCGGCAGGACGCGCGGCTGTTTGTCGACGGCCTGCACCCGAGCGAGGCTGGCTATCGCGTATGGCGCGACCGGCTGGTAACGGCCTTGGCAGCAGCGCGCGCTTCCGCGAAATAGCGTGTCATTGCGTGGGTTGGCGATGGCAACATCAGGTAGTTTTTGCACAGTCCAGGCTCAACGCCCGTGGGGTCGCAGTGCTATTTCAAACCGATCTGCCGGCGATAGGCACGCGGCGCAATGCCCATACGGGCGAGAAACACCCGGTTGAAGTGAGACGGAGTCACGAAGCCGCAATCCAACGCCACATCGGCAATGGGCTGCGCCGATTCCCGCAACAAAATGCAAGCTCTGGCGCAGCGGACGTCATTGACAAAATCAGTGAATGTCTTGCCAGTTTCCCGGCTGAAGAATCGGCTGAAAGCGCCTGCCGACACGTGCACCAAGTCAGCAGCCTCCTGCAAGCGGATGTTGCTCCCCGCATGGGAATGGATCCATTGCACCAAGCGATCCACTCGGGTCTCGCGCGCGGGTGTGTCCTCGGGTGAAGTAACACGTTCAGAGACCGGGCTTAGGTCCTGGGGGTGCAACGACAGTTGCCGCATGACGTCAAACAGCCCAGCCACCCTGCCCAGCGGATCCATGGTGAGCATGTCCGCCAGTCGCTGCGCCACCAACTGCTGGCAGCCTCCTTCGATGTGCACACCACGGCGCGCCATCGACATGAGCGGGTGCAACTGAGACAACTCGGGCAAAGCGTCCATCTTCAGCAATGCGGGAGGAAATTGCAGCACGGTGGCGATGCAGGACTTGGAACCCCTGGTTGCCAGAGACTTCCACGTATGTGGCAGGTTGGCACCCAGCAACACCATGTCCCCGGCAGAAAACGGCTGGACGCTACCGGATACAAATCGGATACCACTGCCGCGTTCGATCCAGGTGAGTTCCCACTGCGGATGGCGATGCAGTTGAAGGTCAAACGCGTCCAACGCAAAACGCGTCAAACGGAAGGCCTGACTGGGATGGTGAATGTGTTCTTTGACTGCCTTCATAAACAAGGTGGCGGATTATGTGAGTAATTTACCGCATAGTTTTGGTATCCGTAGAACAAGCACGGCCGCGCACCCAAGCTACAGTTTTGCAGTCCCGCAGCCTTTGGCAGTGGGGTACCGAAATGCTTGGATGGAGGACTGAATGGGCGCCGGTTGCCGCCGCATCCGAATGGGTGCCAACAAACCCACAGGCTGGCTTGCAAAGCACATGCAGGCAGACTTGCGCACGGGGTTCGTGGGGCACTTGGACCAGTTGGCGCCGGAATTGTTTGCCGACGATATTTATGGCGCTAACCGCCGTACATCGGTGGACGCAGCGCCGGACTTGGGTGCGCAGACCGGAGACGACAGCGCGCACGCCTCGCAAGTCCTGTGGTGGAACGCCGAGACCCAATCCAACTGGCGCAACGGATGGCTGCGCCATGCCGTTCTCGTAGGGCAAGATGCCGATCGAACCGCTGTCAAAAATTACGTTCAAGACATGCTGGCCAAGCAGGACCCTGACGGGTACCTGGGCATCTACAGCCACGATCTGCGTTTTCGCACGACCGGAGAAAACGCCGAACTGTGGGCGCAGGCAAGCCTGTTCAGAACCTTGCTCGCCTACGCTGAAGCGACGCAGGAAGCGCAGGTGTTTGATGCTGTCCTGCGTGCCGCCGCCTTTACGCGTGACCAACTGATTCTGACGGGCTGGCCGCCATTTGATCAACCCGGTGGCTTTGCCGGTGTGAGCCACGGATTGATGTGGGTGGATGTACTCAACCATCTGGCGCAGATCACAGGTAACTCCTCGTGGCTCGATCACGCGGTAGCGCTCTACCAGAACTACAGCAAGAGCGCTGCGTCGGAAACGGACGCGCAACAGACCCAACTGCTGGATCCCGCCAAACCCCTTCAAGGCCACGGTGCACACACCTGGGAGCACTTGCGCGCAGTGGCTCTGGCGGCGACGCGTTCGCGTGCGCCTGAATTGCAGAAAGGGCTGCAGGCATTTCTCGAAAAAATCGACTGCTGTCTTACGCCGAGCGGCGGCCCTATCGGAGACGAGTGGATCGGTTCACGAGAAGCCGACGCGAGTGAGACCGGCTACGAGTATTGCTCGATTGTCGAATTGTTCGACTCCTATATCGCGTTGCTGAACCTGCGCGGTGACGTCAAGTGGGCCGACCGTGCAGAGCATTTATTCTTCAACGCGGCACTGGGCGCCCGTCACCCCAGCGAGCCGAGCATTGCCTACCTGAAAACCGACAACTCGCTCAGCATGACGGGAGTGAAGCACTTGGACCGCTCTGAACCCGACGACGCAACCCAGACCCGCTACCGATATTCACCCGTGCACCAGGAGGCTGCCGTCTGCTGCGTGCCCAATGCCGGGCGTCTATTTCCTTCCTATGTTCAGGCGCAGTATCTCCAGATGCCGGACGGATTGGCTCTTGTCCTGTACGGACCATCGATACTGCACTGGCAGTGGCTGGACCACGACGTCGTGTTGGAACAGATCACCGACTTTCCGAGCGATCTGCGGGTACGCCTGGTTGTCCGCACACAAAGCCCCTTGCGGTTCACACTGCATCTGCGCAATCCGGCATGGGCGGACAAACTGCAAGTAGCAGTGCCGCACGCAGCCCTTGCATGGGACGCCGAGAACGCCGTTGTGCGCGGGACCTGGTCTGACGGCGACGCCATCGACATCGCCTTCGACGTGCGCGTGCAGAGCAAATACAGTCGCCAGGGTGAGGTGTTTTTTCAGAAAGGCCCATTGGTGTATGCGCAACCCATAGCAGCCCAGACCCGAACTACACGCATGTGGCCCAAAAGTGTATTTCGCGAACTCGATGTGCGACCAATCGACATACTCAGCCTGGGGCTAGAACTGCCGCACGACTTCGCCGATAGATTGGAAGTGGGTCACAACACGTTGAGTGTTCCATTGATCGACACCCATGGAGTGGAACAGCGTTGCTCCCTGATTCCGATGAAAGACACCATACTGCGGCGCGTGACCTTCAAGGTGCAAGCGCCGAGCACAAACTCCGGCTGAACCCTGATGCAATCAATGAAAACAACCATTCAGGCACTGCAACTGAGCCAATGCGCCGTGACTCTTGCGTACGCGCTGGCCGCAAGCTTCGGTCATGCACAAGCCGTGCAGGAAGATCACGCCAGCACGCATGACATGGCAGTGCAAGGCGTTTTTGAAACGCGTGAGCAGGACTGGCGCAACGGTGCCATCGTCTACCAGGTATTGGCGGATCGATTTGTGCCACCCGCCAATCTGGAAGCTAAGCGCGCTCTGTATCCCGCACCCAAAGTCCTGCAGCGCTGGAACGAGGAGGCCAAACCGGGCAAATACCTGGCATCGTCCAACCTGTGGAGTCACGAGTTGGACTTCTGGAGTGGCGACCTGGCGGGCGTGACTTCGAAGCTGGGCTACCTGAACGACCTCGGGGTCGATGTGCTCTACCTCAATCCCATTCACCGCGCCCACAGCAACCACAAGTACGACGCCACGGACTATCTGAGTGTGTCGCCCGAGTTCGCAACCAAGGAGGACATGAGGTGGCTTACTGATGAGCGCCACGCCAGGGGCATGAAGGTGGTGCTCGATGGCGTGTTCAACCACATGGGTCGAAACTCGGACGGGTTCAGGGACGCACAGGCCAATCCCGCTAGCCCATACTGCAATTGGTTCTTCCTCGATGACCAATAGCCCGCTGGTGCACGGGGCTGGTTTCAGGCAGCCAACTTGCCTGAACTGAAACTGGAAAACTCGGTCGTGAGGATCGGGTCCTTCGAAGCCAACGCCGCCATTCCGTTGGCAAGCTTTCAGTACCTACAGGGCCATGTGCCGGATCCGGCCACGCACCGCAGCTACATGGACCGTGGCACAACTGAACTGGATGCGCACTATCCATTGCATCAAAACTTTGCCAATATATTGCTGCGTGAAAATGGCTATACCCATGCCAACTTTCAAACGCTCGTATTTGAAGGAGCAGGGCATAACGAAGCAGCCTGGGCCGAGCGTCTGGACAAGCCGCTTGAATTCCTGCTCGGAACCTCCGCGCGAAATACACCATGACCGCAAACGCCATCACGCGGCTCGCCGCAATCGCACTCAGTTTGATGAGCCTTCTTCCCATGACTTCCGAATCTGCCGCCACTACCCCACCCCAGTCGCCCCCGCCCTGGTCCATGGTCATACCCGAAGTGACCGTCGGGCGTATTGAGCGCCTGGACAACGTTCCTTCTCAATACATCGATGCGCGCCCGATTGACGTCTGGCTGCCACCTGGTTACAGCACCAGCAAACGCTACGCCGTGCTCTACATGCAGGACGGACAGATGCTGTTTGATGCGGGAAAGACATGGAACAAGTCGGCGTGGAACGTGCACCAGACGCTGGCAAGACTGATCCAGACCGGCCAGGTGCGCGACACCATCGTGGTCGGTGTACCGAACAATGGAAAGTACCGCTACAGCGAGTTTTATCCGACCAGGATGCTGGAACTCGCACCCCAACGGGTACGCCAGGATTACCAACGCCGTGCCCAGTGGGGCTTGTCCTTGTCCGACGCCTACCTGCGATTTATGGTGGAGGAGCTCAAACCCGCCATTGACAAGCGCTTCGCCACACTGCCCGACCCAGCAAACACGTTTGTGATGGGTTCCAGCATGGGCGGACTGATTTCGCTCTACGCGCTGTGCGAATACCCCCAGGTTTTTGGCGGCGCGGCCGGCCTGTCCACGCACTGGGTTGGGCGACCTAGCGCTTGGGGCACACCCGACAAATTGCAAAACGCCTCGCTGCCATTAGCGGCGTTCACCTACCTGCAAAAACACCTGCCCAAGCCAGGCGGCCACCGTCTGTATATGGACCATGGCACAAGCGGACTGGACAGTGTTTATGGTGTGCATCAGGACTTCATCGATCAACTGTTCAAGGACCATGGCTACACGGCGGATGACTTTGTCAGTCGCGTTTTTGAGGGCGCCGGGCACAGCGAATCCGATTGGTCGGTTCGACTGGACATACCGTTGCTCTATCTGCTGGGGAAACCATGAATACATACAGCAACTCGATCGCTTCTCGCCCCGTATGCAGATCGATCATCACCGCACTGGGTTTGCTTACCGCACTTTCCCCAGGTGTGAGCGCGGCGCGCGGAATGGCTGACTATGTGAACCCTTTCATTGGCACGGACGGCACGGGCCACACCCACCCTGGCGCGTCAGCACCGTTTGGCATGGCGACGCGGGCGACTTCTCAACGCGGTATCAAAAGGACACAGAGCATGCCGAGGCGGGCTACTACGCCGTCACCTTGCCAGCGCACGGCGTACGCGTCGAGCTGACGGCGACTTCGCGGGTGGCGTTGCAGCGCTACACATTTACGCGCAGCGGGAAGGTCCAGGTTGAACTTGATCTACAACATGGCCTGGTGTACGCAGATACTCCGCGCGTGGTGGAAGCCAGCATCACCAATGACGATGCCCATGGCGACGTGGCAGGAACAATTCACGCGCTGAACTGGGTAGACAGGCAAGTTGCCTTTGCAGTGCATTTCGACCACCCCGTCGTCGAGAGGCAAGTCCTGCCTTTTCGCGAAGGGGAGAAGGCAGTGCGCCAACTGCTTACCTTCGACCTCGGTAGGTCCAGGGTTCTGGAGGTTCGCGTTGCGCTGTCCACGGTTGACATCACAGGAGCCCGCGCCAATCTCGCAACAGCCAATAGCAAGGGGTTTGATGCGATACGCGAAGCAGCGAGAGAGGCATGGAATGCGCTACTTGGCCGGGTGAAAATCGATGCACCCACTCGCCAGAAACGCATTTTCTACACTGCGCTTTATCACGCTTTCCTGCATCCCAGCAACATCGCCGATGTCGACGGTCGCGTTCGTGGGCCTGATGGCGAAATCCTGCAGGCGCGCGGTGGTGTGTACTACTCAACGCTGTCACTGTGGGACACCTTCAGGGCCAATTTTCCACTGCTGGCGCTGCTTGTTCCTGAACGAGTTGACGGCATCGTCCAGACCCTGCTTCAGCACCATGCAACCTATGGCAGTCTGCCTGTCTGGACCGCCTGGGGGCGTGAGATCTGGTGCATGATCGGCAACCCCGCGCTGTCGATCATTGCCACAGCAGTGGCAGACGATTTCAATGGATTCGATCGACGCGAAGCCCTTGACGCGATGATCAAGACCGCGACACAACCGCGACAACACGCGCCGGACTGGGCTCAAATCGACACGAAAATGTTGGATCGTTATGGCTATCTTCCGTTCGATCTCAAACCGAACGAATCTGTCTCCACGACAGTAGAGAAGGGGATCGGCGATGACGCCGTCGCACGCGTCGCCAAAGCGGTTGGCGATCGCGCCACAGAAACGTTCTTTGCGCAGCGCGCCCGCAATTATGCGCACCTGTTCGACCCCCAGACTCGGTTCATGCGGGGTCGCGATAGCACAGGCAATTGGCGTCCCGATTTTGATCCCGTGACGCCCACATCACCCATGAGCAATCCGGGTGATTACACCGAAGGCAACGCCTGGCAATACTCGCTGGCGCCCGCCCTGCACGACCCGCAAGGTTTGGTGGCGTTGATCGGTGGCGAGGCGATGTTCGGGCATTGGCTGGATCAATTCTTCAGCCTCAATACGCTCAAGACCAATCCATTTCTTGGACAGGAAGCAATCATCGGTCAATATGCGCACGGCAATGAACCAAGTCACCACATCGCCTGGCTTTACGCCTACACGCCAACACCCTGGCACGGTCACGCGCGATTGCGCGAAATCCATCGCCGCTTTTACAGCGACAAACCCGACGGCATCATCGGCAACGACGACGCCGGACAAATGAGTGGGCGGCCTCAAATCTGAAGTGCAACACCCTCCTGGTGTAAGGTGCACAAAATGAAATCAGCCTCAAATTACGAACAACTCCAGCCGGAGGATCGCATGACCATTGCAAGCATGAGTCAGCAGGGCT
>CAILAY010000134.1 GCA_903832285.1 uncultured beta proteobacterium | reverse complement strand
GGTCACCGGACCGGTGACTTACGACGATGTCGTGTCTAAGAACTGAACTTCTTTTGGCGCATGCCATGAAAAACAATATACTGGTGTTTTATCCAGTCATAGCAGTTCACTGGAGCTAACCGGATACCCCTTACATTAATACAGCTTTTCTAGCCCCCCGGGAAGTCCCAACCCAGAAGGAAATGCCACCATGACCGACCTGACTTCATCCTCCGTCAAGCTTACAGCCCGCCAGCAACAGATTCTGGAACTGATCCAGAACGCCATTGCCCACACAGGCGCTCCGCCCACCCGTGCCGAAATCGCCCATGAACTGGGATTCAAGTCGGCCAATGCCGCCGAGGAACACTTGCAGGCGTTGGCGCGCAAGGGCGTGATCGAGCTTGTCAGCGGCACCTCGCGCGGTATCCGCCTCAAAACCGATACCTTGCGCAGCATTCATGAGTCCCGTTTCAAACACTTTGCAAACCCGCTTCAAACCCTGGCCAATCTTGTGTTGCCTTTGGTGGGGCGCGTGGCCGCTGGCTCTCCCATTCTGGCGCAGGAACATGTCGACCAATCCTACAGCTTTGAAAGCAGCCTGTTCCAGAGCCAGCCCGATTACCTGCTCAAAGTGCGTGGCATGTCCATGCGCGACGCCGGCATCATGGACGGGGATCTGCTCGCAGTGCAGGCCACCAAAGATGCCAAGAATGGCCAGATTGTGGTTGCCCGCCTGGGTGACGATGTGACCGTGAAGCGGTTTCGGCGCAACAAGGATGTGATCGAACTGCATGCGGAAAATCCGGACTACGCGACTATCGTCGTGCAACCCGGTGAGCCTTTTGAGATTGAAGGTCTAGCGGTTGGACTAATACGCAACACCATCTTGATGTAGCCCGATTCAACTGCCAAAACTGTGATCTGAAATCAAAGGAAAAGCCATGGGAATTGCGTTGTTCACCGCCGTCAGGCTGCTTGCTCCCTTGCAGACGTTTTTGAGCAACTGCGTGACTTCCGCATCGCGTCAACGCCAGCGGGATGCCCCTGCCAACGCAAGTTGCGAGCGCTCCAAACTTCTGTCACCAACTTCCAGCGCCGGCGCGACAAGACCTCGTCCTCTACGCGTGGTGCGTGTGCCGGACGGCGTTCAGGGCAGCGATGCCGTCGGACGCATGGTGATATCAGGCTGCATGGCGGACGTCTGCGCAGAATTGGACCGGCTTGCAGCCAAGGAAAACCTGGGGTCGGAGCTCAGCGTGTCAGGAACCGGCACCCTGCAAGAAATCTGACTTGCCAAGGTCCACGCCGTTGTGACGCAGGATGGCGTAAGCGGTGGTTACATGGAAGAACAGGTTGGGCAGTGCCCAGTGCTTTAGGTAGGCCTCTGCCGTCATGGTTTTAGTAGCATCGCGGCCAACTGGGAAGGTGATTTCCCTTTCCTCCGTTCCATCCAGCGCCGACGCGGGAACGGTTGCCAAGTAATCCAGCGTCTTTTGGACGCGGGCCTTGAGTTCAGAAAGTGTGGTTTCAAAATCCTCGAATTTGGGTGCTGGGTTCCCGGAGATGCGCCCCACCGCATTCTTGGCGGCGTCGCAAGCGATCAACACTTGGCGGGTGAAGGGCAGCATGTCGGGTGCGAGTCGGTATTGCGTCAGCGCCGCTGGATCGCACTTCTTGGCGTCAACAAACGACTGCGCTCTATCCAGGAAATGATTCAGATTTGTCAACATCGTAATAAATACGGGCAGGCTGGCAGACGACATTGAAATGGACATGGAAATCTCCTTCTTGGGGTGGTTCAACAGGACATGGTAACGACTAACCCTGCAAATCGCTGATTGCCGCCTTCGTTATCCCCGCCGCGTCCGAAGGTCAGGAACTCCGAATTGCGTGATCCACGGAACCCGCCTCTGGCGCCTCGACAAGGCACAATCGAGGTATGAATATCGTTATCCTCGATGACTATCAGGACGCAGTGCGCAAGCTGAAATGCGCCTCCAAGCTGGAAGCGTTTCCTGCCAAAGTTTATACCAACACGGTCAAGGGCATGGGCCAGTTGTCGGTGCGCCTCAGGGATGCCGACGTGATTGTCCTTATTCGTGAACGCACACAGATCACTCGCCAGTTGGTGGAAAAACTGCCCAAGCTAAAACTCATTGCACAAACCGGACGCGTGGGGAGCCACATCGACGTTGCGGCCTGTACCGAGCGCGGTATTGCCGTAGCAGAGGGTACAGGCTCGCCGGTGGCGCCGGCGGAACTTACCTGGGCGCTGATCATGGCGGCGATGCGGCGATTGCCGCAATACATCGGAAACCTCAAGCACGGTGCCTGGCAACAGTCTGGACTCAAGTCCGCCTCCATGCCCGCCAACTTCGGCGTAGGTTCCGGTCTCGCGGGCAAGACCTTGGGCGTCTGGGGATTCGGCAAGATCGGGCAGCTCGTTGCAGGCTATGGCCACGCCTTTGGCATGCAGGTGCTGGTTTGGGGCAGTGAAAACTCACGACAGTCCGCACTGACGCTAGGCTACCAGGCAGCTTGCAGCAAACAGCAGTTCTTTTCAGACAGCGACGTACTGAGTCTGCATCTACGCCTGAACGACGCCACTCGGGGCACAGTCACGGCCGAGGATATGTCGCACATGAAGACGACAGCCCTGTTGGTGAACTCATCGCGCGCTGAACTGATCGAAGCCGACGCCTTGATTGCGGCGCTAAACCGGGGACGCCCCGGCATGGCGGCGGTAGACGTGTTTGAGACCGAACCCATACTGCAGGGACATGCGCTACTGCGGCTGGAGAACTGCATCTGCACGCCACATATCGGATACGTCGAGCAGGAAAGCTACGAGTTGTACTTCGGCACCGCTTTCGACAACGTCGTGAATTTCATCAAGGGCACGCCCACCAACATCGTCAACCCAGGCGCGCTTCAAGTGCGGCGTTGACGGTCAAGCGTGGGCTGCGGGGAACCCCGAGTCATGAAAATCAGTGCTTTCACGTGTCCATGTTGAAGCCGGCAGGTTACGCCGCCTTCGCACTGATGCGGGCCATCAACGCCACGGTACTGGATTTTCGATCCGCGTTCACTTTTTGCACCGTCGCTCGTTCGCTCATGCGGTTGAGGTAGTCACGCACGGGCAGCGTCGACAACAGGTCTTCACCGTAAATGATCTTGCTCGCACTCGCCACCAGCGGCAAGTGCACGATGGCGGCGCAGTCGGCCAAGGTGAACTCTTCTCCCGCCAAGTAAGGTGAGATTTTTGCCAGTTGTGCGAAGCCCGCCACCCCTTTGAGCAGCAACTTGCGGCAACGCTCTTTGGTTGCATCGCCCGCTTTTCCGCCAAAGAAAGCCTCGGCATAGAGTTCACGCGCCACAAGTTCCAGATGCAACTCCAGGAACAGAATCAACTCACGCACTTTGGCTGCGGCGTAAGGGTCTGCCGGAAGCAACGGGGATTGCGGATAAGCCGCCTCGATATATTCCGCGCAGGCGATGGACTCGCATATCGGGCCCTGGGAGGTTTTCAGAAACGGGACCTTGCCCAGCGGCGAAGCGCTGGTGACATGTGGGTCTGCCCTGCCGGTCCATGCCAGAACCTCCTCAAATGGAGCGACCTTTTCCATGAGTTGGAGTTTGATCTTGTTGTAGTAATTGCTGGCAGAGAAACCACAAAGCTGCAGGACCATGAGGGTGTTTCCAATCGATCATGAATGACAAGAAGAGCCGTGCTGCCAAGGGCCCATTGGTCCCGCGCAAAATGCGCATGCAAGTGTCACGCAATAATCTCTACTTTACCCGTCCCAAACATGACAGCCGAACTCAAAAGTTCCAGCCAGGGCCAGACCTTGATTCTGACCTTGAGCAACCCCGGGTTTCACAACGCGCTGGAACCGCAGATGTACGCGGCTGGGGTCGAAGCCTTCAACGCAGCCGAGTCCAACCCCGAAGTGAGAACCATCGTGATCGTGGGCGCCGATGGCGACTTCAGCGCCGGTGGAAACGTACACAAGCTGCAGGCCAGGCGCGATCAGGCACCCGACTTGATGGCGCAGCAACTCCAGGGTCTGCACCACTGGATCGAGGCGATTCGGACCTGCCCCAAACCCGTGATCGCCGCGGTCGAGGGCGCTGCGGCAGGCGCCGGTTTTTCATTGGCACTGGCCTGCGACTTCATCGTCTCCGCGCGCAATGCCAAGTTCGTGATGGCCTACAGCAACATAGCCCTGTCACCGGATGCTGGCGCCAGTTGGCACCTGAGTCGTGCGCTGCCACGCCAAACCGCCACTGAATTGCTGATGTTGGGCGGCCGGGCAAGCGCCCAGCGGCTGCACGAATTGGGTTTGATCAACCTGTTAAGCGAGCCGGATCAGGCGCTCGTCCAAGCCATGGCGCTGGCTGGACAACTCAACACTCGAGCACCCAATGCGCTGGCGAGCATCAAGGAACTGCTCAACGACGCAGCCAACGCCAGCTTGGCTGAACAACTCGATAGCGAGTGCGACCACCTCGTGAAGAACCTGCATCATGCCAATGCAGGCCGGGCAATAGACGCCTTTCTTTCAAAAACCAGGCCAGTACTCTGACTTTTCCATCGGAAGGGCGGGGATGCTCACGCGACCTGGCCTCACACTGCAAGTTATCCCTCAAGCGACAATGGCTACATCATCAGTCACCCACAAGACAGGCTATGGACGACCCGATTCTTACCATTGACGAACGCGCAGCGATCAACTCGGGTCGCTGGTTTTCCACCCTATCTCCGGCCCTCAGGCACGACATACTCCGATGCGCCTACGTCAAACGATTCAAGGACGGCGAGCTTATTGCCGCACGCGGCGAAGCACCCGAGGAGTGGATTGCTTGTGCACGAGGCGCGGTGCGTGTCAGTTCCACCTCGTTGTCGGGCAAGCAGATCACGCTCACCTATGTCGAACCGGGCATCTGGTTTGGCGACGTGGCGATCTTCGACGGCGATCGGCGAACGCACGATGCCTATGCGCACGACAACACCACCATCCTGTGTGTCGCGCGCGCCGACCTGCGCAAGATACTGGCCCAGCACGTCGAGTTGTACGAAGCCTTGTTGCGCCTGCACGCGCGGCGCATTCGGCAACTCTTCGGGTTAGTGGAAGACCTCAACACCTTGCCCCTGCGTTCGCGTTTGGCCAAACAACTTCTGCATCTTGTGCGCAGCTACGGCGTGCCGTCTCTCAGCGACGGTGGCGAGATCCGCATCGGTCTGCAGTTGGCGCAGGAAGAGTTGGCGCAATTGCTGGGTGCTTCGCGCCAGCGTGTAAATCAGGAACTCAAGGCAATGGAGCGCGAAGAGGCGATACGGATCGAGCAAGGCGGTCTGGTGGTGCGCAATCGTGGCACGCTGATGCGGATTGTCGACGAATGAGACCCAGGTTATGAGCGATTTCGACCACTTCATGGGTACACGCCCGGTGTCCGGCGCCAACGCCGTCGACGTGGCCGCGTTGAGCGTCTGGCTACAGGCAAATCTGCGCGGTTTTCAGGGACCGCTGACGCTGGAAATGTTCAAGGGCGGACAATCCAATCCCACCTTCAAGCTGGACACGCCGGGCAAGAGTTACGTGATGCGGGCCAAGCCCGGCCCCGTGGCCAAATTACTCCCATCGGCGCACGCGGTGGAGCGCGAATTTGCAGTGATGAGGGGACTGTACGGCACCGACGTTCCCGTGCCCAAGATGTATTGCCTGTGCGAGGACGAATCCGTCATCGGACGCGCCTTCTACATCATGGAGTTCGTGCAGGGTCGTGTACTCTGGGACCAGGCATTACCCGACATGACGCCGACTCAACGGGGCGAAATCTACGACGAAATGAACCGCGTCATCGCAGCCCTGCACCGTGTCAAATATTCGGATCGGGGACTGGCCGGCTACGGCAAACCGGGCAATTATTTCGAACGCCAGATCGGCCGCTGGAGCAGGCAATATGTAGCGTCCATCACGCAGCCAATTGCCGAGATGGATCAGCTCATGGCGTGGTTGCCGCAACACATCCCAGCGATGGCGCGCGACGAAACACTGGCCAGTATCGTGCACGGCGACTACCGATTGGATAATCTGATTTTTCATCCGACCGAGCCGCGCATCCTGGCGGTGCTGGACTGGGAACTGTCCACACTGGGTCATCCGCTGGCCGACTTCAGCTACCACTGCATGGGTTGGCACATACCGCCGGGCTCGTTTCGCGGCATCGGTGGCTTGGATGTGGTGAGCCTGGGCATTCCCACGGAAGACAAATACATCCGGCGCTACTGTGAGCGCACGGGTCTGGTCACACCCGAGGCCCTCACCGCGGACTGGAACTTTTATATGGCCTACAACCTGTTTCGCATCGCGGCCATCCTGCAAGGAATTGCCAAGCGCGTTGAGATGGGAACCGCCGCCAGCGCGCAGGCCGTGAGCTCGGCTGAGGGTGCCCGGCCGCTGGCGCAAATGGCCTGGAAATTCGCACAGCAAACACTTTAACCCTGAAGGAACGACATGGACTTCGACTATTCCCCCAAGACCAAGGAACTGCAGGTCAAGCTGCAGCAGTTCATGGCCGAGCACATCTATCCGGCTGAAGCAGCCTACTTTGCCGAGATCGCCGCTAATACTGCGGCGGGCAAGCGCTGGACGCCGCTGCAAACGATTGAGAGACTCAAGCCCAAGGCGCAGTCCGTTGGGCTGTGGAACCTGTTCCTGCCGGTGGACAGCGCTGCCGCCTCGGGTTACGAAGGGGCAGGCCTGACGAATCAGGAATATGCGCCACTGGCTGAAATCATGGGGCGAGTTCCGTGGGCGAGCGAGGTCTTCAACTGCTCGGCACCCGACACGGGCAACATGGAAACCATCGCGCGCTACGGCTCCGAAGAAAACAAGGCACGATGGCTCAAGCCGTTGCTCGAAGGCAAGTTCCGCTCCGCGTTTGCCATGACCGAGCCCGACGTCGCGTCCAGCGACGCCACCAACATCGAAACCCGGATCGAACGCGACGGCAGCGACTATGTCATCAACGGGCGCAAGTGGTGGACCTCCGGGGCGGGCGATCCGCGCTGCGCCATCTACGTCGTCATGGGCAAGACCGACCCATTGGCGGCGCGCCATTCGCAGCAGAGCATGGTACTGGTTCCCGCCAACACGCCCGGTGTGAAGGTGGTGCGCGCGTTGAACGTGTTCGGCTACGACGACGCCCCGCACGGCCACATGGAAGTGCTGTTCACCAACGTACGGGTTCCCGTGAGCAACGTGCTGCTGGGCGAAGGCCGTGGTTTCGAGATTGCACAGGGTCGCCTCGGTCCGGGACGCATCCACCACTGCATGCGCCTTATCGGCCTGGCCGAGCGCGCTCTGGAATTGATGTGCAAACGGGCCTCAGCGCGCGTTGCCTTCGGCAAACCGGTCGCGGCTCAAACCGTGACGCAAGAGCGCATCGCGAATGCACGCTGCAAGATCGACATGGCACGCCTGCTCACGCTCAAGGCGGCGTGGATGATGGATACCGGGGGCAACAAGTTCGCGCGCAATGAGATTGCCATGATCAAGGTGGTCGCACCCACCATGGCCTGCGAGGTGATCGACTGGGCGATGCAGGCGCACGGCGGTGGCGGTGTCTGCGACGACTTCCCTCTGGCCTACGCCTATGCTGGAGCGCGCACGCTGCGTTTTGCCGACGGACCCGACGAAGTCCATCGCAATGCAATTGCCAAGTGGGAATTGGGTAAATACGCACCGGCCAAGAACTGATTACCGGCGAGTGCGGCAATGTTGTTCAAACTGGCTCAGTGCTCGCATCAGCGCGGTCCGGTTCTCGCTGCATCGACACCTGCTTCGTGACACGAAAGTCAGCCTGAAATTCTGCTCTGCGCGGCTCGATTTGTCGAGGAAGAAAGCGCAAATAAATCGTTTGCCAGCACCCCCTCTCAGGCGTAATATGCAGTTGCCTGTGTGATGCAGGCGAGAGCCAAGTAACCAGTCTTGGCAAACATGGCGGCAATCACTTGCCGCCATCGTCCACGGCGACGAAATTCTCGACGTAGACGAAGCCCGACGGCATGGGCATCAAGCCCGCCGTCAGCCCCGGTTGGCCGCGCTGACCGGGGCTTCTTTCTTAGTGCGATCGACCGCGCAGCCGATCCACATCCTGCGGAGTCACTTCGCCGGCCCGATTGCCCCACGCAGAACGGACATAACTCAGCACAGCGGCGATGTCGTGGTCGCTCAGGCTCAAGGCAAAGGGCGGCATGCCAAACGGACGGGGGTTGGCGCTGGTTGCAGGCGGAAAACCGCCATGCAATACGATCTGAACCAGATTCACGGGCGGCACCATGTTCACCACGCTGCTGCCGGCCAGGGCCGGGTAGGCATGGAGCACACCCTGCCCGTCCACCGCATGGCAGTGGGCACAATGATCCTTGTACAGGCCCTCGCCCGCTGGCGCGACACTGCCACTGGAATTCAGCGTCTTCGAAGTAGCTCCGTGCGCGTCGGGAACCGGCGGCAAGTCGTTCAGGTAAACCGCCATCGCCGTCAGGTCACCCAGCGTGAGAAACTGCGTGCTGTGCAGGACCACTTCGGCCATCGGCCCCATCGCGGCACTGCGCGTGGACGTTCCGGCCTGCAGCAACTGCACCAGCTCGTCAACCTTGCGCGGTCGCACCACCGATTCCCAGCGCGGAGAAAGTGCCGGTGCGTACCAATTTTGTGTCGGAATCATGCCCCCCGCCAGCGCGGCCACATCGCTGCTGGCGCCCAACGCATTGCGCGCTGAATGACAGGCACCGCAGTGCCCCAATCCCTGCACCAGATACGCACCCCGGTTCCAGGTCTCGGACTGACTCGAATCGGCTCGGAAGGTCTGTGTCCGGAAAAACAGGGCCCGCCACAGACCCAGCGCCCACTGCGAGTCGAAGGGCCACACCAATTCGTGCTCGCGATTGGCGTGAGAAACCGCTGGTACGCTGCGCAGATAGGCATAAATGGCATCTGAATCAGCACGACTTACGCGGGTGAAATTGCCATATGGAAACACCGGTAGCAGCCAGCGCCCGCCTTTTGAGACGCCGTAATGCATGGCACTCCAGAAGTCATCTGCACTCCAGGCACCCAGGCCCGTCTTGGCATCGGGTGTCAGATTGCTTGTGTACACGCCGCCAAACGGCGTTTCTATGGCTCGTCCACCAGCATAGTCTGCTCCACCACTTTGCGTGTGGCAGTGCATGCAATTGCCCGCGCGCGCCAGGTATTCACCGCGCACCGCGGCATCCGTTGCCATGACCACCGTGCCGCTGTTCGCCAGGTCCCGCGCACCCTCGTCCGGGTTGCGAAGCAGCCACGCGAGCGCCACCGCCACAACCGGCACCAGCAACAGCGCGGCCCTTCTCCGTCCACTGCGCATCACGGACTGACTCCTGAAAGCAGAGTGCGCGCACCAGGTGTGGAGCCGCACTGTAGCGGCATCGACTTGGGCAAAGAGGTGGCCACCTTTGCGAAAGCCGGAACCCGCTGCGAGGCCAGCCACGCGACCACGGCAGACAGGTCCTCGGGTGTCAATCGCCTGGCAATGTCGGCCATGCAGTCGGGCGCCTGAGCACTGCGTTCGCCGGTGCGCCAGGCACCCAGCTGCGCATTCAAATAGTCACGTGGCAAGCCGATCAGCCCTGGGACAAATGGCGCCAAACCCATAAGCGACTCACTGTGGCACTGAACGCAGGCAGGGAGCTTGCGCGTCACATCGCCCTGAGTCACCAACGCACGGCCGTGCTCCAGCAGACCGGACGAAGCGATGCTGCCCAATGGCGGCAAATAAGCAACTTCCAAGCTCGAAAAGTACTCCGCAATAGCATGCAGGTAGGCGTCCGAAAGAGGTTCCAGCAGTTTGACCATCGGGGCGTAATGGCGCCGTCCAGCCTGAAAATTGTGCAGTTGGTTGTACAGGTAGCCCGCCGGCTTCCCGGCCAGTCGCGGGTAGAAGCCGTCGGGTCCGGCGCGACCCTGCTTGCCATGGCAGCCCGTGCATGCCAGCAGCCGCTGCGTCATCGTATCTTCGAAGGGTGCAACTGGCTGAGCGGCGGTGAATGCTGCTGCCGACAGCAGCGCGAGTAAAAAAAAGAGACGGTGAACTGGACGAATCATGGGCGACAACAGTCAATACGAGGGCATTCGGGTCCACGTAATATATCCGCTGCGAGCCACGCGGCACTGGCGCTCCCAAGCGGGCCCGTCTCGTCAACATCCCTGTTCCGCAAGATCTCAATACTGCGCTGCATTCAATTTTGGCGCTTCGCCTTCACCCACGACGTCATCAGCAATGTCCGCCAACTTTCGCCGCTGTTTGCGCGCCGTGTCGCGCAACAGGTTGAACGCGTCGCTGCGTTTGAGCCTGTGCTTGATCATGAAGATACCTGTGGCCACACTGATGTTGCGTTCTGCATCCAGCGCCCTTTGCAGTTGCTGGCGTGTTTCGCGCAATTCATGCAATTCATCGGCCCGGGCCAGAGCCGCCTCGACGGCCGGAATCAGTTGGGGAATATCCAGCGGTTTGACGGCGTAGCCCAGCGCGCCGCACTGTGTGGCCTGCTCCACAATCTCCGGTTCACGATAAGCGCTGAGCATCATGAACGGCACGCGATCAAGGTCTCGCAGGCGTTGCGCCAGATACAAACCACCGCGACCAGGCATGCGTACATCCAGTATCGCGAGATCAGGGCGCTCGCCACCGGCCAGCCAAGCCTCAGCCTCCTCAGCAGAATCAGCCGTCATGACGCGATAACCCGCATCCATCAGGCCGCTGGCCATCAGAGCGAGTACGAGTCGGTCGTCGTCGACTATGAGAAGTTGCCGGGGTTCGGCGGAAACTTGAGTTGCTGCCATGTCGAATCCTTTACGTGCGGAGAAAAAATTGGGGGTCCAGTTCGAGCAAGATGACCACTGTGTCGCCCTGCTGTTCCCATGAAAGGTCCGCGCCGTGGCGTGGCGTAGCGTGGGAGCAAAGCTGAAATCAGGTGCCGGCCGCTGCGATGCCCATCATCCGCAGTCCTGTCGGTTCGGAATCGACCCGCATTCGCGATCCTGACTTGCAACGCGCCGCAACGCGCTCCTGACTGCAGGCAAACATTCACGCCACCTTGCGCGTGACCGCCGTGCTTGACCGCATTCACAATCAGTTCATCGAGCACCATGGCAACAGGTACCGCTTCGTCCTCGACCACGGCATACTCCGGCAACTCTGGCGTCATCGCCAGTGCGATGGGCGCCTTCCACAATGCTTTAATCTCCGTCGCGATCGCAGCCGTCAGTTCGTGCATCGGGACCACCGATGCGACGGCCTGGCCTTGCAGGCCGTGAATGACGGAAATAGTCTGAACCTGACTGATCGCCTGATGCATTGTCTCGGCCGTCTCGGGGTGTTGGTTAGCGTAGCGGCGCAGTATGCCCAGGCAACCCAGCAGATTGTTCTTGATGCGGTGATGCACCTCGCGCACCAGCACGTCGCGCAGTGCTGCCTCGTTGCGCAGACGTTGTTGCTCAATCAAATGGGACTGTGTGGTGTCGACGGGATAGCCGACTTGGTGTGTGACCCTGCCGTGCTTGTCTTTCGCTGCCGTGATGGAACGGCGCTCATGAATCTCCGCTTCGTCCTTGCGCCGATTCCGCAAATCGCCCCGCCAGGATCCACTGGCATTGAGCGTATCCCACATGGCCGCATAAAACTCCCGGTTTTGGCGGGCGGATTTCAACATGACGGGCGTGTTGCCAATGGCCTCCTCCGCGCTGAAGCCGGTGATCTTCATGAAAGCACGATTCACACGAAGAATGACGGCATCCGCATCCGTTACCAGCGACTCTCGGGACACACGCAGCAAAGTGGCGGCATTCCGATTGGCCTGCGGAATCAAGCCGTCCTCACCAAGGCCGCAAGACTCCACTGGTGCCAGATCATAGAGGTCGACAGAGCGTGCTCGTTCAAGGTCCACGACGTGCGTGCGCCGCAGTTCCGCGCTTTGCATATCCAGTTCGATCTGGTGCACATGAAGCTCATGCAGCAATCGCTGCAACTCCGCAGGCCTCATGGCCAACAGATCCGTGAGCGATGGCGCAGCAATGCCGCGGGCAAGATCTTCCGCACGCCCGCGCCTGAACTGCTTGAGCCGGTTTGCAGCGGGCGCAAGACCCGGGCGTCCATCCGTGCTTTTCATCGGGGCCATTCCATGGTTCGATCGATCAAGGCGACCCCTAACTATATCGAATCGGAATGCTTACAAGGGCCGTCGCGCATTTATATTGCGACCCACAACCTCTTGGTCTGCCCGACAGGAATTGAACCTGTGACCCTCAGCTTAGAAGGGCCAAAATGCTAAAATCTCGATCGCAAGCATCCATGCGGGCTGCCGCCGTTTTCCACTTGATTAAAAAGTCGTTTGGAGACACTGTGGAGACAGTCAAAACGATATCAACTTATAAAGTTTGAGCTAAATATGGCAACATTTCAAAAGCGCGGAAACGGGAAATGGCAAGCCAAAATCAGACGCAACGGATGGCCGGAACAAAGTAAGAGTTTTTCCACCAAAGCGACAGCCGATTCGTGGGCTCGTGCCGTTGAAAGGGAGATGGACATTGGCGCGTTCATCAATCGCGATGACGCCGAGCGTACAACATTCGAGGCCGCTGCTGATCGCTACGAAACGGAAATTCTGTCTACCAAGAAGGGGATCCCGCAAGGACGCTCCGACTTGAAGAAATTGAAAGAACGGTTTGGGCAGTACAGCTTGGCGTCTATCAACCCGGCGATGATCTCAGCCTACCGGGACGATCGGTTGAAAGCAGTGTCGGCACAGACCGTCGTTCACGAGCTTGGCATGATGTCCAGAGTGTTCAAGGCCTGCGCCCTCGACTGGGGTATCGCTCTTCCCCAAGGAATACCAACAGCACTCGTGCGCAAACCGCGCGTTGCCAATGCGAGAGATCGCCGACTCGAACCTGGCGAATGGGAACTCTTGCGAGCCGCTCTTCTCAACTGCAAATCTCCTCTGCCACTAGCAGCAGTTGAGCTGGCGATTGAAACGGCAGGCCGACAGTCAGAGCTCATTTCTCTGACCTGGGCCGACGTTGACGTTCATCGCCGCGTTGCGCGGCTGCGGGGCACTGATGGCGGCACTACTAAGAACAACGACACCTTTCGAGACGTGCCGCTATCCAGTCGTGCACTGGCCATTCTGTCGGGTCTGCCACGGGCCATAAAGGGCGGGTTGGTTCTGAACATGACACAGGACACACTGAAACAGGCCTGGGAACGCTCCGTCGAGCGCGCCCGAAAGAATCATCATCGTGACTTGCTGCGCAAAGCGTTGGCCGAGTCGGGTCTTGACGAAAAGTCCATTGCGGCTGAAATCAGGGCGTTGATCTACAAGAAGAAAAATCCAAGCGCAGCAACCGTCGCACTCATGGCGGACATCGAATTGACAGACCAGACCCTGGTTGATTTTCGATTCCACGACCTACGCCACGAGGGCATTTCTCGGTTAGCTGAAAAACTCCAGATGCATGAGCTCATGAAGGTCGCCGGTCACAAGAGTTCTGCACTTCTTGCGCGCTACTACCACCCGCGGGCATCTGATCTCGCCGCGAAGCTCGGGTGAATCGATTGCTTTCAAAGCGACCATGTGGGAGACTGGCGTCGACGATGGCGACGAAGTTGCAATACCATCATCCCAATGTGTTCCCACTACCAGCAACTCAAGCTCGATGAGATCGGATGGAAGCGGTTTGCCGGCGCCGCGCCTGCAGGACCGCTGAAATCCGACTTGTGGCCAGGCTATACGGGCGCATTCGTGCGACGCCACCCGCAGGCAGGCGTTGGTGAACACGCCATGCCTGAGCGCGAAGCGCTGCCTGGCGTGTTCGGCCTGGTGCCTCACTGGGCCAAAGACTTGACGATCGCCCGCCACACCTTCAACGCCAGGTCTGAAACGGCTGCGCAGAAGCCCAGTTTCCGGGATGCCTGGCGCAAGGGCCAGCGCTGCATCATTCCAGCAGCCGCGATCTTCGAGCCCGACTGGCGCAGCGGCAAGGCCGTGGCCACGCGCATAGCGCTGGCCGACGGTGAGCCCATGGGGCTGGCCGGCCTGTGGGCCTGGTCACCGCTGAATGGCGGAACGCTGAGCTATACCATGCTGACGATCAACGCGGACGCCCATGAATTTATGAACCAGTTTCACCGTCCAGGTGAAGAAAAGCGCATGGTGGTGATACTGCCAGACGAGGCATACAGCGCTTGGTTGGACGCCTCTCCAGCCGAACAGGTTGGTTTTTTGCGTCCGTACCCTGCGGAACAGCTCACCGCCGCGGTTGGCGGTTAGGCCGCTTTGGCGCTCATTGCCTGCCTTTTTGCCGGTGGCCATATCCGGGGCCGCGTGCATCACACTTGGTCGGGAAACTCGCGGCGCGCGTGAACCACGGCAAGGATTTCAACCTTGTCCGTCACTTCGTAGAAAACGATGTAGTTGGGATGAGCCACTAGCTCCCTAGCGCCGACGCGCCGCAGGCTTGGCTTGTACAGGTAGGGATGTTCTGAGAGATGCTCCAGGGCGCGTTCTATACGCTCGTAGAGGTCGAATGCGGCTTGCTCATTGCGTTCCGCGATGAAGTCCAAAATCTCCAGCAAATCAATGCTGGCTTCTGTGCGCCATTCAATCGGCAGCACGTGTCTTCTTCTTAGCTTCGAGCAATGCGCGAGCTTTGGCCATAACCTGATCGTGAGGGATGCGGGGCAAGGTGCTGCTTTGAGAGCGTTCGAGCTTCGCCTTGAGCCACGCCGTGTAGCTGGCTTCCTGTTCTTTAGTCTCGAATTCGGACACCATGGGGGATAGAGCTACGCTCATGCTGGGAACCTCCTGTTCGCGGGGGGAAGTTTACTCTGTCCTGGCGAACAGTGTCCGATTCACTCCGCCACCACCATCGCCCCCGCCAAAATGAAATCCGCCGCCTTCGCCGCCTGGCTCGCGGCAGAAAAAATCGCGCGCTTGTCGTTCTTCAGAACCTTGATCCACGTCGCCACGTAATCGGCGTGCCCCGCGATTGTGCCGTCCACCATGCCCAGCGAACCCATGACGAACGCTGCGCCCAGCTCGGCGACCAGTTCCTCAAACGCATAAGCGTCATCGCCGAAGCGCTTCCCGAAGTCTCGCGCCAGGCGCGATTCGTGGCCGGCCCAGTGTGTCAGCTCGTGCAGTGCCGTCGCATAGTAGCTTTGCGGCGACGTGAAGCGTTCCGGATTCGGCAGACAGATTTGGTCCTTGGATGGCGAATAGAACGCAGCATCGAAACCATGCCGAATCTCGGCGCCACTTTCGGTCAGGATCCGCTCGGCCTCTTCAATTGCGGTGAATTCGTTCGTTTGCGCTGTCGGTGTCGTCAGGCCTGCGGGCAACCCGTCAATCTGCGCCACATTGAACAGCCAGAAGGGCTTGCACATCATGTACGAGCTACGCTCGTCGTCGTCCTGCTCCTCGCCCTTTTCTTGGATCTTGGAATAGTAGACGCACAACACGGATTTTTCTCCCTTGCGGACCTGGGCGCCCATGGTCTCGGCTTGCTTGTAGGTCAGCCATTGATTCGATGAGTAATTGAGTTCTGCCGCCTCCGCCCACAATAGCAAGACATTGATGCCGTGAAATGCCTCGCCGCTCTTCGCATTGCGCGGTAGCCCTGACCCTGCGGATCGCGTC
The DNA here is from genome assembly GCA_903832285.1 of uncultured beta proteobacterium. Lineage (GTDB taxonomy): Bacteria > Pseudomonadota > Gammaproteobacteria > Burkholderiales > Burkholderiaceae_C > CAIKVZ01. The sequence continues at coordinate 539 of CAILAY010000134.1, read as the reverse complement.
CAGCGTGGGCCGCTCTTGGTGGTGCCGGCCTCCATGATGGCGATGATCTTGTCGGTGATGATTTGGCGAATGTCCATTGGTACCCCTATGAAGTTGAGTTCGAGGGCTTGAAAAGTTACCCTCTTGCTCGTTCCGGCGTCTCCCCTATGGGGACGGAAGGGGTGCATTTGTCAATTGAAAATCGGGCCTTCTAGACCTTCTGTTTTCTGTCACCCCCATTCAAGCACCGGCACAAATGTTCGTGTGTTGAATGGGCGTGAGGGTTAGACGCCCGGTTTTGCGTTGGAGTTCGAGGACCAGCGTTCCGAAACTGGCGTGCCATCAAGCGCAGCGCCTGGCGCGACAGTTTTAGCTGGGACGACTCGCAGCAAGATTCCGATGGATGATGCGTCAATCGTCGGGTTTACGACTGGAACGTCTGCGCGACGAATAAGCGATATCGACTATTGTTGATCGTGCGGCACCGGGCGCAATCATTGATTGATCATTGATTGCACCCCGCCCAACCCGTAAATATCGATCGGCACCCAGCGTATGGC
>CAILAY010000133.1 GCA_903832285.1 uncultured beta proteobacterium | reverse complement strand
TCCTTCGCTCGGGCCCCAATCGATCTCGAGTTCTCCGGACAGACCATTTTCCGCGTAGGTCTTGGATGGATCAACGGGGCGCTTGCCGGCGGGGGTGATGACGCTTGCGACCCAGCCTGCCGTATCTTTGATCTTGAGCGCTTCCTTCGCTTTCTGCAGTTCTACGTCAACCTTTTGATTGACCGGAACTCTGCTAAAGCCTTCGGCCGGGAAAAAGCCCGCCGTGGTGGAAATGGATACTTCGACGAAATGACCATGCGACTCGTGGCCGCCTTCGCCTTCCTTGCTGTGTTCGGTATTCATGGTTTTCTCCTTGACCGGCGAACCGGCAGTGGTAACGTGTGCGTATAATAACTGGCCATTAAATACATTGTCAATGGCCATTTAACAAGTATTTCTACTTGCTTTTCTGGCCAGATTTGGTAGTATTGAAAAATACTTACCACTTCGGTAACGGGAGAGCGAGCGATGGATCGACGTCAAATGACGCTTATGCTGAGCGACAAGGAGATGACTCTGCTCGATCAGCTGGCCGCAAGTCGCGGGATGTCGAAGACCGCGTTGGTTCGGCAAGCCCTTCGGCTTTACCAGTCTGTCACCGAACGGTTGGAGAACGGTGACAAGGTCTTCGTTGAGCGTCCGTCAACGCTCGAAAAAACCGAGTTGATGGTGCTATGAAGGAATTGCTCGGTAAAGTTGACTTGTACAACCGAGACTCCAAAGCGTTCGAAAAAGCAGACGTCTATCAGGAGCTCGATCAAAAGAATTTCGATGACTTTGAGCGGCTGTGGAAGCCTGTGTTGGCGAAGCGGCGGGCAGAGGTTCATACCCTGGCCGAGACCGCGGATGCGAATGTACAAGATGAGCACTGGGATTGGGTTGGAAAGTCCAAGGTAGCAGCGAGCAGGCTTGGACAGGAGACGTTCGCCGTAGAGTGTGGCGAGACCCAGGGGTTGATGCTGGTTGACCTTAATGGATTCGGGCGGCTCGCTGCACAGAAGGGCCGCGAACTCATTTACGTTGAGTTGTTGTCCACTGCACCATGGAACCGGTACAAGACCGTCGCCTCGCCTCGCTACAAGAGCGTCGGACGTGTTTTGATTGCTACGGCCATCAGCTTGAGCATTGATTCCGGGTTTCGCGGTCGATTGGGCTTGCATTCGCTACCACAGTCGGAGAGTTGGTACCGGGACGTAGTCGGCTTTACAGATCTGGGGCTAGATGCCCCCAAGCGGATGCGCTATTTCGAGATGACCCAGGATCAAGCCATGGCATTCCTCGAAGAAAAATAGGAGCACTGATATGAAACTACATTTCACTAACGATTGGCTGCGGCGAACTACTGCGGCGGACCCTGATGTGGATATTGAGGCCGGTCCGTCGATTGACGGCGACGGTGGGCACCTATGGTTGGCGCATGCCGACAATGCGCCGCCTGCGGAAAGCCGCACGCGTGTCCAGCTTCGCATTGGATTGGGCGTTCTTGTCCGTAAGCTGCGAACTCGGGACGGATTGTCGATCGCCGAATTGGCCCGACGTGCCGATGTCGCCGAAGATGAACTGCGGCAGGTTGAGCACGACCCACACTACACAGCCCGGCCCCGTCTGATCCATCAACTTTCCGAGTATTTCTCGGTCTCATTGGTCACGCTGTCGCAAATGGCCGGCGCGACGCATGATATTGATCGATTGCTTTATAACGAGGTTGTCAAATATGCCGCACACTCGGACGATGTTGGGACGCTGAGCAGTGAGGAACGGGAAGTACTCGATGCCTTCGTCGCGACACTTAATGCGCGAGCAAAAGGATAGGGCGTGGAGCATGTGCTTGTCGGCGAACTGGAGAAGCGTGAAATCCGGGCACAAGTCGATCGAATCCTGCGGGATCTTGGCAGTCCTGAGCCGCCGCTGAAATTGGCCGACGTGCGCGCACTTCTGTCCCTGGACCTTCAATATTACAACAGCACGGACCCGGGGCTCGTTGAGGAGCTTACCCACCGCTTCATATTGATTGCCAAGAAGAAGCTACCGGATCTGGGTAATCACCTTATTGCCGCGCTAGCCAAGTCCCGCCTCTGCGCCTTTTGGGTCCCTGAGAGTTCGCGAATCCTGGTCGATTCGGGAGTGCCGACGCCTAAGCACCGTTGGATCGAGGCTCACGAAATCACGCACAGCGTAACTACCTGGCACAAAGGTTTCTTGCTCGGAGACAACTCCCGGACTTTGGACCCGGCATGTCACGCCGTAATCGAAGCCGAGGCCAATTACGGCGCGGGCCGACTTCTGTTTCTGCAGGATCAGTTTTCGCGTGAAGCCCGTGCGCTGCCGCTGTTGTTCCCCTCGATCATAGATCTTTCGAAAC
>CAILAY010000132.1 GCA_903832285.1 uncultured beta proteobacterium | reverse complement strand
CGGTGGCAAACATGGGGAAGGCCATGAGTTTTCGGAACGTGTCCATCCAGGCACCAGGCCGGGGCAGCGCGCGCGCCACCGCTGGCACAAAGCTCGCGGTCAGATAAGGCAAGGCCATGCCCAAGCCGAGCACCGCAAACACCAGCAGTGCCTGCAGTGCCGGCAAACCCACGGCCAGCCCGAGCGAGGCACCCATGAAAGGTGCGGTGCAGGGCGACGCGATGGCAACGGCAAGAACGCCGGTGAGCAGCGCGTCCAGCACCGGGTGCCTGGCTTGCATCGAAGCCACCGAGGTGGGCAGGATCTGGCCGAACTCGAACATGCCCGACAGGTTCAACCCCAGCAGCGTGAACAGCGCCGCCATCGCGGCCACGACCCAGGGGTTTTGCAACTGGAAGCCCCAGCCCAGGCTCTCGCCCGCGGCGCGTAAGCCCAGCATCAGCGCACCCAGCGCGACAAAGCTCAGCACCACACCCAGGCTGTAGGCGATGCCGCTGATGCGATGGCGGCGATGGTCGTTGGCGTGCTGCGCAAAGTTGACGAGCTTGATGGCCAGCACGGGAAACACGCAGGGCATGAGGTTCAGTATCAGCCCACCAAAAAGTGCACCCGCCAGCGCGAGCCAGAAGCTCACGGGGGCGGCCGGATTGGCCATGGGTGACGTCGCAGCGGGCGTGATTGATGTGGGCTGGCCCGACAGCGCGATCGTCGCTCCTGTCGCCGCCAGTGCAGGCCATGCGCCCGTCACAGTCAACTCGGTTCGATAGGCGCTGCCGTTCAAAGCCAGCACCACCGGCATGACGGTCGGACTGTTCAAGCGTTGTGCAGAGAGGGGAATGCTGGCGCTCCACACGCCTGCATCCCAGCGCTGCGTCGCCGTGGCGGCGGTCTCGATCACCTCCGTCGTTTCGGGGAAGATGTCCAGCGTCTTGCCTTGCCAGGTGGAGGGCAGGCCAGCCACCGCGAGCTTCAGGGCCGCGCCTTCAATGTGGATGGCGGTGCTCGGGGTCGCTGACAACGCCTGCGGCTGCGCCTTCAACGCTGCATCAAAAGCGGCGCCGTTCATCGCCATCGAACTCCTGGCGGGAATGGAAAGGGAAAAATCCCCTTCTTGCGGCACGCATTCCTTGCGACATACCAGCCAGGTGGCGTGAAGCTTGACCTCGATGGCGCTGGAGAGCAGTGCGGGCTTGAAGCCGGGCGTGATCGTCAGCGGTACCGGCAGCAGCACGGTGTTGTCGTAGCCGTAGTTGGCCAGAGTGCCAAGGGAAATCTTCTTCGGAATCGGCCAGGCGATTTCACCTGCTTCTACGCCTGCGGGCAGGGTCCACTGCAGCGTGGTGGACTGCCCCGCGTCGCCGGGATTCTTCCAGTAGGTATGCCACTCGGGTTGGTGTGTGAGTTGCAATCCCACCCACACCGTCTTGCCCACGTCGGTCCCATCCGGCGCATGGGCCATCAGCTCTGCCCGAATTTGTTCTGTGGTGACGACAGCCGTGGTGGCTTTGTTGGCAAGTTGCGCCAAAGCCGGCGCGGGGACAAGGGAAATTGCGAGCAGCAGTGCGCCGAGCAGGGCTCCTGCCGGCCTTTGCATGCGCATTTGTCTTGTTCCACACGCGGCCAAATGAATTTCGCCTCCGTCGTCCGGCGGGGCGAGCGAGGGGCGGGCGGGCACGAGTAGCGGAAAACTCCCGCAGCGGATAAGGGGAAGAAACGAGAGGGTCATGGCGAAGTAGGAGCGTGGGTTGAGGTCGAAGTTCCTTGAATGCGGTTCAAGCCAGCTCGTCGCCTCGCAATAACCGCACCCTCACGCTCTTGCCTTTGACCTTGCCGGCAGAAAGCTTTTGCACGGCCTTGTCGGCGATGCGGGTGTCGACGGCGACGTAGGTGGAGAACTCGTTCACGTTGATTTTGCCGACCTGCTCGCGCGTGAAACCAGCCTCTCCCGTAAGGGCGCCAAGCACGTCGCCGGCGCGGATCTTTTCCTTGCGCCCGCCCACCAGTTGCAGCGTCGCCATGGGCGGCAGCAGCGGCAGCTTGTTTGCAGGTGTGAGTTCATCGAGCTTGTGCCACTCGGACTCGCGGCCCTGCAACTGCTCGATCTTGCCCACGCTGCCCATCTCGTCCATGCTCACCAGGCTCAAGGCCCAACCTTCCTGATCCACGCGCCCGGTGCGGCCGATGCGATGGATATGGATCTCGGGGTCCGGCGTCACGTCCACGTTGATCACGGCTTCGAGCTGCGCGATGTCCAGGCCACGCGCTGCCACGTCAGTGGCCACGAGCACGGAACAACTGCGGTTGCCAAACTGCACCAGCACCTGATCGCGCTCGCGCTGCTCCAGTTCACCGTACAAGGCCAGTGCCACGAAACCCTGTGATTGCAGCAACTTCACCAGATCGCGACACTGCTGCTTGGTGTTGCAAAAGGCGAGCGTGCTGACCGGGCGAAAGTGGTTCAGCAGCAGGCTCACTGTCTGCAGACGTTCACCTTTCTTGATCTCGTACCAGCGCTGGCGGATCTTGCTTTCCTCGTGCTGCGCCTGCACGCTGATGCGTTGCGGGTTGCGCATGAATTGCTGGCTGAGTTTGGCAATTCCATCCGGATAGGTGGCCGAAAAAAGCAGAGTCTGGCGCTCTTTCGGACACTGCTTGGCGACTTTGGCGATGTCGTCGAAAAAGCCCATGTCGAGCATGCGGTCGGCTTCGTCCAGCACCAAAGTATTGAGCGCTTCCAGATTCAGATAGCCGCGCTCCAGGTGGTCCATGATGCGCCCCGGCGTGCCCACCACGATGTGCGCGCCATGCGCCAGGCTGGCGATCTGGCCGCGCAGTGCCACGCCGCCGCACAGCGTGACCACCTTGATGTTCTCTTCCGCGCGCGCCAGACGACGGATTTCGGTGCAGACCTGATCGGCCAACTCGCGCGTGGGGCACAGCACCATGGCTTGCACCGCAAAGCGCCGAGGGTTCAACCGGTCCAGCAGCGCCAGCGCAAAGGCCGCCGTCTTGCCGCTGCCAGTCTTGGCCTGCGCGATCAGGTCCTGCCCGGCCAGTGCCGCCGGCAGGCAAGCTGCCTGTATGGGCGTCATCGCGAGATAGCCGAGTTGCTGCAGGTTGGTCAGCGTTGCGGGCTTGAGCGCAAGCGTGTTGAAGTCCGCGGCGGCCAGGGGAGAATGGGTCATCGTGCGATTATCCCGTTTGCGCGCGCTAGACTGAGCGCCAGATGAAAATTCAGCTCCTGTCCGATTTGCACCTGGAAGCGCATCCCCACTTCGCTCCCACACCTGCGCCGGGGGCTGATGTGCTGGTGCTGGCGGGCGACATCGGTTCCTATCAGACGGGGTCACTGCTCGGACCCTACGGCGAAGCGTCCGAATTTGGTCTGTCGCGCTTCTCGCCCCTGCCTCAGTACGCGGCCTGGCCGACGCCCGTGTTGTTTGTGCCGGGCAATCACGAATACGACGGTCTGGACTTTGATCTGGCCCATAGCCGGATGCGTGTCATCTGCGAGCGCCTTGGCATCATCTGGCTGGAGCGGGAAGTGGTGTTGCTGCAGGATGTGCGCTTTGTCGGCACCACGCTGTGGAGCGACTTCGAGGCGCTGATCGATCCCGCGGATGACATCGGCGCGGCATTGAGGCAGCGCGACAAGGCGTTTCGTGCCGCGAACTTTTATCTACGCAAGAATCACAGCCTGCATGCCGGGCAACCCCTGTTGGCCGAGGCGGTGCGGGAGCAATCGCTGCTTTGCCAACAGTGGTTGCGCGCCGCATTGACCCGGGAGTTTGACGGTGCCACCGTGGTTGTGACGCACTTCGCACCGAGCCTGCAAAGCGCCGATCCGCGCTATGGCGTGACGCCGGGCACGGCGGGCTTTTGCAATGCGCTCGACGAATTGCTGCCCCTGGCGTCCCTCTGGCTGCACGGCCACCTTCATGCGCCCAGCGACTATCGGCATCGCAGCAGCATCGGCCCCTCCTGCAGGGTCGTGGCCAACCCGCTGGGCTATGCGCGCAAGCAGGAGCAGGGACGTTTCAAACCCGACACCTGTATCGACATCTAAGTTGACAAGCCTCAAGCGCCCGGGGCGGTGCCCGGACTAAACTGCTCGCATTCAGCCACTCAGCGGAGGCCCGTCATGAAGATTCTTCTGGCCGTGGACGGCAGCAAGTACACCAAGAAAATGCTGGCCTATCTGGCCACGCATCCTGAACTGTTCAGCGCAGATAACGATTACACGATCTTCAACGCACAGGTCCCGATGCCGCGACGTGCCAATGCGGTGATCAGCGCGGGTGCGCTGAAAAACATTCACGCCGAAGAAGCTGAAAGCGTACTTGCGCCAGTGTGCAAGTTTCTGACCCGGCACGGTGTCGACGCCAAGAGTGCGTGGAAAGTCGGCGCTGCTGGTAATACCATTGCCAGGTTTTCAGAGGCGGGAAAATTTGACCTGCTGGTGCTGGGCTCGCACGGCCACAGCGCCCTTGCCAACCTGTTCCTGGGATCGGTGGCCACGCAGGTGTTGGCCGGTTGCAGGACGCCGGTGCTTTTGGTGCGATAGCCAGCCCTGTCCTCAACTGATCAAGGATGTTCGTGCCGCACCCGTCAGCGCCGTGGTGAGCGCGTCCAGCACGGCGGATTCCAGATTCCAGCAGTGCCAGTAAAGCGCAACGGCCAGCGTGTGACGGGGCGCTATGTTCACCAGCAGCCCCTGCGCCAGCAGGCCACGCACCAGCAGTTCGGGCACCACGCTGGCACCCCAGCCGGCCAGCACCGCGCGCACTTGCGCCTCGGAGCCAGGCACAAAGGACTGGTGCAGACTCACTTGCTTGAGCCCCACGGCGCGGCTCACAAACTCCACCTGAAGATCGTCCTTGCGGTTGAATGCCAGGAACGGCAACTCGCGGAAATTGCGCGGTGTGAGCCCGTCGGGGCAATGCGATTGGGCATAAGCCGGCGCGGCCACGGCGATGTAATTCATGGCGCCCAAGGGCACCACCTTGCAACCTCGCAGCGCCTGTTTCAAGGTGGTGACGCAGCCCAATACCTGGCCCGAACGCAGCCATTCGTGCGTGAAGTCCTGGTCATCGGTGATGATCTCGATGGGCTGGCGCGCCAGCGCCAGGGCGTCCAGTGCGGGCAAGGCCCAGGTTGCGATACTGTCGGCATTGATGGCGATGGAAATGCGCTCTTCGTCGCTCGTGCCGCCAGTGGAACTCGGCGCCAATTCCTTCAGGTCACGCTCCAGATCAGCGCGCAGCAGCCGCATCATCTTGGTGTGCTTGAGCAGCAATTGCCCCGCAGGTGTCGCCTTGAGCGGACGGCTGCGCACCAGCAACACCGTGCCCACCTGGGCTTCCAGCGCGCGCAGCCGCTGCGACACGGCTGATTGCGTCACACACAGGCGCTGCGCCGCACGCTCGAAACCGCCCTCTTCCACGATGGCGGCCAAACATTCCAGTGCGTCGGGGTCAAAGCTGCTCATCGGGTTGGGTGGTTTGCGGTAGGAGGCATTCGAGATCTGGGGGACTAATCAGGGACCGACAATTTGCGATGGAACACACGAAGAAGTGGCACCATTCAGTGCCAACACCGTGCGCCAAAATTGGCACGATGTCGATTTTTCCAAGAACGGCGACGGAGAGCGCAACAGCAGGTTCACTGCTCCTTCGCCTCATATCCCGCATCGTGCAGCGCTTTCAGCACGTCGACGATGTGACTCTTGCCGCGCGTTTGCAGCACCAGTTCGATCTCCACGTTCTGCACCGCCAGGGCGGTGAAGGCGCGTTGATGGTGCACCTCTTCGATGTTGGCGCCGGCATCTGCCACCGTGGCGGTGATGTGTGCAAGGGATCCCGGCACGTCGCGGGCGCTGACGCGGATGCGCGCCAGACGCCCTGCGCGCACCATGCCACGCTCGATGATGGCGGCCAGCAGCAGCGGGTCGATGTTGCCGCCGCTGAGCACCAGTCCGACGCGCTTGCCGCGAAAGCGATCGGGGTATTTCAGCAGCGCAGCCAGACCCGCCGCACCCGCGCCTTCGACCAGGGTCTTCTCGATCTCCAGCAGCATCAGACAGGCCTGCTCGATGTCGCCCTCGTCCACCAGCAGCAAGTCGTCCACACGTTGCGCGATCACGGCCTGCGTCAGCGTGCCGGGGCGGCCCACCGCTATGCCTTCGGCAATGCTGCTGTTGCCTTGCAGGTGATGCGTGCCCTTGATGGCATTGAACATGGCGGGAAAGCGCGAGGTCTGCACGCCGATCACTTCCATGGACGGGTGCAGCGCCTTTGCGACCGTGGCCATGCCCGCGATCAGGCCGCCACCGCCGATGGAGACGACCAAGGTGTCCAGGTCGGGCACGTCGTGCAGCATTTCCAGCGCCACGGTACCTTGGCCGGACATCACATCGGCGTCATCGTAGGGATGGACAAAGCGCAGGTTTTGCTGCGTCGCCAGGGTCAGGGCATGGGTGCGCGCTTCGTCCAGGGTTTCGCCATGCAGCACCACCTCGGCGCCAAAACTGCGGGTGCGTTCAATCTTCACGCCGGGCGTGAATCGCGGCATCACGATCACGGCGCGCAGTCCCAATCGTTGCGCATGGTAGGCCACGCCCTGCGCGTGGTTGCCCGCGCTCATGGCGACCACGCCGCGCTCGGCTTGGCTGGGCGCATCCCGGGCGTCGGCATGCACCAGACAGGTGAGCTTGTTGCAGGCACCACGCTCCTTGAAGGACGCCGTGAACTGCAGATTTTCGAACTTGAGAAAGACCTGCGCCTGCGTGATCTGCGACAGCGTCTTGGATTCCACGCAGGGCGTGTGCAGTACCTGGCCACGCAACCGCTCTGCTGCCTGATTGACGTCGGAGAGTGTGATCATGGGCAGATTGTGCCCAAGTTCCACTCAAATCAGTGCAGGCGCAGACCCCCGGCTGTTTTCCCCTTGCCAGCGCGTGCCGGCGGGTTGCACAGGCCGCAGACAAAGTAGCGTGCGTTCTCGTAGGGTTCGGTGACGTAGTGACCACCGCATTGCGAGCAGGTGGTCATGGTCAGCATGTGGGCGTCGACAAATTTCATCAGCCGCCAGCCGCGGGTAAAGGACAGTAGCGGCTCCACTTCGGTTGCAATCACCTGTTCGCTGTACAGGCGATAGGCCTTGATGAGCATGTCGATGTCGTCACCGGCGCTGCTCTTTGACAGGTACTCGTAGATGTTCAGGAACAGCGAGGAGTGAATGTTTTCCTGCCACGTCAGGAACCAGTCGGTGGAAAACGGCAACTGTCCTTTGGAGGGCGAGCGCCCGGCCACTTCCTTGTACAGGCGCAACAGGCGTTCATAGGAAAGCGTGGTTTCCGATTCCAGCACCTGCAGCCGGGCGCCCAGTTCGATCAGGGTGACAGCGCGCTCAATTTCGCGGGACTCGTTCACGATGCTCTTGTGTGCCATGGCGGGCTTCTTCGGGGCGACGGGAGGGTTCACAATGGGCGTAGTCATCACAGAATCTCCGCCACACGTCCTGCCATCAGAATGCTGGCATGCAGTCGGCTGGTGGCCTCGTTGTCAACCTTGCGGATGCTCTGGTTGGTGAGCAGACTCCACACCAGATCGTCGTCCACGCGGAAGCGGCACAACAGCATATTGCCAGCGGCAAGTTTGAGAACCTGGGCGCTGGACAAGGTGGCCAGCATGTCGGCGGCTTCCTCGCTCATGCCCAGCCTGAACATGGCCTCGACCTTGTCCTTGCGGATCAGTTTCTGCGCCAGCATGAGGTAAGTCAGATTGACTTCACGGATCTCGGCCAGGTTCAGTTCGTCGCTCATGATGTTTCCTTCATTGGTTGAGGACAGGGCTTGCCGCTTCGCGGCTGAGGACTGTCCCCCAAGGTTTCACAATTTGCAGCAGTGGGTCGGTGCGGGATGCCTGACTTGCCTGATGCGATGAAATGAATTGTGAAACCATGTCTTTTCAAATGAAGTCGTCAAATCGATCTTTAACCTGTCGGATAAGAAAAGGCGGCCGCGTAGGCTGCCTTCTGACATCTCTTGTCTGTAATGGCGACGTAAACAAAGTAACAATCTGCAAACGTCTGTCAGAAAAACTGCTGCTTAGCCGCTGCAACTGACCCGCAACACATCGTCGCCATAGGCCTGAAGCTTTTTGGCTCCCATGCCACTGATGCCCTGCAGGTCTTCCAGGCTGCGCGGGTCGCGCTGTGCAATTGCAGCCAGCGTGGCATCGTGAAAAATCACGTAGGCAGGCAGGTTGTGCTCGCGCGCCACCTCGGCACGCCAGGCTTTGAGCCGAACGTACCTTTCCTGCGCCGCGTGCTCCAGTGTGATGGGTGCGGGTTTGCCGCTGCCCGCGGAACGCGTGCCGGCAGTCTTGCCGCCACGGCTGGGTCTGGGAGCATCACTCATCACGGATTCGCGCAGGCGCACGCTCACTTCGCCCTTGAGCACAGCGCGCGAGGCGCTTGTGAGCTGCAAGGTGTTGAAGGCCTGGCCGTCGACCGCCACGGCGCCGATCGCGATCAGCTGGCGCAGCACGCCGCGCAACTGCAACTCGCTGTAGGTTGCTCCCAGACCATAGGTGCTGAGAGATTCATGACCGAACTGCGCCACTTTGTCGGTGTGCTTGCCACGCACGATGTCCATGATGTGGCCCGCGCCAAAGCTGATGCCTGTGACCTGCTGGACGCGGTAGATTGTGCTTAGCAGTTTGCGCGCTGCGTCGGTTCCGTCCCAGACCGCGGGCGGCGCCAGGCAGTTGTCGCAATTGCCGCAGAAGTAGCGGCTGGCTTCGCCCGTGTGCGCATCGTTCTGCTCGGTGCGTACCCGGCTCACCAGGGCTTCGCCGAAGTACGACAGCAAGCGCCCGCGGCGGCAGTCGGTGGCCTCGGCCAGACCGAGCAGGGCCTCGAGTTTGCCGCGCATGGCCTGCTTGAAGTCGTCGCCCGCGGGGCTCTCGTCGATCATGCGGCGCTGGTTCACCACGTCCTGCAAACCGTAGCCCATCCAGGCATTGGCGGCCAAGCCGTCCCGGCCGGCGCGCCCCGTTTCCTGGTAATAGCCTTCGATGTTCTTGGGCATATCCAGGTGCGCCACAAAACGCACGTCAGGCTTGTCGATGCCCATGCCGAAGGCGATGGTTGCGACCATCACCACACCGTCGCTGCGCAGGAACTGGTCCTGATTCGTCTGCCTGACTTTCGCGTCGAGTCCGGCGTGGTAGGGCAGGGCGCTGATGCCGGAAGCGCACAGCTTTTGCGCAATGTCTTCGACCTTCTTGCGCGACTGGCAGTAAACGATGCCGGCATCGCCCTCGTGCTCGCGCTGGATGAAGCGCAGCAACTGCTGGGTGGCATCCTTCTTTTCGACGATGGTGTAGCGGATGTTGGGGCGGTCGAAGCTGCTGACAAACTGGCGCGCGTCCTCCAGTTGGAGCCGCTCCACAATATCAGCACGCGTGAGTGCGTCGGCGGTGGCGGTCAACGCCAGACGCGGTACGCCAGGATAGCGTTCGTGCAGCACCGTGAGGGCCCGGTACTCGGGCCGGAAGTCGTGTCCCCACTGGCTCACGCAGTGCGCTTCGTCGATGGCAAACAGGCTCAGCAGACCGCGCTCCTGCAGGCTGTCGAGTTGCGCCAGAAAGCGCGGCGTGGTGACGCGCTCGGGCGCGGCGTACAAGAGCGTGATGTCCCCGCGCAGCAGGCGTTTCTCCAGCACACCCGACTCGTCAGAACTTAGCGTCGAGTTCAGGAAAGCGGCGTCGACACCTGCTTCATGCAGCGCGCCCACCTGGTCGTGCATCAGCGCAATCAACGGCGAGACAACGATCGAAACGCCCAGCCCGGCGCGTTGCCGCGCGATCGCAGGAATCTGGTAGCACAGCGACTTGCCGCCGCCCGTGGGCATGAGCACAAGCGCATCGCCACCGGCCACCACGTGCGCAATGATGTCTTGCTGCGGTCCGCGAAACTGCGCGTAGCCAAAGACCTCCTGAAGTATGTCGCGCCCGGGCGGAGTCATGCTTTTGGCGCGCGTTCGCGGGCCGAGCCGGCCACCATGTCGAAGCGGAACAGGCGGCACTCGATCGGACCGTTCCACATCGGTACGCGGCGCGACTCTTTCAGGCGCATGCGACTCGGCAGTTTCAGGTCCGGCGTCAGCACCCAGGCGGTCCAGCCGGCGAAGTTCTTTTTCCAGTGCGTGGCCAGCTGCGGGAAGAAGTCGCCACCGTCGTCGGTGTGCGCGCTCTCGCGTCCCGCGCCACGTGCGCTGCTGCCCGCAACACCGGCAACCTCGATGCGCTCGCCATAGGGCGGGTTCAACAGCATCACGCCGGTGGCAGCGGGCGGCATGCGCTGCAGGGCGTCACCGCCGCGGAATTGAATCATTTGTGCCACGCCTGCGCGCTGTGCATTACGTTGTGCGAAATCGACCATGCGGTGCGCCACGTCGCTGCCGAATATCTCCGTGGTCGGCTCGCTTTCCGCGGCGCGTGCCTGCTCCTGCAGCGCCTCCCACACGTGGGCTTGAAACGGCAACTGTTTCTCGAAAGCGAATCGGCGCAGCGATCCGGGAGCGATATTGCAGGCGATCTGCGCAGCTTCGATCGCAATCGTGCCGCTGCCGCAGCACGGGTCGTACAGCGGCGTGGTGGCATCCCAACCGCTGGCGGCGATCATGGCTGCGGCCAGGGTTTCCTTTAGTGGTGCTTCGCCCTTGTCTTCGCGCCAGCCACGTTTGAACAGCGGTTCGCCCGAGGTGTCCATGTAGAGCGTGACGTGATCGGTGGTGAGGTGGGCGTAGATGCGGATGTCCGGCCACTGGGTGTTCACGTCGGGGCGCACACCGCCCTTGGCGCGAAAGCGGTCGGCCACAGCGTCCTTGATCTTGAGCGCGGCAAAGTTCAGGCTGGTGAGTGGACTGTGCTGCGCCGTGACCTCGACCTTGAAGGTCTGCTTGGGCGTAAACCAGATTTCCCAGGCGATGCCGCTGGCTGCCGCATACAGGTCGCGTTCATTGCGATACTCGCCGTAGTGCAACTGCACCAGCACCCGTTGTGCCAGACGGCTGTGCAGGTTCAGGCGCATCGCATCGCGCCACGATGACTGCACCAGCACACCGCCGCGCAACGTTTGCAACCCGGGCCCGCTGATTTGCGTGATCTCGTGCACTTCCTGCGCGAGGTAATCTTCCACACCGGCGGCGCAGGGCAAGAAAAGCTGGAGCTGGTTCACAAAAGTCTTTCAGTGGTCTGCGCTTACTGCAGGGCGCGACGCAGATTGGTGGGGGCGATCTTCAGCGCTTCCCGGTATTTGGCGACGGTGCGGCGTGCGCAGTCGATGCCCTGTTCCTTGAGCATCTCCGACATCTGGCTGTCGCTCAGCGGCCTCTTCACATCCTCTGCCGCGACGAACTGTTTTATGAGCGCGCGGACGGCGGTGCTGGAGGCGTTGCCACCGGTCTCCGTTCCCAGGCCCGAACCGAAAAAGTATTTGAGCTCGAACGTGCCCAGGGGCGTGGCCATGTACTTGGCAGTGGTGACGCGGCTGATGGTGGATTCGTGCAAGCCCAGTTCGTCGGCAATTTCGCGCAACACCAACGGGCGCATGGCCAGTTCACCATGCACGAAGAAGCTCTTCTGCCGCTCCACGATCGCGGTGCTGACGCGCAGGATGGTGTCGAACCGCTGCTGGATGTTCTTGATGAACCAGCGCGCCTCCTGCAGCCTTTGCGCCAGCGCCGCGTGATTCGCAGCGTCGCCGCCAGCGCTTTTGTGCTGGCGCAACGCGTTCGCATAAATGTCGTGCACGCGCAGACGCGGCATGACATCGGTGTTGAGCTGCACCCGGAACTTCGGCGCCCCCGGCCCCGCAATCCGCGTGACGATCACGTCGGGAAGGATCAGGTTGCGCTCCACATCGACGAAGCGCCGTCCGGGTTTTGGCTCCAGACGGGTGATCAAGGTCAGCGCATGGCGGATCACGGCGTCAGACTCTGCGCACAGTTGCACCAGTCGGCGCACATCGCGACGCGCCAGCAGTTCCATAGGCAGCGTGCAAATGTGCAGCGCGGTCTCGCGCACGTGCTGTTCCTCGACGCTGCCCGTGGTCGTGGCACGCAGTTGCAGGCGCAGGCACTCGCCCAGATCGCGCGCACCCACACCCACGGGCTCCAGCGACTGCAGCAGTTTGAGAGCCACCGAAAAGCGCTGCTCCAGTTCTTCGCATTGCTCCTGATCGGTGCCTGCCAGGCTTTGCGCCAGCGCTGCCAGCGAGTCTTCGAGATAACCGTCGTCGTTGAGGGAGTCGATCAAAAATCGAAGGGCGGCACGGTCGATTTCGCTCAGGCGCAGGCTCAGGGATTGGCGCTGCAAGTAGGCGCTCAGGCTCTCCTGATTGCGCGCCAATTCGGCTGCGTTGAACTCGCCGTCGCTCTCAAGATTGTTCTTGCGCGCGACTGCATCGCCGCCCCACTCGTTGTCGTCCGGACTCACGTCGGTGCTGCCGTCGCCGTCCCAACTGGGTTCGGCGGCGGCACCGGATTCTTCCGCCTCGTTCGGTTCGGTCGCTCTCTTGTCATTCGAGGACTCGGGGGCCGAATTAAACATGCGTTCGGATTCAATGTCTTCGGCGCGCACCGGCGTGTCGGCTTGCGGCAGTCCGAATTCCTCGACCGGAACTTCTTCCGGATTGCTTTCCAGAAACGGGTTGTCGTCCAGCATTTGCCCGACTTCCTGGCTCAACTCCAGCGTGGAGAGTTGCAACAGCCGGATCGATTGCTGCAGTTGTGGCGTGAGCGTCAGATGCTGCGAAATGCGCAGCGACAAGCCCTGCTTCATGGCCCGCCTACATTCGGAAGTGCTCGCCCAGATACACGCGTCGCACCTCGGCGTTGTTCACTATTTCCGAAGGTGTTCCCTGCGCCAGAACGCTGCCTTCGCTGATGATGAAGGCGTGATCGCAAATGCCCAGGGTTTCGCGCACGTTGTGGTCGGTGATGAGCACGCCGATGCCGCGCGCCTTGAGGAAGCCGATGGTGCGCTGGATTTCGATCACGGCGATGGGGTCGATGCCGGCAAAGGGTTCGTCCAGCAGGATGAAGCGCGGCTGCGTCGCCAGCGCGCGGGCGATCTCCACACGGCGTCGTTCGCCGCCGGACAGTGCCAGCGCCGAGGACTCGCGCAAATGGTCCACGCGCAAATCAACCAGCAGGGACGTGAGGCGCTCCTCGATCACATCGTCGGTCAGTGGGTTGCCCGCCGCGTCGCGCTGCAATTCGAGCACAGCCCGCACGTTTTGCTCGACGTTGAGCTTGCGGAAAATGGAGGCTTCCTGGGGCAGGTAACTCAAGCCCAGGCGCGACCTGCGGTGTATCGGCATGTGTGCCACGGACTGCCCATCGATGAAGATGTCCCCCGCATCGGCCCGCACCAGGCCCACGATCATGTAGAACGATGTTGTCTTGCCGGCGCCATTGGGCCCCAGCAGTCCGACCACCTCGCCCTTTTGCACTTCCAGCGAAACGTCACGAACCACCATGCGGCTGCCGTAGGACTTTTGCAGGTGTTTGGCCTGCAGGCGGCTGATTGGTTCTGTGCCCGCAGCGCCCAGTGCAACCACCGTCACTTTTTGTCCCCACTCAAACTGGTGCTGGACCGAAGTGCGGGCACTGCCGTTGGGTTGCTGCCGGTCGCATCGCCGGTCGAATTTTTTGGCGCCAGCATGATCCGGACCCTGCCGCTGCCGGTGGCGCCGGATGCGGCGCCCTTGCCGCTTCCCGTGAAGACATCGGTCTTGTTGTCGTAGACGATCAACTCGCCTGTCAGTTGGGCGCTCAGGTTGGCGCCTTGGTAGCGACGCATCTCCGCGCGTTGCGCGAACTTGACGACATCGGTCTTGCCGTCGTACTCAATGGTCTGAGCCTCGGCCTCCAGGAACTCGTCCAGTCCCTCGCGCTTTTGCCGGAAGAAGGCCTTCTTGCCCGCTTCTTCGGTCAAGGTTGCGAACTGGTTTCCCTGCGGATCCTGGCGCAATTCCAGTTTGTAGCCGCGCATCAGCAGCGTGCCCTTCGTGACCACCACCCGTCCGGTGTAAACCATCACCTGATTCAGGTCGTCGCTGCGGAATTCCTCTGCTTCGACGAACATGTTCTTGTAACGATCCGCCTTTTCGGCGTGCGCGCCTGGGGCCATCAGGCAACCGGTGACCCATAGCAGGGTCGATGCGAAAGTGTTCTTCATAAGGGCATGATTCTTGCGTTCGATTGTAGCGAAGCATCCCGTACTTCGCGTCGTCGACGTCAAAAGAAAAAGCCCGCAACATTCATGCTTCGGCTGCCAAACGCGCCGACGCATGAACGTGGGTCCGGTCAGGTCAATCGGCTCAGCGTCCTCTGCGTACTTCCGCGGCAAGGTACTCGGTGACAAACAGCGCCTTTTCCATGCTGCCAGCAAGTCCTCCGTCGGTATAAAAGCGTCCGGCAATGCCCAACGCCGGAACGCCAGAAACCTTGTACGCATCCTGCAACTGACTCGCCTTGCGCGCCTTGGTCGAGACCGAAAAGGAGTTGTACAAGTCAAGGAACTGGGCCTTGTTGATGCCTTGCGTTGCGGCCCAATCGGCAATCTTGTCCTGAGTCTTGAGATCCTTTTTGTCCGTGTGAATCGCGTTGAACACCTTGAGCTGGAGTTCGTCCACTTTGTTCAGGGCTTCGAGCACATAGTACAGACGCTGTTGAGGCACAAAGCTGTCGTCAAAAGCGACCGGAACGCGCTTGAAAAACAGGTCTTTTGGCATGCGCTTTATCCACGCCTCCAGCGCGGGCTCAAACGAGTTGCAGTGCGGGCAGTTGTACCAAAAGAACTCGATCACTTCGACCTTGCCCTTTTGTGCTTCGACCTGGACCGGCTTGGGCAGCGCCAGGAAGTCGGTGCCTTCTTCCGGCTTCTTCATCTGGGCCTGCACCCCTGTTGCAGTCCACGCGGTGGCGGCGATCAGGGCGGCACTGGCCGAGGAAAAAGCGCGACGTTTCATAAATGACTCCGAAAAAATAGCTGTCAGACGATGGTTGGCTGCAAAAGTTCAAACCAGCGAATCAACGCTGCACCGGGACAACCGTAGTTTCAAAGCCGGCTGCGTCCAGACGCTCCTTGATCTTGTCGGCTTCGCTTCGGGTGTCAATCGGGCCGACGCGCACCCGGAACACGTTGCGCCCGGATTGCTCGCGCTCCGAGACTCTGGCTTCAACCCCTGCCAGCGACAGTTTGACGCGCTGTGTCTCAGCGCCCTCGGCTGTGACATAGGCGCCGGCCTGCACGTAATAGGTCAATGCGTCGGCGCCGGCAGCAGCGGCCCTGGCTTTGGCCAGATCGCCCAGCGCATCCATCGAACCGGAGCCCTTGAGCAAAGGTACCGCAGCTGCCGATGCAGGCGCCTTTGGGGCGGAACTCGCGGCGACGGGCGTGACGGCAACCTGCGCACCAGATGCCGGGTTCTTTCCATACAGCGGAGCATTCGGATCCCAATCCTTGTTCTTGCGTGATTCGTCGGCGTCCTGATTTGCGCTGCGGCTGGGCGACTGATGCAGGAAGGGGATGGGCACCTTGGTGATGTACACGGCCACGACCAGAGCCACCGCCAGGCCGACCACCAAGCCGACGATGAAGCCCACGATCGTCGAGCCACGCTGTTGTTTCATACGCTGGTTCTTTCCATTTTCTGCGGAGCGCTGACGCCCAGTAAATTGAGGCCATTGTGCAATACTTGGGCCGTAGCTGCCACCAGTGCCAGGCGCGCCCGTTTGACGACTTCCTCGTCCACCAGAATGCGCTCGGCATCGTAGTAGCTGTGATAGCACGCGGCCAGATCGCGCAGATAGAAAGTCACATCGTGCGGCGCGAAGTCGCGCGCCGCACTGCACAGCATTTCCGGGTACTTGGCCAGTTGCAACATCAGCGAGAGCGCCTGCGGGCTTTGCAGTGGCGTCAGGTCAACCTCCTTCAGTGCGGCCACATCGCCGCCCCAGGCTGAAAGCACCGAGCAGATGCGGGCGTGGGCGTACTGCACGTAGAACACGGGGTTTTCGTTGTTCTGGGCCAGCGCCAGGTCCACATCAAACACGTACTCCGTGTCGGGTTTGCGGCTGAGCAGAAAAAAGCGCACCGCGTCTTTGCTGGTCCATTCGATCAGATCGCGCAGGGTCACGTAGCTGCCCGCGCGCTTGGAAATCTTCACTTCTTCGCCGCCGCGCATGACGCGGATCATGGTGTGCAGCACGTAGTCCGGATAGCCCTGCGGAATGTCCAGATTGGCGGCTTGCAGGCCCGCTCGTACCCGGGCGATGGTGCCATGATGGTCCGTTCCCTGGATGTTGATGGCCTTGGTGAAGCCGCGTTCCCATTTGGCGATGTGATAGGCCACGTCGGGCACAAAGTAGGTGTAGCTGCCGTCGCCTTTGCGCATCACGCGGTCTTTGTCGTCGCCGTAATCCGTGGACTTGAGCCACAGAGCGCCGTCTTGTTCGTAGGTCTTTCCTGCGTCCTGCAACCTCTTCACGACGGCATCAACCTTGCCACTCAGGTACAGACTTGATTCGAGAAAGTAGTTGTCAAACTTGACAGCAAAGGCGCGTAAATCCAGATCCTGCTCGTGGCGCAGATAGGCCACCGCGAACAGGCGAATGTCGTCCAGTGCCTCCACATCCCCCGAGGCGGTGTACTCGCGGTCGTCAGACTGGACGGTCTTCCTGGCCAGAAAATCCGCCGCAATGTCGGCGATGTAGTCGCCGTTGTAGGCCAGTTCGGGCCACTGAGGATCACCCGGCTTCACACCCTTGGCGCGCAACTGTGTGCTGGTGGCGAGCGTCGCGATTTGCACGCCCGCGTCGTTGTAATAGAACTCGCGGTGCACCTCCCAGCCCTGGGTCTGGTACAGGTTGCAGATCGCGTCGCCCAGCGCGGCCTGCCGACCATGGCCCACGTGCAATGGGCCGGTGGGGTTGGCCGAGACAAACTCCACCAGCATCTTCTGGCCCGTGTCGGTCTGCCAGCCAAAGTGCTCGCCTGAGGCCAACACCTCGCGTACCACCTCCTGCTTGGCCTCGGGTTTGAGGCGGATGTTGATGAAGCCGGGACCGGCAATCTCGATCGCCTGTACCCAGCGCACAAAGGCCGGATGTTCCAGCAGCGCGCTGCGCAGCGTTTCGGCCAGTTGACGGGGGCTGGTCTTGAGACCTTTGGACAGTTGCATCGCGGCGGTGCAGGCGAGGTCGCCGTGGTCGACCACCTTGGGCGACTCAAATGCCGCGCGGGCCCCGCTGCCGGGGACCAGTTTTTCCAACCCACTGGCCAGACCAATGAGTAAATCATGTTTGACTGAAAGCATGTCGCTGATTTTAAGGGGCACGTCATCCGCAGGGTCGTCGGCGCCGTTATGCTCAACAGCCTTGCCACAAACCATTCATTGCTTGCTGCAGGGTCACTCTATCCACCCCTATTCAGGAAACATCATGAAGAAACTCATTTCTCTGCTCGCGCTGGGTCTGGCCATGTCCTTGGGCGCGGCGCATGCGGCCGAAGGCGACGCGAAGACGCCGCAGCAAAACAAGATGGCCCAGTGCAACAAGGACGCAGCCGGCAAGACGGGCGACGAGCGCAAGGCGTTCATGAAATCGTGCCTCAGCGCCAAACCCGCAGCCGTCGCTGCAGCATCCGCGCCATCCGACAAGAAAACGGCGCAACAGGAAAAGATGAAAGCCTGCAACGCGGAAGCCAAGGGAAAGGCCGGCGATGAGCGCAAGGCCTTTATGAAAGCCTGCTTGAGCAAGTGATGCGGGCGCCGGTGTTGACCGGCTTCAAGTGAAGGAACGGGCCTTCATGCCTTCGCGCATGGCCTAGCGCAAGCATGAAGGCTTAACGTTGCGCGAGTTCCGCAATGGCTGACTCCACCTCCAGCCGTTCCAGTGCATCGGCGGGTTTGCAGGCTGCGGCTTTGCGCAGCCATTCCGTCGATTCTCCCAAGCTCTTTTCGCCCTCCATCATGAGCAACGCGTTGGCGTATTCGATCATGGTATTGGCCGAGCGCGGATTCAGCCGCAGCGCATCCTGGTACAACTGCAGGCCGGTTTCCTTGTTGGCGCCGTAGGTCATGCCGCCGATCAAACTGCCGACCTTGTCTATCACTTCAGCATGAAATGCCCCCAGGGCAACGCGCGCGTCGGCGTGCCGGGGTTCCAGCTGGATCGTCCTCTCCAGCGCATGGCGCACGCGTGAACCCAGCCCCTGCGCCAGCGCTTTTGTGACGCTGATACCCTGGCTGTAGCGCCCCAAGCCGTAGGCCTGCCAATACCAGGCGTTGGCATTGTCCGGGTCCTGCACGGCCTGTGTCTGGGCGCGTTCAGCGACCTGCATGAATAATTCGAGCCGGACTTTGTCGCTGGGCTCAAGATGGTTCGCGTAGACAATGGTCGCCTTGTTCGCTGCCGTGACGCCGCTGCCTCCGCAGCGCAGTCCTTCCAGCGCCGCCTGCTCAAACTCTCCCTGGTGGAACAGCGTCCAGGCGCGCAACAGCCTGGCGTCTCGGGGGCATGGCTCCATGTCCCCCGCGTGCAACCGGAGCCAGCCTTGCTTCAAGCTGGTCGTGCTGAAAGGGTACTCTCCCAGATGCGTAAAGGCGGTCCATTTGGCCATCGTGTTGCCCCGGAGTTGGCCGCTACCCGGGCGCGCCGGCATAGGCCCGAACCAGGCTTTGCAGGTGCGAGCGTTGATCGGGTTCCAGGTAGGGAACCAGCAGATTCAACACATGATGGGCGCCGCGCAGCAGCGCAAGTTGCGCGTTCTCCGGCTCCAGCGCGTGGCGCGGATCGCGCACATATTCGTAACTGAGCCAGTAGGTCAGCACCACCACCATGCTGGTGGCGGTGGCCTCCATTTCGGCGGCCCCGATCTGCAGCGCGCCGCCACGACTCATGCCGTCCAGCAAGGAACGCACGGCGCGGGTCTTGTTCTTCAGCACCCATTGGAAATGGGTTTCGAGGCGGCGATTCTTGCTCAGCAGGTCGTTCAAATCGCGGTACAGGAATCGGTATTTCCAGATCAGCTCGAACAGCGTGTGCATGAAGAACCAGGCGTCTTCCACATCGCGCACGCTGTCGCTGGCGTTGAGCAACTCGCTCAGCGTCCCTTCATAGCGGTCGAACAGCGCATTGATGAGCTCATCTTTGGCAGGATAGTGGTAGTACAGATTGCCGGGGCTGATGTTGAGTTCGGCCGAGATCAGCGTGGTCGAGACGTTGGGTTCACCGAATCGGTTGAACAGGTCCAGCGTAACTTCCAGAATGCGTTCGGCGGTTCGGCGCGGCGCCTTTTTTGCCATGAGCTAATCCTTGTTGTCTGGGCCGACTCTACCCCAAGCCCGCACCGGCGCCCTACGCAAAAGTCAGTGAGTCGGATTTGCTCTGGACTCCAGCGCCTGATCCAGTTCATCCATGACTTCGTGCAAGTGCGCCATCGCGCGACCCAGTGGCGTCGGTGCGGGCAATGCCGGTGCCAGATGCCGCCGCGGATTGTGCAACACAGACTGGTTCAACCGGATGCCGTGGCGATGAAGTTTCTGCGCCAGATCGGTGTTGCTGGAGCGCAGCAGTTCACGGGTCTGCTGGTAGGCGTGTTCGGCCAGATGGCGGCGCTGGCTGTAGCTGAAGGTGTTGGCGAGATAGAGTTCGGGGTCGCGATGATCAGGCTCGATCAGCACGATGTCGGTCTCAGGATAGGCGCGCTCGTAGCCCTTGATGCCCAGTTCCAACCGTGAGTGGATCATGGAGCGGAAGGTCTGACTCAGGACCGCGGGCAAACCGCCGTCCACGATGCGTGGAATCTTGCGCCTGTCGAGCATGGGGCTATCGGTCTGATCTGATGCGAACTGTGGCGCGGTCGCATCGAAAGGCACCAGCGGGTTCAGACACAGCAACAGGTCGACACCTTCCTCCAGCGCGACCGAGGCATGCATGGTCTTCTTCAGTGCGCCGTCGACGTAATATGCGCCCTCGATTTCCACCGGCGGAAACAAACCCGGCATCGCCGAACTGGCCTGCACCGCTTTGGAAATCGGCACATGATCCCAGCCGGCACGGCCAAAGGGCACGGCCTCGCCGCTGTCCAGATTGGTTGCGACCAGAGTGAGCCGAGTCTTGAGTTGGCGGAAGTCGTTACTGCGCCCGGCGCAGGAGAACATCTGCGCCAGGTGCTTGTCCACCTCATCGTTGGAAAAAACCCCGGTGGGTAGCGCCGACGCGAGGTGCTCGATGGAACTCGTGAGCGACTTGCCGCCGACGGCCCAGCGCCACCAGGCGGAGGCCGCCAGCATCGGGAACATCATGCTGCGCCGCGCGAATTCGGCATAGGCCGGCACCATCAGCCAGGCGGGGTCGAACACCTCGTCCGCCTGGGTGCCACTCTCAATGAAGATCGCGCACAGTTCGCGCGGACTCATGCCGTTGGCTAGGCCCGCAGCAATGAAGCCTCCGGCGGAAACGCCGATGTAATGGTCGAGCCGATTGAAGTCCAGGCCGATGAGAGATTCGTCCAGCGCGCACAACGCGCCGATTTCGTAAATCGCGCCCAGTGGACCACCGCCCGCCAGCGCCAGCGCCACTTTCGGAGCGGATGATTTTGGTCTCTTCATGGCGGAAGAATGTAGGGGATTCTTGAGTGAACCGTCAGGGCATCAGGGTCCGCGCCGAGAAACCAAGGGGGCGCCGCCGCACCCCCAAAGCCGACGCTTGCCGCCATCCGATCAGGCGGCCTTGCGCGGGGTGGAACGCTTGGCAGCCGCCCTCGGCGCAGGCTTGGTCACCGTCTTGGCAGCCGCCTTGGCAGGGGTCTTGGGCGAAAGCTTGTGCACGCTCTTGTTCAGTTCGTCGATGCGGGCAATCAGAGCATCCACGTCCTTGGCTGACGGTACGCCCAGCTTCTTCAGGGCCTTGGCCACGCGATCTTCAAAAATGCTTTCCAGCTTGTCCCATTGACCAGCGGCTTTGGAGCCGATGTCGTTCGCCATGCTGGACATCTTGCTGGTGGCTTCAGAGATTCTTTCCTCAGCCACGGACTGGGTCTTGCGCTGAATGCTCAAGCCTTCCTTGACCAGGGCCTCGAACACCTTGCCGCCTTCCTCCTGGGCTTTGGAGAAAGCGCCAAGGCCTGCCAGCCAGATCTGCTGGGCCGAATCCTTGACCGAACTTGCCAGGGGTGAACCCGCATCAGACTGGGGCTTGGTTTTCTGCATTTTGGTGACCATGATTAACTCCTTTTAGGTTGATGAGCCGCACGCGCCATGACGCCTGCGTTGACGGCCACTTTACGCGCGGCGGTGCGCACAATCTAGACTGCAACTCCTAAACGACTAGGGGCACGTCTCTATGAGGTGCGCGGGTTTGTGCTGAACCCGGTGCCGCACAATCCAGGCAAAAATACGCCAACATTTTTGGAGGTCTCAATGCATTACTTCGTTACCGGCGCCACGGGCTTTATCGGCAAGCGGTTGGTCAAGAAACTGCTGGAGCGCAAGGGCTCGGTCGTTTACTTTTTGTTGCGCAAGGAGAGCGAGGCCAAGGTCAAGGGCTTGCGCGAGTACTGGGGCGCCAGCGCTGCGCGGGTGATTCCCGTGTACGGCGATCTCACCACGAAAAGGCTGGGCGTGGCTGCAGAGGACATCAAAAAGCTCAAAGGACAGATCGATCATTTCTACCACCTGGCCGCGGTCTACGATCTGAGCGCGGACGAGGCCAGCCAGATTGCCGTCAACATCGAAGGTACGCGCAACACGGTGGAACTGGCCAAGGCGATCGACGCCGGACACTTCCACCACGTCAGTTCGATTGCCGCTGCCGGTCTCTACGAGGGCGTGTTCCGGGAGGACATGTTCGAGGAGGCCGAGAACTACGACCACCCCTACTTCATGACCAAGCACGAGAGCGAAAAGATTGTGCGCAAGGAGTGCAAGATTCCGTGGTCGGTGTACCGCCCGGCGATGGTGGTCGGCGACTCCCATACGGGCGAGATGGACAAGGTGGACGGGCCCTATTACTTCTTCAAACTGATCCAGCGCATGCGCCAGATTCTGCCGCCCTGGATGCCCGCCATTGGCCTGGAAGGCGGCCGCATCAATATTGTTCCGGTCGACTTTGTTGTGGCGGCTCTCGATCACATCTCGCATTCGCGCAACGTCATCAAGGGCAAGTGCTACCACCTGGTCGATCCGGCGGGATACCGGGTGGGCGACGTGCTGGACATCTTCAGCAAGGCCGCGCATGCACCCAAGATGAACCTGTTCATCAACGCTGCGCTGATGGGCTTCATCCCAAAGAGCGTGCGCAAGGGCCTGATGGCGCTGGCGCCGGTGCGCCGCGTATATCGGGCCGTGGTCAAGGATCTGGGTGTGCCCGAGGACATCCTCACCTTTGTCAATTACCCCACCCGTTTCGATCGTCGCGAGACTGACGCCGCGCTCAAGGGCAGCGCCATCGAGTGCCCGAATCTGAACGACTACGCATGGCGTTTGTGGGACTATTGGGAGCGGCACCTCGATCCGGCACTGTTCGTGGACCACAGCCTGAAGGGCACAGTGGGCGGCAAGGTGGTGCTTGTCACCGGCGGTTCCTCGGGCATCGGCCTCTCCGCGGCTTGCCGCTTCGCCGAGGCCGGTGCCATCACGCTGATCTGCGGACGCGGCGAGGACAAGCTGGCCGCCGCCGTCAAGGAAATCAAGGACTACGCGGGCAAGGACGCCAAGGTGTTCAGCTACTCGGTGGACATTGCGGACGAGGCCAGTTGTGCCGAGTTCGTCGCGACCTTGAACGAGCAGCACGGCGGCGTTGACTATCTGATCAACAACGCAGGCCGTTCCATCCGCCGTGCGATCGAAGCCAGCTACGAGCGTTTCCACGATTTCGAGCGCACGATGCAGCTCAACTACTTCGGCGCGCTGCGCATCACCATGGGCCTGTTGCCGGGCATGGTGGCCAAGAAGAAGGGCCACATCGTGAACATCAGCTCCATCAGCGTGCTCGTGAGTGCGCCGCGTTTCTCAGCCTACGTTGCGAGCAAGGCCGCGCTCGATGCCTGGACCGCCTGCGCCTCCAGCGAATTTGCCGATCAGGGCGTGACCTTCACGACGGTCAACATGCCGCTGGTGCGCACGCCCATGACGGCGCCCACCAAGATCTACGACAGCATGCCGCTGCTTAAACCCGAGGAGGCCGCCGACATGGTGGTGCGCGCGTGTGTCGACAAACCGGTACGCGTGTCCACGCGCCTGGGGATCGCGGGCGAACTGCTGCACGCAGCTGCGCCGCGCATCACGCAGATCATCATGAACACGACCTTCCGCATGTTCCCCGACAGCGCCGCGGCCAAGGGCGAGAAGAGCGCCAAGCCCACGCTCTCGCCCGAGGCGATCGCGATGTCGGAGATGATGCGCGGCATTCATTTCTGAGCCGCACTTTGATGCATGCCGTCTCGCGCCTGCGTACGGCGCGGCTGGCGCGCAGCGCCAAGCCCTTTCTGGCGCGTGGCGGCTCAAAGGCCGAGCGCTGTGCGGGCTGCCGACTGATCTTCAGCCACTGTATGTGCGCCTTGCGCCCAGCGCTGGCGACACGCTCGGCGGTGTGTCTGATCATGTGCGACACCGAGCCGCTCAAGCCCAGCAATACCGGGTGGCTGATTGCCGATGTGGTGGCCGATACCGCAGCCTTTGGCTGGGCCCGCACCGAGGTCGATCCGGCATTGCTGACCCTGCTGGCAGACCCGCAGTGGCAGCCGTATCTCGTGTTTCCGGGGGAATTCGTCGCGCCCGAGCGCGTGGTCACAGAAATACAGCCTGTCGCCTGCGCCGCCGCAGCCTCGCTGCCTGAGGGCAAGCGTGCGCTGTTCGTGCTGCTGGACGCCACCTGGCCCGAGGCGCGCAAGATGTTCCGTAAGAGCCCCTATCTGGACCACCTGCCCGTGCTGAGTCTGCTGCCGGAGCAGCTCTCCCGCTACCGCCTGCGGCGCTCCCGGCGCGACAATCACATCTGCACATCGGAGGTGGCCGCGCTTTGCCTGGGCCTGGCCGGTGAGCCTCTTGCGGCGCAGACTTTGGCGGCCTACCTGGATGTATTCACCCACCATTACCTGCAGGCACGCAACCAGTTGCCAGTGGACCTCGAAGATGCGGCACATCTGCGTTTGCGCGGACTGTCGGGCTATAGTGCCTAGCGTTATACGGGGAAAAATAATGGCCACCAAAGAAGAAGTCGCAGCGTTCATCACTGCCGAGTTTCCACAAACGAAGTGCGTCATACAGGAGGTTGGCAATCGTGGTGCGACGGTCACGCATGCGGTCGGCCCGAATGAGCTGCGGCCGGGGGGCACGGTCGCCGGTCCCGTACTGATGGGCCTTGCTGATGTTGCGCTTTACGTCGCCATCCTGGGGGAAATCGGCATCGTTCCCCTGACGGTGACAACCAGTCTCACCATCAACTTTCTGCGCAAACCGGCGGCAGACAAAAGCATCGTGGCGGTGTGCAAGCTCATGAAGCTGGGCCGGTCGCTCGCTGTGGGCGAGGTGTCGCTTTATTCGGAAGGCTCCAGTGAGCCCGTGGCGCACGTCGTCGGCACCTACTCCATCCCTGCACGCCGTGAGTCCTGACCAGGCGTCGGCAGGCAGCCGGAACGCAGCGAAAGCTGCCTTTCAACGGCATTGCCCAGTTTGATACGACTCCATCAGTGCTTCCATAAATTGGTTCGTTAGTGACCGCCTGGAGGCATTGGATTTTCACTCCGGGTACCGAGCCGGAGCACGGCACGCCATCACCGGAGATCGAGGTCGCAGTCGCTTGACAACATCGTTTATGGTTGTAAACTATGATTCATCTACAAACGTAATCAATCATGAATCATCTTCCCTCTATAAGCAATGCCGAGAGCCATGTAATGGACCAGCTCTGGCAGCGCGCACCGCAGACTGCGGAGGAACTGGTTGCCTCGCTGGGCAGCACCCATGACTGGCAACCTAGTACGGTCAAGACGTTGTTGAATCGGCTGCTGCACAAAGGCGCCATAGCGGCAGAGCGCGACGGCCGACGCTTCCTTTACTCGCCCGCGCTGGAACGCGATGCATGGCTGGGCAACGAGAGCGTATCGCTGATCGACCGCCTCTTCGGCGGCGGCCTGGCGCCACTAGTGGCGCAGTTTGCCTCTCGGCGCAAGCTCTCTAAAGCTGATATCGCGGCGCTCAAGACGCTGCTGAAGGAACATGCACATGACTGACTTCCTCCTTTTCGCCGGATTGCAACAGGCGCTTCTGCTGAGCCTTGCCGTCATCCTGTTGCGAGTCGTCCGCCCGCTGCTGCTGCGCCAGGGCGCAGGCTTCACCTACGCCTCCTGGTGGCTGGT
>CAILAY010000131.1 GCA_903832285.1 uncultured beta proteobacterium | reverse complement strand
TGTGCGAATCCAGGCTGGCGGTGGGTTCGTCGGCGATCACCAGACGCGGGCGCTTCACCAGCGCACGGGCAATCGCCACGCGCTGGCGCTGCCCGCCGGAGAGTGCGTCGGGCCGGTGTTGCGCATGCTCGAGCAGGCCCACGGCTTTGAGCTGTGCGGCCACGCGCTCGCGGCGTTCCGCGGTGGGTACACCGGCAATGAACAGCGGGTAGTCCACGTTCTCGGCGACGGTCATCACCGGCACCAGGTTGAAGTTCTGGAACACAAAGCCAAGCGCGTCGCGGCGCAGCAGCGTGCGCTGTATTTCATCCAGATCGTTCACCTTTCGTCCGCTCAAAACGATGTCACCCGAGTCCGCCGAGTCGATCAGTCCGCACAGGTTCAGGATCGTGCTTTTGCCGCTGCCCGAAGGGCCGGTGAGCGCCAGCAGTTCGCCGCGCTGCACGGCGAGGTCCACGCCTTGCAGCGCCGGGATGACGTGCTCGCCCAGGCGATAGGTCTTGTGTACACCGTGCAGTTCCACCACGGCGTTCGAACTGGACGCGTTCATGATGGCAGCCTGCTGAGCTGGGCGCGCGCTGCTTCGGCCTGCGGCGCGTTCGTCTCAATCACCCGGTTCAGGTACTTTCGCGCTTCGTCCGCGCGCTTGTCCTTCGCTGCGATGTCTGCCGCCTTCATCCATACATTGCCGCGAAAGCCGAGTGGAGCGGTGAGCAGCAGCGGGCTGCTCAGCACGTCGCTGAGCAGCTTGGAGCCGCGCGCACCGCGGTTCATGAAGCCCGGCACGCCCAGGAAGGTGTTGGCCGCAACGAAGCGCACTTCCAGCGAACCCGGAACACCGTGCTGCAGCGGTGCGTCCAGCGCCGGGGTCAGCAACGCCAGCGCCTTGTCGATCATGGCCATGCCGTCTTCCGCGTAGTTCATTTTTTTCCAGGGCAACATCGTGGTCTTTGCCTTCAGGGAGGTGGCGGCGCCCGCGTAGGCCATCAGCACCGGATTGCCGGGCTCGACCCTGAGCAGGGCGGCAAATGCGGCGGACGCCTTGTCGATGGCGCTTTCATCGCCATGATTGGCCTGCATCATCAACTGGAACGCTGGATCGAATTGCGCATCGGGCAGCGCCCAGACACTGCCGGCCAGCGACAGAACGGCAAGGCACATGGCGGCACGACGGACCACGGAAGAACGGAAATACGGGTTCATGGAAACTCCTGAAAATGGGGTAGGGGTTGTTGATGCAGCGCACTGTAGGCAAGGCGTCCCCGCCGCGCAGCAAGGCTGCGACGAACCGCACCCATGCAGCGCCAGATGCCTGTTCGCCAGCGCGAATTGCAGGCGGTCAGGTCCGAATCGAGCGGCTTACCGGGATTCCCCGGGGCCTTGAAGGGCGGAGGGCGGGGTCAAGGGCAATAGAATCCATTCCATTGTTTCGGCACCGCAATGCGGGAGAGGGCCCGAGGCGCAGTAAGGAAATACTTTGTTCAAGCACGGTTCGGATTGGAGGGTGCCGATTGCCCGCTGGGCGGTCTGGGATGCGTGCGCGTCCGAAAAGGGCACACCGGCGGCGAGCGACCTCGGTTTTGTCGAGCCGATGCTGCGGCGGCGCCTTAGCCTGCAGGCCAGAATGGCGCTGCGGGTGGCGCACGACTGTGCGCCCGACCCGGGTGAATTGCGCATGGTCTATGCGTCGCGCCACGGGGAACTGGGCCGCAGCACGAGCATGCTGGAGGCGTTGGCGACGGGCGAGGAGGTTTCTCCCACGGCCTTCAGCACGTCGGTGCTCAGCGCCAGTGTCGGCTTGTTTTCGATTCTGCAGCGCAATACCGCGGCCTCGACTGCAATCTCGGCGGGAGCGGCCAGCTTTGGCTATGGTCTGCTCGAAGCCTGCCTGCAACTGGCGGATGATCCCGACCAGCCGGTGCTGCTGGTGTACGCCGATGAGCCGCTGCCCGATGTGTACGGATCGGCTGCGCCAGACCATGACGCGGCTCACGCGGTGGGTCTGTTGCTGCAGCGGGAGGCGTCCATGCAACTGACGTGCCGCCTGTCGCGGGGCGACGGGAACCCCAGTGCGGAGCCGCAATCGCGCGCCTTTGTGCGCTGCCTGGAGACCGGGCAATCGCGATGGGATACAGCCGGCGCGTGCTGGACCTGGAGCACCCAGGCGTCATGACGTCCAGCCTCAACTATTACTGGCGCCTGGCTGCCACCGGGGGCTGTTTCGCGGCCTTTGGCATCGGTGGCCTGGCTTTGTCCGTACTGGTGTTTCCGCTGTTGCTGGTGTTTCCCGGCCCGGCCCGAACCCGCCATGCACGCCTGCTCATTCACAAGTCGTTTGCTGCGTTCCTGGGTTTGATGGAGTTTGTCGGCATCATGCGGCTGGAGGTGATTGGCGGCAATCGCTTGCGCGCCTGCCGCAATACCCTGGTGCTGGCCAACCATCCGACGCTGATCGACGTGGTGGCGCTGATATCGCTGATGCCGCAAGCCAGTTGCGTCGTGAAGCAGGCGCTCTGGCAGAACCCGTTTCTGGGGGGTGTGGTGCGGGCCGCATCCTACGTCAGCAATTCCGATCCCGAGCAGTTGATCCACGACTGCGCGCACGATCTGGCCGCCGGCCAGCCGATGATCATTTTTCCGGAAGGGACGCGCAGTCAGCCGGGGCGGCCCTTGCACTTTCTGCGCGGCGCCGCCTATATTGCCCTGAAGAGCGGGCTGCCGATGCTGCCGGTGCTGATTGACTGTCAGCCCAGCACGCTCACGAAGCGGGAGCGCTGGTACCAGATCCCGCATCGGAGATTTCATTTGCGCATCCAGGTGCTGGCGCCCATCCATGCCGATGCCTGGGTGGACGCGCACGAACCGCAGTCTCTGGCCGGGCGAAAATTGACGCACGCCCTTGAAACCCATTTCACGCAGGAACTTGAACGCCATGGACGAAGCTGAAAAATTTGCCGCATTGAAACTCGAGATCAAGCGCCTCATCATTGAAGCCCTCGATCTGGAAGACATCACACCGGCCGACATCCAGGACGACGCAGCGCTGTTCGGCGACGCAGGCCTGGGCCTGGACTCGATCGACGCGCTGGAGTTGGGCATCGCCTTGCGCAAGAAATACCAGCTCCAACTCGAAGCCAACGATGCCGACGCGCGCGAACATTTCAGCCATGTGAACGCGCTGGCGCGCCTCGTGCAAAGCCGCGCCCCGGCGCTCTGAATCCACCTTTTAAACTGCCAACGGCACAGGGACAAGCAATGACGGATGAACAGATTCTGGCGCAGCTCAAGACGCTACTCGCCGACGCCTTCGAGGTGGATCCGCAGCGGGTCACGCTGGCGACGCATTTGTTCGAGGAACTCGACCTGGACAGCATCGATGCGGTCGACCTCGCGATCAAATTGCAGGAGATGACGGGTGAGCGCATCAAGCCGGAAGACTTCAAGAGCGTGCGCACCGTGGGCGACGTTGTAAGCACGGTGCAGTCGCTGCTCGCCGCCAAGGGTGTCGGCACCTGAGCACGCGACTTCAGAACATGGCTATCACCCGGGCCAGGCTGCTGCAGGGGCTCATCTGGCTGCTGTATCCGCTTGCCATCTATTTTGGTCTGCAATTCCTGCAACCGCGCTATCTGGCGCTGCTGCTGGTCCTGGGCCTGCTGGCGCGGCGTCGGCGCGCTGCCGGCCAACTGTTGCGCGAACTGTCGCGCATCGATCTGACCGTGCTGGTCGCGCTGCTTGCCCTGGCGGGGGTGACGGCGCTGACCAACAGCGAGACCTTGCTGCGCCTGTACCCGGCCGCCATGAGCCTGGGCATGCTGGTCGCATTCGGCTTGTCGCTCAAATACCCGCCGTCGATGGTGGAGCGTTTCGCGCGGCTGGAAGAGCCCGCGCTGCCGCCTGACGGTGTGCGCTATACGCGGCGCGTGACGCAGGTCTGGTGCGTGTTCTTCGTGTGCAACGGCTGCATCGCGGGCTTCACGGCGGTGGCCGCCAGCCGCGACACCTGGGCGCTGTACAACGGCTTCATTGCCTACGTTCTAATGGGTCTGCTGTACGCCGCCGAGTGGCTGGTGCGCCGCCGCCATCTCGCACGGCGCACGGTTTGACGATGCTGATTGCGCTGCACTCGCTGTTGGCGACCGGACGTGCGCACGATCACCGTGTCTGTCACGACGGCCAACGCTGGGTGCACTGGGGCGAGTTTTCCGGCCATGTGGCGGCGCTGGCAGAGCGGCTGCAAGCGCGCACCGAGGTGCGTTGGCTGCTGACCCACGACGACCCCTACGCCTTTGTCGTGAGCTTGCTGGCGCTGTTGCATGCCGGCAAACGGGTGGTGATTCCTCCCAACACCCAGCCAGGCACGCGGCTCAATCTGGCCCACGCCTTTGATGCCGTCGTGGACGCCACATTGCCCCCACCCAAGGCCGATGCACAGGGCATCCTGAGGCCCCTCGAGCCGCGCGCGGCATGGATCGACATCTATACCTCGGGCAGTACCGGCGAACCCAAACAAGTCTCCAAGACACTGGCTCAGTTCGAGGTCGAACTGGACGTGCTGGAGTCGCTTTGGGGTGCGATGCTGGGCCGGGCGGGGGTCGTCTCGTCGGTGCCGCACCAGCACTTCTATGGCCTGCTGTTCCGGCTGTTCTGGCCACTCCATGCGGGGCGGGCGTTCGACGCCATCACCTGTTCCCAACCCGACACGCTGCTGGCGCGCCTCGCGTTCTTCGGGCAGCACGGTGCGCCCGCACTCGTGGCCAGTCCGGCACTGCTCTCCCGCCTGCCCGAACTGATTGCGTTGAACTCGCTGCAACCCGTGCCGTGCATTATTTTTTCATCCGGCGGCCCTCTGCCAGCGGCCGCTGCCGCGGCCTTCCAGCGCGCGCTGGGTTGGGCCCCGACCGAGGTTTTTGGCAGCACCGAGACCGGTGGCGTTGGCTGGCGACGCCAGGAGGTCGACGAGTTCTGGACGCCCATGCCCGGATTGCAGGTGGGCCGACATGAAGACGGTGCGCTGTCGCTGCGCTCACCCTACCTGTCCGACATGTCGCCCTGGCGCATGGACGATGCTGTGGAGTTGCGCGCCGACGGGCGTTTTCGTCTCTGCGGCAGGCTGGACCGTGTGGTGAAGATCGAGGAGAAGAGGCTGTCGTTGCCGGACATGGAGACGCGCCTGCTGGCCCATCCGTGGGTGAGCGGCGCCGCGGTGCTGGCGCTGTCGGGGCGGCGTCAAAGCGTGGCGGTGGTGGCGACGTTGACCGAACAGGGACAGCGCGTGCTCGAGCAGCAGGGCAGGCCTGCCGTGGTGCATGCGCTGGAGCAGCAATTGGCGCCTCACTTCGACGCGGTGCTGCTGCCAAGGCACTGGCGTTTCCCCGAGCGCATGCCCATGAATGAGCGCGGAAAGATCACGCCCGCCGACCTGGCCACCTTGTTCCAGGTGAGCCCGACTGGCAGCGCGCCACCGCCGCAGCCCGAAGTGCGTTCCATGCGCTTTGAAGGCCCACAAGGCCAGCCCGGGCGGCTGCTGCTTGACCTGTATGTGGGGTCCGGGTTGGCGCATTTCGCCGGCCATTTTCCCGAACTGCCGGTGTTGCCGGGCGTTGTCCAAATTGACTGGGCGGTGCGTTTCGCACGCCAGCATCTGGGCCTGAGCGGCACGTTCGAGCGTCTGGAAAACATCAAATTCCTGGCGTTGGTTCTACCCGACGCGGCGCTCAGTCTGGAATTGAAGTGGGAAGGGCGCAGCGGTCGTCTGGAATTCACCTACAGCGACGCCAGGCGCAAATATTCGAGCGGGCGCATCATTTTTGGCGGGTGCGCATGAGCTTCAAACCCTGTCTGCTGATACCGATCTACAACCACAAGGACAGCATTGGCCACACCGTGGAGCGGCTTGTGCCTTGCGGTCTGCCGATCTTCATTGTGGACGACGGCAGCGATCAGGCCACACAGGACAGGCTGGCCGGCTTGGCACAGCTCCATGCACGGGTCAGGCTGCTTCGGTTGCCAGTGAATGGCGGCAAGGGCGGCGCCGTCATGCATGGCCTGCGTGCGGCCCAGCAGGCGGGTTTCAGCCACGCGTTGCAGATCGACGCCGACGGTCAGCACGATGCCGCCGACGTGCCACGTTTTCTGGAGCGCGGCGCAGCGCGGCCGGAAGCGGTCATTTGCGGCCAGGCCAGGTACGATGCGTCGGTGCCCAGGGCGCGTCTGTATGGACGCTATGTCACGCACTTCTGGGTCTGGGTCGAAACCTTGTCCTTCACCATTCGCGACACCATGTGCGGCTTTCGCCTTTATCCCCTGGCAGCAACCTGTGCCTTGCTGGACGAAGGGCAACTGCCCACGCGCATGGATTTCGATATCGCGATCGCTGTGCATCTGGCGTGGCGCGGACTCGCGTTCGAGAACTTGCCTACCCATGTGACCTATCCGGTCGACGGTGTGTCCCACTTTGCGCCGTGGCGCGACAACGTGCGCATCACGAAGATGCACACCCGCCTCTTCTTCGGCATGCTGGCCCGATTGCCGTTGCTGCTCGGCCGCAAGGTCCTGGGCCAGCGCAGCGCGGCCCAGCACTGGTCGCAGCTGACCGAACGCAGCAGCGGTATCGGCCTGCGCATCACCTACCAGTGTTACCGCTGGTTGGGAGCGCGCACCGCACGCTGGCTGCTGTACCCGATCGTGGGCTACTTCTTCCTGTTCGTGCCGGGTCCGCGTCGGGCTTCGCGCGACTATCTGCGCCGCATCGCGCTGTGCAGTGGTGCACCTCCGCCGCGCTGGCGTGATACCTGGCAGCATCTGTTTGCCTTTGCCGAATCCGGACTGGACAAACTGGTGGCCTGGATGGGCGACATCGATCCCGCTCAGATCGATTTTGCCGACCGGGCGCTGTTTGACGCCGTGCTCGCGTCCGGTCGCGGCGCAGTGCTGCTCGGAGCCCATCTCGGCAATCTCGAGATGGCGCGCGCGCTGGCCACGGGCCAGCAACTGGCGGTTGTCAATGCCGTGGTTTACACGCAGCATGCTCAGCAGTTCAATCGCATGCTGGCCTGGGCGAATCCGCGTTTCGAGGTCAATCTGGTGCAACTCTCCAAACTGGGCCCGGCCACGGCCATCCGGCTGCAGGACAAGATCGATCGCGGCGAGCTGCTGGCGATTTTCGGCGACCGCACGCCGCCGGTGGAGGGTGGGGCCAGCGAGCGCGTGAGCGAGGTCGAGTTTCTGGGTGCGCCGGCGTCGTTTGCGCACGGTCCGCTGATCCTGGCCAGCCTGCTGGACTGCCCGGTGTACCTGTTCTTCTGCCTGCGCGAGGGGGACCGTTACCGCATCCATTTCGAACTGTTCGCGCAGCGCGTTGAACTGCCGCGGCGGGAGCGCCAACAGCGGTTGACATGCTACCTGCAGCGCTACGCGCAGCGCTTGCAGGCGCACTGTCTGAAGGCGCCGTTTCAATGGTTTAATTTTTACGATTTCTGGCGCCCCAACTTTCACAATAACGCCAGCACGGGTTCCAACAGGGTCTGAACAATGCAAGTCAAAGAGATTCACCACCAGGGCATCGGCGCTGTCACCGTAGGAGGGCGACGCCTGCGCATCGAGGACGTGTTGAGCGTGGCACATGACGGCGCCGGCGTCGCGCTGAACACCGAACCGGAATTCGCACGCCGCATCCGCAGTGGTGCCGCCTACCTGGAGCGGCTGCTGGCCGACAACGGCACGGTCTACGGTGTCACCACCGGCTATGGCGACTCGTGTACCGTCACCGTGCCGGCGCATCTGATCGCGGAGTTGCCCCTGCACCTGACCCGTTATCACGGTTGCGGCATGGGTGAGTACCTGGACGAGCAGGCCACGCTGGCGGTGCTGGTGTGTCGCCTGAACTCGCTGGCGCAAGGCTATTCCGGCGTGCGCTGGGAACTGCTGGAACAACTGGAGGCGTTGATCCAGCACCGGATCCTGCCGCTGATTCCGAGCGAAGGTTCGGTCGGCGCCAGCGGTGACCTGACGCCACTCTCGTATGTTGCGGCCGCGCTCATCGGCGAGCGCGAGGTGCTGCATGCCGGCGTGCGGCGCAGTGCGGCCGAGGCGCTGGCGCTGATCGGCCGGGAGCCGCTGAAGCTGGCGCCGAAGGAGGGCCTGGCGATCATGAACGGCACGGCCGTGATGACGGGTCTGGCCTGTCAGGCATGGCAACGTGCGTCCTATCTGACGCAGCTGTGCAGCCGCCTGACGGCGCTGTCGTCGATTGCGCTGCGCGGCAACCGGGGCCACTTTGATCCGCGCCTGTTTGCGGCCAAGCCGCACGTTGGCCAGAACGAGGCTGCGGCGTGGATCTTCGGCGATCTGCACGCCGACGACACCGAGGTCATCCGCCTGCAGGATCGCTATTCGATCCGCTGCGCACCGCACGTGATCGGGGTGGCACGCGATGCGCTGGGCTGGATGCGACGCGACATCGAGAACGAACTCAACAGCGCGAACGACAACCCGCTGATCGATGGCGACGCTGAACTGCTGCTGCACGGCGGCCACTTCTACGGCGGCCATATCGCCTTCGCCATGGATTCGCTCAAGACGGCGGTGGCCAATCTGGCCGACCTGATGGATCGCCAACTGGCCTTGCTGGTGGACAGCAAGTTCAACCACGGGCTGCCGCAAAACCTCTCCGGCAGTCGCGGCGAACGCGCGTCCATCAACCACGGCTTCAAGGCGGTGCAGATCGGCTCGTCGGCGTGGACCGCCGAGGCGCTCAAGCTGACCATGCCGGCCAGCGTGTTCTCCCGTTCCACCGAGTGCCACAACCAGGACAAGGTGAGCATGGGCACGATCGCGGCGCGCGATTGCCTGCGCGTACTGGAGCTCACCGAACAGGTGGCTGCTGCGCTGATCATGGCCAGCGTGCAGGGCGTCACGCTGCGCCAGCAATTGCCGGACTCCGACGCGGCGGCACTCACGCCACCGGTGCTGCAGTTCATGCGGGAGGTGGGCCACCACTCGGCTTTTCTGGATGAGGATCGCGCGCTCGACGCCGACTTGCGTGCGCTTAGCGGCCTGATCCGGGCGGGCCATTGGTTGCTCTACGCCGATGTATAAGCTTGTTGCTTCGGTTCAGGTCGAAGTCCCGTTTCACGACGTGGACGCGATGGATGTGGCCTGGCACGGTCACTACGTGAAGTACTTTGAACTCGCGCGCTGCGCGTTGCTGCGCCGCTTCGACTACGACTACCCGCAGATGCTGGCCTCGGGCTATCTCTGGCCCATCGTCGAGTGCCACCTCAAGTATGTGCGGCCCGCGTTATACGGCCAGTTGCTGCGCGTTGAGGCCACGCTGATCGAGTACGAGAACCGTATCAAGATCAGCTACGTGATTTTCGACGCGGCCAGTGGCGAGCGCCTGACCAAGGGCTACACGACGCAGGTCGCAGTACACGCCGGAACCCGTGAACTGCAATTTGTTTCGCCCGCAGTGCTGCTGGAGAAACTGGAGCGTGCATGCGCTGGCTAGGGTGGTTGCTGCTGGTTTTCTGCAGTGCCTGGGCGCACTCGGACGAGCCTGCACTGCTGACCCGCATCGGTGCCCAGATGGAACCGTATGCCGTGGTGCGCGCAGAGTTCACCCAGACTCGCCAGATGGCGGCTCTGAAGCGGCCACTGGTCACCCGCGGGCAGTTGGTCTATTCGCGCCGCGACGGTGTGCTGTGGCAGATCGAACAGCCTGTTAAGACGAGTTATGTGCTGGGCGAGGACAGGATTGTGGAAATCTCTGGTGATGGGGTGCGGCGCGAGCGCGCGGCACGCGACGTGCCCGGGCTGGCGCAAGTGGGTCGCGTTTTTCGCGCCATGCTCGGCGCCAACACCGTCGCCCTGCGCGAGTATTTCGACGCCAGCGCGCGCGGCGACCTGACGCATTGGGAGATCGATCTCAAACCAAGGCAGGCGGCGTTGTCGCAATTTATGGCTGGCATGCATTTGGCCGGTGGGCACTTTGTCGAATCCATCCGCATGGAGGAAACGGGCGGCGACAGCACGCTTATCCAGCTGCGGCACAGTCAAGTGGCAAATGCACCGAGCGCGGCCGAATTGCTGCTGTTTGGCGGTGATGCGGCGGCCCGGACCGGGGCCCCCGTGCGACCATGAGCGCGATGCGGCTGCGCGCCGGCTTGTGGTTGGCGCTGGCGGTTGCGCTGACGGTGATCGGAACCCTTCAATGGTGGAGTGCGACACGCCCACCACTGCAGAGCAACCTGCTGGCCCTGCTGCCGCTCACGGAACGCAGCGCCCTGGCGGAAGAGGCGGTGACGCGGCTGACGCAGACGGCAGGCAACCGGGCAGTGTTTCTGATTGGCGAGGAGAGCCTCGATCACGCCGCCGTCAGCGCGCGCGCGTTCGCTGCGGACTTGCGTGCATCGGCTGTATTTGGCGCGGTCGTCAGCGACCTGCCCGCGCCCGATCCCACGCAACTCACGGCGCTGTACTTGAGACACCGCTATGGCTTGCTGGCGGAACCCGATCGCACTGCGCTGGCTTCGGGCTCGATGGATCTCGAAGCCAGGCTGAAACAGAAGTTGTACCAGCCGGTACGTTTTGCTTTCACGTTGCCGCTGGCGCAGGATCCGCTGGGTTTGACCGACGCCTGGCTGGCCAGCCTTCCGCTCAAAGGTCTCAGGCTGGAAAGCGACAACGGTCTGCTGGTGACGCGCGCTGCGGGTCAGACCTGGGTTTTGGTGACGGCTGAACTGACGGACTCTGCCTACGACAGCACATTGCAGCAGGCAGTGGACACGGCAGTCGCGCGCGCCGAGAGCCATCTGCACCAGAGCGCGCCACAGGCCCGCGTATTGCGCACCGGTACGGTGTTCTACGCCCAGGCCGCGCGCCACAGCGCCGAGCGCGAATTCGATCTCATCGCAGCGGGCTCGTTGCTGGGCATGATGGCGCTGCTCTATCTGGTGTTTCGATCAACGCGCCCGTTGGCGCTGGGCCTGCTGTGTGTCGCCTTTGGCATCGGCGCCGCCAGCGTGGTGACACTGGCGGTATACGGCCAGATGCACCTCATCACCCTGGTCTTTGGCGCCAGCCTGATCGGCGAGGCGGTGGACTACGCGGTGCAGTATTTCGCGGCCCACCTGGGCGCGGGTCAGGATTGGGAGCCGATGGCGGGCCTGCGTCGGATCGCGCCCGGGCTGACACTGGCGCTGGCCACCAGTCTGCTCGGGTACGCCACCCTGCTGTTGGCACCCTTTCCGGCGTTGGCGCAAATCGCGCTGTTCGCATTGGCGGGCTTGTTCGCGGCCTGGCTGAGCGTGTTCCTGTTGCTGCCGGCCTTGCTGACGCGACCCACGGGGCGTGATCCGCAAGCGGCCGTGGCACTGCCGCAGCGGCTGTTGATCTGGTGGAAAGTCCACATGAGCCGGCGCATTTGTCTCATGCTCGCTGGCGGTTTGCTGGTGCTGGCGGCACCCGGATGGTGGGTGCTGAAGGCCAACGATGACATCCACCTGCTGATCGCGCGCTCACCCTCACTCGTGGCCCAGGAAGAGCAGATCCGCGAGCTCACCGGCCTGGGCAACAGCAGCCAGTTCTTCCTGATCGAAGGCGTGAGCGAAGACGCCGTACTGGCGCGACAGGAGCGGCTCGGCTTGCGCCTGCGCACGTTGCTGGCGCAGGGCGAAATCACCGGCTATCAAAGTCTTTCCGACTTCGTGCCTGCGCTGGCGCAGCAGGCGCTGGCCCGCCGACTGTGGCAGGAACACGTGTTTTCAGACGAGGCCGCGCTCAAGCGACTGTTCGCACGCAACGGCCTGCGCGACGACATCGCCACCCGCAGCATCGCTGATTTCCAGGCGTCCGACAGCGCACCGCTGACGCTGCAGCAGTGGCTGCAAACACCGATGGCGCGGCCTTTTGCCCACCTCTGGCTGGGCGCGCAGGAGCACGGTTTTGCCGCCATGGTGCTGCCCCAGGGCACGCGCGATGTGGCGCGTCTGGCTCAGGCCGCAGCGGGGCTGGAAGGCGTCATCCTGGTGGACAAGGCGGGTAGCGTAAGCCGATTGTTTCGCGACTACCGGCAATGGGGTCTGGTCTGGTTGATGGGCGCGCTGTGCCTGGTCTACGGCGTGCTGTGCCTGCGCTATGGCTGGGCTCAGGCCGCTGTCACGCTGGCACCCACGCTGCTGGCGATGGCGCTGGCATTGGGACTGTTCGGCTATCTGGCAATACCGTTGAACCTGTTCAACCTCATGGCGCTGATGCTGGTGCTGGGTGTGGGCGTCAACTACGCGATCTTTTTGCGTGAGGGCGGCGTGCGCGCGGCCGCGACACTGGCCGGTGTGCTGCTGTCGGCCGGCACCACGCTGCTCTCGTTTGGCTTGCTCGCTTTCAGTTCCATGCCGGCGCTCTCCAGTTTCGGATTGACCTTGCTGGTGGGGGTGGGCCTGGCCGTGCTGCTGGCACCGATGGTGCTGAGTTTCTCCGGGGAACCCGACGCATGAAACGCGGGTCTGGCATCGCCCTGGTTTGCGCCGGGCTGCTGAGCGCCTGCGGCGCGCTCAATCGGCTTGACTCATCCTGCGCCGAACTTCCTGGCGGCGGCAGTTACTGCCTGCAGCCGAGCACCGATCTGGCGCCGTTCGATCTGCAGCAAAAGGTCGAGTCCACGCTGCAGGGTCGACGCGAGACCCTGATCGTCGAATTCGAGTCCGACGCTAAAGGGTTGCGCTTTGCAGGCTTGACGCCGTTCGGCCAAAAGCTGCTGCAGGTCAGCTACGACAATCATGTGGCGACAGCGCAGACCTTGCCCGATGCGCGCCTGTCGCCCACCATGTTGCTGGCGCTGCTGCAAATGGCGCTTTGGCCAGCCGACTCGGTGCGCCGGGGATTGGCACCCACCCTGCGCCTGGAAGAGGACGCCCGACAGCGTCGCGTGCTGCGTGCGGACCGGTTGTTGTTAAGCATCGATTACAGTGCTGCGTCGACGCCAAACCGAATGCATGTGCTTGTGCCGTCGTTGCCACTTGAACTGGATATTTCACCCCTGCCCCCGGGCGCCACCGAACCATGAAGCCGCGTTTCTACTTGCCCGCACTGGGCATCATCAATGCCCTGGGCAGCGGCAGCGCACAAGTTGCGCATGGCTTGCTGGGTGGCGATACCACGGGCATGGTGCTGGAGGAAGGCTGGCTGCCCGGCGCCAAGGCGCGTGTCGGGCGGGCGCGAGGCGTTTTGCCGGAACTCCCGCCGCGCTTGGCCGATGATGCCTGCCGCAACAACCAACTGCTGCTGGCGGCATTGACGCAGATCGAGTCCGAGGTGGAGCAGGTGTTGACACGCTTTGGCCGGGACCGCGTTGGCGTCGTGCTGGGTACCAGCACCTCCGGCATCGCCGAGGGCGAGGTCGCCCTGGTCGCGCTGCGCAGCAGCGGTGCCATGACTGCGAATTACCGCTATCAACAGCAGGAGATCGGCATGCCAGCGGTCTTTCTGGCGCGCTATCTGGGCTGCACCGGGCCGGCCTATACGGTATCCACCGCCTGCACTTCCAGCGCCAAGGCTTTCGCATCGGCGCGCCGGCTGCTGCGCCACGGGCTGTGCGACGCCGTGCTCGTCGGTGGCGTGGACTCGCTTTGTCGCCTCACGCTCAATGGCTTCACCGCGCTCGAATCGACCACGGTCGAGCTCACCAATCCCATGAGCCGGAATCGGCGTGGCATCAACATCGGCGAGGGGGCGGCCTTGTTCCTCATGACGCGTGAGGCCGCGGCCGTGGAATTGCTGGGTCTGGGAGAAACCAGCGATGCCCACCACATGACAGCACCGCAGCCCGAGGGGCTGGGCGCCGAGGCGGCGATGCGCACGGCGCTGCTGGACGCCGGAGTTGACGCTGCAGATGTGGACTATCTGAATCTGCACGCCACGGCGACGCCGAAAAACGATGAGATGGAAAGCCGCGCGGTGAGCCGCGTCTTTCCTGGCGGCCTGGCCACCAGCGGCACCAAGCCCATGACCGGCCACACGCTGGGCGCAGCCGGGGCCACCGAACTGGCCTTTTGCTGGTTGGCGCTGGGCGAAGGCGCGATGCCGCCGCACGTCTGGGACCAGCAGGCCGATGCCGCGCTGCCGGCGCTGGATCTCGTGGACGGCACGCGCCGGTTCAATCGCAGCCACAAGCGCGTGTGCATGAGCAATTCCTTTGCCTTTGGTGGCAGCAATGCCTGCCTGATGATCGGAGACGCGCGATGAGCAGCACGGCCCGGTTTCCGCCGATCGAAGACATTCTTCCCCATCGCGATCCGATGCTGTTGCTGGATCGTGTTCTCGGCTTTGATACGACGACCGCGAGCGCGCAATACACGCCCCGTCGCGGTGCCTGGTATGCCGACACCGAGGGCAACATGCCGGCCTGGATTGGCGTGGAATTGATGGCGCAAACGGTGGCCGCCCACAACAGCCTGCTGCGGCGCGATCAAGGCCTGCCACCCAAGCAGGGTGCCTTGCTGGGCACGCGCCGTTTGACCTGCACACGCAGCAGCTTTGCGGCGGATCAGGCACTGGTGACGCACACGCAGGTGATCTATCGCGAAGCCAGCGGCATGGGCGCCTATGAATGCAGCATCGAGATGGACGGTGCGAGCGTGGCCAGTGCCACTTTGATCGTGTTTGAACCCGATGATTTTTCCACTTTCGTGCAAGCGAGCCTGTCATGAATCTGCGCCGTGTTTTGGTCACCGGATCCAGCCGCGGTATCGGTCGCGCCATCGCCCTGCGACTGGGTCGCGACGGTTTCGCGGTCACCGTGCATTGCCGTCAGGGGCGCGAGCAGGCGGATGCGGTGGCGAGTGAAATCATCGCTGCGGGCGGCCGCGCCAGCGTGTTGCAGTTTGACGTCTGCGATCGGGCTGTGGCGCGCGCGGTGCTGGAGGCTGATGTGGCCGGGCACGGCGCCTTCTATGGCATCGTGTGCAACGCCGGCATCTCCCGCGA
The DNA here is from genome assembly GCA_903832285.1 of uncultured beta proteobacterium. Lineage (GTDB taxonomy): Bacteria > Pseudomonadota > Gammaproteobacteria > Burkholderiales > Burkholderiaceae_C > CAIKVZ01. The sequence continues at coordinate 1,964 of CAILAY010000131.1, read as the reverse complement.
CAACGCTTTTCCGGCCTTGTCCGAGGACGACTGGGACCGGGTGCTTGCCACCAGTCTGGACGGCTTCTTCAATGTCGTACATCCGCTCACCATGCCGCTGGTGCGCGCCCGAAACGGTGGCCGCATCGTCACGCTGGCTTCGGTGTCGGGCGTCATGGGCAATCGCGGCCAGGTCAACTACAGCGCGGCCAAGGCCGGCCTGATCGGCGCCACCAAGGCGCTCGCGGTCGAGTTGGCGGGTCGCAAGATCACCGTCAACTGCGTCGCGCCGGGTTTGATCGAGACCGACATGACCAGCGACCTGCCGTTGGCGGAGGCGCTCAGGATGGTGCCCATGAACCGGGTAGGGCAGGTGGATGAAGTGGCCGCCGCAGTGGCGTTTCTGATGTCCGACGATGCCTCGTACATCACGCGTCAGGTATTGGGCGTCAACGGCGGCATCATCTGATGAAACGTGTCGTCGTCACTGGCATGGCCGGCATCACTGCGCTCGGTGACGCATGGGACAAGGTGGAGGCGAATTTGCGGGCGCGCCGCAATGGCGTGCGACGCATGCCGGAGTGGGACTACTTTGAATCGCTCAACACGCGCCTGGGTGCGCCGATCGAAGATTTCACGACGCCGGCCCATTACCCACGCAAGATGATCCGCTCCATGGGTCGGGTCTCGCTGCTCGCGGTGCGCGCCAGTGAAATGGCGTTGCGCGATGCCGGCCTGCTGGACGACCCGATGATTCGCGACGGGCGCATGGGCATTGCCTACGGCTCTTCCTCGGGCAGTGTGGAGCCGGTGCGGGTGTTTGGCCGCATGTTGGAGACCGGTTCCATGCAAGGCGTCACATCGACCAGCTACATCCAGATGATGCCGCACACCACCGCCGTGAACGTCGGACTGTTCTTTGGTCTGAATGGCCGCGTCATCCCGACGTCGAGTGCCTGCACCTCGGGCAGTCAGGGCATCGGTTACGCCTACGAGAGCATCCGCTTCGGTCGTCAAACACTGATGCTGGCCGGTGGTGCCGAAGAGATATCGGCGCCAGGCGCTGCCGTGTTCGACACCCTGTTCGCCACCAGTTGCCGTAACGACCAGCCTGGTGCAACGCCGCGCCCATTCGACCGGGATCGCGACGGTCTGGTGGTCGGCGAGGGTGCCGCCACGCTGGTGCTGGAAGAATATGAACATGCCAAGGCGCGCGGCGCCACGATCCACGCCGAGATAGTCGGTTTCGCCTGCAACTCCGACGGCAGCCACATCACGCAACCGGAAACGCAGACCATGGCGGCGGCCATGCAACAGGCGCTCGCCGACGCGCGTCTGCCAGCGTCGGCCATCGGCTACATCAGCGCGCACGGCACTGCCACGGACAGAGGGGATATCGCCGAGAGCCACGCGACGGCCAGCGTGATCGGCAGGCGCACGCCCATCAGTTCCATGAAGAGCTATCTGGGGCACACCTTGGGCGCCTGTGGCGCGATAGAAGCGTGGTGGCTGATCGAGATGATGCGACGTCAATGGTTTGCGCCCACGCTCAATCTGGAGCACCCGGATCCGGCCTGCGCGGAGCTCGATCACGTGCTCGATCAGGGGCGAAATCTGGATATTGAATATGCTATAAGCAACAACTTCGCCTTCGGTGGCATCAACACTTCAATTATTTTTCGGCGTTGAATCAGCGCCAGAAGGAATCACATGAAACGGTATCTGAAGCTTGGCATCCTGTGTATCTGCGCGTTGTTTCTCAGCGCGTGTGCAATCCATCAAAACGTCAAGCCCGTGGCGCAGTTCAACAGCAAGCTGGTGTGCATTGTGGAGAAGCCAGCAGTCAAGGCTGGCTTCATCGAAACCTACAAGCGCGTGCTGACCGCGAAGGGTTATGAGGTGCGCCAGTTGCCTGAGTCGGCTTCGCTGGTGGAGTGCCCCATCACGTCGACCTATACCGCCAACTGGCGCTGGGATCTGGCGAC
>CAILAY010000130.1 GCA_903832285.1 uncultured beta proteobacterium | reverse complement strand
GCTATAATTTGAGGCTTGAAACGCGGGAATAGCTCAGTTGGTAGAGCGCAACCTTGCCAAGGTTGAGGTCGAGAGTTCGAGACTCTTTTCCCGCTCCAATTCTAAAATAAGGGAAGTTCAGACTTCCCTTTTTTGTTGAAGAAATCTGGCGCGATAGCAAAGCGGTTATGCAACGGATTGCAAATCCGTCTAGCCCGGTTCGACTCCGGGTCGCGCCTCCAGGCTTCAAGCCCCGCCAACCTGAGTTGCTGGGGCTTTTTTTGTAGCGGCTTGTAACGATCGCCCCGGTGGTGAAATTGGTAGACACAGCGGACTTAAAATCCGCCGCTTTCCTGCATAAGGGGCGTACCGGTTCGATTCCGGTCCGGGGCACCAGCACCATCTGAGACGGATGCAAGCGGCGGGGGCCTTCGGCCAGTTTTGTGCTCAAATCCTGTTTGACAGAAATCTCGCGCTGGAGCCCACATGACCTCAATCTCTTCCATTGCACTCTCTGGCATGAACGCAGCCCGGGCGCGGCTGGAGGTCTCCGCCAACAACATCGCCAATCTCGATACGCCCGGATACCGACGGCAGGAGGTCGCGCAAAGCGCCCAGCCTGGCGGTGGTGTCAGCGCCACGGAGAAGAAGTCCGCCGTGCAGGGCTCTTCGCTGGAGGCCGATGTGGTTGCGCAGTTGCAGGCGAAGAATGTGTTTCTGGCCAATCTTGCGGTGTTCAAGACGGGCAGCAAACTGGCTGGATCGCTGCTGGACAAGACTGTCTGAAAAGCGAATTCGAAAGGCCGACGCGTCAGACTCCTGAGGCAGTGCCAGTCGTTGTCAGGCGCCCGCCGATTGCGCCAGCATCCTGCTCAGCGCGTCGTTCAGCGCGCCGATTTCCGCAGCCAGTGTGACAAACAGGTCGGCTGCCGCCGACAGGTCCGGCGTCCCGTCCTGATGCTCAAGTTGGCGCGCCAGCGCCTCGATGCGGTGTGCGTTGAAATTACCCACCAGACCGCGCAGGGTATGCGCTGATCGCGTCAGCGTCGTGCGTTCGCCGGACCGAATTGCATCCTCAATTTCCTTCATTTGCCGGGGGCAATCGTCCAGAAAGGCCTGACCTATGGTTTCAATCACCCACGGGTCCGCCTGTGCCAGTGCCTGCGCGTAGTCAAACGCGGCTTCGGCAGCCGGCGCCGCCACGGCGGTTGCAGCGGAAATGGGAGCGATCGATTCCAGCACCGCGCGCAGTCCCTCGGTATCCAAAGGCTTGGAAACGTAGTCGTCCATGCCTGCGTCCAGGCAGCGCTGGCGGTCTTCATTCATGGCATTCGCCGTCATGGCCACGATAGGCGTGTTGCGCCCCTTCTCGCGTTCGTATTCGCGAATCAGCCGGGTGGCCTCGTACCCGCCCATCTCGGGCATCTGGAGGTCCATGAGGATGACATCGTAGCTGTGCTGCTTGGCCCGTTGAACGGCCTGGACGCCATTGGGAACGACGTCAATCTTGTGCCCCCATTTGGACAGCAGCGTCACGGCCAGTTTCTGGTTGACGGCATTGTCTTCCGCGAGCAGGATGTCCAGTTGCCGCTGCAGACGGGATTCCATCAGGTTGTGTTTGGTAATCAACACCGAGTCTGGCTGCGCTCCCAACGCGATTCTGACGGCGTTATACAGCTCAGTCTGGTCGATCGGTTTGGTCAGGTAGGCCAATACGCCCAGGTCACGGCAGCGCTGCGCGTCACCCCGCATCCCGGCCGAGGACAACATCATCATGACCGCGCCCGACATCTCCGCAGCATGCTGGAACCTCTGGGCCAGATCGAACCCATCCATTTCGGGCATCATGGCATCGAGCAGCGCAAGCTGGAAGGACTGTCCATTTCGATGTGCCTGGGCGGCGATTTCCATCGCCTGTTCGGCGCTGGAGGCCGATGTGGGGTTCATGCCCCACTTCCTGAGCAGTTGCGAAAGCAATCTGAGATTGGTCGCGTTGTCGTCCACGATCAATACGGAAACGCCTTGCAGGTCCGCCGTCGAGCGGATTTGGTGCGGCACAGTCCCGACCGCGAACGACGCGTCAAAACTGAAAATGCTACCGCGACCGAGTTCGCTCTTCACTGTCAATTGGCCACCCATGGCCGCAACCAGTTGGCTAGAGATGGCCAGCCCGAGTCCGGTGCCGCCATATTTGCGCGTCGTGGAGGTGTCGGCCTGCGTGAAAGCCTCGAAAATGCTGGACTGTTTTTCCGGCGCGATGCCTATGCCCTGGTCCACCACGTCGAATCTCAGCAATGCGCGGTTTCCAAGTGGTTCGCGCAGACTGACACGAACCGCTATTTCACCTTTGTCAGTAAATTTGATAGCGTTGCCCAGCAGGTTCGTCAACACCTGGCGTAAGCGACCGGGGTCACCCAGCAGCGTGCCTGGAACGCCGTCTTCCACCTCGCAGATTAGTTCAAGACCCTTTTGTTCGGCCCGCACTGCCAGCAATTTGGTGGTCGCGCCAAGCAGCGCACCAAGATCAAACTCCACCAATTCCAGTTCCATCTTGCCCGATTCAATCTTCGAAAAATCCAGTATGTCATTGATGATCGTGAGCAGGGCGTCGGCGGAGGATTTCACCAGACCCAGGTATTCGCGCTGCTCAGTGTCGAGTTCAGTTTCCAATGCCAGTTCGGTCATGCCGATGATGCCGTTCATGGGCGTGCGGATTTCGTGGCTCATGGTGGCAAGGAAATCGCTCTTGGCTTTGCTCGTGGCTTCGGCCGTCTCCTTGGCGCGAAGCAGGGTGGTCTCAACCTCCTTGCGCAGGGTGACATCGCGGCATGACACATAGACGTTTCCGTCCGGCAGCACGGCCGCATTCAATTCGAGGGGGATTTTGAGACCCTGTTTGTGGGTGAAGTTCACCTCGGCATGAAGTCGCTTGCTCCGGCGCAGCTCGCTGGCCAGGGATTTATCGAAGATGTCCAGGAACGACCCCGGCAGCAGGCTGAAGATCGAAACGCCAATCAGTTCCGCCCGTGAATAGCCCAGTAATTTGATGGCGAGATCATTGGCATAGTGCAACTCGCCTTCTTCACCGACGATCAGCACCGCGTCGGCTGCATTGTCGATCAACATGCGCTGCTTGATGTCGCTCTGCCGCAGTTCCTCTTCGGTCCGTTTGCGCGCGCTGATGTCCTGGAAGGCGGCAACCGAACCGGTGACGCGTCCCGCGTCCAGAATTGGTGCGGCGACAATGGCAATAGGGAACTGTTCACCCCCTTTGCGCGTGAACACCTCATCGTCAGAACGATAAACCTCATGCTCCTGCGTGTGCACGTGCATGGGGCACTCGCTGCGGTGCATGGGGCTGCCGTCGGCGCGCGTGCCATGGATCAGGTCGTGCAGTACCTTGCCCTGCATTTCCTGTCGGCTCCAACCCAGGAGGGACTCCGCTTCGCGGTTCGCATAGGTGCAAATGCCCCGATCGTCGAGCAGGTAGACGCCCTCTCCCAGGGTATCCATGATGTTTTCCAGCATGCGTCCGCGCGACACAATTTCGGCCTCCATCGCCTTTTGAGCCGTGATGTCGGTGCGCAGCGAGATGTATTGGTAGGGTTGCCCCTGACTGTCCAGAAATGGCACGATGGTCGCGGCTACCCAATAGACGCTTCCATCGGATGCCCGGTTCCGGACTTCTCCATGCCAGACTTTGCCTGCGGAAATCGTGTGCCACAACTCACGGAAGAATTCCTTGCTGTGCAATCCGGAATTGACGATGCGGTGGTCCTTGCCAATGAGTTGATCACGCGTAATTTTGCTGATCTCGCAGAATTTTTCGTTCGCGTAGATGATGTGCCCGGCCTCGTCGGTGATGCTGACGATGGCGTGCTGGTCGAGCGCAAACTGCTGATTTTGCAGTTTGGCGTAGGCGGCTTCGGCATTCGTGCGTGACTCCAGTGAGTCCCGCACCAATCCCGACAGCAACTGTGTCAACCGGTCCAGGCTTTGGTCATCTTCGCCAATGTGCTGCCCCAGCGGCTGCAGTAGCTGATTCGTGGTGTCTCTCAGGGTTTTGAGCGTGAGTTCGCGCGATAGCGCATCCTGGCGCAGGCTTTCATTGGCATGACCCAGTTCGGCGGAACTCAATTCCAGGCTGCGGGTGCTGAGTTCGAGCGCCCGTTCACTTTGGATGTAGGCTTCATTTACCTGCGCCAGCAGCGCCCCGAATCCTGACAAGCCGCGCTGGGCCGCGGCCGACAGATCCGGCCTCTTCGCCAGCGCGTCGAGTTCAGCCGTGAGCGTCGCCAACTGCTCGTCATCAGCGACGCCGAGGAGTCGCTTGAGTTGACGTTGCAGTAGTTTGTGGGTCACGCCGGGGTCTCGCAAAGATAGGAAATGGTCATGGTCTGGTTATGCAACTGGCAATCTTGGATGCCATAGCCGGGACTGATTTCTCCGTACGAATAGAAACCCGCCAGGGTCGCCTGAGTGCCCAGGGTTTCGTGCACGATTTCGGTCTCTTCATCCACGCGCCCGCCCATGACCAATTTGCGTCCCACGCAACTCACCAGCAATGCCAGTCCTGCGCCCGAGTCCCGCGTCATCAGCTTGAGCGTGGCGCGCGCAGCTTCCTCAGCGCCGTCCACGAGTGCGTCGGTTTGCGCGTGCATCAGGCGCAAATACCCGCCCTGGCTGATGGCACCTGCCAGCGTCAGGCTGCCGTCGGCGGCGTTCACAGCCAGGATGGTGCGGATCAGACCCGAGGGTTCGCGCGCGTCGCTCAGCATTTCGAACGGGAACAGCAATCCCGAACCGGGAAGATCCTTGGCGTGATCGCCGAGGTAGCGTTTGTACACCTCAAGTGCAGGTTCACCGTCGAGCTCATAGAGCACGTTGTTGATGCTGCGGGTGACCTTGCGCACCGGACCGAAAGGCTTCCAGCCACCAAAACTTCCATGCGCAAATTGCAGCCCATCACCCTTCAATCCGACCGCCACCAGACGGCTGGACGAGACGCCATCGTTGCACAGGGTATAAGTCTTTTGGAACGCAGCGTCGTCACCCGCAAGGCCCCCCGCGATGGGCAGCGCTGAACCCAGATGCTTGACCATGCCGTCAATCATGGCGCTGCCGTTGATGTTCAAACCCTGGCCCAACACGAGAACCGCCTTGGGCGACCAGCCGCTTAACTGGAGCGCCAGCGCTTCCCCGGCCTCGAATGAGGTCTCCATGGACGTCAACTCGGTGCTCACGACCTTGAATGAAGCCTGTTCGAAGTGAAGGGCGGTGACCACCGCACTGCCGTCTTCTACACCCTGCACTGATATCTCCCCCGCGGTGGAGCAACCCACGCGCTGCGCCAGCGGAAACCTGCGCGCCAATTCATCCGCCAATGCTGGCGTCGAGAAGTGCGCCGGGCCTGCGAACACCAGCAACAGATGGGGGGCGATGGCCTCCAGACGCTGCAACTTGGCAAAGTCGGAGGGAAATGATTTCATTACCACTTGTTCGATATGCATCTTGCTATCTCCTGTTAAGAAAAGAAATGGATCTCCACACCTGCGATTCAATCTGTTGCGCCGACAACTCCTGCACAGTCTTCACCAGCCCCCAGGTTTCCTGCTCCAACTGGCTGAAGGCGGCGACCGGCTCGTCAATTCTGCCAGTCCGGCACAAACCATCAATCTGCCTGGCAGTTTCTACCACGGGCAAGGCATTGAAGTTGCCGGCCAGACCTGCCATGGCGTGTGCCGCGCGGCTTGCGTTGACACCATCACCTTGCGCCATCGATTCGCTCAGTGTGCGCAATTGCGATTCGACGCCGATAGCCTGGTCCAGCGTTGCGGCAGAGCCATCATGGAAGTAGGGAGCGGTGAGCGCCACATTGCGCAGCGAGGGCACGCGAAAGTGGCGTCGATCTTCTTCCGTCCCAGTGGCGTTGAAGCGCCCTGCATCGGCGCGCGTGATGTGCCCGCGCGCTGCAAAATAGTCTTCCACCAGGCCGATTTCGTCGAACATGTTGTCGCCGATATTCATGCCTTGATGGCAGGCGATGCAACCCAGACTCTTGAACAGTTCGTAACCCGCGAATTCGGCGGCGGACAGAACGCTTTGTTCGTCGCGTAGAAAGCGGTCGAATTTGCCGCTGGGCGTGATGAGGGAGCGCTCGAAGGACGCGATGGCGTCCTGGATCCCACCACGGTCCGCTGCACGTCCATAGAGGGGCAGGAACTCATCAGCCTGGTCGCATAGGCGTCGACCTTGGACAACACTTGCGGCCAGTTCGATCCGAGTTCGGCCACATTCGTGATCGGATGTTCCACCTGCAGTTCCAGGCTCGCAGCACGACCGTCCCAGAACAGGCGGCTGATGAACCCGCTGTTGAACAAGGTGAGGGAATTGATTTCCCCCTCCGCTCCGCCTACGCCACTGGAACGTGGCAGACCGTCGGCACCACGGAGTTTCAGAGTGTGGCCATGCGCACACGAACTGCTGTTGTCACGCGACAGGCGTGAATCGTTGAACAGACTGCGCCACAGCGCGACCTTTGCCGGGTCCGCGCGCAGGTTCAAAGGGATCGGCGTGATGGGTTCAGTCTGAGCGAAACCGAAGGCCGTCTTCTGGGCTGAGATTTCTTGGACAGGCGTCTCATCCAGCGGTGCACTAACGACGAGGGCCGCCGCAGTCAGCGCTGACCCGGCTACCGCAGAAGCAATCCAGAGGTGCAAGCTGTGGGCCTGCATGCGATTTAAAAGCCACCCAGATTGTGGGTGTTCTTTTCATCTTCCTCGTCCTTGAAATGTTCCTTGATGCTCAACACCTCATCCCAGTTGGACAGGAACCCCTCCACGCAGACGGGGTCGAAATGACTGCCCGCGCCTTCCAGCAAAAACGCGACCGCCCGATCGAGTTCCCAGGCCTTCTTGTAGGGTCGTTCCGAGGTGAGCGCGTCAAACACATCGGCCACGGCACAGATGCGGGCGAACAGGGGAATGGCTTCGCCCTTGAGTGCGCCGGGATAACCGCTCCCATCAAATCGTTCGTGGTGCCCCAAGGCAATCAGGGCCGCGGCCTGCAGAAAAGGTGACTCGCTGCCGTCCAGTATCTCAAACCCCATCCTGGCGTGGCGTTTCATGATGTCGAACTCGGCCGGGTCCAACCGTCCGGGCTTGAGAAGAATATGGTCCGGAATACCGATCTTGCCAATGTCGTGCATGGGTGCGGCTTCCAGGATCATCTCCTGATCGGCCATGGCAAGTCCAATGTGCGAGGCAATGAGTCGGGAAAAATGCGCCATGCGCAAGATGTGCGCGCCGGTTTCAGGGTCGCGCGAATCGGCCGCGCGCGACAAGCGGATGACGGTCTCGCGCTCACGCGCCAGAATCTCCGCCGTGGCCAACCTCACTTCCTCGGCCAGGCTGGCGGCGTGATCTTCAAGTCGGCGTTGACCGCGCCGCAACGACAGCATATTGCGCGAGCGCGCCATGAATTCCGTCTTGTCGATGGGTTTGGTCAGAAAATCGTTCGCACCTGCGTCCAGCGCCTGATGCCGGATCTGAGTCTGGTCGTTGGCTGTCACCATCAGCACCGGGATATCCGAGCGCCCAGGCGCCAGTCGAAACTGGCGGATGAACTCGATGCCATCAAGATCAGGCATCATGTAATCTACGATCAGCAGATCGGGGACGTTTTGAAGACTCCAATCAAGACCTTTTTGCGGCTCTGTGAACGTCACCGGGCTGCAGTCGGGCAACTTGGCAATCAGATGCGACAGCAGGGTCACATTGATGGGGGTGTCGTCAACCACGACCACGTTCATTTTCATGGGATGCATTGGGTGTTGTCCAAATCGAGGCGGTTGGTGGAACTATACATTTAGCGCGGGCTGGATAGCCCCAGTAAGGAAGGCAAGTCGTGACTTATTTTGGTAATCACCGTGTTGCGGCTGGCGCGCACCTGTGGAACAGGGGGGGCATGGCATGTGCAATGCGGCCGTTGAACTGACGACCCACGACGGTATCGCCCAGGTTCGCCTGAGCCACGCGGGCAAGTTCAACGCCATGTCACGCCCCATGTGGCAGCAGTTGTGCGGTGTGTTCCAGGGCATTCAGAAAGCGCACGATGTGCGCTGCGTGGTGCTGCTCGGTGCGGACGGGAATTTCTGCGCCGGCGGTGATATCTCGGAATACCCGTCGTTTCGTTTCGATCCTGGCAGCCTGCGCGAATTCCACGAGCGCGATGTTTGGGGAGGCCTACAGGCGATGCTGGACTGTGATGTACCGATCGTCGCGCAGATCCAGGGCCATTGCATGGGAGCGGGGCTGGAGATGGCGTGCTGTTGCGACATACGCATCGCGTCCACTTCTGCGCGTTTCGGTGCGCCCATCGCACATCTGGGTTTTCCGATGGCGCCCCGGGAGGCTCGGTTGGTGGGTCGCGAACTGGGCCTGGCGCTGGCACGGGAACTGCTGTTGACGGCTCGCGTGCTGGACGCGCCGAGCATGCGCGAGCGCGGCTTTCTGCACCATGTCTATGAAGAACATGATCTGTTGCAACAGGTGCAGTCGGTGGCGCAGCGTATCGCCTCTCTGGCACCCCAGGCAGCGCGGCTTAACAAGCAGACCTTGCGTGCCATGCAAATGTGTCCAGACGTATTCGGGGCGCAGGCTGACGCCGCTGCCCAGACGCTGTCGTCATCCCTTTCGGCCTACCGTTACGCCGCCGGTGCGGAGCATCATGAGGGCATTGATGCGTTTCTGAACAAGCGCAAGCCCGTCTTCAAATGAATTCAGTCATGACCACAACCTCAGCTGCGGCGCGCGGCGTCAGCCACAACGGCCAAAATCTATTCAACGCCTTGCGCGCCGGGTTTCCTGAAACGCTGGACGCTTGCGCGGTCGAAACAGATCAAGGTCTTGCGTATTCCTGGCGGGACCTGGAACGTGCCACGGCGATGATGGCCAATTTGCTGGAGTCACTGGACCTGCCTGCGGGCGCACGTATCGCTGTGCAGGTGGAAAAGTCGGTCGAAGCCATGATGTTGTACCTGGCCACGCTGCGCGCGGGCTATGTTTTCCTGCCGCTCAACACCGCCTACAAAAGTGCCGAGATCGACTACTTCGTGCAAAACGCCGAGCCCTCCGTGGTGGTGTGCAGCGCGGCCAACTTTGGCTGGATCAGCAAGATCGCTTTCACGAACGGCGCACAGCACGTCTTCACGCTCGACGATGACCGAACTGGTACCTGGCTGCAGCGGGCGGCGCAGTGCAGCGATCAGCATACGGTGGCGCTGCGCGAGGCGGACGATCTGGCTGCCATTCTCTACACCAGCGGCACGACGGGACGCAGCAAGGGCGCCATGCTGTCGCACGCCAATCTGCTGAGCAACGCGCAGGTGCTGCACGACTATTGGGATTGGCGCGCGGGCGATGTGCTGATTCACGCTTTGCCGATCTTTCACGTACACGGCCTGTTTGTCGCGCTGCACGGTGCGCTGTTGGCCGGCAGCAAGATGATCTGGCTCGCGAAATTCGATGCCAAGACGGTGCTGCAACATTTGCCGCAGGCGACCGTGTTCATGGGTGTGCCCACCCTGTACGTGCGCATGCTGGCGGAACCGGCATTGACGCCTGCATTGACGGGCCGCATGCGCCTGTTTGTGTCGGGTTCGGCGCCGATGCTGCTGGAGACGTTCACCGCGTGGCGCGAACGTACCGGCCACACGATTCTGGAGCGCTATGGCATGAGTGAGACCGTGATGCTCACCTCCAACCCTTGTCGGCAAGATGCGCGCTATGGCGTTCACGGATCTGAGCGGCGCGGCGGTACGGTCGGATTTCCTTTGCCCGGTGTCAGCCTGCGCGTGTGCGACGAGCAAGGGCGTGAATGCACTGCCGGCGAAGTAGGCGCCATCGAGGTCAAAGGTAGCAACGTTTTCTGCGGCTACTGGCGTATGCCGGAGAAGACGGCCGAGGAATTCACTGCGGATGGTTTCTTCAAGACCGGCGACGTGGGAAAGTTCGATGCCGACGGCTTTGTCACCATCGTGGGACGCAGCAAAGACCTCATCATCAGCGGTGGCTACAACGTTTATCCGGCGGAGATCGAGAGCTTTCTTAACGAACTTCCCGGCGTGGCCGAGAGCGCCGTTGTGGGCGTGCCGCATCCCGATTTCGGTGAAGTGGGAGTGGCCGTGGTGATACCCAGGAATGGTGTGCAACTGGATGCGGCGAGCATCGTGGACAGGCTTAAATCACAGCTGGCCAACTTCAAGATTCCCAAGCATTGCGTTGTCGCAGCGGAACTGCCGCGAAACGCCATGGGCAAGGTACAAAAGAACGTGCTGCGCGGGAAATACAGAGATCTGTTTTGGAGCGGGACTTGATAGTGCGCGAACGCAGCCATAGGCGACGGTACGGTCGGTCCGTGCTAGCGCAACACCAGCACCGGGACGTGGGAGTGTGTCAGCACCTGCTGCGTTTCGCTGCCCAGAAGCAGGCGTTTGATGCCGCGCCGACCATGGGAAGCCATGACAATCAGATCGCATTTGTGCTTCTTCGCTGCGGCGATCACTGCGTCACCAACAAGGTCAGACTTCACTGTGATCGCCTTGACCTTCACGCCTTTCGCTTCGCCCGCCACTTTGACCGCGTCCACAATCGCCTGACCTTCTTCCGCCCACTGCTCTTCCACCCTTGCCACTTCCTGCGTGCCAAGCGGCAACGAGCCTTCAAAATAGCTTTGCGGATAACGCGGAATGACCTTGATCGCCACCAGTTCTGCGCCAGCCAATGCCGCCAGCGAGATCGCGCTGCTCACCGCCTTCTTGGACAGGTTGGATCCGTCGGTCGCAACCAGAATGCTTTCGTACATGAGATTCTCCAAGAAGTGATCGGTGAACAAAGCTTACTCCCGGTGATGGGTGCGGTTTTGATGTACGTCAACCGAGCGTGGTGGTAAGCGGAGTTAGGCTGGATTCATGACGTCATCCCAATCAAGCGCCGCGCTCCACTCTCATGACTCACCCATGACTGCGGCGCCCGACTCGGCGCAGGAATTGCCGCACGATGCGCTGCCCGTGCTGGACGATCCCATGGAATGGTCAGCTTTCAGTCGCGAACTTGCGGATTGGCCCGGCTGTTGGGAGTCCAACGTGGCAATCGGGGGGATGCATTGCGCAGCCTGCGCCGTCACAGTAGAAGAGGCGTTACTGAGAGTGCCCGGGGTTGTCAGTGCGGAAGTCAGCGCTGCCGCTCAGCGAGCCAGGGTGGTGTGGGCGGCCGCGCGCGTGCTGCCTTCGGTCTGGATGCGCGCGGTACAGGTCGCGGGCTACGCTGCCGTGCCTGCCAATGACGCGTTCGCTAATGAGCGGCGCCGGCATGAAAGTCGCAAGGCGCTCTGGCGCATGTCGGTGGCAGGGTTTTGCATGATGCAGGTGATGATGTATGCGTGGCCAGCCTACGTCGCCCGACCGGGGGACTTGACCGCCGAAATGGAGCAGCTATTGCGCTGGGCATCGTGGGTCCTGACCCTGCCCGTGATTTTGTTCTCCTGTGGACCCTTCTTCTCCAATGCCTTGCGGGATCTGACGCAACGCCGCGTCAGCATGGACCTGCCGGTGGCTCTGGGCATGGGCATGACTTTTGTCGTGAGCACGATCGGCACATTCAGCCCTGAAGGGATCTTTGGCAGGGAGGTTTATTTCGACTCGCTGACGATGTTTGTGTTCTTCCTGCTGACGGGGCGCTGGCTCGAGTTGCGCCTGCGCGACCGCACCGCGGGCGCGCTGGACGCCTTGATGAATCGTTTGCCCGAGAGCGTGCAACGCCGCCGCGATGATGGCCAATTTGAGCAGGTCGCGACGCGCCGATTGCTGCCGCAGGACATCATTCGGGTTCGACCCGGCGAGGCCTTTCCGGCAGACGGCTTGTTGATCGAAGGACAGACCCTGGTCGATGAAGCCCTGCTGACGGGTGAGTCCCGACCCCTGGCACGCGCGCTCGGGCAGGGCGTGATCGCAGGCAGTCACAACCTCGGGGCGCCGGTGCTGGTGCGCGTTGAACGGGTGGGTACGCAAACGCGATTTGCGCAGATCGTGGCGCTGATGGAAAGCGCATCAGTCGACAAACCGCACATGGCGCAAATCGCAGACCGCATCGCCAAGCCGTTCCTGCTGCTGGTATTGCTGTCAGCGGCTTTGGCGGCGCTCCTTGGCTGGAGCCGTGATCCGGGCCACGCCGTGATGGCGGCGGTGGCCGTGCTCGTTGTCACCTGTCCCTGCGCACTGTCGTTGGCGACCCCCGCGGCGATGTTGGCGACGGCCGGTGCGCTGGCAAGGAAGGGCGTGTTGGTGCGTCGCCTGCAGGCACTTGAGGCGCTGGCCTCGGTTGACACCGTGGTCTTTGACAAGACTGGAACGCTGACGAGCGACACGATCGGTGTGACCGCAACTCAGACCCGCGCGGATGTGTCTGCCAAGCAGGCACTGGCGCTGGCGGCGGCTCTGGCGCATCAGTCGCTGCATCCGGTGTCCAGGGCACTGTATGCCGCGTGGCAAAGGGCCGACGCAGGGACCGCCGGGGGTGCTGCGTCCACTACGCTGCGCCAGGTGAGCGAGGTGCAGGAGACAATGGGTCAGGGACTCACGGGCCGGGTCCATGGGCACACTTTTGGGCTGGCAAATGCCGATGCTGCCCTGGTGCGTTTGGGGTCAGCTTCATTTTGCGGTGTATCGGTGCCAGCGACAGCTAATTTGCAGGTCTGTCTGAGCGATTTAAGCGGCTGGCTGGCGACTTTTGAACTGGAGGAGCAGATTCGGGGTGATGCCCTCAGTTGTGTGCAGGCGCTGCGCGCAGACGGTATTGAGGTGCGTCTTTTGTCCGGTGATCTGGAACCAGCCGTGCAGCGCGTGGCGCAGCGCACCGGAATTGCTGTGGCGAAAGGCGCGTGCGCACCGGAAGACAAACTCGCCTACCTGCGACAGGCGCAACAGCAGGGCCGCCACGTTGCGATGGTGGGGGACGGGCTGAATGATGGTCCCGTGATGGCCGGTGCCCATGTGGCATTTGCGGTGGGCCTGGGGGTACCGCTGGCCCGTGCACAAGCCGATTTCGTGATTCTGGGTGGGCATCTTGCGGGGGTCGCGCAGTCGCTGCGACAATCGCGCCGCACCATGCGGGTGGTACGACAGAATCTGGGCTGGGCGGTTGCCTACAATGCCCTGTGCGTACCGTTGGCCGTTATCGGCTTGCTGCCGGCCTGGGCTGCAGGACTGGGAATGGCGGCGAGTTCGCTGCTGGTGGTGCTGAATGCTTTACGACTGTCCGCCGGACCCATCGCTTTGGAGTAGGTACTTGGATATTCTCTACTTGCTGATTCCGCTTTCCGTGATTCTGGTGTTCTTCATTTTGGGGGGGCTCTGGTGGGCGATCTACCGGGGTCAATTCGACGATCTTGAAGAACAAGGTCAGCGCGTTCTCAAGGATTCGTAAAGACCCGTAAGGGTTTCCGATAACTTTTGGAAAACCTTCTGCGCGCATGTGGTTTTTCGCCAGATGATTTGATTTGAATCAAATGGCGTTGACGCTTGCAAAGCCAAACTCAAAACGCATTAGCCAATTTAAAAGAGGTGAAAATGAACTTTTCCAACACGAGCGCAACGGTATACAACGACAAGGTTGTGCGGCAGTTCGCCATCATGGCCGTGGTCTGGGGTGTGGTCGGGATGCTGGTGGGCGTCATCATCGCAGCCGAGCTGACCTGGCCTGAACTGGGCCTGGGTATTCCGTGGATCAGCTACGGTCGCTTGCGGCCTTTGCATACCAACGCCGTCATTTTTGCGTTTGGCGGCTGCGCTCTCTTCGCGACCAGCTACTACGTGGTGCAGCGCACGAGCCAGGTCCGGCTGTTCTCCGACCAACTGGCGGCATTCACATTCTGGGGATGGCAGGCAGTGATTTTGTGCGCTGCGATTTCGCTCCCATTGGGTTTTACCCAAGGTAAGGAATACGCAGAACTGGAATGGCCCATCGACATCCTGATTACTCTGGTGTGGGTGTCATTTGCCGTGGTGTTTTTTGGCACGATTGGAACGCGCAAGGTGCGGCACATTTATGTGGCTAACTGGTTTTATGGCGCGTTCATCCTTGCTGTGGCACTGCTGCACCTGGTGAACAGCGCTGCAATTCCGGTGAGTTTTACCAAGTCCTATTCAGCCTATGCGGGGGTACAGGACGCCATGATCCAGTGGTGGTATGGTCACAACGCCGTGGGCTTCTTCCTCACTGCCGGATTCCTGGGGATGGTGTACTACTTCATCCCCAAGCAGGCCGAGCGCCCCGTGTACTCCTACCGTCTGTCGATCGTCCACTTCTGGGCGCTGATCTTCACCTACATGTGGGCCGGCCCGCACCATCTGCACTACACGGCCCTGCCCGACTGGACGCAGTCCATCGGTATGGTGTTCTCGCTCATTCTTTTGGCTCCGAGCTGGGGCGGCATGATCAACGGCGTGATGACTCTGTCGGGCGCATGGCACAAGCTGCGCGACGATCCGATCCTGCGCTTCCTGATCGTTTCGCTTTCGTTCTACGGCATGAGCACGTTTGAAGGTCCGATGATGGCCATCAAGACAGTGAATGCGCTGAGCCACTACACCGACTGGACCGTGGGCCACGTGCACTCCGGCGCTCTCGGTTGGGTCGGCCTGGTCTCGATGGGCAGCCTGTACTACCTCATTCCAAAGTTGTTCGGGCAGAAGCAGATGCACAGCGTGAAGGCGATTGAGCTTCACTTCTGGATGGCCACCATCGGCATCGTGATCTACATCGCTGCGATGTGGATTTCCGGCGTGATGCAGGGATTGATGTGGCGTGCGATCAATACGGACGGCACCCTGACTTACACCTTCGTGGAATCGGTCAAGGCCACGTTCCCGTTCTATGTGCTGCGTTTGCTGGGGGGAGCTTTGTACCTCAGCGGCATGGTGATCATGTTGTGGAATACGCTCAAGACAGCCACGGCGGGACGGTCAGTGGACATCACCATTCCTGCTGTTGCAGCCCACGCTTGACCAAGGAAAACATCATGACGACAAACAATGCAAGCACCGGGTTTTCGCACGAGAGTATCGAGACCAGCAACTTCCTGATGATCGTATTGATCCTGGTGGTGTTGCTGTTTGGTGGCCTGGTCGAAATCGTTCCCTTGTTCTTCCAGAAGTCCACCACTGAACCCGTCACGGGCTTGAAGCCCTACACGGCGTTGCAACTGGCGGGGCGCGATGTGTACATCCGCGAAGGTTGCTACAACTGCCATTCGCAGATGATCCGGCCATTCCGGGCTGAAACCTTGCGTTACGGACACTATTCAGTCGCAGGCGAATTTGTGTACGACCATCCGTTTCAGTGGGGCAGCAAGCGCACCGGGCCCGATCTGCATCGGGTTGGCGGTAAGTACAGCGATCAATGGCACCGGGACCACCTGAACAATCCCCGTGACGTTGTGCCTGAATCCAACATGCCCTCCTATCCCTGGCTTGCAAAGGCGCAGGTGGATCCGGCCGATATGGCGCCCAAGATGAAGGCGCTACGCACCGTGGGTGTGCCCTACGGCAACGAGCAAATAGCGGCGGCGGGTGACGAAGTGAAGGGAAAGTCAGAGCTGGACGCCGTCATTGCCTACCTGCAGGTGTTGGGCACCACACTGAAATAGGGACAGGGAGTTCTGGCCATGGACATCAACACCCTGCGCTCTGTCGTTACTGTGGTGAGCCTCGTCGTCTTTGTCGGGATTGTGGTGTGGACCTGGTCCCCTCGGCGTAACCCGGCAGATTTTGATAAGGCTGCGAACTTGCCGTTCGAGCAGGATTGAAGACCCGAAATAAGGAATAGAAAAATGAGTGACTTCACAAGTGGCTTCTGGGCGATGTACGTTTCCGTCATCACCCTCGTCAGTATTCTGGCATGTGCACTGTTGCTTTGGCTGACCGGCAAGGTCAGGACCGTGGCGAACAGCACCACCACCACCGGCCACGTTTGGGATGGTGACCTGCGCGAACTGAACAACCCCCTGCCGCGCTGGTGGGTCTGGATGTTCATCATTACGATCGTGTTCTCCCTGATCTATCTGGTGCTTTACCCGGGTTTGGGAAGCTACAAGGGGGTTTGGGGTTGGACGTCAGTTGGACAGCATCAAACGGAAGTCGATAAGGGCAATGCGGAAGTTGCGCCTTTGTACGCCAAGTTCATGGGCATGAAGCCGGAAGACGTTGCGCGCGATGCGAAGGCCATGGCCATCGGTGAGCGGCTGTTCATGAACAACTGCGCCCAGTGCCATGGCTCCGATGCCCGCGGCAACAAGGGTATTCCCAATTTGACGGATACCTTCTGGATTCATGGAGGCACTCCGGAAAAGATCAAGGAAACCATCACGCTAGGCCGTATTGGTGTCATGCCGCCCATTGCCGCCGCCGTAGGCACCCCGGAGGATGTCAAGAACGTTGCAAACTATGTGTTGAGTTTGTCCGGGTCGGCACATGACGCAGCGCGTGCTACCCAGGGCCAGGAAAAGTTTGTCATTTGCGCGGCCTGCCACGGACCCGATGGCAAGGGCCTGCAGGCGATTGGTTCGGCCAATCTGACAGAACCCAAGACCTGGCTGCATGGCAAGGGTGAAGCGCATGTGATCGACATGATGAACTTCGGCAAGACGAACCAGATGCCGGCGCAGGGCGGGCGTTTGACGGAAGGCCAGATTCACGTTCTCACTGCCTACGTTTGGGGCTTCTCCAATCCCGCCAAATAGGTGAAATAACTGCGACCCCCTCGGTACGAAATTTTGGAAAACCACTCAGCAGGCGCAGCTGAACCAAAGATCTCAGACCCTGTGCTGCCTGAACTGGTTTCGCCCGATGGGGACGCGCATGTAGGCTCCAACGGGGAGAAGTTCTCTCTGTTGGAGGCAAACAAGAAGATCTACCCGCGCAGCGTTTCAGGTTTCTTTTCCAAATGGCGTTGGGGGCTCGTGATTCTCACGCAGTTGGTTTTCTACGGCTTGCCGTGGCTGCAGTGGGGCGAGCGTCAGGCGGTGCTGTTTGATCTCGAAGCACGCCGCTTCTACATCTTTGGTTTGGTGCTGTATCCGCAGGACTTCATCTACCTGAGCGGACTTCTCGTCATAGCGGCCTTGTCACTTTTTCTGTTCACTGCCGTCGCAGGGCGCCTGTGGTGCGGATTTTCCTGTCCGCAAACGGTGTACACGGAAATATTTCTGTGGATCGAACACCGGATAGAGGGCGACCGCTCGGCACGCTTGCTCAGGGACGCGGAATTGATGTCGGGAAACAAGTTTCTGCGCAAAGGCAGCAAGCACCTGGTGTGGCTGCTGCTGTCGCTTTGGACCGGCTTCACATTTGTCGGTTACTTCACGCCCATACTGGAACTTGGCGCGGAGTTCGCCTCGTTTCAGCTGTCGGCCTGGGAAATGTTCTGGGTCTTTTTCTATGGGTCTGCGACCTACGGAAACGCTGGTTTTTTGCGCGAACAGGTGTGCAAACACATGTGCCCCTACGCCCGCTTTCAGAGCGCTATGTTTGACCATGACACGTTGACGGTCACCTACGACGAACTGCGTGGCGAACCGCGCGGTGCACGCTCGCGCAAGGCCGACCCGGCGCAACTCAAGTTGGGTTCGTGCGTTGACTGCAGTTTGTGTGTGCAGGTGTGTCCGCCTGGCATCGATATTCGCAAGGGCCTTCAATACGAATGCATCGGATGCGGGGCCTGCGCCGATGTCTGTGACACAGTCATGGACAAGATGGGTTACGCCCGTGGCTTGGTCAAGTTCTCCACTCAGAACGCCATTACCAATGGCTGGAATCGAGCGGAAACTATTCAACAGGTTTTGCGTCCACGCGTATTGGTCTATGCGGCCACACTGACGGGCATCGTCGTGGCCTTGGCGGTGAGCCTTACGCTACGCGTACCCTTCAAGGTGGATGTGGTTCGCGATCGCAATGCGGTCGTCCGGGAAGTGGACGGTGGGTTGCTTGAAAACGTCTATCGGATGCAACTCATGAATGCCACCGAGGTGAATCAGGAATTCCGCTTGACGGTGCACGGCCTTCCCGACGTGAGGTTGGCGTCACCCGATCGCGTCGCCGTCGGCGCTACGCAGTCACGTTGGGTTGCAGTGCGGGTACAGGTCCCCGTCGATGCGTCAAAATCCGGGTCCTATCCGATTCAATTTGAAATTGAAGCGCTCAGTGGCACAGGTCACGTGACTGAAAAATCCGTATTCCTGCTGCCTCGTTAAACACATGATGGAGGAATAAATATGGCAACGCAATCCTCAGGACCCTGGTGGAAGTTCGGCTATGTCTGGATGGTCGTGGGCGGACCGGCGATTGTGGTCGTGGCTTCATTCACCACGCTGTATCTGGCCATAACCCGCCCCGATCCGGTGGTGGACAGCGACTACTACCGCAAGGGCATCGACATCAACAAGACCCTTGGCGACAATGCCGCCAGCGTTGCGCCGGCACAGACGGCGCGCAACCACGCTGCGACGGGGGTTGCCCCGGTCAGACAGGAAGGCACCCTGCCCGATGTGAAGAAATAGGCTCGGTGCTTACTCAACCAGCGGCGCGGTTTCCGCCGTTTGCACAGGTGGAGTTGCAACCCGGCGCGCGCCATTGAACCGGCGGTCCCAGTAGGTCATGCGCATGTCCTCCATGCGGACCTTGGCGCCCGGCTTGGGGGAATGGATGAACTTGCCGTCGCCAACGTAAATGCCCACGTGACTGAAGGCACGCTTCATGGTGTTGAAGAACACCAGATCGCCCGGAACCAATTCGGATCGTTCGATGACCTGGGTTGAAGCGGCCTGCTGCTCGGCACGGCGCGGCAGCACGAAACCCAGCGTCTGCCCGTACATGGCGCGCACGAAACCACTGCAATCAAAGCCGGATTCGGCCGTGTTGCCGCCGCGACGGTAGGGCACGCCCAGAAAGCCCATGGCATTCACCACCAGTTCACCGGTCTTGTCACTCACGACGTGCTGGGCCTGCGCAAGGCTGCCGCCAATCTGTGTCAGCAAGCCCTTGTCAACCAGCAACTGGCTCAGCCCGTCTGCAGAATCGGATTCCGGCGCGGCGTGCGCGCTGGCGCAAACGAGGAGGATGACGCATAGGCGGAAATACATGGCCGGCAGATTATGAGCTAACGCCTTCGAAGTCAAGCCACCGCCACCGCCACCGCCCGGCGTCCCCACCCTGTGCCACCGCGTCGCAGTTCAACGTGACAGGCGACGTAGACGTTTGGCCTTAAGCTTGCACATTCCTGAATTCTTCCAAGACTTTTCATGCTTCTTGATGCCGACGATTCCCTACTGTTGCTGGTGGACTACCAGACGCGCGTGCTGCCGACCGTGCATGAAGCCGAGTCTGTGCTGGCCAACGCGATACGGCTTGCGCGGATGGCGCAGGTCTTGCAGATTCCAATCTGGGCCACCGAGCACAATCCGGACAAACTTGGCCCGACGACGCCCGAACTCCTGCCCCGTTTGCAACCCACTCGCGTTCTGGTGAAGAGCCACTTCAGTGCCTGCGCAGACGGCTTGGTGCAAAGGCTGCGGCCAGCGCAGCGAGTAGCCACTGCGCAAGGCAATGCCCGCAGTTTGCCCAAGCATCTGCAGAAGACCGCGCCACCGGTGGAACGTAACACCGTGATCGTGGCGGGCTGTGAGGCGCACGTCTGCGTGCTGCAGACGTCCCTTGAATTGTTGCAAGAGGAGTTTGACGTCTGGGTCGTCACGGACGCGTGTGCGTCACGTACCGAGCGCAATCGCGACGCCGCATTTGATCGTTTGGCGGGTGCCGGTGTGGAACTTGTGACCACCGAAATGGTGGGTTTTGAATGGTTGCGAACTGCGAACCATCCTGAGTTCAAGACCTGGCAGGAAATGATTCGCTGATTTGTATTTCGGCTTGCGAACCATGAACACAGCGACGGGTATGCAAGTCATGTCGCAGCGGCGCATCGAGCGCCGGCAACTCCGAGCGCCGGCACGAGGTGGGGAGGGGCCGGTGACGGGCTAAAATCATCCCTTTGCCAGCCGGGCGCGGAACGAGCCGCGCCTTTCCTTTTTTCATCATGATTCACATCACTCTCCCCGACGGTTCCAAGCGCGAATTTTCTGGTCCAGTCACGGTCGCTGAAGTGGCCGCCTCGATTGGCACCGGGCTCGCCAAGGCGGCACTGGGTGGCAAGGTTGACGGCAAGCTGGTGGACACCAGCTACGCCATGAGCGCGGACGCGGCTCTGGCCATCGTCACCGCCAAGGATGCCGACGGGCTGGAGTTGATCCGCCACTCCACGGCGCACTTGCTGGCCTGCGCGGTGAAGGAATTGTTTCCCGATGCGCAAGTGACAATCGGACCGGTGATAGAGAACGGTTTCTTCTACGACTTTTCCTACAAGCGCCCGTTCACGCCCGAAGATCTGGCGGCCATCGAGCGCAAGATGGCAAACCTTGCCGACAAGGACGAGCCGGTGACGCGCCGCGTGCTGCCGCGCGACGAAGCGGTGGAGTATTTCAAGGGTCTGGGTGAGCATTACAAGGCCGAGATCATCGGCAGCATTCCGGTGGGCGAGGATGTGTCGCTGTATCGCGAAGGAAATTTTGAAGATCTGTGCCGCGGGCCGCACGTGCCCAGCACCGGCAAGCTCAAGCACTTCAAGCTCATGAAACTGGCCGGCGCCTACTGGCGTGGCGATCACAGGAATGAAATGCTGCAACGCATCTACGGCACGGCTTGGGCCACCAAGGATGAACTGCAGCAGCACCTGACGATGCTGGAAGAGGCCGAGAAGCGCGACCACCGCAAACTCGGGCGCGAACTCGATTTGTTCCACATCGACGACCACGCTCCTGGATTGGTGTTCTGGCACCCCAAGGGTTGGACCGTGTGGCAAGGCGTGGAGCAATACATGCGCCAGGTCTATCGCGACAACGGCTACCAGGAAGTCAAGGGGCCGCAACTGCTGGACAAGTCGCTTTGGGAGAAGACAGGCCACTGGGACAAGTACCGCGAGAACATGTTCACGACCGAGTCAGAGAAGCGCGACTACGCGCTCAAGCCGATGAACTGCCCAGGCCATATCCTGATCTTCAAGCAAGGCATCAAAAGCTACCGCGACCTGCCCTTGCGCTACGGCGAGTTCGGTCAATGCCACCGCAACGAGGCCACCGGCGGGCTGCACGGCATCATGCGGGTTCGGGGCTTCACACAGGACGATGGTCACATCTTCTGCACCGAAGACCAGATATTGGACGAGTGTGTCAATTACACGGCCCTGCTGCAAAAAGTGTACGCCGACTTCGGTTTCAAGAACATCATCTACAAGGTGGCCACGCGCCCCGAAAAACGCATCGGCAGCGACGAAAGCTGGGACAAGGCCGAGTTCGCGGTGATGGAAGCGCTGCGGCGCTCTGGCTGCGAGTTCGAGGTGTCACCGGGTGAAGGCGCCTTCTATGGACCGAAGATCGAGTACACGCTGAAAGACGCTATCGGTCGTCAGTGGCAGTGCGGCACGATGCAGGTGGATTTCTTCATGACCGAGCGCCTGGACGCCGAATATGTGGGCGAAGACAGCGCACGCCATCGCCCAGTGATGCTGCACAGAGCCATCGTAGGCAGCCTGGAGCGCTTCATCGGCATTTTGATCGAAGAGCACGCGGGCGCGCTGCCGACGTGGCTGGCTCCGGTGCAGGTGGCGGTGCTCAATATCACGGATGCGCAGGCCGAATACTGTCGTGAAATAACCAAATCTCTGCAAAATCAAGGGCTTAGAGTTGACCTGGATCTGCGAAACGAGAAAATCACGTATAAAATACGCGAGCATTCAATGCAGAAGCTGCCCTACATCCTGGTCGTGGGTGACAAGGAGAAGGCAGCAGGCGCCGTTGCAGTGCGCGCACGGGGCAATCTTGACCTCGGTGTGATGTCTCTGGAAGCGTTCGCGCAAAAAATCTCCGCCGACATTGCGAGTAAATAGTTTTTTAAGGATTGAAGCCATCGCTACTGAATTCCGTGATCGTCGCCACCGCGAAGAACGTAAACACCGCCTGAACCGGGAAATCATGGCCCCGGAAGTCCGCCTCTCCGGTCCTGAGAACGAACCACTGGGTGTGGTGAGCATCACCGAAGCCCTGCGCATGGCGGGTGAGTTGGATGTGGATCTGGTTGAAACCGTTGCCACTGCCATTCCACCGGTCTGTCGCTTGATGGACTACGGGAAGTTCAAGTACATGGAGCAGAAGAAGGCGGCGGAGGCGAAAGCCAAGCAGACGGTTATCGAGATCAAGGAAGTCAAGTTTCGCCCGGGCACGGACGACGGCGACTACAACATCAAGATGCGCAACATCAAGCGCTTCTTGGCTGAGGGTGACAAGTGCAAGATCACGCTGCGCTTTCGTGGCCGCGAGATCACGCACCAGGAATTGGGCATGGCCTTGCTCAATCGTATTCGCGATGAACTGGCGGATTTGATTGTGGTGGAGCAGTTCCCCCGCCTTGAGGGTCGGCAGATGATCATGATGATCGCGCCGGGCCGCAAGAAGGCCGGTGGCGGTGCGCCAAAGCCGGCGGCTGAAGTGGCAAGCGCCGCGTCGGCATAGCAAGTATCTTTCCCGATGGGTTGAATGACCGGTCGGGAATGACCGGAGAGCTTGGTGCTTTCCGATGTGGCGAGCTTGACTCGCCACTTAACAAGTGGCTCGGGGCCTGCAAGGTCGGAATCGGTTTTCCGAACGCCTCACGAGCACAATAGAAAAGGAGCATTTCAATGCCCAAAATGAAGACCAAGAGCGGTGCGAAAAAGCGTTTTCGCGTTCGTCCAGGTGGTACCGTCAAGCGCGGCCAAGCCTTTAAGCGTCACATCCTGACGAAGAAGACCACCAAAAATAAACGCCATTTGCGTGGATCGACTGCTGTGCATGAGACCAATATGGGTCACATGTCGCAGATGTTGCCAGGCCAAGGTATTTGATTAACGACGAACAAGGAGTACTCACATGCCTCGCGTCAAACGTGGTGTAACGGCTCGCGCCCGCCACAAAAAAGTTCTCGCCCTTGCCAAAGGTTTCCGCGGTCGCCGCGGCAATGTCTTCCGTGTCGCCAAAGAAGCGGTGATGAAGGCCGGGCAATATGCCTACCGTGACCGTCGTACCCGCAAGCGGGTCTTCCGTCAGCTGTGGATTGCCCGTATCAACGCCGCTTCGCGTTCGTGCGGCATGACCTACAGTCAGTTCGCCAATGGTCTGAAGAAGGCCTGCATCGAGATCGACCGCAAGGTGCTGGCCGATATGGCTGTGCATGATGCAGCGGGTTTTGCTGCCATCGTGGAGCAAGTCAAAGCCAAGCTGGCGGCTTAAAGCCACATCGCGCGGCTTGCCGCCACGCGTTTTGGTTTGCCGGACAACGAGGGCTAAGGGCTTGCAAAGCCTTTAGCCCTTTTTAGTTGGGGCGACCGAATCTGATTACGGGAGAGATTGATGACTGAGTTGAACGCCATCGTCGAGAGCGCCAGAGCCGCGTTTGGCCAGGCTGCCACGCCGGCGGACCTGGAGAATGCCAAGGCGCAGTTTCTGGGCAAGACTGGCCGCATCACCGAGTTGATGAAGGGCATGGCCGCACTGAGCGTGGTTGATAAGAAGTCGCGCGGCGCCGCCATCAACCTGGCCAAGCAGGCGATCGAAGCGGCGCTGACCGAGCGGCGAACTGCGCTGGCTCAGGCCGAGCTCGACCAGCAACTAAAGGCTGAGGCGCTGGACGTCACGCTTACCGGGCGCAAGCGCGGCATGGGCAGCCTGCACCCGGTGTCGCTGTCGATGGAGCGCATCGAACAGATCTTTGGATCAATGGGTTTTGATGTGGCCGATGGTCCCGAAATCGAGAACGACTGGTACAACTTTGGCGCACTGAATTTCCCCGAAGATCATCCGGCGCGCGCCATGCACGACACCTTCTATGTCGAGGGCGGCAACCTCCTGCGCACGCACACCAGTCCGATGCAGAACCGCTACGCCGTGCAGCACGTCAAGAAGCACAAGGCGGAGATGAGCACCGGCGCGGTGATGCCGGAGATTCGCGTGATTGCGCCGGGACGTACCTACCGTGTGGACAGCGACGCCACCCATTCGCCCATGTTCCATCAGGTCGAGGGTTTGTGGATCGGGCAGAACGTGAGCTTCAAGGATTTGAAGGTGGTGTTCACCGATTTTTGCCACACGTTCTTCGAAACCAAAGAGTTGGAACTGCGGTTTCGACCAAGTTACTTCCCCTTCACCGAACCCAGCGCCGAGATCGATATCCAGTTTCAGTCGGGTCCGCTGGCTGGGCGCTGGCTGGAGGTCGCAGGCAGCGGTCAGGTGCATCCCCGCGTGGTGGAAAATTTCGGCCTCGACCCCGAGCAGTACATCGGTTTTGCCTTCGGCATGGGCGCTGACCGCCTCACCATGCTGCGTTACGGCGTGAATGATCTGCGCCTGTTTTTCGACGGCGACGTGCGCTTTCTTTCGCAATTCCAATAACCAGAAAACACCATGCAATTTCCTGAATCCTGGCTGCGCGAATTCTGCAACCCGCCGTTGTCCACGGCGCAACTGGCCGAGACCCTCACCATGGCCGGGCTCGAGGTGGAAGAGTTGCACCCTGTTGCGCCACCTTTCACCAAGATTGTGGTGGGCGAGATCAAGGAGGCCGTGCAGCACCCCAACGCCGACCGCCTGCGCGTGTGCCAGGTGGACGTGGGGCAGGGTGCCTTGCTCAACATCGTTTGCGGCGCGCCCAATGCCCGCGTCGGCATCAAGGTGCCCTGCGCACTGGTCGGTGCGGAACTGCCACCGGGGGAGGACGGCAAGCCCTTCCCCATCAAACTGGGACAACTGCGCGGCGTCGAGAGCCAGGGCATGCTGTGCTCGGCGCGTGAGTTGAAGATTTCTGAAGAGCACGGTGGCCTGCTTGAACTGGCCGCGGATGCCGTCGTGGGTCAAGACATCCGCGCACATCTGAATCTGGACGACCAGCTCTTCACGCTCAAGCTCACACCCAATCTGGCGCATTGTCTAAGTGTGTACGGCGTGGCGCGCGAAGTGTCGGCGCTGACCGGGTCGCCGCTGTTGCAGCCGCAGTTTCCCGCCGCGGCCGTGAGCCATCAGGACCGTGTGCCAGTGACGGTGCAGGCCAGCGATCTGTGCGGTCGATTCTCCGGGCGCATCGTGCGCAACGTGAATCCGAAAGCACCCACGCCGCAGTGGATGGTGGACCGGCTCGCACGTTGCGGGCAACGCAGCGTAACCGCGCTGGTGGACATCTCCAACTACGTCATGTTCGAGTTTGGCAGGCCCACACACATTTTTGATCTGGACAAGATCCACGGCGGTCTGGTGGTGCGCTGGGGCAAGGCGGGCGAACAGCTCAAACTGCTCAACGGCAATACCGTCACGGTGGACGAAAAAGTCGGCGTGATCGCCGACGACGTGCAGGTGGAGTCGCTCGCCGGCATCATGGGCGGCGACGCTACGGCCGTGTCCGACGACACGCAAAACGTCTATGTCGAGGCGGCATTCTGGTGGCCCAAGGCCATCGCCGGACGTTCGCGCCGCTTCAATTTTTCCACCGACGCGGGGCACCGCTTCGAACGCGGTGTCGATCCCGATCTGACGGTTGAGCACATCGAGCGCATCACCCAACTCATACTGGACATCTGCGGTGGCGAGTGCGGACCCGTGGACGATCACAGAGTCAATCTGCCGGTCGCAAGACCCGTGAACCTGCGCGTGGAGCGCGCCGCCAAGGTGATTGGCATGCCCCTGACGCAGGAGCAATGCGCCAACGCGCTGCGCCGCCTTGGTTTGCCTTTGACGGAGTCGGAAGGTGTCATCAGTGTCACGCCACCGGCCTACCGTTTCGACCTGGAGATTGAGGAAGACCTGATCGAGGAAGTGGCGCGCATGGTGGGCTATAACAACCTGCCGACGACACCGCCGCTGGCGCCCATCAGCCCCCGCGTGCGTGACGAGTCGCAGCGCAGCCCGTTTGCCGTGCGCCGCGCGCTGGCCGGTCTGGGTTATCAGGAGACCATCAACTTCGCCTTTGTTGAGGAGCGCTGGGAGAGCGAGTTGGCGGGGAACGCCGCACCAATTCGCCTGATCAATCCGATCGCCAGCCAGATGAGCGTGATGCGTTCGTCGCTCCTGGGCTCGCTGATTCAGGTGCTGAAATTCAACTGCGACCGCAAGGCCGAGCGCGTGCGCGTGTTCGAGTTGGGCCGAGTGTTTTCGCGCGATGCGTCCGTGCCAGAGTCCGACACCACCGTGCCGGGCATCCACCAGCCCATGCGTGTGGCAGGCCTGGCCTATGGCCCGACTGACCTGCTGCAGTGGGGACGCACGGTGCAGAACGTGGATATTTTCGATCTCAAAGGCGACGTGCAGATGCTGCTGGCACCCTTGCACCCGGTGTTTGAACCTGCCGTCCATCCGGCCATGCATCCGGGGCGCTGTGCCAGCGTCTCGGTGGATGGAACAAACATCGGCCATGTGGGCGAATTGCACCCGAAGTGGCGCCAAGGATACGACCTGGCGCAGGCACCGGCGATGTTTGAACTCGATCTGGCGGCCGTGCTGGGCCGACCGATGCCACGTTTTGGCGGAGTGCCAAAACAGCAGGCCGTGGAGCGTGACATTGCGGTGGTCGTGAGCGAATCGGTTACTCACGCTGAACTGATGGCTTGTGTTTGGGGCACCAGCACCGGGGGGGTGCTGCGCAAAGCCGTACTGTTTGACGTGTACCGGCCCAAGTTCCAAAAGGGTGGCGCGGAGGCCCCTGGCGGCCTCGCTGCTGGCGAGAAGAGCCTGGCTATACGCCTCACCCTCAATAACGCGGATGAGCCCCTGACGGAGGCGCAAATCGAAGGGGCCGTGAAGGGCGTCGTGACCGAACTGGTGAATCGCCTCGGGGCACGCCTGCGCAGCTAAAGTCGCTATTCCGTTAAGCTACCCGCAAACTCATAGGAACATCATGGAATTGTCCGTTGAAAGCCTGGAAACACCGGCCCTTACCAAGGCCCAGTTGGCCGAGTTGCTATTTGACCGCATCGGCTTGAACAAGCGTGAATCCAAGGACATGATCGACGCGTTTTTTGATTTGGTGGCGAACAGCCTGATCGACGGCGTGGACGTGAAGATTTCGGGTTTTGGCAACTTCCAGATCCGAACCAAGGCTCCTCGCCCTGGCCGCAACCCTCGCACCGGCGAGGCGATCCCGATTCAGGCGCGGCGCGTGGTCACGTTTCACGCCAGTCATAAGCTCAAGGACCAAATCCAGAACTGAGAGCGGTTGTTGCAGATCGTTACAAGGGACGCGCAACAACACTTTGGCGGAATATTTCAAGGCGCTTCGATCAGGCTTTGCATCGCAGGTTGACTTAGAGTAACCTCGCAGCTTTGATTCGTAGTGCATTGATTTAAATGGAGAATTCTCTCCCATCCATTCCCGCAAAACGCTACTTCACGATCGGTGAGGTGGGCGATTTGTGCGGCGTCAAACCGCACGTGCTCCGTTATTGGGAGCAGGAATTCACACAACTGCGGCCGATGAAGCGGCGTGGCAACCGTCGCTACTATCAGCACCATGAGGTACTCATGATTCGGCGCATCCGCGACCTGCTGTACGACCAGGGCTTCACCATCAGCGGTGCCCGCAACAAGATGCAGGAATTGATCCAGGGTGAGCGCGACAAACACTTGGCCGGCGAGATCAGGCTCGACGGAGTGGATGTCTTCGACGCCTCAGGCAACCAACTGGATGACTTCGGCGACTCGGCCTTGGACGATGACGATCCGAGCGTCTCCAACAAGTTGTATCAAGTCCGTCTTGAACTCTTTGAAATCCGCGATCTGCTCTCAGTCGGAGCTTGAGCGCCGGTTATAATTCGACCCTGACGGTGTGTGGCGCAGCCTGGTAGCGCACTTGCATGGGGTGCAAGGGGTCGAAGGTTCGAATCCTTTCACACCGACCATCATTGAAAAGGGTCAGCAGAACTTGTTTCTGCTGACCCTTTAGTCATTCTGGGGACAAAAAGAGGCACCTCTGAATTGGCAACACTCGCGTCACTATCGCCGAATTTCGTCGTCAAAAAAAAGCCGCCAAGATTCAAATCCTGGCGGCTTTTGTCTGAGGGATATGGTGGAGCTGGCGGGATTTGAACCCGCGTCCGCAAGCCTTGTTCGGGCAGATCTACATGTTTAGTGGTCTGATTTGAGTCTCGCCACCTGTGTCGCGCAGTCACACGCTACACAAGCCGCCAGCACCCTATTTTCTTGCCCCGGGTTAAGGTACCCAGCCCGGAGCCAGCCGATGAAATTATCTTTACAGCCGGGAGCGTTCAACTTGCGCTAAACACCCCTTGCCCAGCCCATCGGCCTGCTGTTGTAAAGCTCGCTGGCAATTAAGCAGCGAGTGCGAAACGTTCGTCGTTTGCAGTTAGTTTGTTTGAATCTGATTAACGAGCACATTCAGCTCGACATGCACCACACCGCGTCCGAACCCACGTCGAAACCAGTGCAGCCCCTCAGCTACCATTCTAAATGTTTTGGGAAAATTGCGCTCGGCCGCTGCGCATCGCGTTCGGCAATGAGCCTAGGTGGTGGGCTCACGATGGAGCGGGTGAAGGGAATCGAACCCTCGTATGAAGCTTGGGAAGCTGCCGTTCTACCATTGAACTACACCCGCCTGGGAGCCGCGATTTTACTTGATGCGCCGTGCCCTGATCTGCTCTAGGCGCGGGCGTCGCCCCAGCGCAATTGGGCGGTGTCGTCACCGCGGTACAGGGTGTCACCGTGCCGATCCACGCAGTAGTCGGGCGAGACGATCATTTCACTAAAGCGCATGTCGGCGGCGATGCGGGTGTATTCAAATAGCACGCTGCGTACCACCTTGGCGCCGGTGCGGATGTGACTGCCATGACCAATCCACGCCGGGCCGGTGATGGTGGCACCGGGTTCGATGCGCACGTTGGATCCGATGTACACAGGCCCTTCTATGGTGACCTTGTCCCAGGGTATCGAGGTGTTCAGCCCAACCCAGATGCCAGGTCTGACTTCGCGCCCTGGCATGCTCATCTGATCCACTTCACCGCGCAGCACGCGTTGCAGCACTGACCAGTAGTCGCTCACGCGTCCGATATCGATCCATTTGAATGGGCGACTCTGGGCATAGAACGGCAGTTTTTGCGCGACCAGTTGCGGGAACAACTGTGAGCCAATGTCGTAGACCTTTCCCGGTGGTACCAGCGTCAGCACCTCGGGTTCAAAGATATAGATACCCGTACTGGCCAGTGTGGACTTGGCTTCGGCCGGGGCGGGTTTTTCCTGGAAGGACTGGATGCGCCCGTCGGCTGCGGCCACAACGATGCCGTAGCTCTGCACATCGGCCAACGGTACATCCAGCGCGATCACGCTGGCAATCGCACCCTTGGCCTTGTGCTCGGCCAAAGCTGCAGTGATGTCCAGATCGATCAGCGCATCGCCGCACAAGACCAGTGTGGTTTCATCAAAGAATCCGCCGAAGTCCTGAATGCGCCGCATGCCGCCAGCTGACCCCATGGGCCGCGGCAGGATGTCGCCGTGCTCGCGCACGCCTTCGTAGGAATAGCCGATCTGCACGCCCCAGCGCTGACCATCGCCAAAATATTCCTCGATCTTTTGATGGTGGTAGGCCACGTTCACCATGATCGCGGTGATGCCGTGGCGCGCCAGATGCTCGATCAGGTACTCCATCACCGGCTTGCCCAAAATCGGCACCATCGGTTTGGGCAGGTCCCGCGTCAACGGCCGCACGCGGGTGCCTTGACCCGCCGCCAGAATCATTCCTTTAGCCATGTCACCTGTTCTTTCAATGGTGGTGGTTGCCGAACTGCCTGAAATGACTGGCTTCGGTTACCGTTCAGACTACGTTACCGCACCAGAATCCGGTTCGACAAAAATGGATTCTTGTACAAATGGCCATCAGTTACGGTAAGGGATTTCAATTGGCGTGCTGATCCAATGCCAGTGGCGGTTGGGCAGGTGCCGCCATTGGTCCGGTATTGCAGCGCCGCCGCCAGACGGGCCTCCGCCGGATCCCCCAGCGTATGCGTGAAGTCGTCGCCGACCGAGCAGCCTGGCACAACGGCGCCGGCTGCCAACGTTGCCGCAGCGCTACTGTTGGCTGGAGCAAATCCGTCGGAGTAGTCGCCGAAGCCAGCATTGTTTACACCCTTGAACTCGATCGAGAAATAGGTTGTGCCGCAGTTGTCTTGTGGATAGAAGCCGTAGGGTTTGCCACAGGTGGTGGAGCCGATCTGGATCACCTGTACACCGGCTCCGCGCAAGCTGTTCATCACCGACTCGCTGGCGGAGCAGGTGTCCGGCCCTGTGAGTACAAAAACGCGGGTGAGGTCGAGGTGAGGGAGCACGGTGCCCGCTGGGGTGCTGCTCCCAGGAAATCCACGCGCCGTTGACCAGAACGGCGTCGGCGCAATGGGTGTCCTGGCGACCGGATCGATGGTCCTATGTTTGTCATTGAAGGCCATCAGTTCAAACGTCTTACCCGAGGTCTGCGTTGGCCCGGCGACCATGTAGGCAAGTTCACTTGCAATGTCCAGATAGCCCCCTCCGTTGTAGCGGATGTCGAGTACGAGGTCGGACACACCGGCCGTCTTGAGTTGCGTCACCGCGCTGATCAAAGCCGGCTCAGCGGTTGCAAGATGATCGTTAAACAGCATGTAACCCACGGCGCCACCTGCCAGAGTGCCGACGTTTTGCACCGGAACCGAAGCGACGTCGGCTGATACCAGGGTGAAGCTTCGGGTCTGGGTCGCACCCGGATCCAGCACCACGAATGTGTGCGTCTCACCCGCTGTCGCAGGAAACAAGCCGGCGTTGAGGGCATTGACGCCGATCTGTGTGCTGTCATTCACAAAATCATAGCCGTCAACCGTCATCAGCTTGGCGCCGCGCAGCGCTGGGCTGATGATTGCGGCGGGTGTGCCCGGATCGGTGTATGCGAACACCGCATTGCGTGGTGCACGGGTAGTGCTAAGCCATGACAACGTGAACCCGTAACCTGCCTGCGCGCTGCCGGTTGCCAGCGCCTCCCAGGTTGCGGTGGGATAGGTGAAGTGAAACTTGTCCTTGGCGGCACCACTAGGGCTCAGCAGGGGCGTCTTGAGCGCATTGAAGTAGGTGAGCGTATCGGTGTAGCTCGCAGGGTTGGGGTAAGGCACTTCGCTGTACCAGAGGTACAGGTCATTGGTCCACGACGCCAGCCAGTTCTGTTCGTCCAACAAGCTTCCCTGACGATCCGGGTAGGCCGCGCCTGAGTACGGATCGTTACCGCTGCGCGGTGCCACACACAACGCCGCCAAGGTGGACGCGGCAGGGAGACTGCCGAACCCGGTGCCGCCACCACCACCACCACCGCCGCCGCCACCGCCACCGCCACCGCCACCGCCACCGCCACCGCAACTGGCCATCAATGCGGCCGCCACCAGTGTGCCTGCCAGCCGGAGGATCCATCGTTTTGTCATGATTTCAATTTCCTTGTTGAAAGAGGTCAGTTGGATGCCGGTGGTGGTCGCGCGTCATGCCCGGCCGCCGACAATACGCATTTCCTTGAAGATTCTTACAGACTTCATGGCACGTTCATCGGAACCGGCGATGTTACAACCAACATGACATACTGCGGCGCCGGCGCTGAATGGAATCCCGGCCCGTCGCACAAAAAAAAGGACTTCAGCGAAGTCCTTGATTTCATTGGTGGAGAGGATGAGGATCGCCGCAATTTTTACCTGCCCCTGAATGGCTTGGATTTCTGCTCCAACGGCATATAGCGTGGACTCGGAATGGACCACCAATATGTCCCGCAGACAAGGGTGTTTCAGAGAACAGAAATTTACTGGGGAGGGGTGCTGTCTTCGAGAGCAGGATTGGATAGCTCGCAAAAGTAGTCTCGCAAATTTAAACAAATTCATTAAGCAGAAGCTCTGTTTAGCGTGTTTGCATGCTGTCCAGCCAGTCGACCGGAACCGCGAAGTTCAGGTTTTGGCCGGACCTGGCTTGAAAGGGCGTAATTCCGATGAGTCGACCATCGCTGTCGAACAGGCCTCCTCCGGACGACCCGGGCGAGATGGGTGCCGACGTTTGGATCACGAATCCATCGTGGTCAGGTGTTTCGCGAAGCGCGGATATCAGACCCTCGCTCAGCGTGCCGTCCAACCCCTGCGGCGCACCGATGGCATACACCTTCTGGCCTACGCGCAGGTCCTGTGCGCGACCACGAGCCACCTCGGGCGCGTTCAGATTGGACACCTCCAGCACGCACAGGTCATAGTGTGTGTCGGACGTTCCCGCGGTAGCCTCATAGTCGGTGTTGGCGTACCTGACTATCACGTTTGCTGCCATTTGAATGACATGGCAATTGGTTATGACACGTTGCAGACCGATGACAATGCCGCTGCCGCTGGCCAAGGTCTGCCCATTGGCATTCAGCGACAAAACCAGTGTCACACTCGGTGCCGCCGCGGCGTAAACCGACTCGGGGCCAGCCCCGACCGCGGCGGCAGAAGGAGCGTTTTTGACACGCAGAACCTGCACTGGCTCGACTTGTCTGACTTGAACGACTGGTTTCGTCGGTGGCAATTCATAGCCTGTTTTCTTTGCATAGCCCCATCCCAGCAACAGGAATGCGCACACGAAGATCCCCCATCCGACCAATTTCTTGTTGATGCCACCGATGCCCTCAGGCGCTTCTCTGGGCAAGGCAACACGATGGACTACGCGTTGCGCGCGCAATCTCGCGTCGTAGGCCGCTCGAGATACAGGATTGCACAACACGTCCCTGGCGTGCCGCAGGGCAACCCGCGTGTTGTGGTCTGGAGTTGCAACCAAGCATTGTTCGCACAACTGGACGATCGTCTCGTGGCTCGCGTCATGACCAATGTCCAATATCTGATAGAGATCAGCCTTCACTGGTTCATGCCCTTTGCAGCGCACGACCTGCCCGCGCTTTCGGCCTTCGCCTGCGCGCTCGCCGGCAATAGCCCGCGGTTATTGTTGGTCTGCATCGCCTCTTCGTAGGTCAGAGTATCAGCCATGGTGTCGGCGATGCATTCGCAAAAGCTTCGCCGAACCGGGCATGTCAAAAGCATGACCGTTCTAAGCTCGACTTTTTCTTCAGGCGACAAGGGGTTAAAGCCGGCGCCGCGTCCCATGATTTTTTCTCCCTTGACGGCATTGGTTGGGCAGGGCGTATCGGAAAACGTCAGCTTGCCCGCGCTGTCCGTACATTTGAACGCATTGGCATGGGACGCTATTGGGATGAACAGAACAACTCCAAGAATCCAGGTTGACTTGGGCGGCACGATGGCGAGGGTGCCAATCAGCACCAACGTCACGAAGAAAAATCCGATCAGCATTTCCATGAGTTGTCTCCATTTTGCTTCCGAGCCCTTGTGCCATGACGGTGTATTCCGTCCAAGCCAGTGTCGTTCCCGCCAGCGCTCTCTACATCTGCGTCTTTGCATTGACGATCTACGTACAAGTACGTATGTGTTCCGCTATGGACAATTGAAATCGAATTGAGGTCGGGGTGCCAGTGTGGGCTTCCACACTTTTCCTCGCGGGGGCGGCGATTTAGACGGTAGCCGCATCCGCCACCGCCACAACCTGCACCGCCGCACCCTCCACCGCACCCTGAAGTCCGCATAGATCTTCCACGGTCGCGTGGCGTTCGCATGGGCCAGCGTATTGCTCGAAATCGTTTGACAGCGAGACCCCATGTGGTACAGCCGACGCGCTTGCACTCGCAAGTTGACCTCGATGCCGCGCAGCGACTCTCGGTACGTCAATTGGGCGAAGGCCATCGCCAAGAACTGGTCCAGGCACGGGACGTCCTTGACCTAGTGCTCACCTCGACGGTGGGCCACACAGCGGCGAAACGTGCTCAGTGGCAGATAGAGCATGAGTTGCGCAAAAACGAGCTTGCCTTGGCGCATGGCAGATTGGGGCGAAAGCCCGCAAAATGCTCACAGTCTGACTATCGACGTTCAAATCGAGACCAGACTCAAACACAAAATTCCGCAAGTAAATCATTGACGTACGACGTCCTGATGTGACAACGTTGGGACACAGTTGATGGAATATGATTTTCAACAAACCAAAAAAATGGCGAACAGGGCGTCGGTATTCACCGTGGCCGCTCGGACTTAAGACTGTTTTGGCGAGCCCGGCATGCAGCAATGGGTAGAGCAGTCGTTGTTGCCAACTTCATCCAGCGCTGGCGTTGACATGAAATCCTCTGCCGCTTTGGGAGAATAGGCGTTAGCGTTTACGAAAATTCGCGAACATGTCCGTGGGTCAGTTGGCATGGACTTGATACGCTAGTGCATCGCCTGCAGATTCCGCCATCGTGGCACTCAGCATGAACATCGTGGGCAGCAGTGGCGTCACTGGGTGAACGGCCCTTGGCGTTGACATACGAGCCAAACGGTCTATTTGACCCGATGCCTCCCCAAAGTGGTGGTATACGTTCATAGGATTTAGGCGTAAGCTCAAACTGAATTTGATGTTTTGGATACGGCCCTTGCCGCGATGGCACGGTTCTACTAGGGACGATTGTCCTGCTGCCGCCTTGTTGGGGAAATGTCTCAGCCTTGAGTTCATCTCAAAAAGAGCTTTTTCTTGTGTCGCCTTGAATCAATTACTGCGAAGGTTGTCAACCCTATGAACAAGATCAATGCACGAATAGTTGTGTCATGGCTATTTCTTGGCATGATGTCATTCGCTACCCCGGCGGGGGCGACAACACCGATGGTGGCAGCCGGGGGAATTACCACTTGTGCATTGAATGGCAATGGTCTGGTGCAGTGTTGGGGTGACAACAGTTTCGGGCAGCTTGGCAACGGCACGACAATCAATAGCCTGGCCCCGGTAACTGTCAGTGGCATTACCAACGCAATTTCAGTGTCTGCCGCGAATGACCATGCTTGCGCGCTTCTCAGCAGCGGCGTAGTTGAGTGCTGGGGAAATAATGGCAATGGCCAGTTGGGCGATGGCACCACTACCAGCAGGACGAGTCCAGTAGCGGTGAGTTCCATCAACAATGCGGTCGCCATCTCCGTCGGAAATGCGCGGACTTGCGCGGTTATCAGCGGCGGCGTAGTCCAGTGCTGGGGAAACAATGGCGTTGGCCAACTTGGCAATGGCACAACAACTGGCAGCTCAGTCCCGGTTGCCGTAAGTGGCATCAACAACGCTGTTGCCGTTGCCAGCACGGAGTGGCACCACGGTTGCGCGCTACTGAGCACCGGTTCGATTCAATGCTGGGGACTCAACACTTCCGGAGAACTTGGTGATGGCAGCTTCACGAGCAGCACAACGCCAGTTACGGTGACTGGAATTAGCAACGCTGTTTCCATATCTACGGGCTCCGCCCAAAGTTGCGCGGCGCTTAGCGACGGCAGCGTACAGTGTTGGGGGGCGGACAACAACGCGGAATTGGGAAATGGCACCTACACGACGAGCGCCGTCCCCTTGGCCGTACCCGGCATCAGCACGGCCACAGTTGTTACTTCGGGACAATACCATTCGTGTGTCTTGCTCAATGACAGTTCGGTCAAGTGCTGGGGACTCAATAGTGCAAGTCAGTTGGGGGATAGCAGTTCCACCGGCGTAGCCGCGGTTACCGTCAGTGGCATTGGTAGCGCAACTTCATTGTCAACAGGGCGGGATACCAGTTGTGTAGTGCTGATCAGTGGCACCATTCAATGTTGGGGGAGCAGAGATCACGGCCAACTAGGCGATGGCAGCGTTACTCTCAACCCGGCTCCTGTCACTGTGAATTCCATCAATAGTGCCACATCGGCATCAACCGGCACTCTTCACAGCTGCGCCCTACTTAACAATGGCACCATCGAGTGCTGGGGCAGCAATGCCTTCGGCGAGTTAGGCAATGGCAGTTTGTTCAGCAGCCCAAGCCCGGTGGTGGTCAGCGCGATAGGCAACGCGATCGCAATTTCATCCGCCAATGCGCATAGCTGCGCCCTGCTTGGCAGCGGATTGGTTCAGTGTTGGGGCAACAATCTTTCTGGACAGATGGGCGTTAGTAGAAGCATCGCTACGATGTTCAGAGCGCCTGTAACCGTCGGCGGCTTCACCAATGCGGTCGCAGTGGCTTCCGGGCGAAATCACAATTGCGCTCTGCTAGCCGACAGCTCTATCAAATGCTGGGGGAACAACTCCTACGGTCAACTGGGAAACGGCACGACGATCAGCAGTGCAAACCCGGTGACGGTCAGCAGCATCAATGACGCCATCGCGCTCTCAGGCGGCGGTCCAGGCAGGCATACCTGTGCAATACGCTCCGACGGAACGGTCTGGTGCTGGGGAGAAAATACCTCGGGGCAATTGGGCAATGCCAGCTTCACTAACAGCACATCGCCGGTGACTGCCAATACGAATGGTCCGGCCAAAATGGTATCGGCAAGCTCACTTCACTCATGCGCTTTGCTAAGTTCGGGGGTGGTTCAGTGCTGGGGAAGTAACGGCAGCGGCCAGTTGGGAGATGGCACCACTACCAGCAGGCCAAGTCCGGTTAGCGTAGGCCTCAGCGGAACTCCAATAGCCGTATCGGCAGGCTATAACCAGAGTTGCGCAGTGCTCAGTAGCGGTTCGGTTCAGTGCTGGGGCGACAACAGTCAGGGCCAGCTTGGAAATGGCACGACCACCGGTAGCACAACGCCGGTTACCGTCGTTGGTATCAGCAATGCCGTTTCCGTCTCGTCCTTCCTGTACCAAACCTGCGCCGTGCTCAGTGACGGCACGATGAAGTGCTGGGGCGTGAACGATATAGGCGAGTTGGGAACGGGTGATCCACTTCTTAGTGGCACTGTCTCCGTACAGGGCCCGGGCGGTCAAGGCTTCCTGAACCTGTATACAAACTTGAACGATTTCGGCTTGAGTTTGGTTGTGTCGGGCGGTGGCGTTGTAACCGGCACCGATATCAATTGCAGCAGCAACTGCAACTTCAGTCTTTACGGTGTTAGCTCTGTAACCCTCACTGCGACACCCAATGCCGGCAGCGTCTTCACAGGCTGGGGCGGCGCTTGCAGTGGCGCTGGCAGTTGTGTCGTGGCCATGGACGCCGCCACGAGTGTCACAGCAACTTTCGTGTCGACAATAACAGGTCCCGTCAATCTGTTGGGCGGCTGGAACCTGATGGGTAACAGTTGGAGCCAGACTGTTGCGGTCGCCTCAGCGTTCGGCAACACGGCAGTGGTGACCACCGTGTGGAAGTGGGACACCCCCAGCGGGACGTGGCAGTTCTATACCCCTTCATTGGCCAGCGCAGATTTGCAGACCTATGCGGCAGGCAAAGGCTACGGTGTGCTGAGCGTGATCAATCCTGGCGAAGGCTATTGGGTAAATGCCAAGGTGGCGGGGACGGTAGTCGTACCCACAGGCATCACTTTTGCCTTGCCGGAAGGGAATATATTGACGGGATGGAATCTGGTGGCCACAGGCAATAACCTGTCGCCCCCCGCCTTCAACCGATCATTAAGCGCTGTGCCACCTTCGCCTGGCGTGGTTCCCATTAACCTGACCACGCTCTGGGCCTGGGACAATGCTCAGGCAAGCTGGTATTTCTATGCGCCAAGTCTGGACGCCAGCAACGGGTTGACGAACTACATCGCCAGCAAGGGCTACCTCGATTTCGCAGCGTACAACAAGACGCTCGGCAATGGGGTGGGGTTCTGGGTTAATCGGCCTTGAATAGTGGAGCGCGACACTCGCGGCAGGTCTACTGCAGCGGGACGCTGAAGCTGCACTGATAGTGAAAATAGTCTGCCACATTCAGTGATCCAGCTCCGCAGTCGCCCATTTGCGAAACAAAGGTGTTCTGACTGGTCAGCCTCAAAATGCCGCTGGTGTCTGAATTGTTGCCTCGAACCACTTCGGTGAGGATGGTGCTGGCGCCCGAGGCAGCGCCTGTTTTGATGATGGCGCTGCCCGTGTAGTCGTTGTTGACGCGAAGGAAGTAGTAGAAGCCATTCATGTAAATCGCATCAAGCGCAAGTGCATAGCTGCGGCCTGTGCTTGAAACCGGAGGAATGCCGCCGGTTAAGTCAGCCACATATTGGAACGAACCGTTTACGTATTGCAGCACCTTGGTGCCATAAAACGATGGATCCAGGGCGGGGTCATAACCAGGGGTGGCGGCTACCGATCCCGGTGGATTTCCCGATACAACGACATTGATTTTTCCGTCGACGGGAATGGCGTGAATTCCGTAAATCGCCTTGTTCAGCATGTCGGACGGAAATCGAGTGGTGTCCAGTGTGAAAGTCCCGTCGCCTTTGCCCCACAGCACGATCGGCGTATGAAAGTGGCCGGGGTCGACCGACAGCACATCCACATTGCCGTCACCGTCAATATCGGCGAGCGTGACTTGATGAGCGTAGATCGTACCAATCGGCAACCTATTCACTTTGTAGCTACCGTCGGGTTGGCTCAATATCACGTACTGCTCTGAGAGGTCGTTAAAGACACCGTTGATGGTGAAGTCCGGACCCGTGCAACTCACCATCGCGTCAGGCTTGCCGTCATTGTTCAAATCGGCAATCTCGATGAAGCCTGGACTGACGCAGATGTATCGCTCGCTCGGATTCTTGATCAGCTGAGCCGTCACGTCGCTCCAGGTGCCGCTGGCATCCTGACGAAGCAAGTAGATTTTCGCGGGTGAATCGGGCCACTGCCCTGGATTGGAACCTGGAAATGCGCCCTTGTAAAAGGTGGTGGTGGCGATCGCGCTATAAGTGCCATCCTGCAAAAAGTCAGCGAAGGCCAGAGCACGTTCGCCGATATTTTGCTCGCCAGTTTCGAGTGTCACACCAGGAATGTCCCAGATCTGCGGTAGCTTGGGAACATCGAGCTGTATGCTATTTTTGTTTTCATACGAAGTGGGAAGCACCGGCATCGGTGTTGCCGCACCGACGTTCACCCAGAATCCGTCGCTGGTGGAAAGGGCCGCAGCAAATGGCAGATAGCCCTTGCTGGTTAGATAGTCAGGCAACGCAGTACCGGCCTTGAGGTCCAGCGATGGCGCGTAGAACTTCCATTTTGCCGCCTGCGCATCCCATGTCCATGTGGTGACGATGGCGTTCTTGACTGCGCTGAGACTGTTACGCAATCCCTGATTCAATTGCGAGGGTGTCAGGTTGTCAGCGCTGCTCATGAGATTCCAGCCGGGTTGCAGGTCGGATTCGGCAAGGATGGCACCCGTGTCGACCGGGCGGGCCAGGGTGGTCGCGGTCAAGGCATTGACCCAGAAGCCCTCTTTGGGATCGATGCTGGTCAATACATCGTATCCCTTGCTTTGGGCGTAGCTCGCCAAAGTGGCGCTGGCCATGGAGGGTGCATGGAAAGCCCACTTGCCAGCGACCTTGTTCCACTTCCAGACGGTGGTGATCCGGGTGGCGTCGCCAAAGGTGGTTGCCACGTCTATCGACGTGGTGCGACTGTTGCCACGCAGGTTCCAGCCGACAAGCAAACTCAGCGATGACGGGGCATAAGGACTGACGGCCCAGACGCCATCGAGGACGGTCGTCTCAAAGTAACTCAGGCTCTGAACGGTTGGTGTGCTGGGGATGAACGCCAACCGCTTGCCGACATTCACTTGATCTATGTCGGTGGTCCAGTAGGAAGCAGCGTGGGCATTGGCAAAGGGGGTGATAGACATCGATCCCGAAATGGTGCCCTGCGTTGCAGCGAGGCTCTGGAATTCGTTCATGGTCGGCAGCCGCCAGATTGTTACGCCTTCTGTTGTCAAAGCCGCGACAGCGGCCAATGCATCTGCGAAGTTGCTGTTGGGTATCGCGTTGTCGTTGCTCCAGAGCAGGCCCGTCCTGGCATCCAGAAAAGCGGAGAAAGTTCCATCGCCATTGAGGTCAACGGGAACGACCTGTGCTTGTGAAACAGATGTCAGAAGCGCGGTCGCGCAAGTGAGGAAATATGTTTTCATAAGTCGCCGAAAGAAAATTGATTGTCAACCGTCGCGCAGCCCTGGTGGCGCGTCAGCCAACGGTGTTGGCCAATTCGAATATGGGCAGGTACATGAGCATGACGATGCCGCCGATGAGCCCGCCGATAACGACCATCATGATGGGCTCCATCAGGCGAACCGCGCGATCGACCGAACGACCGAGTTCGTCGTCGAGAAAATCGGCAGCGCGTTCGAGCATGTCTCCCATCTGTCCGGAGCGCTCTCCCACAGCAAGCAGGCGTTCGCTCACGACCGTGGTGAATCCTTCACGCTCCAGCGCCACCGAGATTGGTGATCCCTCGCTGACTGCGGTGATGACCCGCGCAATGCCCGAGCGTGAGTGCATCGGCGCCAGTCCCGAAATCATCTGCAGCGAACGCACGGCCGGTATGCCACCGCGTAGCAGCATGCCCAGTGAACGGTAAATCCGAACCAGTTCATAGCCGCGTATGCGCTCGCCCAGCCAGGGCAAGCGCGACGCAGTCGCTATCAGCCATTGGCGCGCAGCCGCCTGCGCAAATGTGAGTCCCAATGCCCCCAAAATGCCCAGGGTCAGAAGTAGGGCGCCCATCGGGTGCGCTTCGATGGCCAGCCCAAGGCGGATCACGACGGCCGACATAAAGGGCATGTCCGCGAGCCGGTCAACAAAAAATACACTGAACCGCGGTACCACATAGCCCAGCAGAAATGCCACAACCAAACCGGCCAGCGACATCAGCAATGCGGGGTATATCAGTGCCCCGATGACCCGGCTTCGCAGCGCCTGAAAGCGGGACTCAAACGTCACAAAACGCTTGAGCGCGTCCGCCACGCCACCGGTTTGTTCACTCGCTTCAATCGTGGCCTGGAACAGCGGTGAAAATATTTTTGGAAACGGCGCCAAGGCTTGCGAGAACGACAGGCCGGAGCGCAGACCAGCCTGGATCTGCAGCAGGATCTTCTGTTGACTCGGGCCCTGCTCCTTTTTGGTCAGAGTATCGATGGCCTCCACCAACTGCAGACCGGCTTCGAGCAGCGAGAGCAGTTGCTGGCAAAATATCAGCAGCGAAAACCGCCCTGACGAGCGCTGCTTGGCGCTGTCAACGATAGCCTCGGCCGAGATCAACGTGATGCCCTTTGCCTCCAGATCGAGGCGCAATTGCTCCACGCTCGATGCCGCCTGGTCAGCGTCCTTGAAACCACCATCATGGGAAAATATCCGAACCCGGAAGCGACCCAAGCCCGTGGTGTCTTGCGTCATGGAGTGATCCACGCCGCGGCACCATCTGGAGGCAATGCACCCTGCGGCAATATTTCGCAATCAATCATCATGCTTGCCGAGAAGATGTTCACGGCGCTTTGTTTGGGCTGGACGCCTTTGGCGCTGGGTCATTGGCAGCGGGGCTGTTGACGCCGATCTTCTGTTCGGCCTCGCGCGCTTGCTGCACCATCTCGTCCATGGTCAGGGGTTTGGCCGGCTTCTTCAGCATGAAGGCAGGAACCGGTGGCGGTGCCAACATTTCCTCAGTCACGCCGGGAGGCAGCGTGACGACCGTCGCAGCGGGCTTCACCGACTTGACGTCGACCGGGTTGTCTTGTGCCC
This sequence comes from uncultured beta proteobacterium, assembly GCA_903832285.1. Classification (GTDB taxonomy): domain Bacteria; phylum Pseudomonadota; class Gammaproteobacteria; order Burkholderiales; family Burkholderiaceae_C; genus CAIKVZ01. The sequence continues at coordinate 545 of CAILAY010000130.1, read as the reverse complement.
AACCCGGATGGAAAATTCCAAGACAACTAGCGCCAACCAATATCTGGAGTAGGGATCGATTCATGCTGAGGGGTTTAAGTGCAAGGGGCCAGGAAAACTGAGCATATGCCTGCCTTCAGGTGGATGGATTGTAGTCATACAATGGCGCGCCCACGGTTCCATTTTGGCTACTGGCGCAGCCAGCGATCTTTACAATGCCTGATACCACGACGTCTGTTCAGTGATGCACAAAGCCTTGATTCGAAAATCAAAAACTGGCGGCTTTACCCTGATCGAAATGGTGGTGGTGGTGGCGATAGTTGGTGTGCTGGCGAGTGCTGCCATACCGTTCATCCAGTTCGGAGAGATCCGATTGAAGGAGCGCGAGTTGCGCCAGTCGCTACGCGAAATTCGTGGTGCCATTGATGCCTACCGAAAGGCCGTGAACGAAGGCCGCATCGCCAAGGCCGTGGACTCCTCGGGATACCCGCCAAGTCTCGCGGCGCTGGTAGATGGCGTACCCGATCTCAAGACGCCGGATGCGCGCAAGATCTACTTTTTAAGGC
>CAILAY010000129.1 GCA_903832285.1 uncultured beta proteobacterium | reverse complement strand
GCGTTCGATGAAGGCGCGGTCGCGCATCACGTAGAGCTGGAACCAGAACGGCTGGGTGGTGTTGGCCACCAAGTCTTCGATCGAGCAGATGCTCATGGTCGAGAGCGTGAACGGGACGCCGAACTTCGCCGCAGCGCGCGCGGCCAGGATTTCCCCATCGGCATGCTGCATGCCGATGGAGCCGACCGGTGCCAGTGCCACCGGCATGGCCACGTCCTGCCCAACCATGGTGGTGCGTGTGCTGCGATTGTCCATGTTGATGGCGACGCGCTGACGAAATTTGATGGCAGCAAAATCACTTTCGTTGGCGCGATAGGTGCCTTCGGTCCAGGAACCGGAATCGGCGTAGTCGTAGAACATGCGCGGGACGCGCTTTTGCGCAAGCACGCGCAGATCTTCAATGTGGGTGATGACGCTCATGGGTGTCTCCGATTGACGTGAATCCAGCGTGAAGTGGCGAAAGAAAATGTCTGCACAGCGGCGCGAACGATGCGGTTGATCCGATTCAGGCAGCAACAACGCGCTTCGCCTGACGCTCCAGGTAGGCATCGAATTCGGCCGCCGGCATCGGGCGCGCGAACAGATAGCCCTGAGCGTAGTCGCAGCCCGCGGCCAACAGCAGATCGCGTTGGGACGCCGTCTCCACGCCCTCGGCCACCACCTTCATTCCCAATTCGTGTGCCATCACGATAATGGCCTTGCACAGCGCCATATCGGTCGATTTCGGAATCAGGTCACGCACGAAGGACTGATCGATCTTGAGGTAATCGATGTCGTAGCGCTGAAGATATGACAGCGATGAATATCCGGTGCCGAAGTCGTCCAGCGACACCTGAATACCGCAGTCACTCAAAGCCAGCAACTGCTCAGTGATTTTTGCCGTGGCATCCAGCAACAGGCCCTCGGTGATCTCCACGACCAGGGCATCACCAGGAAGACCCATCGCGAGCAACTGCATGCTCCAAGGCGGTGTCTGTTGCGCGCCGCTTTGAAACTGGACGGGGGAACGGTTCACGCTGATCTGGAACTGCGCGCCATGCGATGCGCGCCATTTTTGAACCTGACGCGCAGCCTGCTGGAACACCCATTCGCCGATGTCCACAATCAGACCCGTGGACTCCGCAACCGGGATGAATTCAGCCGGACTCACGAAGCCCCGTGTCGGATGTTTCCAGCGCAACAGGGCTTCGGCCTTGTGCACGGCGCCGCTGGCGAGTTCCACGATCGGCTGGTAATGCACGCTGAACTGACCCAGGCTCAGTGCCAGGCGCAAGTCGTTGGCGAGCCGCAGCCTGTGTTGCGCGGTTTCCTGCAGCGCGGGCGTAAAGAAGCTGAAGCGGTTGCGCCCTGCGCCCTTGGCTGCGTACATTGCCTGGTCGGCGTTCTTGAACAGGGTTTCCACCTCGGTGGCATCCTGCGGATACATGGTGATGCCGATGCTGGCGGAGATAAAGACCTGTTCCTGCCCAAGCTGAAACGCCTTCGCCAGGGAGTGCAGCATGGTTTGCAAAACGCGTTCGAGCTGATTGGTATCGTGTAACTCGGAGACCAGCACCGTGAATTCGTCGCCGCCCATGCGCGCGACCGTATCCGCCTCGCGTACGCACTCGCGGATGCGCCGTGCGGCCTCGATCAGTAATTGGTCGCCAAAATCGTGGCCCAGGGTGTCGTTGACTTCCTTGAAGTGATCCAGGTCGATGAACAGCAGCGCCAATTGGGAGCCGTCGCGCCGTCCCTTCATGATGTCCTGCTCCAACCGGTCACGCAACATGCGCCGATTCGGCAGGCCTGTGAGCGAGTCGAAGTTGGCTTGCTGCCAGATCAGCGACTCGGAGCGTTTGCGTTCACTGATGTCGGTATAGGTGCCGATGATGCGCAAGGGTTTGCCCTGGTCGTCGCGGCTCACGACCATGCCGCGACTCTGAATCCAGGCCCAGCTTGCGTCCTTGCAGAGCAGTCGTTGCTCGTTCGAGTAGGTGCTCACCAAGCCTGCCGTGAGCGCCTGGCGGTCGCGCTGGCGCTGGGCCTTGTCGTCTGGGTGGATCAGCTCGTCAAAGCGGGCACCCAATTGCCGGAACTCGTCCTCGTCGTAGCCGAAGCGTCCCGCGTGTGCTGATGAGAACACCTTCCATCCAACGGAGACGTCCCATTCCCACACTCCGTCGGCTGTGCTGGCCAGAGCCAATTTCCAACGCTCTTCGTTTTCCCGCAATTCGGCTTCAGCTTCCCGGCGCGCCGTGATGTCAATGATGACGCCGTTGCGCACCACGCCGGTTTCATCGTTGACGGCCGTCACGGACGTCATGCGTCCCCACTTGATGCTTCCATCGCTGCGCACGATTCGAAATTCGGCGGTCAGTGGCAGAGGCCCTTCCGTCGCGGTACGAATATCCGCCTCCGCGGGCACATGATCGTCGGGATGCAGCATGGAGGACAGCAAGTTCTCGTCCGCCAGGACCTGTTCGGGCGACACACCAAAGAGCTCGCGCACGCCGCCGCTTACGAACAGGTATTTGCGGGTGCCGTCAGGTGCAATGTGCAGCCGGAACACCACACCCGGTATCTGCATCGTGATCTGCTGCAACTGCTGTTCACGAGCGCGCTGCTCGGACACATCCACGACCAGGGTCAAAACCCGAGCCCAGCTGACTTCAGCGCTGGGCATCAAGGTGGCTTGCACGGACACGTCAATTCTGTGCCCGCCAAGTGTGTGGATCACCGACTGCACCTGGATACTGCGCTGCCCGGCCACCAGGTTCCACAGCGCCACCAGCGAGTCGAAAGAGGTATCACGGTCGCCCTGGTACAAGACGTTATCCAATCCTTCCAGCAACTCTGGCAGGCTGGATGCGCCTAGCAAAGTGAGCGTGGCCGGATTCACGCGCAGCACTTTGACCGCATCCCAGCAGCACACGACTTGCTCCGGATGGGAGCGCAGAAACGCGGCCAGGTCGGCGATTCCCTGCGCGCGCCACTGGTCGAACAGCCGCTTCAACCCGCTGTAGTCCTCCAGCCACAGAGAAACCGGAGCTACATCAAAGTAGTCTTCCAGCGTTGGCGTGTTCTTGTCCATGGGGGTCGGACTCAGCCCAGTCGGGTTTTGTGCCGTTGAATCTGTGCGCGTACCTGCGCCGGGGCCGTGCCCCCCAGAATATTGCGCTCATTGAGTGAGCCGCGCAGACTCAAGACGTGGTACACGTCCTTTTCAATCTGCGCGTTGAACTGCTGCATTACCGCAAGTGGCAACTCCGACAGGTCCACGCCGTGCGAGATCGCCGCCTTTACCGCGCGCGCCACGGTTTCGTGCGCATCGCGAAACGGCAGGCCTTTCTTTACCAGGTAGTCCGCCAGATCCGTGGCCGTGGCATAGCCTTTGAGCGCGGCGCGTTCCATGGCATCGGGATTGACGCTGATACCGCCTTCCTTCTGACCGGTGGCGGGATTGACTTGTCCGCCGACCATCTCGGAAAAAATCCTGAGCGTGTCCTTGAGCGTGTCCACGGTGTCGAACAGCGGCTCCTTGTCTTCCTGATTGTCCTTGTTGTAGGCCAGAGGCTGGCCCTTCATGAGAGTGAGCAGGCCCATCAGATGTCCCACCACGCGGCCGGTCTTGCCGCGGGCCAGTTCAGGCACGTCGGGATTCTTTTTCTGCGGCATGATGGAACTGCCGGTGGTAAAGCGGTCGGCTATCTTGATGAAGCCGAAGTTCTGGCTCATCCACAGGATCAGTTCTTCGCTGAGGCGGCTGATGTGCACCATGCAGATGGACGCCGCGGCACCGAACTCGATCGCGAAATCGCGGTCGCTCACCGCGTCCAGACTGTTCTGGCACACGCAGGCCCGACCCTGGGCATCGACCATACCCAGGCTGCGCGCCACGCGCTCGCGGTCCAGTGGATAACTCGTGCCAGCCAGTGCGGCGGCGCCCAGCGGCAGATGGTTCGTGCGACGGCGCACATCGGCCAGGCGCTCACTGTCGCGCGCGAACATTTCCACGTAGGCCAGCAGGTGATGTCCAAAGCTGACGGGTTGCGCCACCTGCAAATGGGTGAAGCCAGGCAGGATCACGTCGACGTGTTTCTCGGCTGTGTCCACAAGCGATTTCTGCAATTGCGCCAGCAGTTCGATGACGAGGTCGATTTCACCTCGAAGCCACAGTCGCACATCGGTGGCCACCTGATCGTTGCGGCTGCGCCCCGTGTGCAGGCGTTTGCCCGCATCGCCGACCAACTGTGTCAGGCGTGCCTCGATGTTCAGATGCACGTCCTCCAGATCAAGCTTCCACTCGAACACACCTGACTCAATCTCGACCGTGACCTGGGCCAGGCCCTTCTGGATGTCGGCAAGATCAGTGCTGCTGATGATGTCCTGCGCCTGCAGCATCTCGGCGTGCGCCAGCGATCCAGCGATGTCGGCCTGCCAGAGGCGTTGGTCAAAAGAAACGCTGGCGGTGTAGCGCTTCACCAGCTCGCTCATCGGCTCGGAAAACAGCGCGGACCACGCCTCGGATTTCTTGTCGAATTGATTGTGGGACATCGGGAGGCAATAATCGGGTTTTGAGAGCGGGTTCCGGAGATGCTGGCCATCTTGTGATCCCCGGCTGGACCCCATGGATGCTATGAAGGATTCCCAAATTCTATCGACCTTCCAGGAACGGCGGCGCAAATCGACGCCAAGTTGGCAAAGTAGCGGCCTGTTATTCGACACCTGCCAGGTGGGCGCGGTGTTGCGCGCCGTCCTGATGGTGCAAGTGGTGGTGGGCGTCGGTTCGCTCTTCTGGCAACTGTCGTTGACGGAATGGACGGCGCGTTATTCGATCCTGACGGGAGCCACGTTGCCGGCCACGCTGGCATGGCTGATCTCGGCCTGTGCCATGAAGAAGGTACTGGCCCGGTTGCCGCGTGTGTGGCAATACGCCGCGGGCGTCGGCTTGGGTGCACTCGCCGGCATTTACGGCTGCGCCATGCTGGCACTCTCCGGGCTGCTGGCGCCCGCGCCCTGGGTCGGCAGCGCGCTCATGGGGGCCTTGCTGGCGGGGGCGCTCGTGGGCGCACTGGTGTTGCGCGCCAAGGGCACGACGCCGGCCGCCACGGCGGCGCGGCTGAGCGAGTTGCAGGCCCGCATCCGCCCCCATTTCCTGTTCAACACGCTCAACAGCGCCATTGCTCTGGTGCGCGCCGAACCCGCTCGCGCGGAGGCCTTGCTGGAAGACCTGAGTGACCTGTTTCGCCACGCCCTGGCCGATGCGGGGGAGGCCGTCACGCTGGCACAAGAGGTGACGTTGGCGCAGCGCTATCTGGCGATCGAACAGGTGCGTTTTGGCGATCGACTGCGGCTGAGTTGGGAACTCGACCCGGCGGCCGATCAGGCGCGAATGCCGCCCTTGCTACTGCAACCACTGGTGGAAAACGCCGTCATGCACGGGGTTGAGCCCAGCCCCGCTGGCGCCGACGTGAAGATTTCCACCGAGCGGCGTGGCGACACGGTCGTGATCAAGGTCAGCAACACCGTGCCGGGTGGGTCCGCCGCGTTGGCGCAGGCCAAAGGGCACGGCATGGCCCTGGATAACGTGCGCGACCGGTTGAGCCTGCTGCACGATGTACAGGGGCACTTCCATGCGGGGATGAAGCATGGCAGGTTCCTGGTGAGAATCGAGGTGCCTGCATGAGTCCTGCAAAGGCAAAGGCATGACGCTGAGAGTTTTGATCGTGGACGATGAGGCACTGGCGCGTTCGCGCCTGCAGACGCTGTTGCAGGACTGCGTGGCGCCGGCGGCGATCGTCGCCGGCGAAGCCTCAAATGCTGTGCAGACGATGGAGGCCTTGCGCCGCGGCGGATTTGACCTGGTGCTGATGGACGTCCGCATGCCCGGGGTGGACGGCATGACACTGGCGCGCACGCTGCGTGCCATGCCGCAGGCACCCGCCGTGGTGTTCGTCACGGCTCACGCAGAATATGCCGTGCAGGCATTCGAACTGGAAGCCGCGGATTACCTCACCAAACCGGTGCGGCTGGAGCGCCTGCAGGCGGCACTGGAAAAGGTGCAGCGAAGCATCGAAGCACGCGGCCATCAGCCGGGGAATGGAAACCAGGAAATGCTGACCATCCAGGACCGCGGCCGAACGCAACTTGTGCCCTTGGTCGAAGTGCTGTATTTCAAGGCAGAGCTCAAATACGTCACCGTGCGCACGGCCGACAAGAGCTACATCCTGGACGGGAGTCTGGGCGAACTCGAGACTCGATACGCGACCGACTTCATGCGCATCCACCGCAATGCCCTGGTGTCGCGGCGCGCCATCCGCGCACTCGAAAAGCACTTCGACCCAGAAGAAGGCGAGGGCTGGGCAGTGCGCCTCAAGGGTGTGCCCGAACTTCTGACCGTGTCCCGAAGGCAGTTGGCGGCAGTGCGCGAAGCGATGGTGGCGTAGCAATTTGCATGGCGCTTTTTCCGAAGCGAAGGGGGCCATTTTGCCAAGCCGAATGAAAATATACTGCGGTCCATAGTTCCATGAGCGCGCGAAATATCAAAACTGAATCTCACCCATTGGCAGACTCAGACCAGGTATTTGAGGCTGCCGCCGAGTTGTTTCGCGTCATGTCGACGCCGATGCGCCTGAAGATCATCAGCAGCCTGTGCCACGGTGAAAAAAACGTGAGCGAGTTGCTGGACGGGATCGCCACCACCCAGCCCAACATGTCTCAGCACCTCAACACGCTGTACCAGGCTGGCGTACTGGGCAAGCGGCGAAGCGGCGTGCAGATCTATTACCGCATCATCAACCAGCGCGTGGTCAACGTTTGCAGGGCGGTGTGCAACGAGGTAACGACTGAGGGCTGAAGCGCTCAGGTCGACATCTCGGTCAGGATCTTCTTCAGCCAGCTTGAGGCATGGGTCGCCTCCGTGTCAGACCGGTCCGGTGAGGTCCCCCCCGAGTCGGGAACGGAGACAATCTGCCCATCCTGCACCGTGTACCACCCGGTGACGCTAACGGCCTCCCCGGCCGACAGGAAGCTGAAGCAGGTGTTCGTGGCCCACATGTCGGCGATATCGCGTCCGTTCATCAGTGCCACGACGTTGCTGGCACAGAGCCTGGCCTGTGAGTTGGCCGAGTCGCCCGACTTGGGCATGGCGCCGGCATTGCAGGCGTCGCCGATGACGTGGATGTTTCTTTGCAACGTCGACTCGAACGTCCTGCCGTCGACCGGGCACCAGGCCTTGTCCGCCCCGATCAGGCCCGCGGCACTGGCGATGCGCCCGGCACGCTGCGGCGGAATGACGTTCACCACGTCGCCCCTGACCTCTTCCATGCCCTCGATGAAGACCGCGCGCGCGGCAGCGTCGACGGCGGTCACCTGCTGCGCGCCACGGTACTGGACGATGCCTTCGTAGTTTTTGTTCCAGGCCTTGCGGAACAGCTCTGCCTTGAAGGCAATGTCCGGATTGGCATCGAGTATGACGATCCGGGACTTTGGCTTGTGCTGCTTGAGGTACAGGGCGATCATGCTGGCGCGCTCATACGGTGCGGCGGGACAGCGGAAAGGTGTCAGAGGGACCGTCATGACGACCGTGCCACCCTCCGGCATGTCCAGGAGCTGACGGCGCAGCAGTTGCGTCTGGAGGCCACCCTTCCAGGCGTGGGGCATGACTTGCGGTGTCGTCGCGAGGTCGTAGCCTTCGAGTTCTTCGGTGCGAAAGTCGATGCCGGGCGATAGCACCAGGCGGTCGTAATGGATGGTGGCGGCAGTCAGCGTGATGGTCTGCCGCACCGGGTCCACTGCCGTGGCCGTGTCATGGACCAGCTTGATGCCGTGGTTGGCTACCAGCGTGTCGTAGCCTATGGTCAGGCTGGACAGGTCAGCAAGCACGCCCCCAATGTAGAGGTTGCTGAACGGGCAGGAAACAAATCGCCGGTTCGGTTCGACCAACACGACCTCGATCGACGGGTCCAGCATGCGGATGGTTTTGGCTGCGATGGTGCCGCCATAGCCGCCACCCACGACGACGACGCGGCGGCCCGTGCTGTTGTCCAGCCCTGGCCCCGGTGCGCTGCACGCCGCGAGTGTCGTACCGACGCCCGCACCCAGCAATTGGAGAAAACGCCTTCGATCGGCTGTCACGTCCTGATCCTCCCTGCTTGCCGCTGCCGCCTACTTTGGCGCCATGCTGTCCCACGCCTTGAGCGCCTCGGCCGCATGCATGAGGGCCGGACCTCCGCCCATGTAAATGCAAACATTGAGCATTTCTTCAAGCTCGGCACGGGTGCACTGGAGTTTGTGCAGCGCCTTGATGTGAAAGCCGATGCAGCCCGAACAACCTTGCGTGATACCGATAGCCAAGGCGATCAGCTCCTTGTGCCTGGCACTGAGCGCGCCCTCGGCCATGGCCGCGCGCGCCAGCTGGCCGAAGGCCTGCATGGCCTCGGGCTGGGTCTTTCGAAACGGCGCCAGGTTTTCGTTGATTTCCTGCACCAGGGCGTTGTGATCAAGATTGCTCACGGTGAAATCTCCTTGAGGTGATGAAGTTCATTTCGAGCGCAGGAAAGCGCGACGATGTTTTGCAGTGCGCTCAAACTGGCAGGCGATGTTGCTGCAGACGACGTCGCACAGGTCGTAGACCGACTCATCGGCGGTGCGGTAATAGACGCTCGTGCCCCGGCTCTCCCGGGTCAGGAAGCCGTGCTTGGTGAGCAAGGCCAGATGGCGCGAGATATTGGCCGGCGTGAAGCCGCACAACTGCGCCAACTCGCCCACATTGCGCTCCTGGCCGCGCAGCAAATTGAGAATCCGCAAGCGTGTGGGTTCTGACAGCACCTGAAAATAGGCTGCAACTTCCTGCAGGGCTTCGGGCGGCATGTTTTTCATGGGCGGGGGACCTTTATCAACGTGGCATTCATCTTGTCAATAGTTTTGAAGTATACTCATTGCGTACTTAACTGATTAGTTAATAAATTGTACTATAGGTGGATTCCCATCACAACATGAAAAATTCAATGTTCAAAACCCGTGTGGTCCTCGCGGCCCTGCTCTGTTCCATTGGTTTCTCCTACGCCAGCGCGACGGACCACGCTGCGCTGGTGACGGTGCCGGTGAAGACATTTGGCAATGCCGCGGCCGCTGGCGCCAGCTTCGATGGCGTGGTGGAGGCAGTGCGCCAAACCACCGTCTCTTCCCAGGTGGCCGGTGCCATCGTGGCGCTCAACGTCAAAACCGGCGATGCCGTCAAGGCCGGTCAGGTGTTGCTGCGCATCGACGCCCGGGCTGCGGTAGAGGGAGCCACCGCAAGCCTGGCGCAGGTTGACGCGGCGCGGGCCAGCATGAACGTCGCGGCCAGGGAATACGAACGCCAGCAGCAACTCTTTCAAAAGCAGTACATCAGTCAGGCCGCGCTGGACCGAGCCCAGGCTCAATGGGAAGCCACGCAGGCGCAGGTCCGCGCCTTGCAGGCCCAGTCGGGCGTGGCCAAAACGCAGTCGGGACTCTTTGTCGTGACCGCGCCCTACGCGGGAGTCGTGAGCGAAGTCCCGGTTGCGCTGGGCGACATGGCGATGCCGGGCCGGCCACTGTTCACTCTTTACGACCCGTCGGCACTCAGAGTGAGCGCGTCTTTGCCGCAGTCTGCACTGGCAGGGCTCGGTGCAATGCCCGATCTGAAGTTTGAAATACCTGGAATGGCAGCTCCTGCCGGCCTGTCAAAACCGAGCAATGTGCAGAGGTTGCCCACGGTGGATGCTGCCACCCACACGGCCCAGTTTCGCCTGGGGCTGCCTGCGGGCATGAAGGGCGTGGCACCGGGCATGTTCGCACGCGTCTGGCTACCGGGCGCCGCAGCTACCGGCGCCGCGCCGAGACTTTTCGTGCCCGCCAGCGCAGTGCTGCAACGCGCGGAGGTGACGGGTGTCTACGTGCTCGACAGCAGGGGTCAGGCACTGCTGCGCCAAGTGCGGCTGGGATCAATCCAGGGCGGCGAAGTGGAACTCCTGAGCGGCGTGCAGGCGGGTGAGCAAGTCGCGGTCGACCCACAGGCTGCAGCCAAGGCGCGCTGACATGAACAAGCCATCCCCCTTGGGCGTATCGGGACGCATCGCCGCGTTGTTCCAGAGCGCGCAGATCACGCCGCTACTGGCGCTGGTCGCGCTGCTGCTGGGATTCTTTGCCGTGCTGGTCACGCCGCGCGAGGAAGAACCGCAGATCAACGTCACCATGGCCAACGTGCTGATCCCGTTCCCCGGGGCGTCGGCGCGCGACGTCGAACAGATGGTGGCAGGGCCGGCCGAACAGGTGCTGGCGCAGATCTCGGGCATCGAGCACGTGATGTCGGTGTCGCGGCCAGGTCTGGCGATCATCACGGTGCAGTACAAAGTGGGGGTGCCGCGCACCGAAGCGCTGGTGCGCCTGTACGACACCGTGAACTCGAATGCCGACTGGTTGCCCAGGGATCTTGGCGTTCTGGCCCCCATCATCAAACCCAGGGGCATCGACGATGTGCCCATCGTCACGCTCACGCTATACAGCAAGAACCCTGCAACCGGCGCGTTCGATCTGGAGCGCGTCGCGCACAGCATGGAGACCGAACTCAAACGCGTCTCCGGCACGCGCGAGGTAACGACCATTGGTGGACCCGGGCGCGCCGTTATGGTGGAAATCGACGCCGCGCGCATGGCCGGTTCGGGCGTGACCGTGCCTGAGCTGCGCCAGGCACTGCTGTCGGCCAACCTAGGTTTGCCGGTGGGCGAACTGATCGCCGGCAACCATTCCGTGGCGATCGAATCCGGCCCGTTTCTGCGTCAAGCCAGCGATGTGGCCGACCTGGTGGTGGCGGTGCATAACGCCAAGCCGGTGTTCCTGCGCGACGTGGCGACGGTGCGCGATGGTGCTTTGCCACCCAGCCGATACGTCTGGCACGGCGTCGCCGGCACTGACGGTGCCGCGCCGACAGAATATCCGGCAGTCACGATGTCGGTCACCAAGAAGGCGGGCGAGAACGCCATTGACGTGGCCAATGCCGTGATGCGTCGGGTCGAGGTTTTGAGAAATACGGTCATTCCGGCCGAGGTCCAGGTGGCAGAGACCCGTAACTACGGGGCGTCGGCCAACGACAAGGCCAAGAAGCTGATCACCAAGCTGCTGTTCGCCACCGCGTCCGTGGTCGCCCTGGTGTTTATTGCACTGGGCAGGCGCGAGGCCGCCATCGTCGGCAGCGCCGTGATCCTCACGCTCACTGTGACACTCTTTGCCTCCTGGGCCTGGGGCTTCACGCTGAACCGGGTGTCGTTGTTTGCGCTGATTTTCTCCATCGGCATACTGGTGGACGACGCGATCGTGGTGGTGGAGAACATCCACCGGCATCAGCAGCACCACCCCAACCGGACCCTGGCCGAAATTATTCCCGGCGCTGTGGACGAAGTCGGCGGCCCCACCATCCTGGCGACGTTCACGGTGATAGCAGCGCTCCTTCCCATGGCCTTTGTGTCGGGTCTGATGGGACCCTACATGAGCCCGATACCGATCAACGCCAGCATGGGCATGCTGCTGTCGCTGGCGATCGCCTTCATCGTCACGCCCTGGCTGGCGCGCCTGTGGATGAAGCCCTCTGCCAGCCATGACGAAGATGCAGCCAATGGCGAACGCGATGTCGCAGTGCATGCCGCAGGCCATGGTCTGGCGGGCAAACTCGGACCGGTATTCGAGCGTCTGTTCAAGCCACTGCTGGACGAGAAGACGGGCACAAAGAACCGCCGCTTCCTGGGACTCGGCATTGCGGTGTTGATCGCGATCTCGCTGGTCCTTCCCGCCACCGGTTTGGTGATGCTGAAGATGCTGCCCTTTGACAACAAGTCGGAGTTCCAGGTCATCGTCGACATGCCCGCAGGAACGCCCGTGGAACAGACCGCTGCGGCGCTGCACGAGCTGGGTGCCTACTTGGCGACCGTGCCCGAAGTCACCGACTACCAGGCTTACGCTGGCACCGCCGCGCCCATCAACTTCAACGGTCTGGTGCGCCAGTACTACTTGCGCGCCGGCGGCGACGTGGGTGACCTGCAGGTCAACCTCGTCGACAAGCACGCACGCAAGGCACAAAGCCATGCGATTGCGGCAAGGGTGCGGCCCGAGCTGCAAAGAATAGGCAAGCGCTTCGGCGCCAATGTGAAGGTCGTCGAAGTGCCACCGGGACCGCCCGTGCTCGCGCCGATCGTGGCGGAGATCTATGGACCTGCGGCTGCGGGACGCTTGCAGGTGGCCAAGGCAGTGCGCGCCGTGTTCGAGAAGACGCCCGATGTGGTGGACGTGGACGACAGCAGCATCACCGCAGCACCGAAGACGCTGCTGCTGGTGGATCGCCGCAAGGCCGCGATGCTGGGCGTGCCGCAGCAGGCGATCGTGGCCACGCTGCGCGCCGGACTGGCAGGCGAGGCCACGGCCTACCTGCACGACGAAAGCAAGTACCCGGCCGCCGCCGTGCTGCAGCTGCCGCCAGAACGTCACGGAGACCTCGACGCCTTGCTGGCTTTGAGCGTGCGCAGCGCCGAGGGCAAGCTCGTGCCGATTCGCGAGCTGGTCACGGTGACGGACTCCGTGCGCGAGCAGCCCGTCTATCACAAGGACTTGCTGCCGGTGAACTTCGTCGTGGCCGACATGGCGGGCAAGCTCGACAGCCCGCTGTACGGCGTGTTCTCCATGCGCAGCGACCTGGCAAAGATTGCCACACCGGGCGGCGGCACGCTGGTCGAATACTTCATCCACCAGCCCGAGGACAGCTACCGCGACTATGCCCTCAAATGGGACGGCGAATCGCAGATCACCTACGAGACCTTCCGCGACATGGGCGCCGCCTATGGCGTGGGACTTGTCCTGATCTACCTGTTGGTGGTGGCGCAATTCGGCTCGTACCTCACTCCGCTCATCATCATGGCGCCGATCCCGTTGACCATCATCGGCGTGATGCCGGGCCATGCGCTGCTGGGCGCGCAGTACACCGCCACCAGCATGATAGGCATGATCGCGCTCGCCGGGATCATCGTGCGCAATTCCATCTTGCTGGTGGACTTTATCAATCTGCAGGTGCGCCAGGGTGTGGACTTCAAACGCGCGATTGTTCACTCGGCTGTGACCCGCGCCCAGCCGATCGTGCTGACGGGCCTGGCCGCGATGCTGGGCGCCTTCTTCATCCTGGACGACCCGATCTTCAATGGTCTGGCGATCTCGCTCATCTTCGGCATCTTCGTCTCTACCGTGCTCACACTGATCGTGATTCCGACGCTGTACTACGTGGCCTACCGCGGCACGCTGGGACGTCCCAAGACAGCTTGACGCCTTTTCGCTTTCGCAACTTCATCAACTCCCTAAGGAAAATCTCATGAAATCCTGGCAAATCGTTCGTCTCGCCGCTGGCACCTTTATCCTGCTGTCGCTGGCCCTGGGCATTCCCGGCAGCCCGATCTTCGTCAGCCAGTGGTGGCTGGCCTTCACCGCCTTTGTCGGCGCCAACCTGCTGCAAAGCGCGCTCACCCATTGGTGCATGATGGACAGCATCCTGCGCAAGCTGGGCGTTGAGCCCGGCTGCTAGAGCGGTGTCGCGATGAGAAAACTCAGCGCATTTTCCGCGGTCACCCTGGCGCTCACCGCCATGTCGGCGGGAGCCACCGATTTGCTGGAGGCGTGGCAGGCCGCCAGCGCACACGACCCCGAAGTCGCGATCTCGCAGGCCGCGCGGGCAGCGGGTGCAGCCCGGCGTTTGCAGTCGTCTGCCTTGTGGCGCCCTTCGGTGCGCGTCGAGGGCGGCGTCGCTCTGATGGGTGCCAATTCGGAGACCGCAGGCGCACATTTTTCGGCGCCCGGATTGGCTGCGTCCAACGGCGTGGCCTTCAACACTTCGGTGAAAAACGGCACGTCGACCAATTTCACGTTCAGTGCGCGTCAGCCGCTGTTCAACCGTGAACTGTCGGCGCAGTCGCGTCAGTTGAATATCGCGGCGGACGCGGCCGAACTCGAATGGCAGTCCGCGCGGCAGGAACTGATCGTGCACACGGCGCAGCGTTACTTCGACGTGATCCTTGCCGCACGCAAGCTCGAGCTGTTGGCTCAGCAGCAGCGGGCGGTGGACAAGGCACTGGTGGAAGCACGGGACCGCTTTGCGCTGGGCGACACGCCGATCACTGATACGCACGAGGCGTCAGCCCGTGCCATGGCCTTGCAGGCGCAGTTCTTGGCAGCACAAAGCGAATTGCAGATCGTGCAGACCGCTCTGGCCGACGCCACCGGACTCGCGTCGGCCATTTTGCAGCCACTTTCCGCAGATGCCGTGGTAGATACGACAGATCTGGCGCCGCTGTCGCATTGGCAGGCGCTGGCGCTGGACAAAAACCCCTTGCTGCGCATGCAACTGGCCAATGTCCAGGCCGTGCAGGAGGAAGCTCGCAAGTTCAGCGCAGCCGGCGGCACCACGCTCGATCTGGTGGCACAGGCCGGGCAGCAGCGGCTCAGTGGCAACGGCGACTTTGGTGCAGCCAGCAATTCCTTGCGCCAGCAATCGATCGGCGTGCAACTGACCATTCCGCTCTACACGGGCGGCTATCGCGACGCGCGCCAGGAAGAGGCCCTGCGCCTCGAAGACAAGGGGCTGGCCGAGGTCGAGCGCACGCGCCAGCAAATCGGTCAGCAAACTCAAATGGCGTGGCTTGGGCTGCGCGCAGGCAGCGCCCGCGTCACGGCGCTGGCCGAATCGCTCAAGGCGACGCGGGCCCGACTCGATGCGACGCGTCTGGGACGCCAGGTCGGGGACCGAACCACGCTGGATCTGCTCAACGCGGAGAATGACGCCAGCGCTTCGGAACTCGCCTTGCTGCAGGCACGCGTCGATCTGCTGTTGAACCAATTGCGTCTGTATGCGCTGGCCGGGGAATTGGAGGAGTCCCGTCTGCTACCCTTGAACGCCCAACTGCAACATTGATGATCGGCCTGGCTCCGAAGGGTGAACCGAGCCGCCACGTTGAAGGAGACATCATGGAAAGCAAGGAACATTGGGATCACGTCTACCAATCCAAGTCCGCCGATTCGGTGAGCTGGTTTCAGGAGCACGCGCGGCAATCGCTCGATCTGATCAAGTCAATCGGTGCATCCCATACCGCCAGCATCATCGACGTCGGCGGCGGCGCCTCCACCTTGGTTGATGACCTGCTGGACGACGGCTTTGAGAATCTGTCAGTGCTGGATGTATCTGCACATGCGCTGGCTGTCGCGGGGCAAAGATTGGGTCAAATGCGGAGCCGGGTGGGTTGGATCGTGGGTGACATCTGTCGCGTTGCGTTGCCGTCTCAGTCGTTTGACATCTGGCATGACCGCGCCGTTTTTCACTTTCTCACCGACCCTGTCGAGCGTCTGGCCTACGTAAATCAGGTGCTGCGTTGTGTCAGACCGGGAGGCCATGTGATCGTCGCCACCTTTGGCCCTGATGGACCAGGAAAATGCAGTGGTTTGCCGGTTCGTCGTTACTCACCCGAAGGTCTGCATGGCGAATTTGGATCGGCCTTTGAACTCATTGAGCACGCAAGCGAGGCGCATCGCACGCCTCTGGGAAATATCCAGCACTTCATCTATTGTCATTGCCGTAAGCCCCACTAAGTGACGATCAAAAAGAAGACTCATGCCATGAACATGAACAACGAGTACATTTTTTTCGACCCGGCACTGCGCGACCGCTTCATTGACTTCGTGGGTGGACACGGAATTACCAGCCGATCTCACTCTGACCCGGTCGAGGGTTTTGTGGTTCAACTGCCTGCCGATCTTTCAGACGACATTGAGGTGGCTGTCGAAAATGAATACGACGCACTGATGGATTTGCAACGCGATTTGTTGGATGGGGTCGAGGACGAGGATGCCCGTGATCTGATGGGCGTTGCCGTAACCTTGCCTGACGGTCAGTCCTGTATTGTTCGCCTGCCTCCCGTTTACGGGCGCCGTCTGATTGAGCACTTCAGCGTCGAGGAAATTCACGATCTTGTCTCAGTCATTGCCCGGGCTGTGATTCATCCGGTGACCGGACCGCTGTGCCGAAAGATGTGATGCACCTACGGATGTTCAACGGCAGTTGTTGTGCAGCTTCCATTTTTCTTCGTGGCCCAGCGCCTTGGCAAACTCTGGCACCTTGCAGCGCTCGACCTCGGCCGGATCGACAGGGCCCGCCGGTGCCGCGCTGCCCGTCTGCGGGATTTGGGACAGCCTTGTTGGCGCCGTGCGGTAGACCCACTGCGCGACGGCGACCACCGTCAAGGCAAACAGCACCAAGATGATGAGCTGCGGGATGCTGGTCGATGACCTCTGGCCCGGCGCAAGCTCGCACATGCCGCCGGGGCACAGTTGCGCCTGTTCCTTATTGAAGAGGTTATAGAGCTTGCAGCCGATACAGATGCCAAAGGCGGTCTCGAAGAAAAGCAAGATCAGGCACAGGGAGCAAACCACCATGTTGATCGGACCGATCACGTTGTTCAGTACCACCAGATACAGCATCACCAGCGCCAGCACAAAACCAATCGCCCAGGCGAAGCGCTTCTGCGGCGCGCCTACGTACTCGGGCTGCTGCTTGCGCACGAACCACTGGCCGACGATCAGGCTCGGTGCATAGCGCGGATTGATGAAGATCCGGATCGTGAAGTCCAGCAGAAAAGTCACCACGAAGACTCGCGTGGGCTGAAAGTTTCCCATCAGAAACGCGTTCATGAAAGAGACGATGGCGAAGAAAAACAGCAGTCCCGCGCTTGCCCTGACCGCTCGTTCATTGAGGACAGGGACGCCGAACTCCGGTCGAATTTCGCCAAATCGGAAAGGGGAATGGGTCATCAATGTCTCACTGTCTTTTTAAAGGGGAACTGGCAGAATCAGGCCATGCTCGATTTCATTGCTATTCATGCCGTTGACCTCATCGGCTTTGTCCTTAGCGCGGCCGCGATGCTGGGTTACCAACTCTATCTGAATCGGCGCACCCGACGCCATCCAACGTCCAGCGCACAAGACGTCATGCTCGCGGCCCGCGGGGCCTGGGTGGAGAGCGTGATGCGCGAGCGCCGGGACATACTCGCGGTGCAGACGCTGCGCAACTCCACCATGGCGGCCAGCTTCATGGCGTCGACGGCGGTGTTGCTGATTCTTGGGGTGCTGACCTTGAGCGCGCAGGGCGACAAGCTCTCCGGAACCTGGCATTCGCTCAATTTTCTGGGTCATGTCAGTGCCGAGATGTGGCTGTTCAAGCTGCTGATGATGTTGTTCGACCTGCTCATTTCCTTTTTTGCGTTCTCGATGTCGGTGCGTCTGTTCCATCACATCGGCTATTCGATCAACGTGCCTCTGGATCGCGGACTCGAATGCACCCAGCCTAAACAGGTTATTGCACAACTTAACCGCGCTGGCATCTTCTATCGCATAGGGATGCGTTCCTACTATTTCACAGTGCCTCTTCTGTTCTGGCTGTTTGGTCCGTTGTTTCTGATGGGGGCCACGATGCTGCTCATCTTTTTTCTGTACCACCTGGATCGCGCGCCCCGGAGTGATGCGGACTTGATGGGATAAGCGGAGCAATGCAAGGCTCCTTCAATGGCCTGCAGGCTTCCAGCGCTTGAGCAGCAGCGCGTTGCTCATGACACTGACCGAACTCATCGCCATGGCGGCGCCGGCGAGCACCGGGTTTAAAAAGCCCAGCGCCGCCAGAGGGATACCGGCGGCGTTGTAGGCGAACGCCCAGAACAGGTTTTGCCGGATTTTTGCCACGGTGCGGTCCGAAATATCCAGGGCTGCCGCCACCAACATAGGATCGCCACGCATGAGGGTGATGCCCGCCGCATGCATGGCCACGTCGGTGCCGTTGCCCATGGCCATTCCCACATCCGCCGCGGCCAATGCAGGTGCATCATTCACGCCGTCGCCGACCATGGCCACGATGTGACCGCCGGTTTTCAAGGCCAGCACCCGGGCCAGCTTTTCGCCGGGCAGCACCTCGGCCATGACTTCACCCTGTTCCGGGCGCAGTCCCAGACGGCGCGCCATGGCTTCAGCGGCACCGCGGTTGTCTCCCGAAACCATCACGGTCCTGATGCCACGCGCTCGCAATGCCGCCAGCGCCTCCTTGGCCCCAGGCTTGGGCTCGTCGCCAAACGCCATCAGGGCGCGCAATGTCAGGCCTTCGGTTGTGCGCTCAACGATGGCCGAGACGGTAGCGCCCTGGGCCTGCAGCTCAGCAGCCACGGGCCCCATGGCGCTCACGTCGACCTGGAGTTCATGCATCCAGCGCAGGCTGCCGATCAGAAAACTGCGCACACCGACCTCTCCTTCGCTGCCGCGACCCGGCACGGAACGCATGTTGTCGGGAGCCACCAGCTTCAATTGTCTTTCCTGCGCAGCAGCCACGACGGCGCGCGCCAGCGGGTGTTCGCTGCCACCTTGCAAGCTGGCGGCGAGCGTCAAAATTTCGTTTTCAACACTGCCAGCGGCGAGCTTCAACGCGACTAATTTGGGACGGCCCAGTGTCAACGTACCGGTCTTGTCAAATGCCACCACATCGACCTTGTGCGCGAGCTCCAGCGCCTGAGCGTCCTTGATCAGAATGCCGTGCCGAGCGGCCACGCCCGTGCCGGTCATGATCGCGGCCGGTGTTGCCAATCCCAGGGCGCAGGGGCAGGCAATGACCAGCACTGCCACCGCACGGATCAGGGCCAACTCGAAGGGAGAGCCCGTCAACCACCATGCCAACAGCGTGACGAGTGCAATCAGCAACACGACCGGCACGAACACGGCGCTTACCTGGTCCACCATGCGTTGAATCGGCGCCTTCGCCGCTTGCGCATCTTCCACCAGCCGGATGATGTGGGCGAGTACGGTCTCACTCCCGACGGCGCGCACGCGCATCACGACTCGTCCTTCCCCATTGATGGAGCCGCCCGTCAGCGCCGCCCCCGTCTCCTTGCCCACGGGCAGGGGCTCACCCGTCAGCATGGATTCGTCCACTTGCGTCTGACCCTCCAGTAGCACGCCGTCCGCCGCAAATCGTTCACCTGGCTTGACCACCAAGCGGTCACCCACCAGCACTTCGGCCATCGGCACATCGACCTCTCCGTCGACGCCGATCAGGTGCGCCACGTCCGGACGCAGCGAGTGCAGGGCGCGGATGGCCGCCGTCGTCTGCCGCTTGGCCCGGCCTTCGAGCCATTTCCCCAGCAATACCAGGCTCACCACGATGGCCGAGCTTTCAAAGTACAGGTGCACCATGGTGCCGGTGTCCGCGCTGAGCCACAACCACATCGACAAGGCCCAACCCGCCGTCGTGCCGATGGACACCAGCAGATCCATATTGCCGCTCAGTCCTTTGAGCGCATGCCAACCCGCCCTGTAGAAGCGCGCCCCCAGAATGAACTGAACCGGCGTGGCCAGCAGGCACTGCCACAACGCCGGCAGCATCCAGTGTTTTCCAAACAAGTCTCCCAGCATCGGCAGCACCAGTGGCGCCGAAAGAAGCAGTCCTGTGGCCACAGGCGCAAAGCCAGACCACGGTGAATCCTCATCGGCCATGATGGCCGCATCCGCAGCGCGCGGCTCATAACCGGCATCGCGCACGGCGCGGCGCAAGCGGGCTTCGATTTGTTCAGAAGGCGCATAGGCAATGCGCGCCGACTCGGTGGCCAGATTGACGGTGGCATCCTGTACACCGGGGACTTTTTTCAGGGCCCTTTCCACACGCGCAACACAGGAGGCGCAAGTCATGCCGCCAATGCCGATGTCCAGCGATGCGCCAGTGGAAGCTGCGGTAGATCCGGTATTCATGGTTCCTAGCGTAAACCTTCCTGCCATGGCAAGGTCAAGAATTCTTTTTGCTTGACCTTGCCATGGTGGCAAGGTTCAGGATACGCTTCTCGTCCATCCATATTGAAAAAGGAGTTGTTCCATGAATCAAAGCTTTACCGTCACCGGCATGACCTGTGGCCACTGCGAAAAAGCGGTCACCCGCGCCGTGAAGCAGGTGGATCCGCAAGCCGAGGTCGCGATTGACCGCAGCACGGGCAAGGTGGACGTGCAGTCGCAGCAGCCGCGCGAGCTACTGCTCAAAGCGATCGCCGAAGAAGGCTACGCGGTCGCGGCATGACCCGGTTCGGCAAGACCGACAGCGCCGATCCGACCTCCTGGCCGGTTGCCATTGGTGTGGCGGCGCGGTTGTCGCAGGTCTCGGCCAAGATGGTCAGGCACTACGAATTGCTGGGGCTTCTCGCGCGCGTCGCCCGCACCGACAGTGGTTACCGCCAGTACAGCGAGGTCGATGTGCGCACCCTTCAGTTCGTCAAGCGCGGCCGCGACCTGGGCTTTTCCATTGCAGAAATCGCCGAGTTGGTGGACCTGTGGCGCAACCGCAAACGCGCCAGCGCCAGCGTCAAACGCATTGCGCAAAAACACGTGGTCGAATTGACGCAACGCATCGAATCCATGCAGGCCATGCAGCGAACCTTGACCAGCCTGCTGGCTCACTGTCATGGCGATGACCGACCGGACTGCCCGATCCTGGACGACCTGGCAGGAAATTGTTGCGAACCGAAATCGCCTGTGCTGCGCTCTTAGCCTCGACGAATGAAAGTCAGCGCATCAGGCGCACAATGCCCAGCGCTTTGAGGATGTACTTTTCGTAGATGGGCTCGGCCGTCCCATTTCGCAGCTTGCGCATGAAGTATTTCTCGTAGGCGATCTTCGCCAGATGCACCCACTTGCCCTTCTTGAACCAGTTGACGTTGCGCGGCGGAATTTGCGGCAGCGCCACGAACGCCGCACCGTTGTCGCCAAAGTCGGCCAGACAGATGGCGTTCCACGTGGCCTTGGTCTCGGCCGCTTTACCCGCGAGTTCATCGGCGATGTTTTGCACGATCGCGCTGACCATGGTTTCGATCATGTAACCGGTCTTGGGCGCGCCCGTGGGCACCACCGTCGCCTCTACCGGCGGTATTGCGACACACACGCCGGCCGAATAGATATTGCGATAGGCCTTGCTCCGCTGGAATTCGTCGATCAGCACAAAGCCGCGCGGGTTGCACAGGTTGGGCACGGCGGCCACCGCGTCCACGCCTTTGAAGGCGGGCAGCATCATGGCCATCTTGAATGGCACCTCATGCTCCTTGTACACGTTGCCCTGATCGTCCATCTGGGTCGCGAACAGTTTGCCGGCCTCGACCTTGGTGGTCTTCGCGTTGGTGATCCACTTCATGTCGTGACCACGCATCTCTGACTCCAGCAGCGACTTGGAGTCGCCCACGCCGCCCAGGCCCAGATGACCGATATACGGTTCGCTGGTGACAAAAGTGATCGGCACCTTGTGGCGCAGTTTGCGGCGGCGCAAATCGGTATCAAGGATGAATGCGAACTCGTAGGCCGGACCAAAGCAACTGGCGAACGGCATGGCACCAATCACCACCGGTCCAGGGTTTTTCAGGAATTCCTGATAGTCCTTGAAGAACATTTCCGCGTGCCCCACGGTGCAAACGGAGTGGGTGTGCCCGCCGTGCGGGCCGGAACCCGGCACCTCATCGAAGAACAGCTTCGGTCCGGTGGCGATCATCAGGTAGTCGTAGTCCAGCGTGTCGCCGCCTTCCAGCGTCAGCCGATTGTTCGCCGCGTCTATTGTCTGCACCGGTTTGCCGACGAAGCCAATCCCCCGTTTTTGTAGCAGCGGCGCGATCGGCAACGTGATGCCTTCGCGGTCGCGCCAGCCCACAGCCAAC
This sequence comes from uncultured beta proteobacterium, assembly GCA_903832285.1. Classification (GTDB taxonomy): domain Bacteria; phylum Pseudomonadota; class Gammaproteobacteria; order Burkholderiales; family Burkholderiaceae_C; genus CAIKVZ01. Next base: position 4,814 of record CAILAY010000129.1, on the reverse strand, counting down.
CAGGGGTTGGAGGGCGTGAACTGGAAATAGTCGACGCTGTTGACGACGGTGATTCGGTGCTCGCTTGGGAGAGCCGCGCGCATTTCAAATGCGGCGGGCATGCCGCCGACGCCTGCGCCCATGATGATGATATGTGCCATCTTGCCTCCTTTTGGTTGGAACAGTCTTTTTGCGATTTGGAAGGTATCAGAACTTGCGGCTGTACGCCAGTCCCAGCGAGGACTGCCGCATGCCAATGGTCTCATTGCCGGCTGCACCCCCCATGAAGCCGTTGAACAGCGAAGGACCGGTGACCGTAACGCGCGGCGCATACATCAGCGCGCCCGTGACCTCGCTGTCCTTGGCCGTGGCGTAGCTGAAACCAGCGGTGTAATGGACCGTGGTCACGCCGGGGGCGAGGATGTTGAAGGTGACGTTGCTGGGCGTTACCGGGTTGTCGCCCCTGTTGTAGCCCACGCGCAAAGTCAGGTCGGCGTTCATGTTCCAGGCCAGGCCGAGTTTGAGAACGTTGATGTCCTTCCAGCCGAAGCCGGGGCCATTGGAGGCACCCAAGGGCGCCACGGGCAGACTCTGGTTTCCCACCGCGGGTACACCGCTGTACAGGATGCGACCATAGTCCATGGCCAGTGTCAAATCCGCCATGGGCTTCACAGCGACGCCGACGTTGTAGTTCGCCGGGATATCGAAGCCGCCGCCGCCCGCAAACAGGCCTTTGTATTTGTCGAACTTGCTCATGCCAACTTTGCTGGAGTACGCAGCGCCGATCGAGAATGTGTTGCCAAAGTGGCCCTGATAACCGACACGTACACCCGCACCCGTGGCGGTGTCGTCGCCGCGATTGGTCACGCTGCCAGGAGCGCCGGTGAACGGCGGGAAACCAGGTGCGTTGTCAAACGACTGAATCCCCTGCATCGAGAAACGTTGGTAACCCAGCAACAACGACGCACCCACCGAGTTCTGCGGCGTGAATTTGTAGGCCACGGTCGGCGCCACAATCAATTGGATCAGGTTCACACCCAGGCTGCCGCTGCCGCACAGGATGTTGGAGGGGCCGGCGCCGCAGTTGAAATTTCCTTGCGGGTAGCTGGTGTTCATGCCGCCATTGCCGTAGACGGAGACGCCCAACGACATGTCTTTGCTGACCATGCTGTTGTAGCCAAACTCTGGGATCAGAAAATCCTCACGACCGCTGTTGACCTTGCCGTTGAGCGTGGGCATGGCGGAGCCCGTGCGCTCGGCGTCGCGCACCGGCTTGAACCAGGTTCCACCCACGTCCAGACGCGAACCGGCCCACACCATGCTGCCCGGATTGTTGGCGCCGCCATAGCTGTCCTGCGCCAACGCCGTCGCCGCGCCTCCCATACCGGCCGACTTCATGCCGTAGCCGTCGGGGAAGTAGCCATTGGTGGCAAATGCGGGTGCGGCCGCAAGTAGCGCGCCAAGCGGTGTCAAACAAAAGAGTTTTCTGGATGTCTTCATGGTGGTCTCCGAAGGTTGTAATGATGGGAAGCGCGGGGTTTCACTGGGGGGTGATCGGTGGGTAAATGAGAGTGAGCGGCCGGAGTGCTTACCAGTAGGCCAGCAGGCGGCCCTTGACGACTTTGGACTCGATGCGTTTGAGCGGGCTGTTGCCCAGTCTGATGCAGTCTCCGCTCTTGACGTCGAATTCCCAGCCATGCTTGGGACAGGTCAGCGTATGGCCCTTGAGCGCAAGTTGCGGGATGTCGGTGCTCTGGTGCGGACAGTGACTGTCGTAAACCTGATAAGTCTTTTTGCTGCGGTACACGAACAGGCCGCGACCCGCCACCTCAGTGCGCGTGACCTCACCGTCCTTCGCTTTGGCACTCGCCATCACGTCGTGCCACTGGCCCGGCGCGGTCAAGGCCTCGGGTGCAAATCCGGGAATGTTCATATCCAGAATGATGTCGACGGCCCAGATGATCTTGGCGAGTCCCAAGGCGGGAAATGCCATCAGCATTGCGTCAAGAATCTCCATCGGTGTGCAACCGTCGCGCAGCGCACGACCGAGGTATTGACGCAGGCCGCGTTCGGTCTGCGCATGAACCTTGGTGATGACGGAGATCAGGCTCCTGGTTTTCGGGTCCAGATGGCTACCTGCATCTTTCAGGAACGCGAAGTAGTGCCCCAGCGCCTCGGGTCTGGCCTTGAGAAGATAGTTCAGTGCGTCGCTCACAGTAAGAATCCTTTGGCTAATCAGGCATGCAATACCAGCACCGGGCATTCGGACAGCCCCATTACCTTTTGTGCCACGCCTCCAACGAGAGCGCGGCCGATGCGGTGGTTGCCGTGGCTGCCGAGCACGATCAGATCAGCCTGAGACGCGGCCGCTGCCGCGAGAATTTCCGTGAACGGCTTTCCGACGCGTACCTCAGCTTGAGCGATGACGCCATTGTCCCTTGCCAAGGCCACCATCCGCGTGAGGAAAGCGTTTGCAGAAGCACGCAGCGCCTCACCCGAAGCGACGTTGACCAGATGCAGCGGCAAGGCGCATTGTGCCGCCACCGCAATGGCAGTTGCAACGACCTGGCGCCCCTGCGCATCAGGCTCGGCTGCCACCAGTACGCGCCGACACCAAATGTGGGCATCCCGTGGCACGATCAACACATTGCAGGGGGCATGCGCCACGACCTTGCTGACCATTTCACCCACCAGCAGGTTGGCCAGAAAACTGCGCTTGCCGCGGCGTCGGATGATGATCAAATCAGAGCGTTGTGCCCTCGCCTCTTCCACGATTTCGCGGTAGGGCTCTTCGCCGCGGCGCAGATGCAAATCGATCACGACGCGGGCGGTGTCAGCTTGCGCTCGCAGTTGTGCCAGTTTCTGCGCAGCTTCCTGCTCGCCACGCGCCGCCAACTGCGGTGCCAGCGCCTCGTATTCCGGATTGCTCACGAGTGGCAACACCGTGGCCAACGGCACTTGGCAGCGAGCCGCCATCGCCATGGCAAGGTTCTCCGCGCCGATGTCGAACTCGGTGTGCTCGGTGGCCAGCAGTAAGCGCTTAAAGAGTTCCGCCACGGTCAATGTCCTCCCGTCAAAACGCCCGAGGCTGCCAGCACCAGCACGGTGGCCACGAACGCGCAGATGGCAGCATAGACGTAGTCACGTCGATGCAGATACAAGGGGATCAGGCCCAGCAGGGGTGGCAGCGAGCATCCCGCCAGCAGCGCAATGCCGACCAGGTTGGAAAAGTCTCCCCTGGACACCAGTGCGAGCCAGCCCCAACCCGTGGGAGCGCCCGTCTGCTGCAGATAGGTGTGTACCGGCAGGGTCCAGAAGGTGGGCAGTTGCTTTAGCGGCACGTGGGGTTGGAGCCATCCGAACAGATAGGCGGTGAAGCTGAGCAACAATGTCACCACCCCCACGCGCGTGCCCCAGTCCAGGAACAGGGCGTAGCGCGAGCTTTCGGCTTGCTGCTCGACGGAATTCGTGAGGTTGGCGCGGCTCATCGGTCGTTCGCCTTCAGACCCACAGGCCCAAGCCCTTGAGCAGGGCGCGAAAGCCAGCAAACACCAGCAGGGCAATGACCATTTTGCGGATCACTGAACCCTTGAGCACGTGCAACAGGCGCGCGCCTATGCGCGCTCCCAGCATCATTCCCACCACCGAAGGGACGGCGATCATGGGCAGCACCGCACCGCGGTTCAGGTACACCCACGCCGCTGACGAATCGACCAGCGAAAGCACCAACCCCGAGGTGCCAGCCGACACCTTGAGCGGAGCACCCATCAGCAGGTTCAGGGCAGGCACATTGGCCCAGCCCGCGCCGATGCCGAACATGCCGGCCATGACGCCGATAACCAGAAACATCAGCAGGCCCAGGGGCGTTCTGTGCACCTGCCAATCAATGGCTTGGCCCGAAGCGCCGTCGATGAATACGCCGTGAATTCCCAGCGCCGAGGACAGGCGGTCGGGTTGAGCGACAAGGGGAAACTCTGACTTTTTGGATGCCAGCATCAGCACCACGATTCCCAGAATGATTCCGCCGAGGGCGACCTGAACGGCCGAGGCCGGAAGCGCGAGACCCAGCACGGCTCCGGCGATGGAACTCATGCACGCGAGCAACGCCAGCGGCAACGCCAGGCGCAAGCTTGCCAGCCCACCGCGCAACAGCATCGGCCCGGCGGCCAGAGCACTGGCCAGCGCCACGAGCAAGCCGGCGCCGCGTACGAAGTCCAGATGGAAAGGGAAGAAGCCGCCGATGATGGGCACGAACAGCGTGCCCCCGCCGATGCCAGCGGGCACGGCCACAATGCCGATGAAGAAGCAGGTGACAAACAACGCCAGCGGCCAGAACCACCAGGGCAGGGTGCCTGCCGGGACCACGCTTTCGACGGCCATGGCGGGTACCGCCAGCAGCAACAACGTCGTGCCTAGAAGGGTCGGCCACGCCGCAAACAGGGGTGGCCGCTGAACAGGGTTTGCGGTCATGAAGTCGGTGGGTCCAAAGCGGCCGGGTGAAACGCCAGCACTGCATCGGTTCATTGTTGGATATGCGCGCTAGACCGTCCATTACCTTAACGGGGGGGCATGAATAACCCATATGGGTAGTGAGGATTCTTGCGGATCTCACGGATACTGGGTTCCATGCCAGCCGCCGGTCATCCTTCCTTCCCGCGAGCGGAATCGCCGCTTGAATCAGCGCCCGAATCGAGGTTCCCTGGTGTCACTCCCCATCCCTGATTTTTCCCTGGCCGAACGTGAACTCGTGGCGGAACTTCTGCAGCAACGCTACAGCAGGACGGTGTTGCCCGAACTGGCCGACAGCGAGTTGAAACTCGACCCCGGCAGCGACG
>CAILAY010000128.1 GCA_903832285.1 uncultured beta proteobacterium | reverse complement strand
CCGGACTCGCCCACCAGCGCCACGGTGCTGTTTGCGGGCACGTCAAAACTCACGTCCCTGACGGCCTCCACTGTATGGCTCTTGCCCAAATGAAAGGAAACGCTCAGATTTTGTACGCTGATCAGGGGAGTCATGTTGTTGTCGTCCATATCAGCGCAGTTTGGGGTCGAGCGCATCGCGCAGCGCATCGGTCAGCAGGGCAAAGGCCGTCACGAAGGTGGCCATGCAAACAGTGGCCGCAACCAGTTGCCACCACTTGCCCAGCACCAGTTCGGTCTGCGCCTCGGACAGCATCGTGCCCCAACTCACCACGTCGATCGGCACGCCCAAACCCAGATATGAAAGTATGACTTCGGCCTTGATGAATCCCACCACGTACAGGCTCAGTTGCACCAGCACCACGTGGCTGATGTTGGGCAGAATGTGCACGAACATACGCGAGGCGTGCGATGCACCGATGGCCTCGGCGGCGCGCACGTATTCGCGTGAACGGTGCTTCAGATACTCGCCGCGGATCAGGCGGTAGATGCCGGTCCAGCCCACCAGACTCAGGATGATGATGATGGTCCAGATGCCGCTTCCCAACGTCTTGGCCAGCGGCCCGGACTTGAGCACCGCTGCCAACGCGAATACCAGCAGGATGTAGGGGATGGCCGTGAAAACGTTGTACAACCATTCCAAAAGATCATCCACCCAGCCGCCGAAGTATCCCGCCACAGCGCCCAGCAGCGTGCCGATGAAGGTGGCGAACAGGGCCGCCGCCAGTCCTACGCTGATCGACACCTGTGCGCCCTTGATGACCTTGCTCAAAACGTCTCGACCCAGTTGATCGCCACCGAAGGGCAGAGTGTCGGATTTCTCCGTCACCACAGTCTTGATCCTGGCGGTGCGCTCGGCCCATTCGGCATAGCGCGGGGCCAGCGGATCCACATCGCTGATGTCCACATTGGGTCCGGCGGGCGCATCGATTACGGCGGTCTGGGAACCATCAACTATGCTGCCGACGAAGTGCGGTGGGGCAAACGATGTACCTACTTCCTTTTGCCAGTCGCTGGCGACAAGACCGGCTTGTGCCAGTAGCACCAACCCGATGAAGAGCAATGTGATGCAGAGCGACACCATGCCAACGCGATCGGACTTGAGGCGCTTCCAGGCCTGGGCCCAGACACCCGGGGACTTTGGCAGCGCGTCGATACGCAGTGGGTTCACAGTAGTGCTCATTTCAGCGTGACCCTTGGATCGACAAACTTGTAGAGAACATCGGTGATGAGGTTGATCACCATCGTCAGCGCCGCCAGATACACCGTGGCGGCCTGGATGACGGGATAGTCGCTGCGGCTAACCGCTACGAGAATTTCGCGCCCCAAGCCGGGGATGGAGAAGAAGACCTCGATCAAAAACGCGCCGATGAAAACGCCGGGCAATTCCGTGGCGACGTTTGTGAGGATGGGGATCATCGCATTGCGCAGCACGTGCTTGAACAGGATGGCGTTTTCCGTGACTCCTTTGGCGCGCGCTGTGCGCACATAGTCCTGGCCGATCTCATCCAGAAAGAAGCTGCGATACAGCCGCGTCTGCGGCGCCAGGCTCACCAGCACCGCCAGGAACACCGGCAGCGGCGCATAGGTAATCAGGTTCGTCCAAACGCTGTCACTCCAGCCCTGCACCGGAAACCAGCCCAGAACAAAGCCGAACAGGTATTGGCCGACAATGATGTAGACAAGGAAGCTCACCGACAGCGCCATCGTGGTCACAACCATGATGACCCGGTCGGTGAGGCTGCCGCGCACGTAAGCCACGGCCATCCCGGCCACTATGGCTAACACCACCTGCAGCAGCAAAATTGGAATCATGATGGTGAGCGTCGCCGGCAAACGCGTCGCAAAGATGTGCGAGATGGCTTCGTTCGTGGTCCAACTCTTGCCCCATTCGAAACTGAAGATCTGCTGTACAAAAATCCAGAGCTGCTCCGACGCTGGGCGGTCCAGGCCGAGCTGTGCGCGAATGGACGCGATGCGCGCGGGAGAGGCGTTCAGTCCCGCCATAATTTCGGCGGGATCTCCGCCAAAGAACTTGAACAGGAAGAAAATCAGCAGGATCACGCCCAGCAGCGTGGGAACCATTTGCCAAATGCGTCGGAGGATGTAGGAAAGCATGGATTCGCGATTATGCTTGTACCTCGACCACATTCCCATGGGTGTTTATGAGCATACGAATCGAATCTTTGAAGGGGTTCCTGGGCCTTGCGCTTTCCCTGCTCTGTCTGGGTTCGACACTGGCCCAAGGCAAATCGAGCCCACCGGAAAAGGTGTTGCGCTATGCCTTCCCGATTGCCGAGACCGGATTCGACCCGGCGCAGTTGTCGGACCTGTATTCGCGCATCGTGACGGCAAACATTTTCGATGCCCTGTATGGCTACGACTATCTCGCGCGACCGGTCAAGGTCCGACCCAATGTGGCGCTCGGCATGCCCGAGATCAGCGACGATTTTCGGAGCTACAAGGTCAGGATCAAACCCGGCATTTACTTTGCTGATGACCCTGTGTTCGGCGGCAAGAAGCGCGAATTGACGGCGCAGGATTTTGTTTACAGCTACAAGCGCATCTTCGATCCCAAAACCAAGAGCCCGTCCTATAGCGACCTGGACGAAGAAAAGATGATCGGGCTGGCCGAGTTGCGCGACCACGCAGAAAAGCCGGGGGCCAATTTCGACTATGACACCGAGGTGGAAGGCATCCGGGCGCTGGACCGCTATACGATTCAATTCAAGTTGGAGCTGACGCGGCCGCGCTTCATTTACCAATTGGCTGACGCCGGAATCTACGGGGTGGTGGCACGCGAAGTGGTTGAAGCTTACGGCGACAAGATCATGGAGCACCCGGTGGGAACGGGTCCGTTCAAGCTTGACCGTTGGGTGCGTTCGTCCAAGATGACATTCACGCGCAATCCCAACTTCCGGGAGGAATTCTATGACGCTGAACCGGCTGCAGACGACGCCCCATCGCAGGACATCTTCCGGCGCTTGAGAGGCAAGCGACTGCCGCTTCTGGACCGTGTTGAAATTTCCGTGATCGAAGAAAATCAGCCGCGCTGGCTGTCATTTCTGAGCGCCGATCAGGATCTGCTGGAACGGCTGCCCAACGCCTTCGCCTATCAGGCGATTCCGAACAACAAATTGGCGCCCAATCTTGCGAAAAAGCACATCAGCATGGAGCGGACGCCCAGTCCTGATGTGACGGTGAGCTATTTCAACATGGAAGATCCCGTCGTCGGCGGCTACACCCCTGAGAAGGTCGCGCTGCGACGCGCCATCGCCCTTGCCTACAACTCCGAAGATGAGATCCGATTGCCGCGGCGCAACCAGGCGATTCCGGCACAGGGCCCAATGCAGCCCATGACCTACGGGTACGACCCGAAGTTCAAGACCGAGATGAGCGAGTTCAGCCGAGCCAAGGCGGTGGCGTTATTGGAAATGTATGGCTACGTGGACAAGGACGGCGACGGCTGGCGCGACCTGCCGGATGGCAGTCCACTGGTGCTCGAGTACGCAACCACGCCTGATGCGTCGTCGCGTGAACTGAACGAGATATGGAAGAAGAATCTGAGTGCGGTAGGCATCCGCATCGAATTCAAATTCGGGAAATGGCCGGAGCAACTCAAATCAGCACGGGCTGGCAAGTTGATGATGTGGGGCCTGGGCTACAGCGCGTCCAATCCCGATGGGTCCGGGGCGTTGGCATTGGGCTATGGACCATCCCTGGGTGAAACCAATCTATCACGCTTCAAAAATGTCGATTACGACAAGCTCTACCGGCAGCAAAGTTTGATGGCCGATGGAAGTGAGCGTCTGATGGTCATGCAGCAGGCGGTGAAGATACTGGTCGCCTACATGCCCTACAAGTTCAGCACCCATCGGATACTGACCGATATGATGCAACCGTGGCTGATTGGGTATCGGCGCCACCCCGTGGCGCGGGAATTCTGGAAATACGTCGACATCGACACCTCCAAATTGCCGAAGTAAATGCGGTTGGGTTGCAGAATCCCTTCGCCCTGAGCCTGTCGAAGGACCCTTCGACAGGCTCAGGGCGAACGGACAGGCACCGCGCTCCCAATCTCTACAGCCGCGCCAGCCGCCCCAGCGCCGCGTTCAGCGTCTCGTCCTTCTTGGCAAAGCAAAAGCGCACCACGCGCTGGTCGAAGCCGTTGCCATAGAAGGCGGACAAAGGAATCGCGGCGACGCCGATTTCGCGCGTGAGCCATTGGCAGAAATCGGCCTCGGGCAGTTCGCGTTCCGGCACAGCGAGCGCAGAGATATCGACGCACTGAAAGTAGGTGCCTTCGCCGGGAAGCATCCTGAATTTTGTCCGCGCCAGTCCGACCCGGAAAAGGTTGCGCTTGCGCTCATAGAAGGCGCTGAGATTCAGGTAGGGTGCGGGGTCGGCCATGTAGCTGGCCAGCGCGTACTGCACTGGCGTGTTCACGGTGAAGACGTTGAACTGGTGCACCTTGCGGAACTCCGCGCTCAAGGACGCCGGCGCCGCGACGAAGCCCACCTTCCAGCCGGTCACGTGGTAGGTCTTGCCGAAGCTGGAGACGATGAAGGCACGCGCTGCCAGTCCCGGGAAACGCGCTGCGCTTTGGTGCTGTTGACCGTCATACACCATGTGCTCATAGACCTCGTCGCTGATGAGCAGCACCTCGGTCGACGCCAGCAGGTCCTGCAACTTCAGCATGTCTTCCTGCGACCAGACCGTGCCGCTGGGATTGTGGGGCGAATTGATAAGGATGGCGCGGGTTTTGGGCGTGATGGCGGCAGCGATTTTGTCGAAGTCAGGGCGGAACGTGCCTGGGGTCAGGGGCACGCGCACCGTCACGCCGCCGGCCAGTTCGATGTTGGGCACGTAGCTGTCGTAGCAGGGCTCCAGCACGATGACCTCGTCGCCCGGGTGCACGATGGCCAGGATGGCGGTGATGATGGCCTGCGTGGCGCCGGCCGTGATGGTGATCTCGCTGGCGGCGTTGTATCGGCGGCCGTACAGCGCCTCGACCTTGCGCGCGATGGCTTCACGCAGCACCGGCACGCCGGTCATCGGCGGGTACTGGTTCAGGCCTTTTTGCATGGCCTGTGTGACCGCGTCAACCAGGGCTGGATCGCAGTTGAAATCAGGAAAGCCCTGGCCCAGGTTGACCGCGTTTTTCTCGGCCGCCAGTGTCGACATGACGGTGAAGATGGTGGTGCCGACATTGGGCAGGCGGCTTTGCAGGGTGGGGGTTCTTTCGCT
>CAILAY010000127.1 GCA_903832285.1 uncultured beta proteobacterium | reverse complement strand
GGCATTCTGCTGTGTCGCCTTGGAGAGCTGCCCCATGGCGCCGCCGATCTGCGTCACCGATTCGCTTTGCTCGGCACTGGCCGCGGCAATCTCCTGCACCAGCTCCGAGGTCTTCTGGATGCTAGGCACGATCTCGTCGAGCAGTTTGCCCGCGCGCTCCGCGGTGGTGACGGAGTTGCTGGCGAGGTCGCCGATTTCCTTGGCCGCTTCCTGGCTGCGTTCGGCCAGCTTGCGAACCTCGGCGGCCACCACCGCAAAACCCTTGCCGTGCTCGCCGGCTCTGGCGGCTTCGATGGCGGCGTTCAGTGCCAGCAGATTGGTCTGGTAGGCAATGTCGTTCACGATGCTGATCTTGGAGGCGATCTGCTTCATCGCCGTCACCGTCTGGCCCACCGCGCTGCCGCCGTCAGCGGCCTCTCTGGAGGTCTCGGACGCCATGGCGTCGGTCACCCGTGCGTTATCGCTGTTCTGGCTAATGGACGCGGACATGGCGCCGATCGACGCTGTGGCTTCTTCCACCGACGCAGCCTGCTCGCTGCTGGCCTGCGACAGGTTTTGCGCCGTCGCGCTGACCTGGTTGGCAGCACCTGTCAGGGCGTTGGCCGCGTCGCGTACTTCGCCGATAACGCGCGTGAGCTGTTCGGCCGTCTGATTCCCGCTTTCCTTGACTCTGCCGAACAGTCCCGCGTAGTCGCGTGCGATGCGGTGGTTAAGCTGTCCTTTGGCAAAAGCGGCCAGCAACTCGGCCACATCGTTCAAGCCCTGTTCGCTCGTGGCCATCAGCTCGTTCATGGCGGTGCTGATGGTGGCGAAGAAACCGGTCTGACCCTGCATGTCCAGTCGGCCGCTGAAGTCGCCCCGTGCTGCCGCCTGCACCAGCGTGCCCACCTGGCGTTCCGCAGACAACTGATCCGTGACGTCGACCCACTGTCCAACGGTGCCCATGCGCTCGCCCGTTTCAGTGGCCACCGGATTGGTCGTGAGGTCGTACATGCGACCACCCAGCTCCAGCCTCGACTGTGTGGCGGCCGTGAGGCTGCGCAGGCGCAGCAGCGCCGCATGTGGATCCGCGTAAAACATGCCGATGCTGCCGTTGAGCACCTTGTCGGCCTCAAAACCCGGAATCTGCCTGCGAAAGCCGTCCTCGTACTTGTGCAGCGTGTCGCGCAATGCGTGGTTGATGTAGATGATGGTGCCGTCGTCATCGGCGATGCGCACCGGCAGCGTCACGTGGTCCAGCGCGGACTTCACACGGGCGTTGTAGCGCGCCGCCCGCGCTGCTTCCTGGAGCGAATGCTGGACCCTGTCCATGGCCTCGCTGATGCGGGCCTTCTGGCCTGGAAGTCTGTCCATTGCCTGTTCCAGCTGGCCTTCGGAATATGCCGTGACCAGATCGACTATGCGCATCTTCACGGCGATGTGGGATTGCACCAGATCGTTGATGGACTGACCCATGGTGCGGTAAACCCCGTGTAGCTGCTGCACTGGCATGACATGGTCCAGCATGCCGGCGGCGTGCTGTCGTGTCATCTCCCGCTGCGCCGCTTCAAACTGCTGCAAGGTGCTTTGCATTTGCGCCAGCGGTGCCAGGAGCTGGCCGATTTCACTCTCGTCGGCCTCGATGACTGTCTCCAGTTCGCCCGACGCCACGGAGCGCGCCGCCTTGAGGGCCTGCGCCAGCGGCCGCGTGATGCTGCGTGTGACCAGCAGCGACACGAGCACGGCGAGCATCATGGCCACAGCCATGATCAGCATGCCGGAGTTGACGATCCGGTCCGCCCGGGACGTGGCCGCGGTGAGATCCGCCTTCATCTGGTCCACCTGGGCTTTCACAAACGGCGCCAACGCTTTCTGCAGTTCTTCGCTGGCGCTGTCAAAGGCGCCCATGAGCTTGTTGCCCGCTTCCGGGCCACCGGCTACGTAAGCTTTGGCCATGAGTTGCCCGCTGGCGTAGTAGCTGTCGGCGCTGCCCTTGATGTGCTGTATGGATTGAAGCGACCCGCTGTCACCGACGGCAGAGAAGTGCTGCTCGAACTTGGCCAGCGAGCGCTTCAACGCCTCGTAGTTATCCTGGGCATTCTTGAAGCCGTCGTCCATGCCATCCCTGGCGCGCGTCGCGGAGACGTCGGACAGAAATTGCTGGATTTGTACCACCTGCTTGTCCATCTCGGTGGCCAGCATGGCGTACTCCACACTTTGCTGAGAAACCTTCTCCAGGCTTTGCTTGACCTGGCCGAGCTGCACGCCGAGCCAGACGGTGAAACCGATAAACAGCAGAATGGGCAGGGTAAAACCCAGCAGGATCCTCGTCTTGATGGATCCTCTAAAAAGTTGCATCAAGTTCATCCTATGAAGCTTTCAGGTTGCAGGTTTCAATACGGTCGGAAGTTCGACTTCCCAGACGGAGCCGGTGCGCTCAATCGGGGCGCTGCCGCACTCGAAAAGCGGCGTTCGGAAGGACTCGGCGCAGGTGCGCCTTTACGTACTTCCTGGGTCTCGTCGCCGGTGTTGAAGAAGGCGATCGATTCCTGCAGCTGCTGAGCCTGGCCGGACAGTTCTTCGCTGGTGGCAGCGAGCTCTTCCGACGCGGAGGCATTCTGCTGTGTCGCCTTGGAGAGCTGCCCCATGGCGCCGCCGATCTGCGTCACCGATTCGCTTTGCTCGGCACTGGCCGCGGCAATCTCCTGCACCAACTCCGAGGTCTTCTGGATGCTGG
>CAILAY010000126.1 GCA_903832285.1 uncultured beta proteobacterium | reverse complement strand
TGACAGCGGCAAGGATTGGGGTTCTTTCACAGGTCGGGAGTATGCCAGCGGCGCCGTTCTGTTTCGTTCCTAAGAAATTCGGGAGTTCCCCCGGCTCTGCCGGGGTGGCAGTAGAAGTTTGACTTTTCGAGGGGTGTCCATCGTAGTAACTTTCAAACGTGAGCCGCCAAGCACACGAAAGAAAGGAACCCGATGGACGAATATGCAAGTTTGAATCACACGGTATGGGAGTGCAAGTACCACGTAGTGTTTATCCCCAAATGTAGGCGCAAGACTTTGTACGGCGAGCTGCGAAATTATCTGGGGGATGTTTTCCACCGACTGGCCCAGCAACGAGAGAGTCGAATACTGGAAGGGCACTTGATGCCCGACCATGTTCACATGCTGGTGCAGATACCGCCGAAGTACGCGGTGTCGCAGGTAGTGGGGTACATCAAAGGCAAGAGCGCGATTCACCTCGCAAGGGTGTACGCGGAGCGAAAGCGAAACTTTGTAGGCCAGCACTTTTGGGCCAGGGGGTACTTTGTATCCACCGTGGGGCGAGATGAAACGGTGATACGCGAGTACATCAGGAACCAAGAGAAAGAGGATGAACGGTTGGAGCAGCTTGGACTATGGAAATGAGCGGCCACCGCAAGGTGGCCACAACCCGGTGGGGCCGCGTTAGCGACCCCGTTTAGCCGCTTTGAGCGGCTCACAATTTAAAGCCCCCGGCTCTGCCGGGGGATACTTACCTTGTTGTGATGTATTTGATCTGCATCAACTGCTTCAATGCCTGGGCAGTCGGCGTCGCCGGTGCGCCCGCGTGGTGTTACAAGGCGGGATCGGTCAACGCCTGAAGGGCGTGCGCAACTTCGGCCGCATCGACGCCGGTGGGTGTCGTCAACTTTTCTGCCAGGTCAGCCCGTACCGACGAACCGAGTTCGGTGAGAGTGGCGATCGTCTGAGCTGCCTCTTTGGGTGAATCAAACCCGATGCTTTGCAGCAGCACCCGGCCGCGCACATCCACTAGCTTGAAATAGAACTTGCCATCGCGCTCACGGTACTGCTTGAAGGACGGGCGCTCCGGTTTGGCAGCCTTGGCGGCCTCTGCTTTCGGGGCCAGCGAGGAGAGGTTGCGCAAGCCCACAGCGTGGCGCAACCGGGCGGTAAACGGCGCCGACAACTTGCGTGCCTTGGCCGCGCCTTCGAGCAAAACGGATTCGATGCGCGCCGGATCGTTGATCAACGCCTGGTAGGTCTCGCGCATGGGTGCCAACTCGCGGTCGATGCGCTCGAGCAGCAATTGCTTGGCGTCGGCCCAGGAGATGCCGTCGGCATAGGCACGCGCCAGCGTGGCAGTCTCCTCGGCGCTGGCAAAGGCCTGATAGATCTGAAACAAGGCTGAACCTTCTGTTTGCTTGGGTTCGCCGGGTGCGCGTGAATCGGTGACGATACCTGCGATGAGTTTTTGCAATTGCGCGCGCGGCGCAAAGAGCGGAATCGAGTTGTCGTAGCTCTTGCTCATCTTGCGTCCGTCCAGCCCCGGCAGCGTGGCCACTGATTCTTCGATCACCACCTGCGGCAATGTGAAGTGCTCGCCATACAAGTGGTTGAAGCGCTGCGCAATGTCGCGCGCCATTTCAACGTGCTGCACCTGGTCGCGCCCCACCGGCACCTTGTGGGCGTTGAACATCAGGATGTCCGCGGTCATCAAAACCGGGTACATGAAGAGACCGGCGTTGACGTCAGCGTCGGGGTCCATGCCGGCGGCATTGTTCTTGTCCACTGCGGCCTTGTAGGCGTGCGCGCGGTTGAGCAAACCCTTGGAGGTGACGCAGGTGAGCAGCCAGGTGAGTTCGCCAATTTCGGGGATGTCGGACTGGCGATAGAAGGTCACGCGCTGCGGGTCCAGGCCGGCAGCGAGAAAGCTCGCTGCAATTTCCAGAGTGGAACGCTGGATGCGCGCCGGGTCATCAATTTTGATGAGCGAGTGGTAGTCGGCAAGAAAGTAAAAACTCTCCACATTCGGCACCAGACTGGCGGCGATGGCGGGACGAATGGCGCCCACATAGTTGCCAAGATGAGGCTCACCCGATGTTGTGATGCCGGTGAGAAAACGTTGTGCGGTCATGGGGAAAAGCGGGAAGAAAAACTGGAATGGAGAAGCTTGGAAACGTCAATGCGCTAGCCAGGAAAACGGCAACAACAGGACGTCGAGCAGGCCCGAAGTGAGTGCCATCAGCGGGCGCATCCAAAGGCGGTCAACGATGTGGAAATAGATCAGCCCCATCACGATGAAGAAACCCCAGGGTTCCAGACGCGACACCGCCACGGCCGCGTTATAGGGCAGAAGTCCTACCAGGATGCGACCGCCATCGAGCGGTGGCAACGGGAACAGGTTGAAGGCGAACATCACGATGTTCACCAGCATGCCGGCCTGGCACATTTCGATGAAGAAGGGCTCGCTGACGCCAGCGCCCACCAACAGGTACAGCAAAACGCCCCAAATCCAGGCCTGCGCCAGATTGGCGCCCGGGCCGGCCAACGCCACCCAGACCATGTCGCGTTTGGGATTGCGCAGATTGCCAAAGCGCACCGGCACCGGTTTCGCATAACCAAACACGAACGCGCCCGAGGTGGCGAAGTACAGCAGCAGTGGCATCAGGATCGTGCCTATGGGGTCGATGTGCTTCATCGGGTTGAGCGTGACGCGGCCCATGGCCCAGGCGGTGTTGTCGCCGAAATGCCGGGCCGCGTAGCCGTGCGCGGCCTCATGCACGGTGATGGCAAACAGCACCGGCAGGGCGTACAGGGCAACGGTTTGTATGAGTTGGGTCAGGTCCATGCGCGAATTGTCTCAGACAGCGTAGGAAGGCTGCGCCGGATCAGCTTGACAGCCCCAAAGCTGCCAGTTTTCCGCGTCCCTGACGCACCAGCACCGGCTCGCCGCCGTCGCCCATGTCGGTGAGGTCAATCACGGTGGTGGGCTCCAGCGGACAGGCCCCCGCGTCGATCACCCCGGCGACGAGCTTTTCATAACGCTTGCGAATGTCAGCGGCGTCGTTCAATGGCCCGGTCTGGTCTGGGGGAATCAGTGTCGTGGCCAGCAGCGGCGTGCTGTGCAGCGCCAGCAATTCCTGCAGTACCCGGTGCTGCGGCACACGCAACCCGATGGTCTTGCGCGCCGGGTGGCTCAGGCGCCGCGGTACTTCCTTGCTCGCTTCCAGAATGAAAGTGTAGGGGCCGGGCGTGCCCAGTTTGAGCAAGCGGTATTGGCGATTGTCCACCCGGGCGTAGGCGGCAAGTTCGCTCAAATCGCGGCACAGCAGCGTTAAATGATGCTTGTCATCGACGCCTCGGATACGGCGCAACTGATCGGCTGCGGCCTTGTCGTCCAGATGGCACACGAGGGCGTAGCTGGAGTCGGTGGGAACGGCCAGGATCTCGCCTTTGTCCAGCAACGCGACCGCCTGCTTGAGCAGCCGTGCCTGGGGATTTTCGGGGTGAACTTCAAAGAGCTGTGCCATGACGCTATTGTCGGCGAAGCCTCGCGAGTTCCTGCGCCGACAACAGGGCGTTGCCGATGCCGCTGGCCGCGATTACTGCGATGCCGACCCAGGCCAGGGCATCGGGAACGTGCTGGAACACCAGCCAGCCACCGAGAGTGGCAAAGGCGATCTGGCAATAGAGGAAAGGAGCCAGCACCGGCGCCGAGGCGCGTGCATAGGCCCGGATCAGCATCAGGTGACCGAAGGTTCCCAGAAAACCCAGCGCGATGAACCAATACCAGTAGCTGAGCAACGCCGTCGTGCTCCAGCTGAAAACCGCGGCCGGCGTCATGATGAGGGCGCCAACCAGACCAGTGTAGAAGTGCGTTGTATAGGGGTTTTCTTCGCCGCTCAAGCGGCTGGTGAGCACCTGAAACCAGGCATAGGCGCTGACCAATGCAACCGGGAACAGCAGCGCCCAACTGAAGACCTGCCCACCGGGGCGCACGACGAACAGGACCCCGCCCAAGCCGGTTGCAAGCATCAGCCAGCGACCCCGCGAAACATGGGCCTTCAGCGTCCACGCCGCCAGCGCCGTCGCCACCAGCGGCGAGAGCATCACCATGGCGGTGAACTCGCCCACAGGCAGGTGCTGCAGGCCGAAAAACGAGCAGGCGCTGGTGATGAGCAAAAGCACACCGCGCAGCGCCTGAAAGCGCGGATTGGGCGTCGTGAGCAGGCTGCGGCCCTGCACCGGAAAGCGCAGCGCAAAGGTCAACACCGCCTGAAACGCGTAGCGGAACCAGAGCAGCATCAGTGTTGGCGCCAGGGCGGTGGCGATTTTGGTGCTGGTGTCGAGCAGCGCAAAGGCGAATACCGCCAGCACCAGCAACAGGATGCCGCCGCCCTGGCGGGTGCGAAAGTAGGACATCGGGTGATCAGTGTGGCGCGGGAGCCTGGATGTGCTCGTGCACCATCTCCCACACGGGCGTCAGGTCAGCGCTGAGCAGAGGCAGCGTGCCCAGGTCGGTGCGGCTTTCTTCGGGGCTGTGGAAATCGCTGCCACGTGATGCCGCCAGACCGAACTCACGGGCGATGTCGGCGTAACGCAGGCACTCGGCCGCGCTGTGGCTGCCCGTCACGACCTCGACGCCGCGCCCACCGTGGGTTTTGAATTCGCTGAACAGCGCGTACTCTTCGTTGGCCGAAAAACCGTAGCGTGCCGGGTGCGCAATCACCGCAATGCCCCCAGCCTGGGTGATCCAGCTTACGGCCTCCTTGAGCGCGGCCCAGCGATGCTCGACAAAGCCGGGTTTGCCATCGGTGAGATATTTTCGGAACACCTCGTTCGTGTCGCGGCATGTGCCGTTTTCCACCAGAAAACGCGCGAAGTGGGTGCGTGAAATCAGCTCGGGATTACCGACAAATTTGAGCGCGCCCTGATAGGCGTCGGTGATTCCCACGCGCGCCAGTTGGTCCGACATCTCCATGGCACGCTGGCCGCGGCCACCGCGCGTGGCAATCAATCCCGCCTTCAGCGTCGCATCCTGGGCGTCAAAACCCAGGCCCACGATGTGCACCGTCTTGCCGGCAAAACTCACCGATATTTCCACGCCCGTGAGGTAGGCCAGATCGAGGGCAAGCGCCGCCGCTGCCGCACGTTGCTGGCCGCCGATTTCGTCGTGGTCGGTGAGTGCCCACAACTCCACTCCGTTTGCCTTTGCGCGAACCGCCAGCGCCTCCGGCGTGAGCGTGCCATCGGACACCACGGAGTGGCAATGCAGATCGGCGTTGAGATAGGTGGGCACAGGGGGATTTTAGGTGACCGTGACCAGCAGCGATGGCGGCCAGACCTTTGTAGAAGCTGGTCGAAGTAGTGATCGCCAATGAAGATAGGCAACGGTTTTGCCGTTGATTGTGGCAACTAAAAGAAATAAATAAAGTTGTCAATAACATAATTAAAATGGCGCATGAAGCTGTTCAGGGACGAAGTCCACGCTGCACAAGCCGCCCAGTGGTTGGGCAGTGTTCGGCTGCATCAGCCCCTGTCGTTCTCGCTGATTACGGCATGCGCCCTGGGCTTGGCATTGGCTCTCGTGGCCTTTGCTGCCTGGGGCGAAGTCACCCGCAAGGCCCGTCTGTCCGGGTTGCTGGTGCCCACTCAGGGCAGTTTGAACATCACGGCGCAGCAGGCCGGCGTGTTGATGGAGTTGCCCGTTGCCGAGGGTCAAATCGTCAAGGCGGGTGACGTGCTGCTGGTATTGCACACCGAACGCCAAAGCATGCTGAATGGCGTCATGGGCGACACCTCGGATCGCGCGGCCCAGCAGATTCAGGCAAGAAAACAAAGCCTGAGTACTGAACAGGCGCTGCGGGAATTGCAGAGCCGCCAGCGGGAGCAGGTACTGGCCGATCGAATCCGCACGCTGCAAGCCGAGGCACGCCAGGCCGAGGAAGAACGCAGCCTTCAGCAACGCCGTTTGACACTGGCCAGGACAACACTGCAACGCAACGAACAACTGGTAGCGGAAGGATTCGTTTCGGTGGCTCAGCTGCAGTCCAAGCAGGAAGAACTGATCGACGCTGACGGCCGCTTGCAGGCACTGGAGCGCGCCCGACTGGCTCTGCAACGCGACCTGCAAGCGCTGCGCGGGGAGCGCGTCGCATTGGGCGCACAACTGCAAACCGACCTGAGTCTGATTGAACGCAATCGGTCCAGCCTGGACCAGGAGATGAGCGAAAACGCCGCGAGAAAAAGCTCGGTGATCACAGCGCCTTTTGCGGGCACGTTGACGGCGCTGAACCTTAAAGTGGGCCAGTCAGTGCAACCGGGCCAGACCCTGGCAACCCTGGTGCCGCAGGCGGACGGCGTTCACGGCGCGTTGCAGGCGCAGCTGTTTGCCCCCAGTCGAACCGCAGGCTTTGTGCGCCCCGGGCAGACCGTCTATTTGCGCTACGCCGCCTATCCGTATCAGAAGTTTGGCTTGTATACCGGTCACATCACGGCCGTGTCCGTTACGCCCTTTGCCCCGAGCGAACTTCCGCCCAATCTGAGCCAGCAACTTATCGCCCAGGCAGGCAGTCACGAAGCGCTGTACCGCATCAACGTGGAACTGGACGAACAGGACATCAGGGTCTACGGCGAAACGCTGCCGCTCAAAGCAGGGTTGACACTGGACGCCGACGTGCTGCAAGAGCGCAGAAAAGTTTGGGAATGGGTGCTGGAGCCCGTGTTGGCGGCCCGCCAGCAGGTGAAAGTTCTGAACGCCGATCCGAACTTGGTGCGCACAGGCGGCTGAATGGAGATCGACGCTGGAAGGTGAAGGGTCGACACCGACTTCGATCGAAGTCTTTTGGAGAGAAAAGATGAAAGTTTTATGTGAACGTGAATTGATTTATGTTTCCGGCGGGACAACTGGCGATGGCCAGACACCGGAAATCCCGATTGAAGAATCCTTATCTGAAGCTGCAGAGGCACAGAGAGTGGCACAGGCAGCGGCCGAGAGAACCGTTCAGTCAATAGATATGGCTCTGAACTCCCCGCTGCCCTTTGCGGTGGGGTGGCTAATTGAACACCTTTCGACTCCCCCAAAACCACCAGCACCACCTACCGTAAAGATTAGCGGTCCAACTCGTGTAATGGCTTACTGACGCTATTTAGCTAATAGTCAACAGGTATTCTCAATCCCTCGTACTTAGGACAGGTAACCCCCCGCTCTGCCCAAAATGTGTCCATGACTTTGCTACATCTTGCTTCATGAATATGCAATTTAGAAAAAATTGGTGAGTCAGTTTTGCTTTAGGCTCAGCAGTGAGCAAGCAAGGCCTGCGGAGGCTTTGCACTGCGGCCGGTGGAGATCGATTGTTGGCGATGCGATCATCATGGCCGCTTAAGAAGCCATTGTGACTCAGCTGACATTTTCAAGCCGCCGGATTTGCCGGTGTAGCTGACCACGGGGGATTGAGTTGTAGCAAATTGGAGGAAAAAAATGAAACAACTGACACTATTAATACTATTATTTGTCAATTCTTTGGGGTACTCTGCCGACTTTGGAGTTGAAAATGACCGCTTATACATAAGTGGCTTTCTCGACCATAAGGAAGAGAGGGATTTTTTGCAAAATTTGGATAAATATCCAAAAGTAAAAACGATAGTGTTTGAGAAATGTCTCGGCGGCGATGCGCAGGCTGTATTCGTATTTGCCAAAATCATCAGTGAAAGAAACCTCGATACGTCTGTAAAGGGACAGTGCCACTCAGCTTGTGCGTTCGCCTTCCTGGCTGGTAAGCGACGCTCGTTTGACAATGGATACCAAACCAACGGCATGCTGTTTCACATGTCGCGCCCTACGGGTTCGAAAGATTCGCAGAAAGAATCTGAAGTAGACATTAAGCTGGAAGCTCTTTTAAACAAATTTACGAAGGGGAAAATCTCGAACTCGATTATGTTGATGATTAGGAATTCAAATTCTGAAGCAGCCGGGGTGCTATTTACTTCACGCAATTATTTTCTGTTTACCAGCTACAAGACAATGTACTGCGATGGGTCACAGGGAGCTGATGCTTCGAAATGCATGGAATTGGAAAATGCCGATCCTTTGCTGTTAGGAATTACTACCAGCGAATAGCCGATAGAATTAGCGGCAATGCATCTATTTTATTTTATCTGATGAGGTGCACATCTTTCGAATGTAAATGAACGTTGTGGCGGACAAATATTGCCGATTCGGATTGAAAACAAATGCATGAGTTATATCTCGGGAAAATTCATAATACTCAGCAAAGGATTCTCGAAGCGGAATCTTGTGGTTATGCTGTGTTTCACCATTGACGGGCATTGTCATGAACGCTAGTTGTTTTCTTTCTCCGGCATCGTTAACTGAATTCCAAACTCAAAGGGTTGCCGCCCCAACGGCTGCATGGACAGACGTTGAAAACTGTTCACCCACGCGCGCATCTGAGCATGCCTACTGCGTCCCGACCCGTTGGGAAGATAATGCTGATTACGGCCCCGAGTACCGCCTCGTGCAGGCCGACCGTTACGGCGGCTATGGCGTTGGCTACTGCGGCGGTAGCGCACGATGTGGTAGCTACGGTGACGTGCAGATCAAGGGCGTGGGCTTGACCCCGCTGGTGGGCAGTCGCCCGGGCGCACCCGTTGATCCCTGGCACAGCAGCGGCACGGTTACCCTGAACGAAGCGGGCCGCGAAGCGATCTGGAGCGGGATTTGCGACGCGGTGCTTCCTTTTGGCGCGGTGCCTGCCACAGCTTTGGTGCTCACCGGCACGCGATGCCAACGCACCGACAGCGCCCCAGGCGTTTCAATCCTCAACCGTCGCGCCCTCTTCATGCGCACTACCGCCTTGCGCCCAGCACATTTCCTGCCGAACGTTCATTTCTCAACGCCGTTAGTGCGGGAAACTGGGGTACGAGAAGACTATCTGCGTGTGAGGCAAATGATCCGCGCCTTGCCCGATGCATTTGAAGATGCTTTTGGCTCCGAGGTATGCGGCGAGTCTGCTACGGCACGTGTCAACTCTGGCATGAAAGCCATGGCCAGGCGTTTCGCGTGGCAAGTGGCGGCGGCCTTTGCCAAGCGTCTGTATCACGGTAGCCTGAACTGCACAAACATTGCTTTGGATGGGCGCTACGTCGATTTCGGCACCATGACCGCCGTCCACGCTTATCGCCGACAGGCGGGTTCACCACTGTGGCCTGACCAATGGACCCAACACTCGCCTTTGCTTCGCACCTTGTCCTCGTTCTTGTTTCACGTGGGCAAACATCTCGACTGTCCCAACATCAAAATGTTGCTCTCGACGGGAGAATTGAAAGCGGAATTCAGCACCACGCTCTCCAACCGCGCAGAGATGGAACTGCTTAAACAAACGGGCATCCCCGAGGTGGCGATTGCTGCCTATCCGGATGCGCGTCGCAGGCGCACCTACCGGTGTATCAAAGACATTTATTCGCGGGGTGCTGATACCTCGTTTGTCTGGCGTGGTGACGACGACCCCGCCATGGTGGCTGTGCAACCGCTGCAGAGTCTGGGTCGTTATGACCTAAACGAGATCTTTGCCAAAGCCGCGCCATGCCATGACAGTGCGCAGTTGCGCCGCACCGTCAATGCGCTTATCGATGACAACGGCTTGGCGCGGGAATTCTGTGAGGTCTACACTGACCTGATGGAGTGGTTCTTGGCAAACCACGGCGGCACGGCTCCAGCGGTGCTGCGGGTCTTCCTGTCCCGTCAAGCCGCCCGTCTCAATGCCGATGTGTCGCACCTGACCCGTGAATCACTGGATACCGCCATGCTGGTTTTTGAAGAAGACCCCAGCGGGATGGATGAATTCATCGATCGCACGGTTCGCCATGCGCGCGAAATCGTCGACGACGAGCCACCCGAACTTGTGGACTCGAACGGACGGCGCATAGCGGGGTTGAATGCACAACTGGAAACCGTCAAGCACATGACTCAACGCGATGTGGTTGCACTGTTTGCAGCTTCCCCTCTGCAATGCCTGAACGCGCAAGCCAACGCAGGCTTGGGGGCACCATGCGCTACAGCGTAAACACAATCACTGGTGTACCCGGCGACACCGATTCGCAACGGGCGACTGAAATAGGCTTCATTTGCCAACTTTGCACAGTGAGCTCCGTGCATGCCAACTTGCCGTTGCAGCGCATCGTGGGTCGCCTCAATTCGCCCATGACGGTCGGGCAGTACAAGATCTACTTCAACGATTTTTTCCAATGTGTCGGCTACCTCACGTGGGCAACACTTGCGCCGGATGTGGAAAAGAGGCTGCTCAGCGGGGAGGACTACCACCTGCAAACCTGCGAATGGAACGAGGGCGCCAGCCTGTGGATCATGGATATGGTTTTCCCGTACGGCTCAATCAGGCACGTATTGAAAGACCTGCGCGACGAACTGTTCAAAGGGTTCGAAACTGTGACCTACTTTCGCATTAAGAACGGCAAGCGCATCTTCAAGCGGGTGAGCAGGGCGGATGGCGGATATTTTTTTCGTGATGCCTTGCGCGGTGCCGCAGCGCCGACGTCAGAGGGGTCGCAGGCAGTCTCTGTTTAGATCGACCGTCGTGACTCCCGTCCTTCAATCCGAATCCAGCGAATGCGCCCTGGCCAGTCTGGCCGTGGTGGCTAACGCCCATGGATTGCAGCTTGAACTATCGGACCTGCGGCGGCGTTTCCCGGTATCGCTCAAAGGCGCCACGCTTCAGCAGTTGATCTCGCACGCCGGGTCGCTCAATTTCTGCAGCCGACCATTGCGCCTGGAACTGGAGGAACTGGTGCAACTGCAGATGCCTTGCATCCTGCATTGGGACTTGAACCACTTTGTCGTGCTCAAGAAGGTGGGGCGACGCGGCATCACCATTCTCGACCCAGCGGTGGGTGAGCGCCGCATGGCATTCGCCGAAGTCTCGCGCCACTTTACCGGCGTGGCGCTGGAACTCACGCCTAACGCCGATTTCAAGCCGGCAGATCAGCGCCAACGCGTGGCCCTGTCGGCGCTCACCGGCAATGTGCTGGGCCTGAAGCGCTCTTTGTTTCAAATCTTCGCACTGGCTGTGGTGCTGGAGTTGTTTGCCATCACGTCGCCCTTGCTGAATCAGTTGGTGGTGGACGACGCCATCGCCACACATGACTCCGATCTGCTCACGGTGTTGATGGTGGGTTTTGCATTGCTGCTGGTGATCCAGACCGCAGTGGGGTTGGCTCGTAGCTGGATGGTCATGGTGTTGGGTATGTCCTTGAGCCTGCAATGGGCGAGCAATGTCTTTGCCCATATGGTGAAGCTGCCGGTTGAATATTTTGAGAAGCGCCATCTGGGCGATGTGGTGTCACGCTTTGGTTCGGTGGGCACGATTCAGCGAACCCTCACCACCAGCGTGATCGAAGCGGTGCTCGACGGCATCATGGGGCTGGCAGCGCTGGTCATGATGCTGCTGTATTCCCTGCAATTGGCGGCCGTCGTGGTGTGCTCGGTGCTGCTTTATGGACTGATCCGCTGGGCTGGCTATCGGCCATTTCGGGATGCGGCGGCGGAGCGTCTCATCGTCTCCGCGCGTGAAAACACACACTTTCTTGAGACGCTGCGAGCCATCGTTCCACTCAAACTCTTTGGTCGCGATCAAGAGCGGCGTGCGCGCTGGCAAAACCTGTTGGTCGAAGTGCAAAACCGCGATATGCGCACCGCCAAAATGGGAATCGGATTCTCCACCGCCAACACCCTGGTGTCAGGCGTGGAAAACCTGCTGGTGTTCTGGATCGGTGCGGGCCTGGTGATGCAGACCGGCATGGCGGCCGGAGGCGTGGCCTCGACCTTCACCATCGGCATGCTGTTTGCCTTCATCAGCTACAAGGGTCAGTTTTCGGGCCGGGTGTCAGCCCTGATCAACTATGCCGTGGAAATCAGGATGCTCAGCCTGCATGCCGAGCGGCTGGGTGACATCGTGCTCACCACTCCGGAGACGAACGACCTGCCCAGCAGCGACCTGGAGCACTTGGCGCCCAACATCGAACTGCGCAACGTGAGCTTTCGTTACGGCGAAGGTGAGCCCTGGGTTTTGAAAGACATGAACCTGTTGCTGAATGCAGGGGAAAGTGCGGCCATCGTGGGCCCCAGCGGCTGCGGCAAGACCACCTTGCTGAAAGTCCTTCTGGGCTTGCTGGCGCCGCAAGAGGGGGAAGTACTTTATGGCGGCGTTCCCGTCACACACTTGGGCTTGCAGAACTATCGGCAACGCATCGGCACCGTGATGCAGGACGACGTGCTGCTGGCCGGCAGCATTGCCGACAACATCAGCTTCTTTGACATTCAGTTCGATGCACAGCGCATTCACGCCTGCGCACGAATTGCCGCTGTCCATGACGACATTTCCGCCATGCCCATGGGTTACCAGACCTTGGTGGGGGACATGGGCTCCTCGCTCTCGGGCGGGCAAAAGCAGCGTGTATTGCTGGCGCGGGCCTTGTACAAGAAACCCAAGGTACTGGCGCTTGACGAGGCCACCAGCCACCTTGACATCGCCAATGAGCTGCGCGTCACGCGGGCCCTGGCGCGGATGCGCCTGACCCGCATCATCGTGGCGCACCGGCCCGAGACGATTGCCGGGGCACAAAGGGTGGTGGCGCTGCATCAGGGGAAGGTGATGGCGGTGGGGCCTGGACCTGGGGCCGGCAGCGAAGCTTGCGGTCGGCTCGTAGAATCCCGGACATGAAGCCGGGCATCTACGTTGAAACCTCGGTCATCAGCTACCTTGCCGCTAGGCCCAGCCGCAACACTTTGACGGCATTTCGCCAAGAGCAGACGCGCCGATGGTGGGACAAGTCCGTGGGCGGTTTCGTTTTGGAAGCATCAGAATTGGTTCGACTTGAAATCTCCGCGGGCGATACGACAGCCGCAAAGCGTCGGCTGGATGTCTTTCTAAAGTTGTCGGTATTGCCGCTGCATCGCGATATCAGTGAGTTTTGCAAGCGACTCATGTCTGAGGGCCTGATACCCCGGTCTGAGCCTGAAGATGCTTCCCACATTGCGTAGGCCACGTTAACGGGTGCGGACTACATCGCCACTTGGAACTTCGCCCATTTGGTGGGGCCGCAGACGAAATATCGGCTGGTGCATTGCATTGAACGCTGGGGCTACAAAGCTCCGTTGCTGGCTACGCCAGAGGAAATCTTGGAAGGAGTTCTGTCATGAAAGTCGTTTCCAAATCACGTCAAACTGTGCCTGCTTTTGTGCCAAAGGCACCCGACGCCATCATGGCTGAACTGTGGAGCACCAAGCAGCGCATCAACGCGCAGGCCGACTACGACATTGACAAGCTGCTGGCGCGAGTCAAGCGCGAGGTGGAACGAACCACTGCGGCGCGCCGGTCGTAGTCACAGCTCGACGGCCTCGATCAAGAACTTCACCGCACGCCGTCCCTGCCATTCCTCGGCGTCGAGGCGAAAGGCGATCTTCACGCGCGCCGGCAGCGGCTCGGTGTGGCCGAACCAGATGCCGTCCACGGGTTGGCCCTGGTGCCTGAGCTTGAGCGAGAGGTGCTTTTCTCCGACGAGGCGTTGCGATAGCACTTCCACCTCTTCGCTGAACGTGGGCGCGGCAAAGCCATGGCCCCAGACCTCGGCGTGCAGCGTGTCCACCAGATCCACGCGCCGGTATTCGGGGGCGAGGGCGCCGTCGGTCTGCAGGCTGCGCGTGAGCGTGGCAGCGTCCAGCCATTCCAGCGCGACCTGACTGAACGCCTCTTCGAACTGGTCCAGGTTTTCTTCCTCGATGGTGCAGCCCGCGGCCATTGCATGGCCACCAAAGCGCAGCAGCATGCCCGGGTGGCGCTTGGCCATCAGGTCGAGCGCGTCGCGCAAATGAAAGCCCGCGATGGAGCGACCCGATCCCTTGAGTTCGTGCTCCTTGCCCGGCGCCTGGCTCGCGGCAAACACGAAGCTGGGGCGGTGCAGTTTGTCCTTGATGCGCGAGGCCACGATACCGACCACGCCTTCATGAAAATCCGGATCGAACACGCAGATGGCCGGCGGCGGCTCATCGCCCTCGTCGAACAGTGACTCGGCGATGGCAAAGGCCTGCTCGCGCATCCCGCCCTCGATCTCGCGCCGCTCGCGGTTGATGCCGTCCAGGGTGTTGGCAAGTTCATCGGCGCGCGCGGTGTCGTCGGTGAGCAGGCATTCGATGCCCAACGTCATGTCGCTCAGACGGCCCGCCGCGTTGATGCGCGGCCCCAGCGCAAAGCCGAAGTCGAAGGTAGTGGCGACGCTGCTCTTGCGCGAGGTGGCGCGAAACAGGCTGGCCATGCCCGCGGGTAGGGCGCCAGCACGCACGCGCTTGAGCCCCTGGGCCACCAGGCGCCGGTTATTGGCGTCGAGCTTGACCACATCGGCCACGGTGCCCAGTGCCACGAGCGGCAGCAGGGTATCGAGGCGCGGCTCTGCTGGTGTTGCCGTTCGGGCTGAGCTTGTCGAAGCCTGCCCTTCGACAAGCTCAGGGCGAACGGATGTGAACTTGCCGCGTTGCCGCAGCTCGGCGCGCAGCGCCAGCAGCACGTAGAACATCACGCCCACGCCCGCGATGGATTTGCTCTCGAATGTGCAGCCGGGCTGGTTGGGATTGACGATCACCTGCGCGTCGGGCAACTGCACCTGGCCATCCACCACGGCGCACAGGTGGTGGTCCGTCACCAGTACCTGCAGCCCCAGAGAGCGTGCGGCGGCAACGCCTTCGAAGCTGGCGATGCCGTTGTCCACCGTCACCAGCACATCGGCACCGCTGTCCTTGACACGCTGCGCAATCCTGGGTGTGAGTCCGTAGCCGTCGAGCATGCGGTCGGGCACGATGTAGCCGGCGTGTTCGGCGCCTAGCAGGCGCAGGCCACGCATGGCCACGGCGCAGGCGGTGGCGCCATCGCAGTCGTAGTCGGCGACGATGCAAATGCGCTGGCTCTTTTCCATGGCGTCGGCCAGCAGCACCGCCGCCTGAGCGGCACCCTTCAGGCCCGTGGGTGGCAACAGGCGGTTCAGACCGTCGTCCAGTTCGTCCTTGCTGCTCACGCCGCGCGCCGCGAAAAGCCGCGCCAACAGCGGATGCACGCCAGCCTGTTCCAGTGCCCAGGCAGCGCGCGGTGGAATGTCGCGTGTCAACAGTTTCATAGATCACTCAAAACAGGCTGTGCAATATTGCGGCTGAAGACCTGAGTGAGGCGTCGCATCAGCCCGACGGGCCGCGCCTCAAAGCGCTGCGCGCTGCGCTCGCCGCACAGCGTCAGCGTGACGGATTCTCCTTGTTGCAGACGCTCCAGAGCCTGCGTCACCGCACCGGCGTCCAGTTCGCGCCAGCTATGCGACCATGCTGCCCAGTCCTCGCGCACCGCGGCGTCGCGCAGCGCCAGGGGCATGACGATTTCCGATGTCTCTGCTGCAGAAGCAGCAGCGTCCGTCGGCAAAGCCCCGGCGCCGCTGATCCAGAAGGAATTGATGGGCAGTTGTCCCTGCTCGCCGCGCTCGTCGTTCACCGCGTGGGTGTAGAGCAGCATCTGCATTTCATTTTGCAAGCGCAGCAGCAACCCCGCCTGTGCCGACTGCGGCATCCAGGTGTCAATGCGGCGGCCCACCACGCGGTCGAGCGAGGCGCAGGCCAGATCGCGAAACGCCTCGCCCTGCGCCAGCCAGCGTCCGGGTTCGTGCTCGGTGAGAGAAATTCCGTCTTCGGCAAAGTAGGGCTGCATGGCTTGAAGCAGGGACTGTGACTGCGCTGGCGTGATGGCCAGCGTTTGTGGCTCCCCCATGCTGATGCGGGACGAACGGTTCTGCCAATGGCACAGGGTGATCCAGGCACAAGCGGCATCCGGTGTCGCACCCCCGGCGGCGTGCGCCGCCCAGGGAATTCGACCGTCCCGCACCGGCAGACCCAGGCCTCGCGCCAGCGCCCGCTCGTGCGGCGGCGACAGGCTGTCCTCAACGTCGGTGTCGGTGTGCACGGCGGTCAGGCCTGCCAGCAGCCGCTCCAGGCGGGGCAGGCGCAGGCCGAGCATTGCGGCGCGTGCGGCGTCGGTGTGGGAGGCGGCAAAGGGAATCAGCAGGTGCATGGTTGGCCTATTGTGCGGGATGCCACAATCGCACTGTTCCCATGCAAATACCCTACGAACTCATTCTTGGCTGGCGCTACACGCGAGCGGGCCGCTCGACCCGGCGCAACGCCTTCATCTCGTTCATATCGGGCGTGTCGATGCTGGGCATTTCGCTCGGTGTGGCTGCGCTCATCATTGTGCTCAGCGTTATGAACGGCTTCCAGAAGGACTTCACGGACCGCATGTTGAGTGTGGTCGCACACATCGAAATTTTCAGCGCCGATGGCCAGGCTTTGCCTGACGTAGCGCGCACGCTGAAAGAGGTGCGCCGCCATCCCGAAGTGCTGGGCGCCGCGCCGTTCATCGCCACCCAGGCGTTGCTGGCGCGCGGCGACGACTACAAGGGCGTGGTGGTGCGCGGCATTGACCCCGAGTTGGAGCCCGAGGTGACGGACGTGGTGGCCGCCCTGAAAGATGCGCAGCGGCTGCGCCTGGTGGCGGGCGAGCGCGGGGTGGTGCTGGGCGTGGACCTGGCGCGCTCGCTCGGCGTGCGGGCAGGCGACAAGGTGACGCTGGTGTTGCCGGGTGGTCAGGTCACGCCTATCGGTGTGTTGCCGCGCTATGTAGCGCTCAATGTGGTGGGGACTTTTGATTCGGGCCACTACGAGTACGACTCCACACTGGCGCTGATGCATCTGTCCGACGCCCAACGCATCTTCAGGCTCGAAGGTCCCACCGGTGTACGCCTCAAGCTCAGGGACCTGCAGCAGGCGCCGGAGGTGGCGCAGGAACTGGGCGCGACTCTGAGCGGTGAATTGATCGTGCGCGACTGGACGCGTCAGAACCGCAACTGGTTTGCCGCGGTGCAGGTGGAAAAACGCATGATGTTCATCATCCTCACGCTCATCGTCGCAGTGGCTGCCTTCAACCTGGTGAGCACGCTGGTGATGACGGTGACGGACAAGCGTGCCGACATTGCCATCCTGCGCACACTGGGTGCGAGTCCGCGCAGCATCATGGGAATCTTTGTGGTGCAGGGGGCCATGGTGGGCGTCATTGGCACGCTGGCCGGTCTGGCGCTGGGCCTGGGCGTGGCCTTCAACATCGACGTGATCGTGCCGGCGATCGAGCAATTTCTGCATGCCAGTTTTCTGCCCAAGGACGTCTACCTCATCAGCCGCATGCCCAGCGATCCACGGCAGTCGGACATATTGCCGATCGCACTGATTTCACTGGCGCTGTCTTTCGTCGCCACGCTCTACCCCAGCTGGCACGCCAGCCGCGTCAACCCGGCCGAGGCGCTGCGCTATGAGTGATGTTGCCCCCACGGTTGTCGCTGCGCGTACTGCCCTGCCCCCCGAGGGTGCCATGATCGGCTTGGGGCGGCCCGGCGCCGATGGTTCCGTCGTGCTCCAGGCCACCGGCCTGACCAAGCGCTTCACCGAAGGTCGCCTGGACGTGAGCGTTCTGCAGGGCGTCGACCTCACCGTGTACGCGGGTGAAACCCTGGCCATCGTGGGTGCCTCGGGCTCGGGCAAAAGCACGCTGCTGCACCTGCTGGGAGCGCTTGATGCGCCGACCGCCGGCGAGGTGGTGTTGCGGGGGCAGAACCTGGCTCAGCGCAGCGCCGCTGAACAGGGGGCGCTACGCAATCAGCACCTGGGTTTTGTCTATCAGTTTCACCACCTGTTGCCCGAGTTCAGCGCGCAGGACAACGTGGCCATGCCGCTGTGGATCCGGCGCCAACCCCGAGCGCAAAGCGCCGTTGTGGCGCAGGCGATGCTGGCGGATGTGGGTTTGCAGGAGCGTGTGCTGCACCGCCCCGCAGAGCTTTCGGGTGGCGAGCGCCAGCGTGTGGCGATCGCGCGGGCGTTGGTCACGCAACCGGCCTGCGTGCTGGCTGACGAACCCACCGGAAATCTGGACCGTGCTTCGGCCAACGGCGTGTTCGAGTTGATGCTGCAACTGGCACGCAATCACGGCACGGCCTTCGTGCTGGTGACGCACGACGAAAGTCTGGCTGCGCGCTGCGACCGCTGCCTGCATCTGGAAGGTGGTTTGCTGCGGGCTTGACCGGGACTGGGTCCGTCCCACACGTATCAGAAACGCTCATTCGCCAGCAGAAAGCGCCACTGCCCGGGTTCCAATCCGGTCATCGGAACGCGGCCGATGCGGGTGCGCTTGATCGAGATGAGGTGCAGGCCCACGTCGTCGCACATCGACGGAATCTGCCCGGGTGAGACGCCCTTGAGGGCAAAGCGCAGTCGGGTCTGAACCTCGTTCTGGCTGCTCACGCTGACCTTGATCGCCGGCAGCGCGCGACCATTGAAACTCAAACCGTGGCACAGCAATTTGACCTGCTCCGGCGTGGCCGCGCCATTCACCTCCACCATCGCTTCGGACTCGAGCGTGGCGGCGTCTTCCAGCAGTTTGCGTGCGACACGCCAGTCCTGCGTGAACACCAACAGACCGCTGGCCTCGCGGGGTAGCGGCGGCGTGATCGTGAGTTGCGTCAGATGCTTCTTCAGCGGGCGTATCCCCGAGCGATCCTTCGTCCAGAGGTTGGCCGGCGTCAACAATCCAAGTGCCAGTCCCGGCGCGGGCGCCTTGCGCTGGCCTGCGGCAAGCACGGTCCGACCACCCTCCAGCAGCGCACCTGAGTCGATGCCGACCGGCTTGTTCAGCAGCATCGTCACCGGCCCCGGGTCCATCAGCGTGGCGTGGGGGTCCACTGCCACCGTTTGTACCGCCGCCACCTTGAACTGCGGCTCCTCCAGCACCCGGCCCTCCACGCTGACCCAGCCACCCTCGATGTATTGTTCAGCCTCGCGCCGCGAACAGCCCAACTGCTGCGCCACGCGTTTGGAGAGACGCACCGGTTCAGCGGTGGGCGTCGCAGCGTGGTCGGTAGCAGTGGCGTGTGGTTTGCTCATGGCGCTCCCGGCTTGACTAGCCAGTATTTCTTAACCCGGCGGCAATCCCGTTGATGGAAATATGGATGCCTCGTTGCACGCGTTCATCGGCCTGGCCGGCGCGGTAGCGGCGCACCAGCTCCACCTGCAGGTGATGCAGCGGGTCGATGTAGGGGAAGCGGTGGCGCATGGAACGCTGCAGCGCAGCGTTGTTGGACAGGCGTTGCTTGTCGCCCGTGATCAGGCCCAGGGCAGCTGCCGTGCGCTGCCATTCGGCTTCGATCGTGGTGAAGATCTTCTTGCGCAGGCGCACGTCGCTGACCAGTTCGGCGTAACGCGAGGCCAGGGCCAGATCGCTTTTCGCCAGCACCATGTCCATGTTGGAGAGCAGGGTGCGAAAGAACGGCCACTGGCGCTCCATTTTTTGTAGCAGAGCAATTCTTTCCTTGCGCGACTTGGCGCCGCCCTGATTCAAAAACGCTTCGACCGCCGAGCCAAAACCATACCAGCCGGGAAGGGTCAAGCGGCATTGGCCCCAGCTGAAGCCCCAGGGAATGGCGCGCAGATCTTCGATCTTCTGCGTCGCCTTGCGCGATGCCGGGCGCGATCCGATGTTGAGTTCGGCGATCTCGCGCAGCGGCGTGGAGCCGAAGAAATAGTCGGCGAAGCCGGGGGTCTCGTACACCAGCGCGCGGTATGCCGCCATGCTTGCCTGCGAGAGTTCGTCAGCGGCTTTCAGGAACGCGGGCGTGGCCGATTTGGTGGGTTGCAACAGTGTGGCTTCGAGCGTGGCCGCCACCAGTGTTTCCAGATTGCGTCGGCCGATTTCCGGGTTCGCGTACTTGGAGCCGATGACTTCGCCCTGTTCGGTCAGGCGCAGTTGTCCGCGCACCGTGCCGGGCGGTTGCGCCAGGATCGCCTGGTAGCTGGGCCCGCCGCCACGCCCCACCGTGCCGCCGCGCCCGTGGAACAAACGCAATTGAATGTCGTGACTGTTGGCGAGCACATCGAATAACTCCACCAGCGCGATCTCGGCGCGGTACAGTTCCCAGTTGCTGGTGAAGATGCCGCCGTCCTTGTTGCTGTCGGAGTAGCCCAGCATGATGTCCTGCTCGGCGCCGGAGCGTCGCACCAACTGCGCCACACCCGGCAGCGCATAGAAATCGCACATGATGGGCGCGGCGTTGCGCAGGTCCTCGATGGTCTCAAACAGCGGCACCACGATCAGATCGCCGTGGGCAGATTGATCCAGCGTGCCTTGTACCAGTCCCACTTCCTTTTGCAGCAACAGCACTTCGAGCAGGTCGCTCACGGCTTCGGTGTGGCTGATGATGTAGTGGCGGATGGCCTGCGCGCCGTAACGCTCTCGCATCACCTTGGCGGCTTCGAAGACCGCCAGTTCACTTTGGGTGTGAGCCGAGTAGTCCACACCCATGACGCGCAGTCGCCGTGCATCGTTCAACAGTTGCAGCAGCACGGCGCGTTTGGCGGTTTCATCGAGCCCGCTGTAGTTGGCTTCGATGCGGGCCACGGCCAGCAATTCAGCCACGACCTCTTCGTGCTTGTCCGAGCTTTGGCGCAGATCCACCGTCGCCAGATGAAAGCCGAACACTTCGACCGCACGGATCAGCGGATGCAGGCGTTGCGCCACCAGCGCGTCGCCGTGGTGGGTGAGCAGCGAGTCCCGAATGGTGCACAGGTCCCCCAGAAAATCCTCCGCCTTCAGATACGCGTTTTGCGGCGCCACGGCGTGACGCGCGGCCTCGCCACCTGTCAGATCCTTGAGGGTGGCGGCCAGTCGCGCGTAGATCCCGGTCAGCGCCCGTCGATAGGGTTCGTCCTTGCGGTGTTCGTTCTTGTCGGGCGAGCTTTCTGCCAGGCGTTTCATGGCCGGGGAAACCTCGATCAACAAGGCCGACAGCGAGAGCTCGCCACCGAGGTAATGCACCTCGGTCAGGTAGTGGCGCAGTGCCACTTCGGCCTGTCGGCGCAGCGCGTATTGCAGCGTTTGTGCACTCACGTTGGGGTTGCCGTCGCGATCGCCGCCAATCCACTGGCCCATGCGCAGGAAACTGGCAACGGGGTGTTGCCCCAACTCGCGTTCCAGGTCGGCATAGAGCTTGGGGATCTCGCGCAGAAAAGTCGATTCGTAGTAGCTCAGGGCGTTCTCCACTTCGTCCGCAACCGTGAGCTTGGAGGTGCGCAGCAAGCGCGTCTGCCACAGCTGCATCACGCGGGCACGCAATTGCGCTTCGTTGTTTGCCAGGTCGCGCGGCGTCAAGGCGTCCTTGCCCGACGGCATCAACAGGGCACGCAATTTGATGTCGTCGCGCGCTGTCAGGAAATGCGCGATGTCGCGCTCGGCATCCAGAATGCTCTTGCGCTGCACCTCGGTCGGATGCGCGGTGAGCACGGGCGACACATAGGCGGTGGCCAGCGTGTGGGCGATGGTCTTGGGCGATATGCCGGCACCGCGCAGGCGCGACAGCGCCACTTCAATGCTGCCTTCCTGGGTATCGCCGGCACGCTCGTGGACGCTGCGACGGCGGATATGGTGCCGGTCTTCCGCCAGATTGGCGAGGTGGCTGAAATAGGTGAAGGCGCGAATCACGCTCACCGTCTGGTCGCCGCTCAGACTCTTGAGCAGCTTCTTCAAGGTCTTGTCGGCTTCGTGGTCAGCATGGCGGCGAAACGCCACCGAGAGTTTGCGGATCAGTTCCACCAGTTCGAAGGCGGCCGCGCCTTCCTGCTCGCGGATCACATCGCCCAGAATGCGGCCCAACAAGCGGATGTCCTCCACCAGCGGGCGTTCATTCTCTTTCGCCCTGGCCAGTGCCGTACTGCCGCCTCGGCTGGTTGTACGCACCCGGTCGGCGCTGGGGTTGGCTCTGGGCAGGGGTGGAACTTCCACGGCATTCATCGGGCAGACCTTCTTGGGGTGGGTGAACGCAGGCCATCAGCGCTGCGCGCGAAGTGCCCATGCTAGCATCGACGCCTGGAAAATTATTACCAACAGGTTACGACTTTGAGCTCCACCCCCGTACCCATCGTGATCGCCACGCGCGAAAGCCGCCTTGCCCTGTGGCAGGCCGAATATGTGAAATCTTTGCTGGAGGAGCGCGGCCATGCGGTCACGCTGCTGGGCATGACGACGCGTGGCGACCAGATTCTGGATCGATCGCTGAGCAAGGTCGGCGGCAAGGGACTGTTTGTGAAGGAGCTTGAAGTCGCTCTCGAACAAGGCCACGCCGATATCGCCGTGCATTCGCTCAAGGACGTTCCCATGGATCTGCCCGAAGGCTTTGCGTTGGCCTGCGTGATGGAGCGCGAAGACCCGCGCGATGCCTTTGTCTCGAACCGTTTCGCACACCTCGCCGATTTGCCGCAAGGCGCGCTGGTGGGCACGTCCAGCCTGCGTCGCGTGGCATTGCTGCGCGCGCTGCGGCCTGATCTGAAGATCGAGCCATTGCGCGGCAATCTGGATACACGTTTGCGCAAGCTCGACGAGGGCCACTACGACGCGATCGTGCTCGCCGCCGCAGGCCTCAAGCGCCTGGGCCTTGCAGCGCGCATCCGGGCGACGTTTGAGCCTGGGCAGATGCTGCCCTCAGCGGGTCAGGGCGCGTTGGGAATCGAGGTGCGCTCCGACCGATCGGACCTGATCGCCGCGCTCTCGCCGCTGGCACACAAACCCACGTGGATGGCGGTCGCCGCCGAACGTGCGGTCAGCCGCGCCATGGGGGGCAGTTGCTCCATGCCGCTGGCAGCGCACGCCACCTGGTCGGGTACCGACCTCACGATCCAGGCCGCCTGGGGCGAGCCGGATGAAACCGTGACGGTGCAGCCGCTGGTGCGCGCCGAACTCACACGCCACGTCGGCGACCTGTCGCGCGCCACAGCGCTGGGTGAACAGGTAGCGGCACTGTTGTGCGAGGGCGGCGCAAGGAGCCTTCGCCCCGGCGCTCATTGAAGCCACGGGATCGTGGACGAACTCACTTTCAGCCATCGGTGCGCTTCGCCGCCGGAGGAAGGAAGCAAGGAGATGCATGAGCGTCATCATCACCCGTCCTGAAGCGGATGCAGCGCCCTGGGTCAGGCAGTTGTCGGAGCGCGGGCACGAGGTGCGGGCGTTGCCCCTGATCGAGATTTCCACGGCGCCAGATCCCGTACCGCTGCGCCAGGCCTGGCAGCATTTGAAGCGCTACCAGGCGGTGATGTTTGTCAGCGGCAATGCAGCGACCCAGTTTGCTGCGGTGCAGGGGGCAGATGCATTCTCCCGTTGGACAGACATTGCGCCCCGGACCCGCGCCTGGGGTACGGGCCCGGGGACGCGTCAGGCCTTGCTGCGGGCTGGTTTGGCAGCAGCGCAGATTGACGCGCCCGACGCGGGACAGTTCGA
The DNA here is from genome assembly GCA_903832285.1 of uncultured beta proteobacterium. GTDB lineage: Bacteria > Pseudomonadota > Gammaproteobacteria > Burkholderiales > Burkholderiaceae_C > CAIKVZ01. Next base: position 2,210 of record CAILAY010000126.1, on the reverse strand, counting down.
CTCGGAAGCGCTATGGAACGTGGTTAAGCATCGTGTTCGCGCGGGCGAGCCGGTGCTGATCGTGCGCGGCGGCGATGCGCAATCGACGGCCAGCGTGGCCACGCCGGGCGCGGGGCGCGACTGGTTGGCAAATGCCCTGGGTGACGCCGGGGTCGACGTCGATTTTGTGGTTGCCTACGCGCGTGCTGTGCCGCAATGGTCTCCCGCACAAATTGCGCTGGCGCAAGTTGCGGCGCAGGATGGGTCGCTGTGGCTGTTCAGCAGCGCTGAAGCCATTGGCAATTTGCGCCAACTGCTGCCGCAGCAGGACTGGGGTTCGGCGCGTGCCCTGACGACGCACCCGCGCATTGCCCGGGCCGCGCGTGAAGCCGGTTTTGGTGTGGTGCGGGAGTCACGCCCGGGTCTGCAAGAAGTCATCGCGTCGATAGAATCACAGACATGAACGCCGCGCCTGTTGCCGATCCCGCCCCTGCTGGTGCCGATGAGTCGGCAGCGGTGGTCGCAACACCGGCAGACAGTCCGGTCGCGCCGGCATCGAGCGACGGACGGTGGCTGGTGCCGCGCGCAATGGCGGTCGGGTTTGTGCTGTTCGCGGCTGCGTCCATGCTGCTCGGCGTGATGCTCTGGCAAAAGCTCGCAAATACCCAGGAACAACTGGCACGTCAAAGTGCGGACGCCGGTACACAGGCACTGGAAGCGCGCACCCTGGCGCGGCAGGCGCAGGAGTTATCGCGCGAAACTGCAGCCCGTCTGGCGCTGTCAGAAACACGGATCAGTGAGGTGGCGCTGCAGCGCACACAGCTGGACGAGTTGATGAAGAGCCTGTCGCGCTCGCGTGACGAGAACCTGGTGGTCGACATCGAGTCTGCCATTCTTCTGGCGCAGCAGCAAAGCCAACTCACGGGCAGCGTGGAGCCCTTGCTGGCCGCGCTGAAGAGCGCTGATCAGCGCGTGGGCCGTACTGCCCAGCCGCGCTTGAACTCACTGCAGCGCGCCATGGCGCGAGACGTGGACCGCATCAAGGCGGCGACCGTGGCCGACACACCCAACCTGCTGGTGAAGATGGACGAACTGGTGCGCATGGCCGACGAGTTGCCGCTGGCCAATGCCGTCGGACCGGGTAGTGCACCTGCGGGCAGCGGCAAGACCACGGCCGCAGCGGCGCCTGCCACCTGGTGGGAGCGCGGCGCTGCGCTGCTGCGCGACGAGGCACGGCGCCTGTTGCGCGTGAGCCGGATCGAACAGCCCGAGGCGGCGCTGCTGTCGCCCGAGCAGTCCTTCTTCCTGCGTGAAAACCTCAAGCTCAAACTGCTTAACGCACGCCTGGGGCTGTTGGCACGCCAGACCGACTCTTCGCGCGCCGATCTGGCGGCGGCGGCCCAGGCGGTGGGCAAATACTTCGACCGATCCTCGCGCAAGACCCAGACGGCGCTGCAACTGCTGCAGCAGGTTCAGACACAGATGATGAATCTGGAACTGCCACGCCTGGACGGCACTCTGGCGGCGCTGGCCACAGCGGCCGCGGGAAAGTAGACCATGCGCGCTGCCCTGTGGTTGCTGGCGCTGTTTGCGGTGGCGGTGGCCGCAGCCCTGTTTGTGGGTAACAACCAGGCCACGGTAACCCTGTTCTGGGCGCCCCATCGCGTTGATCTTTCGCTCAATCTGGTGCTGTTGCTGGTGCTGGGGGCGTTCTTGCTGCTGCACGTGGCGCTGCGCACCCTGGGGGCCTTGTTTGCGATGCCGGAGCTGGCGCAACGCTGGCGGGTTCAGTACCGCGAGCGCAGCCTCTTTTCGGCCCTGGTCGATGCGCAACTGCATCAATACGCCGGCCGCTTCATTCGCGCCCGCAAGGCCGCGCTGGCGGCGCTGCAGCAGGAGCAGGCCTTGTCCGGTTCGGGTGAGACGCTGGCGGACGCGCTCAGGGTGCGCGCACTGGGCCATGCGTTGGCGGCTGAAGCTTCCCATGCCTTGCAGGACAAGGCGACGCGCGATGAACATTTGCGTCTGGCGCTGGAACATCCGCTACCGCGTTCGGCGCAGGAGGTGAGCGAGGGTGTGCAGATGCGGGCGGCGCGTTGGGCGCTGGACGATCGTGACGTGAACACCGCCATGGAACGGCTGGAGGCGCTGCCTCAAGGTGCAGCGCGGCGCACCTTGGCGCTGCGCATGCGGCTCAAGGCCGCGCGTATGGGCGGGCAAACCAGCCTGGC
>CAILAY010000125.1 GCA_903832285.1 uncultured beta proteobacterium | reverse complement strand
TCTCGTCGAGCAGTTTGCCCGCGCGCTCGGCGGTGGTGACGGAGTTGCTCGCCAGGTCGCCGATTTCCTTGGCCGCTTCCTGGCTGCGTTCGGCCAGCTTGCGAACCTCGGCGGCCACCACCGCAAAACCCTTGCCATGTTCGCCGGCTCTGGCGGCTTCGATGGCGGCGTTCAGTGCCAGCAGATTGGTCTGGTAGGCGATGTCGTTCACGATGCCGATCTTGGAGGCGATCTGCTTCATCGCCGTCACCGTCTGGCTCACCGCGCTGCCGCCGTCAGCGGCCTCTTTGGAGGTCTTGGTGGCCATGCCATCGGTCACCTTGGCGTTGTCGCTGTTCTGGCTGATCGAGGCCGACATGACGTCGATGGAGGCCGTAGTTTCTTCCACGCTGGCTGCTTGTTCGCTCGCCGCTTGCGACAACGACTGCGCTGTGGCGCTGACCTGATTGGCCGCACCCGTCAGTGCATCGGAGGCGGCGCGCACTTCGCCGATGACACGCGTCAGGTTCTCAGCCGTCGAGTTGGCACTTTCCTTGACCTTGCCGAAGAGCCCTGCGTAGTCGCGCTCCATGCGGTGCGTCAGATCGCCCTGGGCAAAAGCGGCCAGCAAATCGGCCACGTCGTTCAGCCCCTGTTCGCTCGTCGTCATCAGATCATTCATGCCGCTGGACAGATTGACAAAGAAACCGGTCTTGCCTTCCAGACCCAGGCGACCGCTGAAGTCGCCTTGACCGGCTGCCTGTACCAGATCGGCCACTTCCTTCTCGACGGCCACTTCCTGCGTGCGATCGGCCCATTCGACCACCGTGCCCATACGCGTTCCGTTGGCGTCCAGTATCGGACTCGCGCTCAGGCTGAACGACAGGCTGCCCACATGGATCTGCGTGCGATAAGTGCTGCGCAGTCCTTCAAGCAAGCCACGCTGATGTGACGGGTTCTTGTGGAAGATGTCAATATTCTGGCCAACCAGCCGACGAGCATCGAACTGGGGCAACTCCTTGCGCAATTCGCTCTCGTTGCGCTGCATCATCGCCGTCACGGTTTCGTTCATGTAGATGATGTCGTTGGACGCATTGGCGATCATCACATTCGTGCTGCACTTGTCCAGCGCGTTGCGGATGCGGGTGTTTTCCGCCATCGATGCCAGTTCGGCATTGCGTGCTGCGATTTCTGCGGTCCTGTCCTGCCACTCGACGGCGGTGCCAATGCGGCCACCCTGCGCATTGAAGATGGGCGTGGCAGTCAAACTGAACGTGCGGCCACCGACGTTGATCTGGGTGCGATAAGTTTCGCGCAGCTTGGACAGCATGTCGCGCTGGTGCGTCGGATTCTTGTGGAAGATGTCGATGTTGGAGCCCAGCACCTTGGATGCCTGGAAATTGGGAAGATCCTTGCGGATGTCGTTTTCGGCCGTGCTCAGCATGCCCAGCACGGCCCGGTTCATGAACAACACGTTGTTGTCCACATCGGCAATCATCACATTGGCGGTGACGCCTTCCAGTGTGGTGCGCAGCCGTTGATTCACTTCCGCTTCCATCGCGGCCTGCCTCAATGAAACCTGCATCTGTCCCATCGCCCTGAGCAGTTGACCGGTTTCGTCGGACGAATTGGTTGAGGTGTCGTCATCGAACCGGCCGGCAGCCACCGATTCAGCGACGCTGACGGCGCGCACCATGGGCCGGGTGATGCCGCGCACCAGCAGATAGCCGAACGCGGCGGCGAACAGCAGTCCGGCGACGACAGCTCCGATCGATATCGCGCGCGCATTCTGAAACCGCAGCACGGCGCCCTCGTATTCCTGGCGGGCCTCGTCCTGGTTGTTCTTGATGAGCGCGGCAAGGTGTGGCTTGGTCGCGTCGTGCAGCGGGCTGATCAGTTCGAGCACCACGCGCCGTGCCTCCTTCAGGTCGTTGGCGCGCAATGCCGCCACCGCAGGCAGCAAGCCTTTCTGCACGAAGTCGCGCCGCGTCTCGGCGTACAGCTTGGAGATCCGGGCGTTTTCGACCGACATTGATGATTTGGAATAGCTCTCCCACAGCTTGGTAATGCTTGCGATATTGCCTTCGACTTCCTTGCTGTATTTGGCAATGCGGTCCGGAGTCGGGTCGATCACGGTATTGCTGATGACCAGGCGATTGCGCACCATGAAAAAATTTATCTCGTCCAACTCATGCGTGGGCGTCATGCGGTCGGCGTAGATCGTCTGCATGCTGTCGTTGGTTCTGGACAGGTTGAGCAGGCCGATCGCGCCCAGCGCCACCAGCAGCGCCGCCATGACGCCGATGATCAGGGTCAGACGGGCACCGATTTTCAAGTTGTTCATATTCATATATTCACTCCGAAAATTTGTTGACCCAATCGTCATTCCTGAAGGTGGCAGGTTTGCAACGTCCGGGGATCCTCACCGCACTCAAGAGACCGTTTGTGCGCCTGCTGCGGCGTTAGAAGCAGGATGGGAGTTGCGCGACGGACGTTCCGCCGCCGCCAGATCGCCCAATGAATTGACGTCCAATATGAGCGCCACTTCGCCGCTGCCCAGAATGGATGAGCCAGAAATCCCACGCAGCGTTTTGAACAGCCGCCCCAACGGCTTGATGACAGTCTGGTACTGGCCCAGCAGCACATCGATCTCAATGCCATAGCGGCCGTGGATCGACTGGATCACGACTACGCTGGTGCGCTCGGTCGGCGCTGCGTCGGAGCCATAAAGGGTGCGCAGACTCACCACGGGCAGCACCGCGCCGCGCAGTTCCATCACGCGCCGGCCAGTGCGGTCGAACTTGGCTTCGCCGCGTTGTGACTCGATCACTTCGACCACCGACTCCAGGGGCAAAACGTATTTGGACTTGCCCACGGCCACCATGAAGCCATCAATGATGGCCAGCGTCAGAGGCAAACGGATGTCCACCTGCAGGCCCACACCCGGCTCGCTGGTGAGCTTGATGCTGCCGCGCAGGGCTTCGATATTGCGTCGCACCACGTCCATGCCGACGCCGCGCCCGGACAGATTCGTCACCTGCTCGGCAGTGGAGAAACCGGGCTCGAAAATCAGCATGTGGATGGTGTCGTTGCTGGGCACCACGCCTTGCTCGACCAGACCTCGGTTCCAGGCGCGCTGCAGCACGCGTTCGCGGTTGATGCCACGGCCGTCGTCCTCGATGCGGATAAGGATGCAGCCGGTCTCGTGCTGTGCGCTCAGCGTGAGTGTTCCTGCACGCGTCTTGCCAGCGGCCACCCGCTCCTGAGGCGGCTCCAGGCCGTGGTCCAGCGAGTTGCGCACCAGATGCATCAATGGGTCGGCGATCTTCTCCACCATGGACTTGTCAAGTTCCGCCTCGCCGCCGTGAATCTCGAAGTTGACCTCCTTGCCCAGCGAGGAGGCGGTGTCGCGCACGACCCGGCGAAAGCGGCTGAAGGTCTCGCCCACCGGCACCATGCGCAGGCCCAGCGTGCCGTTGCGGATCTCCTCGATCAGGCTGTTCATCTGCAGGCTGGCTTCGGTCAGTGCGGACTGGCGGCTTTGGCGCGCCAGCAACGTGGCACCGGCCCCTGCGATTACCAGTTCCCCCAGCAGATTGATGACGGCATCCAGTCGGTCCGCCTGCACCCGGATGTAGCGGCCCTCTTCGCTGGGCGCGTTCTCGCGGATCTTCTGCTGTTTGCCCAATGCCGCTTCCACCACTTCATGCGCCACGCCGGCCTGGGTTTCCAGCAGATCGCCGACCTTGGACTGCACCGCGGGCGCAAGGGCTTTGGACCTTTCCTGCACGCTGAGCACCTGACTCAGCTGATCCTGCGTCACTGCTCCGACCGACACCAGCATGTCGCCCAGGCGCGGTGTTTCGGGCAATTCATCGATTTCGCGCGTGAGCTTCTGCTGCGGAGTTTCGGGCGCGACGATTTCGATTTCGCAGTCCTCGCGCACAAAGCTGAATGCGCCGTCGATCTCATCGCGTGCGGCCTTCGATTCCAACTCCATGCTGAAGGTGAGGTAACAGGTTTCCGGATTCAGATTCACCAGAGGCGGCACCGCTTCGGTGCCGCAGTGCATCTTCTGCACTCGTCCCAGACCGCCCAGGTAGCGCGCGATCGAAAGCGGATCCATACCGTTGCGAAACACCTCCGGACCGAAGCGCGCCGTGATGCTCCACAGGGTGAGCCCGTCCGACGCGGGAACGCCGGTGGCAGCAGCAACCACGGCCGGTGCCGACTGCGCTTCGGTGATGGCGCGCAGTTGAATCACCAGGTCGGCCCGGATGTCCTTCTGCTCAGCGGAGTCGGCAGCTTCGTCGTTGGCGGCGCCCACCAGGAACTTGATCTGGTCGTTGCACTGCAACAGCAAAGTGCTCAATTGCGGACTCAGCGCGACCTGTCCATCGCGCATCATGTCGAGCAGGGTCTCCACATGGTGCGTGAACTCCACCACCTTGTTCAAACCAAAGATGCCGGCCGAACCCTTGACCGTGTGCGCACAGCGAAACAGTGAATCCAGCAACTCGCGGTCATCCGGCGTCTCTTCCAGTTGCAGCAGCAACTGCTCGATGGTTTCGGTCTGCTCCTGCGCTTCGCTGATAAATGCCGGCATGGCCTGCGCAATGAAATCCGCGTCGGAGTCGGCGCTTGACTTGCTCATGCTGTGGCCTCCTGCGATCCGGCTTTGAGGTAAGGATTGTCCAACCACTGACTCAGGCCAAGAGTATGACAGGCCTCCGTGAACACCGCGCTGGTTTGCACCAGCCACCACGTGATCTCCATGTTGCCCAGGGACGCCAGCAACTGCAGGCCGGAACCATCCACCGCCTCGACGTCGCGCGCCGAAATCTCCAGCGGTGCATTGGTCTGGGCGTGCGCTTTCTCGGCCCACGCCAGTAAACTGTCGCGGGTTTCCATGACACTGTATATCGTCAATTCGGCTGGAAGCTCGAAGCGGTAGCTCATGATGATTCCTGGCGCGGGGGTTCCAAAATTCCTGACTCTTGCGTCGCCTTGCGTTGCGCTGGATTCCTGCCTGCGCGGGAATGACGGGCAACAGCAGGACTCAGGGCAAGCACAACTTTGACACAGCGTTGAGCAGTGAAGCCGGGGAAAAAGGCTTGAGCATCCAGGCTTTTGCACCCGCTGCACGCCCTTCGTCCTTCTTCGATTCCTGGCTTTCGGTGGTAAGCATGAGGATCGGCAAAAAGCGGTACGCCGGCAAAGCCTTGGCCGCCTTGACAAATTCGATGCCGTTCATGCGCGGCATGTTCACGTCGCAAACCGCCATGCCGATCTTGCGCCCGTCCAGCAAGGCCAGAGCCGCCTGGCCGTCGCCCGCTTCCAGTACCTCGTAGCCGGCACCCCGCAGCGCCATCGCCACGACTTGGCGCAGGCTGGCGGAGTCGTCAATTACCAAAATAGTTTGTGCCATGGGAACCTCTTCAGAAAAAAATCGAATCGTCGTCGGTGCCCGGTTTGGGGCTTCCGGTGACCGCTGTGCCCGCGGTGTGACTTTGGCGCTGCTCCGTCATCGCGTACTGGGATTCCAGCCGCGTCAGCCACTGCTGTTGCGCCAGCGCCGACGGATCTGCTCCGGGCTGCTCCATCACCTCCTGCAGACGCTGGATATCTTCCAGCAACAGGCTCATCATCTGGCTGATGCGGTCCTGGTACTGGAACCCAATGTACATGCGGTCCACCTGCTGACTCACCATTTCGGTCTCGTGTGCGAAAGGTTTGGCGATCTGCTCCAGGGCGTTGACCGATCGCCTGATCATGGCCAGCACCCGCGCCACGGCTTCGCTTGCCGGCGGATCCAGGCGCTCCACCAGAGGTGCGAGTTCAAGCTCGCAGGCTTGCGCCAACTGGGTGATGCCGCCCTCGCCCTGTGCCAGCGCGGCGGTGATCTCGCACGATTGGCGCGCAGCCATGTCCAGGTGCGGGCCGATCTCGGAAAAAGCCGAAAGCATTTCCGCTACGGCGGCTTCAGACTGTGAGCGCGACGTCACCAATTGGCGGCCCCAAACGGGCAACACCGCAGCGCAAAGTTCCACCAGGGCCTGATTCACGGGCACATTTGCCAGCGTGTGGGGGACGTCTGATGGCGTCGCGGCAACGGGCTTTGGTGTGTCCATGCCTACAGATTAACCCATTCGGTATTGAGGTAACAGCCGC
>CAILAY010000124.1 GCA_903832285.1 uncultured beta proteobacterium | reverse complement strand
GCCATTGCACGTCGCTGCCGATGGCCATGAAGATGTAGCCATCGCTTGTCGGGTAGACATTGGTCGGAATGAACTTGCGGTGTTCGTTGCCCGCGCGCGTGATTTCGTTCGGCTGGCAGCCGTAGTCGAGCAGGGGCAGCACGGTAATCAGCCAGGACGCTGCCGCCTGTAGCATGGAGACGTGGATTTCCTTGCCGAGGCCGGTCTCGTAACGCTCCAGCAGCGCCTGCATCACGCCGGCGTAAACCTCGTCGCCGGATTTCAGGTCGATCACCGGTATGCCCGTCAGCATGGGCGGGCCGTTCGGATCACCAGTGACCTCCATGTAGCCGGCCATGGCCTGTATTACCGGGTCGTAACCGGGCGCCTCGGGGTAGCGCGGACCCATGGCCGAGATGCCGGCCCAGATCAAGTCGGGCTTGGCAGCGCGCAAGGTTGCCGGGTCAATGCCCAGGCTCGCGTAACGCGCGGGCACGGTGTTGCAGCAGAACACGTCCACTTCAAGCTCGCGCAACAGGCGCACCAGCAGTTGCTGGCCACGCGGATCCTTCAGGTTCAGCGCGATCGCCTCCTTGCCGACGTTGGGCGCGACGAAATAGCTGCGCCGGTCGTCATCTGCGATGCGGCTGCCAATGTAGCGATTCGGATCGCCCGGCAGTCCTTGGCCGTGGGGCGTGGCTTCGATGCGGATGACGCGCCAACCCAATTGCGCAAAGCGCAGCGTGGCGTAGGGCATGGACAGCGCCTGCTCCATGGAGAGGACGGTGCGACGTTTCATGCGGTCTCCGCTAAGTGGTTCATTTCAGACGGAATGCAGGGCCTGCTGCTCAGCCGCCCGCGATCGGGGGGACAAAAATGACCTCGTCCTCATCATGCACGGGATAGTCGCGATCCGCGTAGCTGAGATTGACCGAGACCAGCATGACATCAATGTACTCAAACGCCCTTTTGAAGCGCTCGTCCCGGGTTGACAGCCAGTCGAGCAGCATGCCAACATTCTTGACCTTGGTGGGCACAACGATGTGCTCGGAGTCACATCCCATGCTGTCCCTAAGCCAGGCGAAGTACTGAAGCTTCATGGGTGTTTGAGCCGCCCTAATGGCGGGCCTGCCTCAACTCGTGGATGGCGTGGGCAACTGTTTCCGGCGACATCGGCGGATTGAAGATGCGCACGCCGGTCGCGTTGTACAGCGCGTTGGCGATCGCCGGCGCAATGACGATTGTCGGCAGTTCGGAAATGCCCTTGGCGCCATAGGGCCCTTCGGCGCAATTGCTCTCTATGAAGTGCATATCGAGCGGCGGCATCTCGGGCGCTGTGATGAGCTTGTAATCGCGGAAACAGGGATTCGTCAACATACCATTTACGATCCGCATGTTTTCGCTCAAGGCGTAGCCAAGGCCGATGGCAATGCCGCCTTCGACCTGACCTTCGAGACCCATGCGGTTGATGACGCGACCGACATCCTGCGCCATCGTGACCTTGTCCACCTTGATCTCGCCGGTCAGGGTATCGACGGTGATTTCGGCGATATGCACTGCGTGAGAATAGGCTGCCGAGTGGTCGGAAATATGCTTGGCACCCTCAGGCTCGCTCTTCGGCTCGTAGTAGTCGGTGACCATCACCAGTTCCGGCTCGGCCTGGAAATGCATTTGCCGCAGCAGACGGTCCAGTTTGATGAGCGGCGTGCCGTCGTGCTCGCGGACGACCGAGCCGCCGCGCAGGTCGAGATCCGCGGCCGGTTCGCCGAGCATCTTCTCCGCGGCATTCAGGATTTGCGCCTTTGCCTTGCATGCGGCACGGCGCGTGCCATTGCCCGCGATGAAGGTGGTGCGCGAGGCATGCACGCCGACGTCCCATGGAGCAATGTCGGTATCGTTATTGACGATGGTCACGTGTTCCAGCGGCACGCCCAGTTCTTCGGCGACGATCAGGGTGATCACCGCGTCGATGCCCTGACCGATTTCGGAGGCGCCGGTAATGACCGTCACGCGGGCGAAATCGTCCATCTTGAGGATGGTGCCAATACCGTCTGACTTGTGGATCTTGGCGCCGCCGGCGTTGTGGATCGACGAGGCCAGGCCGATGCCTTTCTTGTAGCGCCCGGGCGTGTCCCTAAGCGCAGCGTACTCCTTGCGCTTGCGGCTGTAGTCGCTGGCCGCGGCGGCGGTTTCCAGGCACTCGACCAGAGCGCACTCGCGCAGGAAGGATTGCTGCGGTGTGACTTCGCCGGACTTCTGCGCGTTCATGAGATGGAATTGGAGTGGGTCCATGTCCACCATGTCGGCCAGCATGTCCATCTGCTGTGCGGTAGCGTAAGTGGTCTGAACGTTACCGTAGCCGCGGAAGGAACCGGCGTAAGGGTTGTTGGTGTAAATTGCCTGGGCCTTGAAGTCGACCACCGGTACGCGATAGTGACCCGAGGTGGTGCGCATCATGATGACGGGAATGGTCGGCCCCCACGAGGTGTAAGCACCGTTGTCCAGCAACACATCGGCGCTACGGAAGGTGAGTACGCCATCGCGGGAGCAGCCGGTACGCATATGGATGATCGCCGCCTGGCGCGTCGGCGAGGCCTTGAACTCCTCCTCGCGCGAATAGATGACCTTGACCGGCCGGCCGGTCTTCCTGGCCAGCAACGCGGCGATCGGCTCGTAGGGGTAGACATCGAGCTTGGAGCCGAACGCGCCACCGACGGGTGGCTGGATCACCCTGATGTCGCCGGGATTGATCCCCAGCGCCGGAGCAAGATCCATCTTGTAGTTGTAGGGATACTGGGTCTGCGTCCAGATCGTCAGCTTGCCGTTGTGATCAAAGTCGGCAATGGCGCAGGAAGTGCCCATGCAGCAATGCGTCACGTGGTGCGGACGAAACACGCTGTCGACGACAAAGTCTGAGGCCGCTTCGGCCGCGGCGAGATCGCCGTGCTTGAACTCGAAATGGAGGCTCTTGTTGCCGGCGAAGTTTTCGTGCACCAGCGGTGCGCCTTCCCTGGCGCCAGCCTCGGGTGTGAACACGCCCGGCAGATCCGCGTACTCGACTTCGATGAGTTCGAGCGCGCGCATAGCAATCTCTTCCGTTTCCGCCGCGACGGCTGCGATCTCATCGTGCTCGCAGCGCACTTTATCCTTGAGTGCAACGTTGTCGCGTACGAAGCCGAACTTGAGTCCGGCCGAATCCTTGCCGGTCAGCACCGCATAGACACCAGGCAGCTTCTCCGCCGCCGCAGTGTCGATGCGGACGATCCTGGCGTGCGGGCGTCCGGCGAACAGCACCTTGCCAATCAGCATTTGAGGCAACACCATGTCGTTGATGTAACGCGTCTTGCCGGTTGCCTTGTCGGGGGCGTCAGGCTTCTTGACGCGCTGGCCGATCAAGGTGGTCTTTGCGATGTGTGAAATGGTGGCGCTCTTTTCCATGACTTGGCTCTCTTTAAGAGTATGCGGCTCGAGGTATGACATGCCGCCCGCTTAGCAGCGGCCGCAGCACTTCTTCGTCTCGACCACGGCCTGCACCGCGTCCAGCACCTTGGTGTAGCCGGTGCAGCGGCAAAGATTGCCCTCAAGGCCCCGCTGCGCTTCTTCCCGCGTCAGGTTGGGATTGTTTTCGACCAGATAGTCGGCCTGCATGATCATGCCCGGCATGCAGAAACCGCACTGAATGGCGCCGTGGTCGACAAAGGCTTGCTGCACCGGGTGCAGGCCTTCGGGAGTGCGCAGGCCCTCGATGGTTACCAACTCACGCCCATCACAATCAACCGCGTACATCAGGCAACTGTTGACGGTCGCGCCGTCGACCTTGACCGTGCAGGCACCGCATTCGCCTTCGCCGCAGGCATACTTGGTTCCGGTCATGCCGAACTTGTCGCGCAGCATGGTCAGGGTCTTCATGGTGACCGGAACATTCAGGCAGACCTCTCGGCCATTGAGCTTGAAGCGGATTTCAGTTTCCACGGACTTCATTGAGCACCTCTTCAACGAACACACGAACGAGATGACCGCGATACCAGGCACTGGCGCGCACGTCATCGATGGGTTTGGCATCTTCAACTGTTGCGGCGACTGCCGCGGCGATGGTCGGAGCGTCGAGCGGCTTGTCTTCGAGCGCAGCCTCTACATGGCGGGCGCGCAGGGGCGTGGGCGCGACCGACCCCATGGCCACTCGCACAGCGCTGAGCCTGCCGTCGGCGACACGCGCGCCGACGGCCACCGAAACGGTGGAGATTTCAAGCGCTGGACGCGGGCCAGACTTGCGAAACTTGCCGACGAAGTCGGCCGCAGGCCGGTCGAACACCACTGCGGTCAGCAACTCTTGCGGCAGCTTGACGGTCTTGCCGGGACTGACGAAGAACTGATCGAGCGGTATCTTCCGCGTCTGCACGGCACCGTCGCGCCAGCAAGCGAGTTCGACCGATGCGCCAAGTACCAGCAGCGGCGGACTCATGTCGCCGGCCGGCGAGGCGTTGCAGAGGTTGCCACCCACCGAAGCCGCATTGCGAATCTGGTCGCTGGCGAAATGCTCGGCCGCCTCGACCAGCACGGGCGCGATTTCGGCGAGTTCGGGGTTGCGGCGGATTTCGCTGATGGTCGTCACGGCACCGATGCGAACCTTCACACCGTTGGCCTCGATGCCGCGCAGCCCTGCGATACGACGAATGTTCAGCAGTTTCGCTGTGTATTGGCGCACGCCGGATTCGGTCTGCGGTGCCAGATCCGTACCGCCACAGAGTACTGTGGCGTCGCCGTCGACCATCGCCTGCAATGCCACGTCCAGACGGCTAGGCGCCAGGTAGGTGCTTATGTCCTGCATGGTCCGGCCTCGATTCTCAAATAGCGTTTCAATTCATTCATTATCTGCCTGACCCTTCAGAAGCGGATCGGTTCCTGATAGCGACCGAATACGTTGACAAGCTCTTTCGTCATTTCGCCCACGCTGGCGTAAGCCTTGACCGCTTGGACCAGCGCCGGCATCACGTTGCGGCAGGCGGCGGCGTCCGCGCGGAGGCGGCCCAGCGCAGCCGCCACGGCGTCATTGTCACGTTCGGCGCGGATGCGATTGAGGCTGTCGATCTGCACCTGCGCGTCTTCCTCGTTGTAGGCATGGAATTCAACCGGATGCTCTTCCTCCTGCTCGTTCCGGTAGCAGTTGACGCCTACTTTGGGGAATTCGCCGGACTCGATCTTGCGTTGCATGCCATAAGCCTGGGCCGAGACCTTGGCCTGGATGCTGCCGTCGGCCACCATCTTGACGATGCCGCCCTGGGCATCGACCTCAGCCATGATTTCTTCCATCTTCTTGCGCATCTCGTTGGTCATGGTTTCGACATAGAAGGAGCCCGCCAGCGGATCGACGGTTTCAGTGAGGCCCATTTCCTCAATCAGCAACTGCATGGTGCGCAGCGAGATGCGCGCCGAGTACTCGGTCGGAATCGTGTAGGCCTCGTCGTACGAGCACAGCGCCATGGTCTGTGTTCCGGACAGCGCCGAAATCAGCGCGTAATAGGCGCCGCGCACGATGTTCACCTCGGGCTGCTCGAAGGTCAGACCGCCACCGCCGCCCGCAGCGATCATGCGCAGCCACATCGAGCCGGGCTTTTCGGCGCCGTATTGCTCCTTCATGATCTTGGCCCACAGTCCGCGCCCGGCGCGGAATTTGCACACCTGTTCGAAAATGTTGCCGAAGATGTTGAAGTTGTAGGAAAGCCGCCCGGCGAACTCGTCCACCGGCAAGCCGCGCCTGATGGCGTCGTCGGCATAGGCCTTGGCGATGCAGAAGGCGTAGGCGATTTCCTGCGCCGGTGTGGCACCGGATTCGCGAATGTGGTAGCCGCAGACCGAGACCGGGGTGTACTTTGGTGCGTGCGTGGCGCAGTATTCGATGGTGTCGCCAACCAGACGGATCGAGGGTTCGACCGGAAAGATCCAGGTGCCGCGGCCGATGAATTCCTTCAGGATGTCGTTCTGCGCCGTACCGCGCAATTCCTTGATGTCGTACCCGCGTTTTTCGGCCATCGCCAAATACATCGCAATCAGGATCGCTGCCGCGCCGTTGATGGTGAGCGAGACGGTGATCTTCTTCAAGTCGATGCCGTCGAAGGCGATCTCGAAATCGCGCAGCGTGTCGATCGACATGCCGACGCGGCCGATCTCACCCTCAGCCAGCGGATCATCAGAATCCAGACCGATCTGGGTTGGCAGGTCGAAGGCCACATTGAGGCCGGTCTGGCCGTTGGCGATCAGGTACTTGAAGCGCTGATTGGTTTCAGCCGGATTGCCGAAACCGGCGTACTGGCGCATGGTCCACGGTTGCTTGCGGTACATGTCGCGGTGTATGCCGCGCGTGAAAGGGTAAGCCCCCGGCTCGCCGACCATCTCCATGCCGCCGCTGGCCTGGACGTCGGCAGCGGTATAGAGCGCCTTGACCTCAATGCCCGATTCGTTGATGACAGTCTTCATTGCGGGCTTGCGCGGCGCATTCATTTGACTTCCTTCCGAATGTAGTTGCAGATCGCATCCAGTTTTGAGCCGGACGGGAAGATGCCCTTGAAGCCCAGTTCGCGCAGAGCCTGGTGGTCCTGTGCCGGCAGGTTGCCGCCGATCACCCAGAGTTTGTCTTCCAGGCCGTTGGCTTCCAGCAGGGGCTTGAGCTTGCGACAGAACGGCAGATGCGATCCGGCCATCGACGAGAGCGAAATGACATCCACATCTTCTTCCAGGGCGATGCGCGCGATCTGCTCCGGAGTTTGGCGCAGCCCGGTGTAGATCACCTCGAAACCGGCATCCATCATGGCGCGTGCAACCACTTTGGCACCCTGATCGTGCCCGTCCAGGCCGGGCTTTCCGAGCAGCACCCTTATTCGGCGTTCTGATGCGGTCATGAACTTACTTCCTTGGCAATGATGAGTTTCAGAATTTCGCTGGTGCCGCCGCCAATCAGTGTAAAGCGGACATCGCGCAGGTAACGCTGCACCGGGTACTCCATGGCGTAGCCATACGAGGCGAAAACGCGCGCGGCCTGGTCGCAGATGGTGGCCGCCGTTTCGGTGGCGAACAGTTTGGCCATGGCTGCTTCCTTGTGGTACGGCTTGCCGGCGTCGTGCCGCCAGGCAGCGTAATAGACCAGGTGTTCGGCGGCTTCAAGTTCTGTTGCCATCTCCGCCAGCTTCATCTGAATTGCTTGAAAGCGATTGATCGGTTTGCCGAATTGCTTGCGCTCCCCGGCATAGCGCACCGCCTCGGCCAGTGCGGCGCGCGCCACGCCCAGGCCCATCGCACCCGTGATGATGCGGATCTCGCCCAGCGTCTTGCGCAGATGGCCTTCGCCGTCGCCCTCTTCCTTGCTCAGTCGGTGGCTGTCCGGGACGAAGCATTCATCGAAGGCGACTTCCGACGTCGGCAGCGCCCAGACGCCCATCTTGTGAATTTCGCGACCGACGCTGATGCCTTTGAAATCTCTTTCCACGAGAAAGATGGTGAGCTTCTTCGCCTCACCCGCCTTGGCAAAGACGGTGAAGAAATCGGCCACCGGTGCAGAAGTTATCCAGGTCTTCTGACCGTTCAGAACATAGCCGCCGTCGACCTTTTTCGCGGTGGTGGCGATGGAGTCGAGGTCAGAACCGGCGTTCGGTTCGGTCATGCAGATGGCGCCGATCTTTTGACCGGCCAGCGCCGGCTTGAACAGGCGCTCAATGATGTCCGGGTTCCCCAGAAGATGCAGGAATTTGCTGCCCATCAGCGACTGCATCGCCACCGCACCCGCCAGCGACATTGAGCCGCGGGCGACTTCCTGCAGCGCGAGTGCAAACTCGGTCAGCGCCATACCCGTGCCACCGACATCCTCCGGGTAGCGCATGCCGAAAAAGCCAAGGTCCGCCAGTTCCTGAAACAAGGCGCGCGGATAGACCCTGGCTTCATCGATCGCGGCCGCGTGCGGGGCGATACGTTCGTCGCAAAAGCGAGCGAAGGTGTCGCGGATGGCGCGCTGGTCGTCGCTGAGATCGAAGTTCATGGTCTCAACCAGGCTGGTATCCGTAGTCGCGCCGGGCCGCTTCGAGGGTGATCACGCCGTTACGGATTTCCTCGGCCAGCAGCGTGCGGTCACGCTTTTTTGGATCGCCGTAACCGCCGCCACCACTGGCCACCTGGTGGTAGGTGGTACCGATCGGGACACCGGTGATGAGGTCCTTGTTCTTTGGCACCACGGTCTGGCCGTCCGGGTAGTGCAGCCGGATGAAGTTGAGGCCGCCTTCACCGCCACCGAAGAGGCCGAAGGCCGGCTCAAAGTCGCCGTCGCCGAAAGTCACGAGTTGGGTATCGTTGGAGCCGATCGTGAAGATCGTCTCGACGCCGAGGCCACCGCGCCACTGACCGGCGCCCGCGGAATCGGTCAGCAGTTCGTGCTTGATCAACGTGTGCGGGGTCTGCTGCTCGAACATTTCATAATCCTGGTCAAGCACGCCGCCGGAGGCGTCGATCATGCCAATATGGTCGTAGCCATCGGTGCCGAGCATGGCGCCGGAGCCACCCTTCAAGCCCATGAAACCGATGTCAACGTATTTTTCGTTGTTCTTCGGATCCAGCCCTGTGGTCAGCGATGCCAGCAGGTTGTTCCAGCCAGCGGTGACGCGGTCCGGCATCACCGGCGCAAGTGCCCTCTGGATGGCATCGGCGTTGGGCGGGCAGAGATGGTTGCCGAAGGTGGTGGCTTTTGGATAGGCGGCGTTTAGGATGGTACCGCTCGGGATCACGATCTCGATCGGCTGCACCATGCCTTCGTTGTGCGGTATGTCGGGGTTGACCATTTGCAGCAGCGTCAGGATGGTGGCTGAGGCACTGGAGGTGAAGGTGCCGTTGACGAAGCCGTTGGTCTGTGCATCGGTACGCGAGTAGTCAAACTTGATGTGTTTGTCCTTGACTTCGATATCGACGCGGATGGTGTATTTCGAGCCGACGAACCGGCCGTCGTAATAGACGTAGCCTTCTCCCGAGTAGTTGCCATTGGGAATCTTGGCGATCTCCGCCTCCATCATCTTGCGCGTGGCCTCAAACAAGGCCTGCTTGTGGCTCTGGTAGCTCTGGACGCCGTATTTTTTCAGCAGTTCCAGCAGGCGCCGTTCGCCCACCGTGCAGGCGCCCATTTCGGCCTTCATGTCGTGCTGCACGATGTCCAGCCGGACGTTGGCGAAGATGAGGTTCCAGACGTCCTTGCGCAGCTTGCCGCGTTCGACCACCTTGACCGGCGGGATGCGCAGGGCTTCCTGCCAGACTTCGACGGCATTCGGGTTGTAGCCGCCGGCGACATTGCCGCCGATGTCCGCCTGGTGGCCCTTTACCGCCGTCCAGGCAACCAGTTTGTCCTCGAAGAACACCGGCTTGAAGGCGGCGACGTCGTTGTTCTGATTGCCCAGGCTGAAGACGTCGTTGTGGAATATCACGTCGCCGGGATAGATTTCGTCGCCGAAGTACTCCTTGATGTACTTGCACACCGGTGCCAGCGAAAAGGCCAGGATGGGCAGATTTTCGGTCTGCTCCAGCATGTTGCCGTCGGCGTCGTAAAGCCCGGTGACATAGTCCTTGGCCTCGCACAGGATGGGCGAGCGCGTGGTCTGTTCCATCGAAATGCTCATCTCGTCGGTGATCGACCGAAAAGTCCGCGCGTAGACGGAGAGCAGGATAGGGTCGATTTTTGTCGTCATGCTGAAATCTCCTCTTTCGCCTTCATGCAGGCCTGTGCCAGATCGTCGCGGCCCTTCTGGTAAATGACGAAGGAACCGAGCTCGTCGACCGCGCAATCGTAGGACGCGCTGACAAAAATGGCAGTGGTGATTTGCTCGATCATTGCCGGACCCTTGAGGCGGTTGCCAAATCCCATCTTGTGGCCGTCGTACACCGGCGTTTCCTGAAATGTTTTGGTCTCGGGGATGTACATGCTGCGCATACCCTTCTTCGCCTTTGAAGCATCAGATCCAACCCAGGCCTCCCTACGGTAACCGGGTTTGTCGGTGATGCCAATCGCCTGCACCCGCACGTTGATGATTTCGATCGGCGTGTTCTCGGTTTCAAGTGAATAGCCGTAGAGCCGGTTGTGCTCGGCATTGAAGGCGCGGGCGATGGCCGCAACGTCCCGGCCAGCGATCAGTTCGCGCGAAACGCTGAAGGAAACCTCATGGTACTGCTTGATGTAGCGGCAGTCGAACTTGACTTCACAGCGGCGTCGATCCTCTGGAATGCGCTCTTCGACGAGTTGGCGCACGCCCTCGGCCGCCATGTCGTCAATCATGGCGCTGAGCTTCGGCCAGTCGATGCCTTCTAGGCGTGCGACGAAGGTGCGCACGAAATCATGTTTGAGTTCGCTCATCAGCATGCCGAAAGCGCACAGCACAGAGGATTCGCGCGGTGCGATCTGCAACGGAATTTCCAGTTCGCTGCAAATCAGGCAGGAATGGATCGGTCCGGCGCCACCGGCCGGAATGAAAGGAAACTCGCGCGGGTCGAAGCCACGCTTGATGGTCACCTCACGCACGCCCTGGGCCATGTTGTTGCAGGCGACGCGGTACATGCCGGCAGCTGCCTCTTCGATGGAGAGCCCCATCGGTTTGGCGATGTGCTCGTCAATGGCCTGGCGCGAGGCGGCGACATCGAGCTTCATTCTGCCACCGGCAAAGAAGTTCGGGTCGAGATAGCCCAGCACGACATTGGCGTCGGTGGTGGCCGGCAACGTGCCGCCCTTGCCGTAGCAGGCCGGACCGGGATCGGCACCGGCGCTTTGCGGGCCCATGCGCAGCATGCCGCCCTCGTCCAACCAGCCGATCGAACCGCCGCCCGCGCCGATGGTGTGGATGTCGAGCATCGGCAGAGCGATCTTGTGGCGCGCGATCTCGCCGTCGTTCTTGATCATCGGCGCATCCACCGCGACCGAAGCTTCGAAGCTGGTGCCACCCATGTCGGTGGTGATGCACTTGTTCTGGCCGTGCGGGCG
Organism: uncultured beta proteobacterium; assembly: GCA_903832285.1. Taxonomy (GTDB): domain Bacteria; phylum Pseudomonadota; class Gammaproteobacteria; order Burkholderiales; family Burkholderiaceae_C; genus CAIKVZ01. Next base: position 13,412 of record CAILAY010000124.1, on the reverse strand, counting down.
CACGTAGAAGAGGCCGGCGCCGGGCCCACCGGCAGGGCCGGAGAGGAGGGTCAGAGCCGCTTTTTCGCGCGCCAGTTGCGGTGAGATGACGCCGCCATTCGACTGCATGATCAGCAGCAGGTTCTTGAAGCCAATGGCCTTGAGACGCCCGACCAGCTGGTCGAGATAGTGGTTGAGCTTGGGGCCGACGTAGGAATTCAGCGCCGTGGTGCTGACTCGCTCATAGAAGCGGATTGATGGCAGCAGGTCGGTCGAGACCGACAGGTAGGCACCCGGCATTTCACGCCTCACCAGTTCCGCTGCGGCCTGCTCATGGGCCGAATTGGCGAAGGAGTTCATGAAGCAGATGGAAACCGCCTGCACGCCTTCCTGCTTGAACAGGTCGGTCGCCTGCCTGATCTGTGCGAGGTCAAGCGGCGTGGTCTCCTTGCCTTCACGGTCGAGTCGGCCACGCACGCCGGCGCGCAGGTAGCGCGGCACCAGCGGTTTGACGTTGGTGTAGCGATTGTTGTATTGCTCCTCGCGAATGCCGCGCCGCATTTCCAGTGCATCACGCACGCCGTCTGTGGTGATCAGGCCGCACTTGGCGCCGGTGCTGGTGAGCGTGGCGTTGGTGGTGACCGTGGTGCCGTGCACGATGGTGGCTATGGTCGCAGCAAAGTCTTCGACGCTCAGCGGCGGGTTCATGCTGGCAGCGATATCACTGAGGCCGTTCACGACCGCGATCGATGGATCTGATGGGGTGGAGAGTGTCTTGAAGATCGCCGGTTCGGCGTCGTCGCGAGTGACGACGAAGTCCGTGAAGGTGCCGCCAACATCAATTCCGATCTTAAGTGCCATGATGGGTACTCCAGGTATGCATGTTTGTCCTTTGCTTTAGTCGTGCTGCGCGACCATCTTGCGCACCTCTTCCTTGCGCACCTTGCCCAACGCTGTCCTGGGCAAGGCATCAACCAGCACGACTTCCCTGGGGAGCTTGAAGCGCGCCACGCGGCCGTCGAGCAGTTTCAGCGCCTGGTCGCAGGTCAGTTGGCTGCCAGGCTTGCGCACGACCACAGCAACAACGACTTCGCCCCAACGTGGGTCCGAGCGACCAACCACGGAGGCTTCGGCCACATCCGGGGATTCGGTCAACAGGTTCTCAATCTCCGCCGGGTAAATGTTCTCGCCACCGGAGATGATCATGTCCTTGCAGCGTCCATCGACGTAGAGATAGCCTTCTTCGTCCAGGTGTCCCATATCACCGCTGCGATACCAACCGTCGATCAGGGCTACAGCGCTGGCTTGCGGCGCGTTCCAGTAGCCGCTCATGACGTTGTCGCCCTTGATCAGAATCTGGCCAGTGTCGCCGGGTTTGACTTCAATTTCGTTTTCGTCCACGAGGCGCATTTGGCAGCGAACCGCGACGCGCCCGGTCGAACCAACTTTGCGCATCGCATCAATGGACTTGAGGTAGACGGCGATCGGGCAGGTTTCCGTCGAGCCATAAACCTGGACCAAGGGGACCCCTTTGGCGTGTACGGCATGGATGATATGCATGGGCACGATGGTCGATCCGGTCGTAATCATGCGCAACTGGGAAAAGTCGGCGCTGGTCCAGCGGCGATGCGCCATCATCATGTCGAGTTGTGCCGGCACCAGCACGGTCAGCGTGACGCCTTCATGCTCGATCGCGTCGAATGTGGCGTCCGCATCAAACTTGGGGTGCAGCACCACGGTGCATCCTGCGCGCAGTGCCGGGGTGGTCTGGTTATTCAATCCGCCGACGTGGAACAGAGGCAAAGTGGTGAGGATGACGTCGTCGGCAGTCAGTGCATGCATGTCGACGCTGTTGTCGGCGTTGCATTCGATCGCGCGCTGGGTCAGCAACACTCCCTTGGGCTTGCCGGTTGAGCCTGAGGTGTAGCAGATCAGCAGCGGCGTGTCGGCGCCGACGCTGCGATCCGGCGTCGGCGCCGACGCGCCCCGCGCAAGGAAGGCATCCCAGGCCAGCCAGCCTGGCTTCGAAGCACCGGCGGCGATCAAAGTCACACCGACCAGGGCATCTCCGATGCCGCTGGACTGGACGATGAAGCCCGGTTCGACGATCAGCAGTTTGGGCGGACAGTCCTCCAGCATCTGTTTGTGTTCAGGGGTGGCCAGGCGCCAGTTGAGTGGCACGAAGTGCGCACCCAATTTGGCACAGGAGAACAGCAACGCCAGCATCTCCGGGCTGTTCAGACCAAGGAAGGCGACACCATCGCCGCGCTTGATGCCCGATGCCGCCAATGCACCAACAATACGCTCGACCGTGGTGGCAAGCGCACCATAGGATATGTCCCGCCCCGCAAAGCGGATGGCGATCTTGCCGGGGCTACGCCGGGCGTTGTCCGCAATCCAGTCGGCCAGCATCGGCGTTCTACGACTTGGCGTCGCCGACTTCGAGTACCACCGCCATCGCCGTGTCGCCCGCGGCGCAGCCGGTGAAGAGGCCGAAACCGCCGCCCCGGATGGTCAGTTCCTCGATCAGTTCGATGATGGCTCGCGTGCCCATAGGCGCCTGCGGATGACCCCACACCAGGGAGCAGCCGTAGTTGTTCATGGCGTTCAGATCGCAGCCCGTTTGTCTGGCGAAGAACAAGTCATTCACCGCGAACGGGTTGTGCGTCTTGATCGCTTTCATGTCGGAAATCTTGCGGCCGGCCTGCTCCAGCGCGCGCTGCGCCGCCGGCAACATGGCCTCGGGCATATAGGCGAGCGGCACTCGGGCCAGACCAAAGCCGTGCAAACGAACCGCAATCTTGGGGTCGGCGGAAAGCTCTCGGGCCTTCTCGCGCGTGGTGACGATGATGGCGGCATTGCCGTCGGCCGGGTGCGTCTGCGCGCCGAAGGTGATGCAACCGCCGCTCATGGCGGGCTTGAGTTTGGCCAGGCCTTCGGCCGTCGATTGGGACACGCCTTCGTCACCGGCCATGCTGTTGGCAGTCTTCTTGAAATTGGGCGTCGGTACTTCGAAGGGCAGGCTCATGAAGCGCTTGAGGAACGCCGAGTCGTTTTCCTGTGCCATGCGGTACTGCGCTTCGCGGCGCAGAACAATTTCATGCTGCTCTGCCATGCCGATACCGTGCTTGATGGCGACGTTCTCCGCTGTCTGCAGCATCGCGTGTTTGCCAAGTGGGTCACAGTCGAAATTTCCCATCACCCAGTCTTCCGCCGCACCGGTGCCGCCTGGGCCGCGAGGATTCGGGTAGTAGAGGTGCGGGCCGTTCGAAGTACGGTCGCAGTTGATCGCCAGTGCGGTGGTGGCCATGCCACATTCAATTTCCTGGGCCACCGCCAGCAATGTGCGCACGCCGGTGGCGCAGGCCTGCATCAGGGTCGGGCCGCCGGCTTGAGGCGCGCCTAGCATGCCGGTGAGCCACGGCAGACCATAGAAGGAATGCTTTTGCGGCACCGAAAAACCGAGCACACCATAGTCAAGACCGGCCGGGTCGATCTTGCGTTTGGCCATCTCGAACCTGGCTACGTGGGCGGCGAACTCGATGCTGTGCAGGTTGGCAAAGCTACCCTGCCAGCGGGCGAAGGGCGTGCTCCAGTAGGCACCGTAAGGAATCTCCGCTTTGTAGTTCATGACAATATTCCGATAGATAATGTATACCGTATACGGTTACTATAGAGGTACCGAGTCTGGTGTGTCAACAGAAATTTGCGCGGAAATTTGCAGCTTGGAACAACCGATGAATCTTTCACCAGCAGAATTGGCGGTGCGACTTGCGGACGGTGACCGTCTCGCGCTCGCACGTGCCCTCTCGCTTGCCGAACGCGACCCGGCCGCCGCCACGGAGCTTGTCGCCCGTCTGACGGACAAGTTGGGGCGGGCTAAGGTGGTCGGGATTACGGGCCCGCCGGGGGCTGGCAAGTCCACCCTCATCGGCGTCCTGGTGCGCCGTTTCCTCGATATGGGGAAGAGCGTCGCCGTGCTTGCCGTCGATCCGTCGAGTCCGGTGACGGGTGGTGCCCTGCTGGGGGACCGGTTCCGGATCGGCGAGAGCGCAGGCAGCGAGCGCTGCTTCATCCGTTCGACTGCCACGCGCGGCCACCTGGGAGGGCTGACAAGCGCCGCCGATCAAATGCTAAGCCTGATGGATGCAGCCGGCTTCGACCTCGTGCTGGTTGAAACAGTGGGCACCGGTCAGTCCGAGGTCGCCGTCGTCGCACTGGCCGACTTGACTCTGGTCGTCTTCCCGCCTGGACTCGGGGACGAGTTGCAGGCAATCAAGGCCGGCATTCTGGAACTGGCGGACTTGCTGGTCGTGACCAAGAGCGACACGGCTGAAGCGCAGCTGGCCTGTCAGGCCCTGCAAACGGTGGCGCCACTGTGGCGCAATGCGCCGCCCATTCTTGCCGTCAGCGCATTGAGCGGCGAGGGGATTGCCGCTCTCGCCGACGCAATCATGGCCGGCCGCAATATTTCACCGCTGCCGGCGAGGCGCTCCGATCATGGCCGGCCGGAGCACTCTCAGTCGCTCACGCGAGTCTTCGAAAGCCTTAGATCCAAGTTGGACGCTTATCTGCCGCTCGCGGCCACGGTGCGCCTTTCGGCGCAACTTCTGGTGCCACACTCTTCTTCAAGCGGGGCGGTACTTGAGGTGGTCTGCAGCGCGAAGCTTGGTGCCGACACATTTCAACTCGGCGCCGTGGCAGGCGCCCTGGCAATCCTGGCAGCAGAAGACGGCTTGAAGTGCAAGATGCAGGACTGCGATCTGTCGGGCGGCAGCTTTCGGCTGCTACTGGAACGAAACAGCTAACCCGATTGGCGAACAGACAAACCGGGGCATGCCGACGGCGCTTCGACATTCATGACGCAGATGACATCAGCGCAGTGGACACCGGCTCGGGCGTCGCTTGCATCAAACTGGCGCGGCGTCCGCGGCTTCTGTCCTCAGCTCGCGTTCCATGGCGTCGAGCTCGACCCGAAGGAACTTGCGCGCGGCACCCAGATGTTCGCGCATCACGCGCTCGGCATCGGCTGCATCGTGGCGACGCAGTGCTGCAAGGATCTTTTTCATGCCGGACAGCGTCGCCTTGCGCGCCGCAGCACTGCCCAGCGTCAACACCCGCAGGTAGCGCACGTGCCCGGCATACAACTCAATCGCACGGATGAGGCGCTGGTTGGGAACCAGTCTCTGCCATGCCTGGTGGAAAGCCGCGTTGGCCTCGCGGAAGGCGTCGGCATCGCCATTGGCGTGTGCCGCCTGCGCATCCACAAAAGCACGCTCCAGGGCCTGCAACGCAGTTGGCTGCGAATTCAGCTGCGCCACCAGGGCCAGCGCGGCGGGCTCCAGAATACCTCGCAACTGATAGATTTCGTCCACATCCGAGTCGGACAGCACCGGCACCACGAAACTGCGCCCATCGACGGCGACCAGGCCCTCGCTCAGCAGACGCGACAGCGCTTCGCGCACCGGCGTACGCGAAACACCCAGCCGCAGGGCCAAGGAGGCCTCCTGCATGGGCTGCCCCGGCCGTATGACGTGGCTGCCCAAGTGCTCGCGCAGAGTCTGGTAGACCTGGTCGGCCAGCCCGGCCGGCCGGTTAATCGGTGTCAGATTTGACGTCATGATGTCGCTTTTCTAGACTGGATTACGTATTCGGTATACGATATGCGTTTATAAATCCGGTGTCAATTGATGAGGGCAAGTGGGCACCAGAATCCCGAGGCATACCATGCAAGTATCTATCAACAATCCTTTGCTGCGAACCCCGTTGCGCCCTCTGCCACGTCACGTCGCTGTGATAGGCGCTGGTTCGATCGGCCCGGACATTGGCTATTACCTGAAAAGCGCTCTGCCCGATCTGAAGTTGACGATCATCGATATCTCGCAGAACGCAATCGATTCAGCGCTGGGCCGCTTTGCGGACTACGCCCGCAAAGCGGTGGTCAAGGGAAAGATGAGCGAGCAGCAGGCGACTGCGGTGCTGCAACAAGTCCACGGCAGCACGGATTACGACGCGATCAAGAACTGCGACTGGGTGATCGAAGCCGCCACCGAAAACCTCAGTCTCAAGCGGCGTATCTTTGCCGAGGTGGAAGCACGCGTCGCCAAAGACGCCGTCATCACATCGAACACCAGTTCCTTGCCGGCCGAGCGCATCTTTGCCGAGCTCCGGTACAAGAACCGCGCCACGGTAACCCATTTCTTCGCTCCAGCGTGGCGCAATCCGGCAGTCGAGGTGATCGATTGGCCAGCCGCCGCACCGGAGGTGGTCGCTTGGCTAGGCTGGGTCTTTTGCAACACCGGAAAGTTGCCCCTGGTGACCAAAGACGTCCCCTGCTTCATGCTGGATCGCATCTTTGACAACTGGTGCAACGAGGCTGCGTTGCTGCTCGACCAGGCCAGCGCCGCTGAAATCGACAGCGTGGCCAGCGAGTTCGTGCATGCCGGGCCCTTCTTTGTGCTGAATCTGGCACGCGGCAACCCGATCATTACGGAAACCAACACCTTGCAGGCGGATGAAGAAGGTGAACATTACCGTCCGGCGCCAGTGTTCCGATCGGTCGAACAGTGGCTCACCGTGGCGCCCGGCAAGCGGGTCGAAGTGCCTGCAGCCAGGCTCGGTGCCATTCGGGATCGCTTGCTTGGAATATTGTTATCGCAATCGGTCGATATTCTGGACCGCACAATCGGCACGCCAGCCGATCTGGACCTGGGTTGCTGTAGCGCGCTGGGTTTCAGGGTCGGGCCACTCTCTTTGTTGCGCCAAATGTCAGGTGAGGAGGCCCGGCGTGTACTGGATCGTCTGGCAAGGGAGCGTCCGGGCATGCCGATGCCGCGGCGGGCGCTGGCCGACTACCTGCGTTTCGAACGCCATGTACTGGTGGATGACGTTGAGGGAGTCAAGGTCATCACGCTGCGCCGCCCCGAAGCCTTGAACGCCTTGCATGACGAGATGACAGATGAGATTCTGGCAGTGATCCGGCGATATGAGAACGACCCAACCGTGCCCGGGTTTGTGATCACCGGCTACGGCACCAAGGCTTTTTGCGCCGGGGCCGACATTGGCCGCTTTCCGTCCATGTTGGGCGACAGAGAGGCCGCTGCGCAGTATTCGCGCGACTGCTCGCGCTTGCTGGTACATCTGGACGCGATGCACAAGCCGGTGGTCGCAGCCTTGAATGGGATGGCTCTGGGCGGTGGCTTTGAGTTGGCCATGCGCTGCCACGGTCTGGTGGCGATGCAGACAAGCTGGATGCAGTTGCCCGAGGTGAGCCTGGGCATCTTGCCCGGCATCGGTGCCATGGTTGTGCCCTACCGCCGCTGGCCCAAAGCCGCCGGCACCTTCCACGCAATGCTGCGTCGTTGCGAAAAGCTCAACGCCAGGAAGGCTCTCGAGCTTGGCGTGGTCGACCAATTGACCAACAGCCCGATGGAATTGATCCAGGCTGCTGTGGCGCGGGTGCTCGGCCTGGCGAAGGGTCATGAACGCATCCATGATGGGCCCGTCACGGTTCCCGCCTTTGAACGGATGGCAGCCGAAGCCGCCAATGGCCTGGCCCTGAGTCCGACGACACTGCGTTTGCTGGAAACTGCTGTGCAACAAGCGGCGTTGGCACCGACGCTCAGCGAGGCGCTCGAAATCGGCTACCTGGCTTTTGGTGACAGTGCCTGCACGGGCGCGGCGCGCGAGGGCATCGCGGCGTTTGGCGAACGACGCACGCCCGACTTCGTGGCTGCTGGTTGAGTGCCGGGGTTTCAACTTTGAGTTGGTTGTCAAGGATGGGCACATGAAAGCAATCGATCAACGGGTGATGCTCGGTAACGAGGCCATCTCCAGGGGGCTGGTGGAATCGGGTTGCCAGTTCATGACGGCCTATCCCGGCACACCCAGCTCAGAAATTCTGCCGGCGTTGATCGAATTCAAAAAGGAGCTTGGACTGACGATTTACGCCGAATGGTCCACGAACGAAAAAGTTGCGTTGGAGACGGCTCTGGCGGCCGCGTATTCGGGCAAGCGGGCCGCCGTCGCCATGAAACAGGTCGGCCTGAATGTGGCAGCGGATCCGGCGCTTTCGTCGGCCTATATCGGTGTCGTGGGTGGCTTGATACTGATAGTGGCGGATGATCCTGGACTGCACTCGTCGCAGACCGAGCAGGACTCCCGCCTGTTCTCGTTGTTCTCCAAAATCCCCGCGCTTGACCCCAGCAGTCCGCAGGAAGCCAAGGAGATGGTGGAGCTGGCATTTGAGTTGTCGGAGCGTCATCAGATACCCGTGCTGTTGCGGCCCACGGTGCGCGTCTGCCATTCAGAGCAATCCATTGACTGCAAGCCGCCGAAAGCACCCTTTCGCAGCGCCGAATTCGAGAAAGACCCCCAACGCTGGGCGGCGACGCCTCGCGCCAGAATGCAGTTGCATCAGCAGTTGAACGGAAAGCTGGCAGCAATTGAAAAGGAGTTCGAAACCTGGCCTGGCAATCACGCCTTCTTCCCGCCACGCCTGACCCACGAACGAGCGCCGCTGGGCATTGTTGCGGCAGGTGTGAGCTACGCCTATCTAAACGATCTTTTGCCCTCTCTCGGGCTGGCAGAGCAATGTGCGATCCTGAAAATCGCCACGGCCTACCCGCTACCCCGTGCGCTGGTCAACGAGTTTGCGAAACGCTGCGAGCGGCTCATCGTATTTGAGGAAACTGATGCCGCCGTCGAAATGCAGATCAGGCTTCCGACGCCAGTGTGGGGGCGTCTGACCGGGCATGTGCCGTCGCATGGCGAATTGACGCCGGGGGTCATCGAAAAACTGCTGGTAGCAGCCGCCATCGAGGCCGGACTGACTGCCAATGCGCGGGCCGCAAACCCCATGTCGGCAGCCGTTGCCGAACTTGAACTCCCGAACCGCCGACCCACCTTCTGTGCCGGCTGCGGCCATCGTGCCACCTTCTACTCGCTACGGCGCGCTTTTCCGGATGCCATCTTCCCGGGCGACATCGGCTGCTACACCATGGGTTTGAACCAGGGCGCGGTAGACACCGTGCATGACATGGGCGCTTCCATCTCGATGGCAGCCGGTTTCTATCACGCCTACGCGCAAGACGGAAAGTCGCCACCAATTTTCGCCACCATTGGCGATGGCACCTTTTTCCATTCCGGTGCCGCCGGCCTGGAGAACGCCGTATACAACGGCGCCCGCTTCGTTCTGCTTGTGCTGGACAATGGCACCACCGGCATGACCGGCATGCAGCCAACCCCCGAGTTTGGCAAGACCGCCGATGGTCATGCCGGAGGCATCGTCGAATTGGAGACGCTGATCAGGGGTTGCGGCATCAGCTACCTGGTGCACGCCGACCCCCACGATCTGGCCAGCTTCCATCGCGTGCTGCTGGACGCGCTGGAGCACAGCCGTGCCGAGCATGGCGGCGTCGCCGTCGTGCTTGCCCGCTACGCCTGTGTGGCCCAGCTAAAAGGCTTGGGGCCGAATAAGCTCGCTGTGCCGGTCGAGGTTCATCATGGTGCACGTCCACGTTCATCTGCCACTGAGGCGGCGCTTGATCCGCAGTGGATGCCGCGCTACCAGGATCGACTGTCGCCCTGTTCGCAAGCCTGCCCGGCCGGAAACGATATTGAGCGACTGATGACGCTGGCAGCCACGGATCAATGGGCCGAAGCCGCCAACCTGCTGTACGAAGAGCACCCATTCCCTTCCACCCTTGGCCGCGTCTGCCCCCACCCGTGTGAGAGCGACTGCAACCGCAGCGTCTACGACGGTGCCTTATCCATCAACGCCATCGAACGCATGGCCGGCGACCGCGGCCGCTCTGCAGCCGGCTCTTCCAAACGGGGGCAGGCCCTCGGAAAAACCGTGGCGGTGGTCGGTGGCGGCCCCTCGGGATTGACGGCTGCCTACCATCTTGCACGCCTGGGCTACGGCGTCGAGATCTTTGAGGCGCTCGCCGAAATCGGTGGCATGCTGCGTTGGGCCATCACCGAATACCGGCTGCCGACCAGCGTATTGCACAGAGAACTTGAGGTATTCAAATCGCTTGGCATCACGATCCACACCGGCATTCGTCTCGGCAGCAACCTGGCTTGGTCCGAACTTGATCGGTTTGACGCGGTGTATCTGGCCACCGGCGCCTGGCAGCAAAGGCGACTGAAGATTGACGGCGAAGACCGCGCCGGTGTTCTCAGTGGGCTGGATTACTTGTACCGGGTGCGCGCAGCACAGGCGCCTGTGCTGGGTGCGCGTGTTGCCGTGATTGGCGGTGGCAACACCGCCATCGACGCGGCGCGCAGCGCCAGACGCAAGGGGGCCGTGGTCGATGTCTACTACGATGTGCTGCTGGCCATACCGGAAGAAGTGAGCGTGGCTGGTGAAGAGGGGATCGTTTTCCATCATGCGGTGGTCCCTGTTGCCTTTGAAGCTGGTCAGACCTGTTCCCTGAAACTGCTGCTGCGCGATCTCGCAGTGGCAGAACCGGCTGTTGATGAAGATGGCCCACGGTTCTGGACCGAAGCCAGTGAGGCCGATACTGTGCTGATTTGTATCGGCGGTGACGCCGACCTGGCCTACCTCGACAAGCAGGAGCTGGCCGACCATGGCAGGCTTTCCGTGGACGCTTGGGGACGCACCCGCCAACCGCGCATCTTCGCCGGCGGCGATGCTTGCAGCACCGGCGCCGGTACTGTGGTGGCTGCCGTGAACGGCGGCAAACGTGCGGCGCTGGCGATTCATGAGCGACTGGCCGACAAGAAAGTTGACGCGGCTGAGCTGCAACTCGCGGCCGGGCCCGGCATCGTCGCCAGCATCGCCTACCACAAGGCAGCAGGTTGTACCTCGGTGCGTGCTGGTCAGACAACACCGGTGCCGGGGCCGCAGGACATCAAGTTGCAATTTTTCCGTAAAACGCCACGCGCCCAAGCGCAGCATCGCGCGCCTGACGATTCAATCTGGAACTTCGACGAAGTCAATTTCGGTCTCGGCTCCGAACAATCTGCGGCTGAGGCGCGCGAGCGCTGTTTCCACTGCGGCGTCTGTACGCACTGCGATATCTGCGTCGATGTCTGCCCCACCGCCGCCATCACGCAAGTCGATGGCCGCTACCAAATTGACGCCAGCAAATGTACTGGTTGCCGCGTTTGCGAAGAGCAATGTCCCAGGGGCGCCATCAGCATGCAACCGACTGGCGTCTGCATCGCGTGCGGCTACTGCACGACCTGGTTCGAATGTCCCTCACTCCAGCGCGGGCTTGATGGCCTGGTCGACATCGACCGACGCACCTGCATCGATTGCGGTATCTGCATTCAGGTCTGCGCGCAAGGCGCCATACGGGCACGGCCGACCCAGCCGGCGGAGGTGTGCCCGTGAGATGCCAGACCATCATTGCCGGGATCGGTGGCCAGGGCGTGCTCTTTACCACCAAGGTATTTATCGAAATGGCACATCGCAGGAATGTGCCCGTGCTGGGCTCGCAGACATTCGGCATGGCGCAGCGCGGCGGCTCCGTCATGACCCATCTGAAGATCGGCCAGTTCAACAGTCCGCTGGTATGCGAAGGCGACGCCGACCTGTTGCTCGGACTCGATTGCCTGGAGGCGCATCGAACCCTGCCCTATCTCAGCGGAAAGAAGAACGGCCATGCCGCCGTGTGCGTGGTGAACGCGCCGGATACACAGGCGTTTCCAGACCGCCGGGTCGCCGGCTTGTTGAACGACATGCAGGTGGCCGTCTATACCTGCAATGCCGACGCTGTCGCGTTGCAGATGTTCAACCCGATGGTGGCCAACCTGGTACTTCTCGGCTTCGGATCGAGCCGCCCACACTTTCCCTTCAGCTACGAGGAAGTGCACGAAGCAACCGAAACCCTGAGCAGGCGGGATCACCGGGCTGCCAACCTTGCTGCGTTGGAGCAGGGTCGCATGCTATGAAACCGTGTCGCACAGACTCTTTCCGGCGTGATTGTGGTCACCGATTCGATGCGCTGGATAGAGATCGACAAAGCCTATGAATAGGAGGCTGAAATTGCCGCTAATGGAGCGGTTGTCATGAATGGCAGGAAGATCAACAATTGACGATTCCTGCCAAAAATGGGGCGTTGTCTGATGGACAGTCTTGATCTAAGGGTTCTGAGCGAGGCCCTCAACTGGCGCAGGGCCGGCCATGCCGTCACGCTCGTGACGGTAGTGGAAACCTGGGGTAGTGCGCCGCGCCCACCTGGGGCCATGCTCGCCGTGCGCGACGACGGCCTGGTGAGTGGTTCGGTCTCTGGCGGCTGCGTCGAAGACGACTTGATCGCCCGCACCAAGGCGAATATTCAATCAACTGGTGCCGACGTACCCACCCTGGTGAAGCCTGCGCAAATTGTCTATGGTGTCAGTAAAGAAGAAGCCACCCGTTTTGGTCTGCCCTGCGGTGGCACTTTGCGGCTGGTGCAGGAACCCCTGCTGGATCCTGCCTGGGTAGAGAAACTGCTTGAGCGCACCGCTGAGCATCAGTTGGTCGCACGAACACTGACGCTGGCTACAGGCATGGTAGTACTGTCAGATGCGGTGCGGGGCCAGGCCCTTCAGTTTGACGGCGTGACCTTGAGTGCCGTGTTCGGTCCAAAATGGCGCCTGCTGTTGATTGGAGCTGGCCAGTTGTCGCAAGCTGTCGCGCGGATCGCCGCCATGCTCGATTTTGAAGTGCTGGTGTGTGACCCCCGGGAAGAATATGCAGCGACCCTAGGCATCGACTTGCAGGAAGTCCAACGAATCGATGGTATGCCAGACGATGTGGTGCGCGAACTGATGCCCGATGCCCACACAGCAATCGTGGCGCTCACGCACGATCCAAAACTGGACCTGATTAGCAATGAACGTCAGCCACCAAACGAATCGACCGCTGCGGGTGCGGGCCGCATTGCAGCGCCGCGACCAGCAAGCGTTGGGGCAGCGTCCTGAGGTCGAATCGCCGGTTGAACCGGTACGCAAAGGCGCCCAGGTACTGCTCGGCATATTTGCGAAAGCCAAACCCGTGGTAACTGCCGCTGAGCCCGGTTTTCAAGTTTCCCAGCACCGTGTTGATCCATTGCAACTCCGGCACATCCTTGGGTTTGCGTCCTGCGACCACGGTGCTTTGATGGGCACAGCCAGCCAACGTAACAGCACCGAAACAAGCCAGTCCGTCAGAGAGAACCGTGCTGCCAGGTGCAAGGTTCTTTCGCGCCCACTGCGTGATCGCGTTGAGCGTGAAGCCAGCTACTGGCGTCAACTTGACACGCAAGGGGTGCCCGTCCTCGTTGAGCGAAACTGCGGCCACAAACGGCACCTTGTTTTCCGAGCCACGCCCGACCTTGCCGCCACTGCGCTCACCCCCAAGGTAGGCGTCATCAACCTGCACCTGCCCCTCCAGCGTATAGCGAGCCTCACGCTGCGTCATGGCTTGCATCAGCTTGTGG
>CAILAY010000123.1 GCA_903832285.1 uncultured beta proteobacterium | reverse complement strand
CGCTGCACCCACTCGTCAGCGATCACCAGCGGCGGCAAATCGGGATCCGGGAAATAGCGGTAATCGGCGGCGTCTTCCTTGCTGCGCATGGCGCGGGTTTCGCCGGTGTCGGGATTGAACAGGACGGTGGCCTGCTCGATCGCGTGGCCGTCTTCGATCTGCTCGATCTGCCAGCGGATCTCGTAGTCCATCGCCTGCTGCATGAACTTGAAGCTGTTCAGGTTCTTGATCTCGCGCCTTGTGCCCAACGGCGCACCGGGCTTGCGCACCGACACGTTGGCGTCGCAGCGAAACGAGCCTTCCTGCATGTTGCCATCGCAGATGCCGATCCAGGTGACGATCTTGTGCAGCTCTTTCGCGTAGGCCACGGCCTCCGCGCTGGAGCGCATATCGGGTTCGGTCACGATTTCCAGAAGCGGCGTGCCGGCACGATTCAGGTCGATGCCGGTCTGGCCGATGAAGTCTTCGTGCAGCGATTTGCCCGCGTCCTCTTCCAGGTGCGCGCGCACCAGGCGGACTGATTTCTTCTCGTCGTCGAGGAAGAACTCCACCGCGCCGCCCTGCACCACGGGAATTTCAAACTGGCTGATCTGGTAGCCCTTGGGCAGGTCCGGATAGAAGTAGTTCTTGCGCGCAAAGATGCTCTTGGGCGCGATGTGCGAGCCCACTGCGAGACCGAACTCGATCGCGCGTTCGACCGCGCCCTGGTTCATCACCGGCAGGGTGCCGGGCAGGGCCAGATCCACGGCACAGGCCTGGGTGTTGGGCTCAGCGCCGAACGCGGTCGAGGCGCGGCTGAAAATCTTGGACCGGGTGGAAAGCTGTGCGTGGGTTTCAAAGCCGATGACGACTTCATAGCCATGGATGAGTTTGGGTTTGCTCATGGTCAGACTCCCGCCGGCTTGCGGTTGTGCCAGTCGGTTTCCAACTGGAAACGGTGCGCGGTGTTGAGCAGTTGGCCTTCGCAAAAATAGTTGCCGATCAACTGCATTCCGACCGGCATGGCGTTCGCACCGAAGCCGACCGGCACGCTCATGCCCGGCAGGCCCGCCAGCGATGCCGGCAGGGTGAAGATGTCGGCCAGATAGTTGGCAACCGGGTCGTCGGACTTTTCGCCGATCTTCCAGGCCACGGTGGGCGCCACAGGCCCGGCGATGAGGTCGCAGCGCTGGAATGCCTGCTGAAAATCGGCGGCGATCATGCGCCGGATTTTTTGCGCCTGCAGGTAATAGGCGTCGTAATAGCCGTGTGAAAGCACATACGTGCCGATCATGATGCGGCGCTTGACCTCGTCGCCAAAGCCTTCAGTGCGGGTCTTCTGGTACATGTCGCCCAGGTCGGTGTACTGGGCGGCGCGGTGCCCGAACTTCACACCGTCAAAACGGCTCAGATTGCTCGACGCTTCGGCCGGGGCGATGATGTAGTAAACGGGGATCGACAACTCCGTGCGTGGCAGACTGATCCGGACCAGTTTGGCGCCGAGCTTTTCATAAGTCTTCAGCGCGGAGTCCACCGCTGCGCGCACGTCGGTGCTCAAACCTTCGCCGAAAAATTCCTCCGGCACGCCGATGCGTAATCCTTCCAGTGAGTCGTTCAGTTGGCGCGAAAAATCTTCTGCCGGCAGGTCCAGCGAGGTCGAGTCGCGATCCGGATCCGGGCCGCACATGGTGCTCAGCAGCAGGGCGCAGTCCTGCGCCGTGCGCGCCATCGGACCGGCCTGATCCAGGCTGGAGGCGAAGGCGATCATGCCGTAGCGCGAGGCGCGTCCATAGGTGGGCTTGATGCCGGTGATGCCGCAAAAAGAGGCGGGCTGCCGGATCGAGCCGCCGGTGTCAGTGCCCGTCGCCGCGGGAGTCAGGCGCGCCGCTACCGCCGCTGCGCTGCCGCCCGAGGAGCCGCCGGGAATGCGGCTCAAATCCCAGGGGTTCTTGACGGGTTCCGGCGCGATGAAACCGACCGGGCATTGCGCCGAGTTCTCGTTGCTCGAGCCCATGGCGAACTCGTCGCAATTGAGCTTGCCCAGGTTGACCGCGCCGGCGTCTTTGAGCCTGGACACGACGGTGGCATCAAAGGGAGAACGATAGCCGCTGAGCATTTTCGAGCCCGCTGTGCTGGGCCAGTCGCGCGTGACAAAAATGTCCTTGTGTGCCAGCGGCACACCTTCCAGCGCGCCCGCCGTACCGGCAGCCAGACGCGCATCGGCGGCGCGCGCCTGTGCCAGCGTAGCGTCTTCGTCCACGCTCAAAAAGGCGCCCAGGTTGGTGTGTGACTGAATCCGCGACAGGAAGTGCTGGGCGGCCTCCACTGCCGACACTTTGCGGGCGCGCAAAAGGGCGGCAAGATCAGTCACGGAGTGGTTGTGCAAATCACCTTGAGCTAGATGCAATTTCGTTTCCATGGCGGCGCTCATTCGATCACCTTGGGGACGAGAAACAGGCCACGCTCCAGTGCCGGCGCGTTTTGCTGGTTCGCGGTTCTATCGTTGGGTTCGCTCACTCGGTCTTCCCGCAGACGCAGTGAGATGTCTTGAATCGTGGCGACGGGATGCGCCAGCGGCTCGATGCCGGTGGTGTCGACCGCGCGCATCTTTTCCACTAGACCAAAGAAATTGTTGATCTGGGTCCGCATGCGCTCGGCCTGCGGCGCCTCCAATTCCAGGCGGGCCAGTTTAGCGATGCGGGCAATATCTGAAGAAGTCAGGGACATAAGAAAAGTTGAGTTGAAACCGGAGGTAATTGGCGTTTTTCGGGAGACAAAACGTCAATGGCGCGCAGGGGATAGGGTATTATCCCGCCTTTGGCACAGCCTGCGCGAAAGCGTCGGCTTTCGTCCGAAATGGCAGGTTTTCTTACCCGATAACATGGCGATGGCAGGCCGAAGTGCGTGCTGTGCCCGAGAGGATTTTTTTCAATGTTCGAATCATTCCGTCGGTACGTTTCCACCGACTTGGCTATCGACCTGGGCACGGCCAATACCCTGATCTTCGTGCGCGACAAAGGCATTGTGCTGGATGAGCCTTCGGTTGTGGCCATCCGCCACGAAGGAGGGCCCCAGGGCAAGAAGACCATTCAGGCGGTCGGGCGCGAAGCCAAGGCCATGCTGGGCAAAGTACCTGGCAACATCGAAGCCATTCGCCCCATGAAGGACGGTGTCATTGCCGACTTCACGGTGACTGAGCAGATGCTCAAGCAGTTCATCAAGATGGTGCATCCGCGCAGCTTCTTCAAGCCGAGTCCGCGCATCATCATCTGCGTGCCCTGCGGCTCCACCCAAGTGGAGCGCCGCGCCATCCGCGAGTCCGCGCTCGGTGCCGGTGCGAGCGAGGTCTACCTGATCGAGGAGCCGATGGCAGCCGCTATCGGCGCTGGTTTGCCCGTCAGCGAAGCCAGCGGTTCGATGGTGGTGGACATCGGCGGCGGCACCACCGAAGTCGGCGTCATTTCGCTGGGTGGCATGGTGTACAAGGGCAGCGTGCGCGTGGGTGGCGACAAGTTTGACGAGGCCATCATCAACTACATCCGGCGCAATTACGGCATGCTCATCGGCGAGCCCACGGCCGAGGCGATCAAGAAGCAGATCGGTTCCGCTTTCCCGGGCAGCGAAGTGCGTGAAATGGAAGTGCGCGGGCGCAACCTGTCCGAAGGTGTGCCGCGCAGCTTCACGATTTCCTCGAACGAGATTCTGGAAGCACTGACAGATCCTTTGAACAACATCGTGTCGGCGGTGAAGAATGCGCTGGAACAAACGCCGCCGGAGCTGGGCGCGGATATTGCTGACCGCGGCATGATGCTGACCGGCGGTGGCGCCCTGCTGCGCGACATGGATCGACTGCTGGCCGAGGAGACGGGCCTGCCGGTGCTTGTGGCCGAAGACCCGCTGACTTGCGTGGTGCGGGGTTGCGGCATTGCCCTGGAGCGCATGGAGCGCCTGGGCTCGATCTTCACCAGCGAATAGTTTTCGCTCAGGGGTTGCCTGGCTCCGAGTACAGCGTATGCCACTGGGAACACTTGATCGCGCGCCACCCCCGTTCTTCAGGCAGGGGCCATCGGCGCTTTCCAAACTGGTTTTTTTCAGCGCCCTGGCGCTGTTCCTGATGGTGGCCGATGTGCGCTTCAGGATTACCCAGCCGTTGCGCCTTGCCATTGCCGCCGTGTTGCAGCCAGTGCAGTGGCTCGCGCTGCAACCGATTTCGGCGGCGCGCAATTTCAGCGACTACTTTACGAAGCTTGCCACTGCCCAAGCTGCAGAAAACGGTGTGCGCCGCAAACTGGCGGCGCAATCGACGCGGGCCGGACAGGTCGACCTGCTGCAACTGGAAAACGCGCGTTTGCGAAATCTGCTGGGGCTGCGCCAGACGCTGCCCTCCGACGCCCAGGCCGCCGAAGTTTTATACGACGCCGCCGACATTTACAGCCGCAAGCTGATTATCGACAAGGGCGCAGGCCAGCACATCGGGCTGGGCTCGTCGGTCATGGATGAATCCGGTGTGCTCGGTCAGGTGACGCGGGTTTATCCCATGGTGAGCGAGGTGACGCTGCTGGTCGACCGGGATCAGGCCATCCCCGTGCTCAACACCCGCACTGGCGCACGCAGTGTCGCATTTGGCGATCCGGCGTTCGACGGCGGGGGGCTGGAGCTGCGTTTCATGGCCGCCAATGCGGATGTGCTCGCAGGCGATTTGCTCACGACCAGCGGTGTCGACGGCGTTTATCCGCCAGGGCTACCGGTGGCGCACGTAGCCAAGGTGGAGCGGCGCGCGGACTCCGCGTTTGCGCGCATCTACTGCACGCCGGCCGCGGCCATCGGCGCATCACGCCATGTGATGGTGATCAGTCCGGTGTCCGGCCAGATCGCTCCCCGACCCGAAGCTGCGCCCGAACCTGCCACCGGCAAGAAGCCCGCAGGCAAGTCCAGATTGGCGCAACCGGAGGCGGCGCCATGATCATGCGCCCCGGGCAGCCGCTGCTGCTGCCGGCCAATCCGGTCTTCATCTGGGGCAGTCTGATCGTGGCGCTGCT
Source organism: uncultured beta proteobacterium (assembly GCA_903832285.1). GTDB lineage: Bacteria > Pseudomonadota > Gammaproteobacteria > Burkholderiales > Burkholderiaceae_C > CAIKVZ01. The sequence continues at coordinate 49,815 of CAILAY010000123.1, read as the reverse complement.
GTTGAACATGCTGCAACTCATGGGCCTTTGGCCGCGTGCCGCCTGGGCTCCCGATGTGCTGGCGGTGGTGCTGTTGTTCTGGTGCGTACATCAGCCCCTGCGCGTCGGTGTCGGGGCCGCTTTTGTCTTCGGTTTGATGCTGGACGTGCACCAGGGCGCCCTGCTGGGGCAGCATGCCTGGGCCTATGCTGTATTGGGTTTTCTGGCGATGGCCGTGCATCGGCGCCTGTTGTGGTTTTCGGTGCCCTCGCAGGCCTTGCAGGTGGCGCCGCTGTTTGTTGCGGCGCATGCCATGGAGCTCACCACCCGAATGATCGCGGGCGGAACTTTCCCTGGCTGGACGCTGCTGTTGGCGCCGCTGATCGAGGCCCTGATGTGGCCCGTCGTCAACGTGATCCTGCTTGCACCGCAGCGCCGCGCGCATGACCGCGACGACAACCGTCCGCTATAGGTCTGTTCATGACCGAGCTGCGTAATGTTGAAGCCGACCTGACGCGCTTTCGCTTTCGGGTGCTGGTGGCCACGGTTCTGGTGTTGTTGGCGTTCGCGCTGCTGTTGGCGCGCCTGGTGTACCTGCAGGTGTTTCGCTATGACGACCTGAAGGAACAGGCGGAGAGCAACCGTACCGCGATTGTTCCCATCGTTCCCAATCGTGGGCTGATACTGGATCGCAACGGAATCGTTCTGGCGAGCAACTATTCGGCCTACACGCTGGAGGTCACACCTTCGCGCATTGCGGACCTGGAGCGCACGCTGGACGAGCTGTCGCAAGTGCTCGAGATCAGCGTGCGTGACCGCAAGCGTTTAAGGAAGCTGTTGGAAGAATCCAAGAGCTTCGAGTCGCTGCCCATTCGCACCCGATTGTCCGACGAGGAAGTGGCGAAGTTCGCGGCGAACCGCTTTCGCTTTCCCGGCATAGAGATCAAGGCACGGTTGTTTCGAAGCTACCCGTTCGGGGAGCTTGCCAGCCACGTGATCGGCTATATCGGGCGCATCAACCAGGAGGAAAAGGCGCACATTGACGAGTCTGAGGACGAGGCCAATTACCAGGGAACGTCATATATCGGAAAGCTTGGAGTCGAACAAAATTACGAAGCCCGGTTGCACGGCATCACCGGTGTCGAAGCGGTGGAAACGTCGGCGGCGGGACGCGCCATGCGCCGACTCTCCAGTCAACCGGCCACGCCCGGCGACACCGTTGTTCTGACGATCGATATCAAGCTGCAAAAGCTGGTGGAAGACCTGTTCGGTGATCGGCGCGGAGCCCTGGTTGCCATCGACCCCAAGTCGGGTGAAGTGCTGGCCTTCGTGAGCAAGCCGACCTTCGATCCGAACCTGTTTGTGGATGGCATCGATGCTGACAACTGGCAGGAGCTCAATGACTCTCCAGACAAGCCGCTGCTCAACCGGGCGTTACGCAGTTCCTACTCACCAGGTTCCACCTACAAGCCTTTCATGGCACTGGCGGCGCTACAAACCGGCAAGCGTACTCCGCAGCAAACCATATCCGATCCGGGTTACTTCCTGCTGGGAGGCCATCGTTTTCGTGACGACAAGGAGGGAGGCCATGGTACGGTCGACATGTACCGATCGATCGTTGCGTCCTGCGACACCTACTACTACATTCTCGCCAATGATCTGGGTGTTGACGTGATTCACGATCAGATGCAGCCCCTGGGTTTTGGCGAACTTACGGGAATCGATATCCAGGGCGAGGTGCGCGGGCTGCTGCCCAGTCAGGAATGGAAGCGCAATCTCAACCGGAACAAGAGCGCTGAACAGAGAAAGTGGTACGCGGGCGAAACCGTTTCGCTGGGAATCGGGCAGGGGCAAAACAATTTCACCATGCTTCAGTTGGCGTTGGCCACAGCGACGCTGGCCAATGATGGCGTGAAGATGAAGCCGCATCTGGTGCGCGAGTTGGTCGATGCCGTGACCCGCACGCGCTCGGTGGTGGGACAGGCAGAGGGTGAGCGTTTGAGCCTCAAGCCCGAGAATATCGCGTTTATCAAGAACGCCATGGTCGGGGTCAATCTGGAAGGAACTTCGGCCACCAGTTTTCGCAATGCACCCTATACCAGCGCAGGCAAAACCGGAACTGCACAGGTGGTCCAGATTAAGCAGAACGAAAAATACAATGCCGCGCGAGTGGACGAACTGCACCGCGACAACGCACTGTTCATCGCCTTTGCTCCGGCCGAGTCGCCCAGGGTAGCATTGGCCATGGTGGTGGAAAATGTTGGCTTTGGCGCCCAATTTGCGGCTCCGATCGCACGCCGCGTGATGGACTACGTGCTGCAGGGCCAGTACCCGAGCGAGGAAGACATTGAGGCGGTGCAGAAGGGGCAGGCACCCACGCCGATCGGAACTCCCCGTGTGTCAGCAGACTTGGCCTGGCCGCCCAAGCCCTGAGTCGAATCCGACTGTTTGCCGGCGGGAGGACCAAGTCTAGCGAAGGAAGGCGTCGTAGCCCGTCTTGAAGATCAGTGCACTCACCACCAGGATGAAGACGATGCGAACAAATCCTGTGCCGTGCTTCAAGGCCATACGCGTTCCGAGCAGGCTTCCCGCCACGTTGGCCGTCCCCATGATCAGGGCGAACTGCCACCAGATCATGCCCTTGATGGCGAACAGGATGAGCGCGGCCAGGTTGGTCGCGGTGTTGATGAGCTTGGCGCTGGCAGACGCGTGCAGGAAGTCGTAGCCAAGCCAGCGCACCAGCAGAAATACCAGAAAGCTTCCGGTGCCGGGACCGAAAAATCCGTCGTAGAAACCCAGCGCAACGCCCACCGTGCAGGCCGCCAATATTTCCGCACGGCCTGAAAACCGTGGTGTGTGCGCTCGCCCCAGTTCCTTTTTTGCCAAGGTATAGATCAGCACCGCCAGCAGCACCAGCGGCAAGACCTTGCGCAGGAAGTCCTGGGATATGACGGTGACCAGCCAAGCCCCGCCCAACGAGCCGCCGAAACCGGCCAATGCTGCCGGCCAGAGCGAGTCCCAGCGCAGTTGCACGCGGCGGCTGTAATGCCAGGTGGCAAAGGCCGTGCCCCAGATAGAAGCGCCTTTGTTCACGCCAAAGAGTGTGGCCGGATGCGTCGCAGGAAAGGTGGCAATTAGCGCCGGCACCAGCAACAGCCCACCGCCGCCTACGATCGCATCCACAAATCCGGCCAGCAGCGAGGCCAGCGACAGCCAGAGTAATTCCATGCAGGGGGTTGTGTTAATCGGTTCAGGACAGAGCGTAACTGCGAGCAGTCCCGCAAAGTATGGAGCAAATAAAAATGCACCGGGGTTACCGGTGCATTTTTCATGAACCACATCCTCTTGGGACGCGCCAACGTGGGTTGGTGCCTGTTTGTCTCCTCGGCTCCTCTGGCCTGCCCGGCGATGAAGCGGAGCAGCGAGTGGGACGGACTGTACGTGCTGTACTCCGGCCATGCATCCGGGAATTCCCTCGGTTGCGAAATCCGACGATATGTTGGGGACCGAGAAAAACTCGCTACGCGTAGTTCCTGGTCCGTCCCGCAAGCTCAATCAGTTGGGGACAGAGGAGGTTCATCCCGCAATCTCAATCAGTTGAGGACAGAGCACGCTCGCTGCGCGTAGCTTTGGACTGTCCCGCAACGTCTCAGGATTCCTGCGCGATCCAGCGGGCGGCCTTCTCGGCCAGCATCAGCACGGGCGAATTGGTGTTGCCACTGGTGATCAAGGGCATCACGCCGGCGTCCACCACGCGCAGACCGGCAACGCCGATCACGCGCAGATGCGAATCGACCACGGCTGTCGGGTCGTTGGTGCGGCCCATTTTGGTGGTGCCCACGGGGTGGAAGATGGTGGTGGCGATGTCGCCGGCGAGACGGGCCAGTTCCTCGTCGCTCTGAAACGCCACGCCGGGCTTGAACTCCCTTGGCTGGAAACGCGCGAGGGCGGGCTGCGCCATGATGCGCCGCGTCAGGCGTAGTGAGTCGGCTGCGACCAAGCGATCCTTTTCCGTGCTGAGGTAGTTGGGGGCAATCGCAGGCGCATCTTCAAAGCGCGCACTCTTGATTTGCACGCTGCCTCGGCTGCCCGGGTTCAGGTTGCACACGCTGGCGGTGATCGCCGGGAAGTCGTGCAAGGGTTCGCCGAAAGCGTCCAGGCTGAGCGGCTGCACGTGGTATTCGATGTTGGGATAGGGTTGGGAGGCATCGCTGCGGGTGAAGGCGCCGAGTTGCGACGGCGCCATGCTCATGGGCCCGCTGCGTTTGAGGGCATATTCCAGGCCGATCCTGGCTTTGCCCCACAGGCTGTTGGCCAGGGTATTGAGTGTTTGAACACCCTGCACCTTGAACACCGCGCGAATCTGCAGGTGGTCCTGCAGATTGGCACCCACGCCCGGTAGATCCTGCTCGACTGCAATCCCGTTCTTCTGCAATAGCGCGGCCGGGCCGATGCCGGAGAGTTGCAGGATTTGCGGCGAACCGATACTGCCAGCACACAGGATCACTTCGCGCGTGGCCTTGGCTGTCACCATTTCGTGGCCGTTCCAGACCTGTACGCCAGTGCAGCGCCGGGTCTGATCCGGCAGCGCTTCCAGCGTCAAGCGGCTCACCTGCGCCGAAGTCCAGAGTTCGAAATTCGGGCGCGCGTAACAGGCGGGTCGAATGAACGCCTTGGCCGTGTTCCAGCGCCAACCCGAGCGTTGATTCACTTCAAAGTAGCCCACGCCTTCGTTGTCGCCGCGGTTGAAGTCGTCCGTGGCCGGGATGCCGGCCTGCTGCGCTGCCTGGGAGAAGGCGTCCAGCACGTCCCAGCGCAGGCGCTGCTTCTCCACACGCCATTCGCCGCCAGTCTGGTGGTAACGCAGCACCCTTCCGTATTCGCTGTCGTCCTGCAGCAGCAGTTCCTGGGGGGCGCCCTTGGCGCCGTGCAGCGCGTCCGCGCCCTTGTAGTGGTCTTCGTGCAGCTTGAAGCAGGGAAGCACCTGATTCCAACCCCAGGTCTCGTCGCCGGTAAGTTTGGCCCACTGGTCGTAGTCCCGCGCCTGGCCGCGCATGTAGATCATGCCGTTGATGCTGGAGCAACCTCCCAGCGTCCTGCCCCGCGGGTAGCGCAATGAGCGGCCGTTCAAGCCGGCGTCGGGCTCGGTCTGGTACATCCAGTCGGTGCGTGGATTGCCGATGCACTTGAGGTAACCCACAGGAATGTGGATCCAGTGATAGTCGTCCTTGCGCCCGGCTTCGACCAGCAACACGCGTCTGCGGGCGTCCGCGCTCAGACGATTGGCCAGCAGGCAACCCGCTGTGCCTGCGCCAACAATGATGTAGTCGAATGTGCTGTCGCTCATGATTTCGTTTTCGCTTCAATGCGATTTTTCGTGGCACCACCTGGCTCCGAATTAGAAACGGATTTAAGTCAAAAAACCGCGCTTCTTCAAGTTTCTTCACGGAATGCGCCCGCGCAGGTACGATGGAGCGTCTATGCCATCGACTGCCACGCCAGAACCCGATGAGTCGGAGCCGCGGCTGCAGCGTGAGAACACGCTGCAGGGTCCGGTGGTGCGGCTGCTGGGTCGGTGGACCGTGTCGCGTCTGGTGCAAGCGCAAGTCTGGGAATCGCTGCTGCCTCAATTGGCCGAACTGGTTCCGGCGGATGGAATCTCATGGAGCCTGGAAGGACTGCAGCGGCTTGATCACATCGGTGCCCAACTCCTGTGGAACCATTGGGGCCGACACTGGCCGCCCAAGCTGCGCTTGAGCGACGCGCAGCGCTCCATGCTGGAGCGGGTGGCGCGTTTTTCTGCCGAGCGCCCGATGCGCCCGCGGAAGACCCTGTGGCAACGATTTACGGCATTGGGGGCGCTGGTGTGGCGCATGCTGGACCATCTGGTGGACTTGACGCGCTTGCTGGGACAGCTGCTGCTGGACATTGCGCGGCTGGCGCGCAAGCCGCGCGAAGGCCCCTGGCGCGATGTGACCGGACACATCTATCACATCGGCAGCACTGCGCTACCCATCACTGCCCTGGTGGGATTCCTGATCGGCCTGGTGCTGGCCTACCTGACTTCGCAGCAGCTAAAGCAGTTCGGCGCGGACGCCTTCATCGTCAACATCCTCGGCCTGTCGCTGATACGCGAACTGGGGCCGATGCTGGCGGCCATCCTGGTGGCGGGGCGATCTGGCTCTGCCATCACGGCACAGATCGGCGTGATGCGGGTGACCGAGGAACTCGACGCAATGCGCGTCATGGGCATCCCGCTGGGTTACCGGCTGGTGATGCCGCGGGCCTTTGCCTTGGCCCTGGTGATGCCGCTGGTGGCGGTCTGGACGACAGTGGCGGCGTTGGTGGGAGGCATGTTGGCGGCGGACCTGACCATGGGCCTGACGCCCACCTTCTTCATCAACAATCTGCCCAATGCGGTGCAGGTCTCGAACCTGACGCTGGCCATGGGTAAATCGGTCGTGTTCGGCTTTCTGATCGCTCTTATCGGCTGCCACTATGGCCTGCGCGTCAAACCCAATACCGAGAGCCTGGGCCAGGGAACAACGGCCTCGGTCGTGACCTCGATCACGGTGGTGATTCTGGTGGACGCGCTGTTTGCCGTGGTGTTCAAGAATGTGGGCATCTGACATGCCTTTCTTCAACCCCGGTTCCCGACCCGACGGCGCGCCCATTGTGGAGATCCAGAATCTGTGGACCGTGTTTCACAGCGGCGGCAGTGACTACGTCATCCACAAGGATTTGAATCTGACAATTGAACGCGGCCAGGTGCTGGCGCTGGTGGGTGGCTCGGGTTCGGGCAAGACCACCCTGCTGCGTCAGATCTTGGGACTGGAGACGCCCACACGCGGCCAGATCCTGGTGGCGGGCCAGCACGTGGCCAAGCTGGGCGGTAGAGGCGCCACCAGTCGAGTGGGCATGCTGTTCCAGCACGGGGCGCTGTTCTCCGCCTTCAACGTGCTGGAGAACATCGCGTTTGCCCTGCGTGAACTCAAGACCCTGCCGGGCGAACTCATCCGCGACGCTGCCCTGGTCAAACTGCAAATGGTGGGGCTGGACGCCAAGGACGCGTACAAGATGCCCGCCGACCTCTCGGGTGGAATGATCAAGCGCGTGGCGTTGGCGCGCGCACTGGTGATGGATCCGCCGCTGCTGCTGCTGGACGAACCCACCGCCGGACTGGACCCGGAGGGCGCCGACGGCCTGTGCGCGCTGCTTCGCAGTCTGTGCCGGGAGTTGGAGTTGACCGTCGTGATGGTGACGCACGATCTGGACACCCTGCACGAGTTGTGTTCGCACGTTGCTGTACTGGCCGATCGATGCGTCGTTGCGAGCGGCACACCAGAGCAGGTGATGCGGCAGGCACACCCTTTCATTCAACACTTCTTCCTCGGTGAACGTGGCGCCCGCGCCATGGGGCTCTTGCCCGCCACCGCTTTAACCGGGTAGATTCGGAACCCTGATGGAAAACAAATCTCATGCTCTGGCGGCCGGCGCATTTGTGCTTCTGGTGTCGGCGCTGCTGGTGGCTTTGGCCATGTGGCTTACGCGGGACGTGGCCTTGCGTACGGCGTATGAGATCTCCACTCGCGAACCGGTGACGGGATTGCAGGTGCAGGCGGCGGTGCGCTTTCGCGGCATTCCTGTGGGCAAGGTTCTCGCCATTGAGTTCGACCCCAAGATACCGGGCAATGTGATGGTGAGCATCTCGGTGGACGACAGCACACCGATCACGGAGTCAACCTTTGCCACGCTGGGATTTCAGGGCGTAACCGGACTGTCGTTCGTGCAACTCGACGACACCGGGGCTTCGTCGGTCGTATTGGAATCAAAGGACGGGGATCCAGCGCGCATTCCCATGCGTCCCGGGTTGTTCAGCAAGTTGACCGACCAGGGCGCAAGCGCAATGGCGCAGTTGGAGGAAACCACCCGCAGGCTCAACATTCTGCTGGCGCCAGAGCAGCAAAAAGTGCTGCTCGACGCCGTGCACAACATCGGCCAGGCCGCCGGCAACATCAATCAACTCTCGCTTCATATGGACCAGTTGTTGCAAGGGCAGGGCGGTCCGGGAAGCGTCAGCGTACCGCAGTTGGCGCAGGACATCAGCGCCACACTGAAGGCACTGCAGGCCACATCGGCCGAGGCTTCGCGCACGGCGCTGGAGGGGAGCAAGGCCGCCAGTGAACTGTCCCGCGTTGCGCTGCGGCTGCGTCAGAGCGGCGGCAGTCTGGACAAGCTTGATCAGGGAGCGGACGCGATGACCCTGACCGGGAAGAATTTGAACGCCTCGACCCTGCCCCGGGTGTCGAGGGCGGCGGATGACGTCGCGGGCGCGGCACGCCGGGTGGAGCGTACGGCGGGCAATCTGAATGAGAATCCACAGACCCTGCTGTACGGCACTGGCACGGTTCCCCCCGGGCCCGGCGAACCCGGGTTCGTTGCACCGCAAGGAACGAAATGACGATCATCCCCTGCTCTGCATACGCGCACCCGAGACGCAAGCTGTGGCATGCTCTGGCGCTCCCTGCGGCCCTGGTTGCGCTACTCGGGCTGAATGCCTGTGCCTTGCCCGACAAGCCTGTGCGTCCAAGCATTTATGACTTCGGCGCGGGCGCCGATGCCGCAATGCAACAAGCTTCGCTCGGTGCGACTGTCGCCCTGGCCGACGTGGAGGCGAATGCCGCGCTCGACAGCACGGCGGTGCTGTACCGCCTGGGATATGCCGATGTGCAGCAGCCGCGCCCCTATGCCAATGCGCGCTGGAGCATGGTGCCGGCGTTGCTGGTGCAACAGCGACTGCGCGAGCGGCTGGGCACGCTAGGCGTCGTCCTCAAGCCCGCGCAAGCGCTGATGCTGCGCGGCGGCGAAGAGACGTTGCCCTGGGTGCTGCGGGTGGAGCTGGAAGAATTCAGCCAGTTGTTCAACACCCCCCAGAACAGTGTGGGTTTGTTGCGGCTGCGCGCCACCGTGACCCGAGCTACCGCACAGGGCGACAAGCTTGTGGGCCAGCGCAGCTTTTCCGTGCAACGTCCGGCGCCGCAGGCGGATGCTGCCGGCGGTGTGCGCGCCTTGACCGCCGCCAGCGATGCGGCCGTGGACGAAGTATTGCAGTGGATGGGAACGCTGCACCCTTGATTTCCGGGTACCGCTGGCGCCAGTAAGCGCAGAGAGGGGCTGGCGTTACAGGCGGTGACCCAACACCGGGAACAGCGTGTGCAGACCGTCGGCCATCACCTCCACCGCCAAGGCCGCCAAAATCAGTCCCATGAGGCGGGTCATGACGTTGATGCCGGTCTTGCCCAGGAAGCGTGCAATCGGCTGCGCCGCGGCAAAACACAGGGCCGTGGCCAGACCGATCACCACGCCATAAGCGACCAGCGTGGACAGCTGCAGCAGGGTCTTGGCCTTGTCGGCGTAGATCACGACCGTGGACATCGTGGCCGGACCCGTGAGCAGGGGAATGGTCAGCGGCACCACAGCGATGCTGGCCCGAGCTGCGGATCGCTCTGCCGCGTCATGCACTTCGTCCGCGTTGGCGCGCGCCTCGGCCGGCTGGGCGTTCAACATGGACAGTGCCGAGGTCATCAGCAGCAGGCCGCCGCCGACCTGGAAGCTGGCCAGCGAGATGCCGAAGAAGTCCAGGATCTGCAGGCCCAGCAGCGCGCTGGCCGCGATCACCACAAAGGCGCTGACGCTCGACACCCAGATCGTGCGTCGCCGCTGCGCCGCGCTGAACCCCGCCGTGTAGTGAATGAAAAATGGCACCACGGCCAGCGGATTGACCACGGCCAGCAGTGTCACCAGGGGTTTGAAATCCATGGGCTATTGCTCCGCCGGCGCAGCCGTCGCGTTTTGTCGCAGGGTTGGCATGATGCGCGAAGGATACGGCAATCAGTTTCAGCGACTGGTGCGCGCCAGATAGCGCTTGCGCCAGAACAGCAGTCCCAACGACGAGGCAATGAAAGTCATGCCGCCCATCGCCCACCAGAATCCGGCCTGATGGTGCACCAACGGAATGAATTCGAAGTTCATGCCGAAGATGCCCGCAATCAGGTTCAATGGCAGAAAGATGGCGGTCAATGCGGTGAGCGTGCGCATGATGTCATTGGTGCGATTGCTTTGTGCGCTGAAGTGGATTTGCACCACGGTCTCAGCCGACTGTTCAAGTCGGCGCACGTGGTGCACCACGCGTTCGATGTGTTCGATCACGTCGCGCGAGCGCGCTATCAGGCCATCGCGCTCAGCCTGTGCGCTGTGTCCAAGTGGCTGTTCGCGCAAGGTGTCGAGCCACTCCTGCATCGCGTCGTGTTGTTCTTCGCACAAGTCCTCCAGCGTGTGCAACTCGTTGCGCGCCGACATGAGCGCCGTCCAGTTGTTGAAGTGCGTGCGGGGATTGAGCAATTCGGCCTGCCAATGGTCCAATGAGGCAGTTAGCTGTTTGCGCAAGTCCAGATAGCTGTCCACCATCACATTCACCATGCGCAGCATCAGATCAGCTGGACCCGTGGGCAGGCGGCTGCGGGCCGCGGCGCTCACGCCTTCGCTGGTCATGGCGTCTGACAGGTAACGCTCGATAAAGGACTTGGCGGTGAAGCAGCCCACAGGGTGAACCGAGACCAGCAATCGGTCAAACAGGGCAAAGCCCACAGCGCGGGTGCTGATGCGACGAAAAGCGGTGGGCGCCAGGCTTCGCAGCTTGGGCTCAAGTTCGTTTGCCCGTGGCTCCGCTGCGGTCTCATGGGTCGAGGCCAGGCGCCGAAAGATGATCAGGTCGTACACCGAGGTGTAGTCGTAGTGCGAGGGATGCGCGGCGTTCGCCAGGTCGCTGCAGTGCAGATCGAGCAAAGCCGATCCCCCCAGGCTGAGCGCGGCATTTTGCAGAGCCTGCAACTGCGTGTCGAAGGACTCGCGCTCCAGAAAGACCCAGATGAAGCCGCCGGGCTGCACTTGCCGCGGAATCTCTTCCACGAAGCGCAGCGTGCCGGGACTGAATTCGACGATATGCATCACGCGCGCAACAGTCGGGCAGCATCCAGCGCAAAGTAGGTCAATACGCCGTCGGCCCCGGCGCGCTTGAAAGCGAGCAGGCTTTCCATCATCACGGCGTCGTGTTCCAGCCAGCCGTTTTGCGCAGCGGCCTTGAGCATGGCGTATTCGCCGCTGACCTGATAGGCGAAGGTGGGCACCTTGAACTCGTCCTTCACACGCCGCACGATGTCCAGATATGGCATGCCGGGTTTGACCATAACCATGTCCGCGCCCTCGGCGATGTCCAGCGCCACCTCGCGCAAGGCCTCATCCGAGTTGCCCGGGTCCATCTGATAGACCTTCTTGTTGCCCTTGCCCAGATTGCCAGCCGAACCCACGGCGTCGCGAAACGGGCCATAAAAGGCGCTGGCGTATTTGGCGCTGTAGGCCATGATGCGCGTGTGCACGAAATGTCCGGCTTCCAGCGCGCGGCGAATGGCGCCGATGCGCCCGTCCATCATGTCGCTGGGTGCGACGATGTCGACGCCCGCCTGCGCCTGCGTCAGCGCCTGCTTCACCAGCACTTCGACCGTGGCGTCGTTCATGATGTAACCGTTCTCGTCGGGCAGACCGTCCTGACCGTGGCTGGTGAAGGGGTCCAGCGCCACGTCAGTCATCACGCCGAGTTCGGGGAAACGCTTCTTCAACTCCCGCACCACGCGCGGCACCAGACCGTCCGGATTCATGGCCTCGCGTCCATCGGACGTCTTCAGCGCTGCGTCGATCACCGGGAACAGGGCCAGCACCGGGATTTCCAGTCGAACGCACTCTTCGGCCACCGGCAGCAATTGGTCCAGGCTCAAGCGTTCCACGCCTGGCATGGACGCGACCTGCTCGCGCCGACCCTGACCATCCAGCACAAACACCGGGTAAATCAGGTCGTGGGGAGTGACGAGGTTTTCGCGCACAAGATTGCGGGTGAATTCGTCGCGGCGCAGTCGGCGCGGCCGGCCAAGGGGGTAGGGGGCATGTTGTGTCATGTGCAAAATTGTGCCCCATTCCGCCGGCGGGTCAAATACCGGGTTGTCAGGGACTGGAAAGGGACCTGGTTGAACGCACCCTCAGGGGTTCAGGTTGTGTGGTCGTCGCCCTAGGGTTTCCCCTTGTTCCGAGCAACCGTTAAACAGCTATCCGGGCGCTCTTTCAAGGTAAAGTGGAAACCTTCCCATTTTTTCAGACCAGCAGACCAGCATGCACTCATCGGTGACCCGCAGCGCGGCCAAAATTCTTGCTCTGACTGCACTGCTGCTGAGTGCTGGGTTGACCTGGGCGCAGAGTCAAAGCCTGACGGTCACGGCCTATCCGGCGGTGGATGACATCATTCGGTCGGCCTTGCCCGCCTGGCGCAAGCTGCACCCTGACGTGGAAATCAAATTGGTGAGCAGAAACTTTGATGACCACCATACGGTGATGAACACCGCACTGTCCACAGCTTCCAACCTGCCGGATGTGATGGTGCTGGAGTTCTCCCGCGTAGGCCGATACATCGATGGTGGCGGGCTGGAGGATCTGTCCAAGCCGCCCTACAACATTCAGTTGGTGCGTTCCAAGTTCATCCCCTTTGCCTACCAGCAAGCGACGGCCAGAAATGGTGGCGTGATGGCCGCACCCGCGGACGTCGGACCTGGGACCCTGCTCTACCGTACCGACGTGCTGAGCAAGGCGGGCTTGACCGAAGCCGAACTGACTCGATCCTGGGACTCGTTTGTGGCCTCGGGCGACAAGATCAAGGCCAGCACTGGCGCCTATCTGATCTCTCATGCGCGTGACCTCAAGGACATCATTATTCATTCCAACATCAAGCCTGGCGATGGCCTGTACTTCGATGCAGCCGGTCAGGTGCTGGTGGATTCGCCGCGCTTTGTGCACGCCTTTGAGCTGGCGCGACGCGTGCGCCAACACAAGATCGATGCCAAGGTATCGGCCTGGTCGAACGAATGGACCCAGGGCTTCAACAACGGCACGATTGCCACCCAGGTGTCTGGCGCCTGGCTGGCCGGTCACCTCGCCTCCTGGATCGCGCCCAAGACCACCGGGCTGTGGCGTGCAGCGCAGCTTCCCGACGGCGCCTGGGCCGACTGGGGTGGCAGCTTTTACGTCATCCCACGGGGCGCAAAAAACAAAGCTCTGGCATGGGAGTTCATTCAACTCATGACCCTGGACCGCGACATTCAGCTCATGGCCTTCAAGACCAAGGATGCCTTCCCGGCTCTGCTGGCCGCGCAGACCGATCCGTTTTTCGAACAGCCCATTGCCTTTCTGGGTGGGCAGAAGGCGCGTCTGCTGTGGCGTGAAGCCGCACTCAATTCCAGCGCCATTTCGGTCAACAAACTCGACGCGATTGCCGAAGAAATCGTCGACACCGAACTGGACAAGGTGCTCAACCATGGCAAAGACATTGCGCTGGCTTTGGCCGACGCCAAGCGCCTGCTGGATCGCCGCGTTCGTCGATAGCCCAGCCCAGCGCTCAAAAGGAACTTTCAACATGCGACGTTGGCTTCCCCGCCTGTCCCCCGAGTGGGCACCCTATGTATTTCTGAGCCCGTTCTTGCTGCTGTTCGCCGTGTTCGGCATCTTTCCCCTGCTGTTTTCGCTCTATCTGGCGTTCCAGTCGTGGGAACCCACGGCGGGCTTGTCGGCCATGAAGTTCGTCGGCCTGGACAACTTCATCTTCACGCTGGGCGACGAGTGGTTCTGGAAGTCGCTGGGCAACACCGTCTGGCTGGCGCTGGCAGCGGGCGTGCCGCAGCACCTGGTGGCGATTCCGTTGGCCACGTTCATTCACAATGTATTCAAGCGTGCTCGCAACGCTGTCGTGGGTCTGTACTTCCTGCCCTACATCACCTCCACCGTGGCCATTGCGATGATGTTCAGCACGCTGTTCTCCACCGAGCACGGACTGATCAATCAGGGCATTCACTACGTCAGCCAATGGCCGCTGTTCAGCTGGTTGTTGCCAGAGCAACCCATCGACTGGCTGGGCCAGGCCGAAACCCTCAAACCCGCCATTGCCATAGTGGTGTTCTGGCGCTATGTGGGCTTCAACGTGGTGCTGTATCTGGCCGCCCTGCAGACCATTCCAAAAGACCTGTACGAAGCCGCGACCATGGACGGCGCCGGGCGCTGGCAGCAGTTCTGGTTCATCACTTTGCCAAGCTTGCGCCCCATGATCTACTTTGGCGTGATGCTCAGCGTGATCGGCGGCATGCAATTGTTTGAGGAGCCTTTCATCCTCACCTCGGGCAAGGGTGGCACCGATCAGGCCGCCATGACCACGGCCGTTTACATGTACCGCACGGCTTTCGACTTCAACGACTTTGGCACCGCCAGTGCGCTGTCGTGGCTGCTGTTCATTTTTGTGATGGCGTTGACCTGGCTCACCAATCGGGCGTTTCGCGAAAGGCAGGGGGGCGCATGAGTTCAGCAACCGTGTCTGAGACCTTGCGGGACAGTCCGCAGCTACCCCCAGCGAGCCAGCCCTGTCCTCAACCGATTGTGGATTCCAGCCGTCTTGCGCCCTGGGCCGCCTACCTGCTGGTGGGCGTGGGCGCACTTATCATGCTGGCGCCGTTCTACTTCATGTTCGTGTTTGCCACGCATTCCCGCAGCGACATCTTCAGTCTGCCGCCGCCGCTGTTTTTTGGAGCGGATTTTCTGGCGAACTTTGCCACGCTCACGGGCCGCATCGCGTTATGGCGCAGTCTGGGCTGGAGCCTGTATGTGGCGCTGGCCTCGACCGCGCTGACCCTGCTGTTTTGCTCCATGGGCGGCTATGCCTTTGCCCGGTTCGAGTTTCGTTTCAAGAAGCCGTTATTCGCCCTGGTCATGGGCACCATGATGTTGCCGTCGTTTCTGGGCATGATCCCCAGCTTCATGATCATGGACGCCTTGGGCTGGATCGACCAGCCGCGCGCACTCTACATCCCGGGTGCTGCCAGCGCCTTCGGCATTTTCATGATGCGCCAGTTCATCACGTCCAGCATTCCGCGCGACCTGATCGAGGCCGCGCGCATGGACGGCTGTGGTGAACTGCGCATCTATTGGAGCATCGTGCTGCCCCTGCTGCAGCCGGCCCTGGGAACGCTGGGCCTGATCACGTTCATCGCCTCCTGGAACAACTTCATCGGCCCGCTGGTGGTCATGCGCTCGCCCGAGATGTACACGTTTCCGCTTGCGCTGCGCGGCATGTACAGCCCGGGAGATACCGAATGGGGGGCGTTGCTGGCCGGTGCGGCCGTGGCCACCTTGCCATTGTTGGTGTTGTTTGCCATTTCTTCCCGCCGTCTCATCGACGGTCTCACCGCTGGCGCCGTGCGCGGCTAATTTTTTCCATCTTCATGACCGCTTCGATTTCCAAGTCCGATTTCCCCGAAAATTTCGTCTGGGGCGTTGCCACCAGCGCATTCCAGATCGAAGGCGCAGCAGACGCCGACGGCAAAGGCCCATCCATCTGGGACGATTTCTGCCGCGTACCCGGCACCATTGCCGACGGGAGTGATGGGATCACGGCCTGCGACCACTACCACCTTTGGGAGTCCGACCTGGATCTGATCGCCGATCTGGGTGTGGATGCCTACCGCTTTTCCATCTCGTGGCCGCGGGTGCAACCGCTCGGTTCTGGCTCCTTCAACGAAGCCGGTTTCGCGTATTACGAGCGGCTTGTGGACGGCATGCTCGCGCGCGGTCTCAAGCCGTATCTGACGCTGAACCACTGGGATCTGCCTTCGGCCCTGCAGGGCAAAGGCGGTTGGGCGAACCGCGATACGGTGCAGCACTTCGTGAACTACGCATGCGAAGTAGCGCGACGCCTGGGCGACCGCGTGGTGTCGATTTGCACGCACAACGAACCCTGGGTGGTGGCGGTGCTGGGCCATGAGACGGGAACCTTCGCGCCCGGCATCAAGAGCCGCGCTGTGATGTTGCAGGTTGCGCACCACCTGCTGCTGAGCCACGGCATGGCGTTGACTGCGTTGCGCGCCCAGGGCTGCAAAAGTTCGCTGGGGATCGTGCTCAACATGTCACATACCCAACCCGCCACCGACTCTGAAGCGGATAAAGCACAGGCGCGACTGGACGACGGCAAAGGTCTGCGCTGGTACGCGGATCCGTTGCTCAAGGGTGAGTATCCGGTCGACATGCTGGATCACTTCGGCGCCGATGCGCCCAAGATCTTTACAGGCGACATGGAGCAGATCCGGGTTCCGATTGATTTCCTCGGGGTCAACTATTACTTTCGCTGCATCGCCAGCGCAGGCGTGCCATGGGACGTCAGGAGCAGCGGGCACGACATCACCGACATGGGTTGGGAGGTGTATCCGCCCGGGCTCACGCAACTGCTCGTGCGCCTGCACCACGACTACACGTTGCCGCCGATTCTTATCACGGAAAACGGCGCCGCCTTCAAGGACGAGGTGGTGGGCGGCGAGGTGCATGACGTGCGCCGTCAAACCTACATCGCTAATCACGTCGCCGCGACACGCGACGCCATGCGGCTTGGCGTGAATGTGGCGGGCTACTTCGTCTGGAGTCTGCTGGATAACTTCGAGTGGGCCTCGGGTTATGAGAAGCGCTTTGGCATCGTGCGCGTCGATTACGACACACAGCGGCGCACGCTCAAGGACAGCGCACTGTGGTACCGAGGGTTCCTCAAGAGGAAAGGGAAATAGCATGGGACATCTGGCGCTCAAGGGCATTCGCAAGAGCTACGGCGACACGGCCGTGATACATGGCGTCGATCTGGAGGTGAACGACGGCGAGTTCCTCGTGTTCGTGGGACCTTCGGGCTGTGGCAAGTCCACCATGTTGCGCATGATCGCGGGCTTGGAAAGCATCAGCGCGGGCGAGCTGCTGATCGATGGCACCCGCGCCAACGACCTGCGTCCCGCGGATCGGGGCGCGGCCATGGTGTTCCAGAGCTATGCCCTGTATCCGCACATGACGGTGGCCGAGAACATGGGTTTCTCGCTGCGCATGGCGGGCGTGAACAAGGCGCAGCGCAACGCGGTGGTGGAGCGCACGGCCGAGGTGCTGCGCATATCGCACCTGCTGCCGCGCCTGCCCAAGGCGCTGTCCGGTGGCGAGCGCCAGCGCGTGGCGATCGGGCGCGCGATCGTGCGCAAGCCCAAGGTATTCTTGTTTGACGAACCGCTTTCCAATCTGGACGCCGCGTTGCGCGTGACCATGCGCATCGAGCTGTCGCGCCTGCACAAGGAACTCGGCACGACCATGATCTACGTGACGCACGACCAGGTAGAAGCGATGACCATGGGAGATCGCATCGCGGTCTTCAACAAGGGCCGAGTTGAGCAACTGGGCGCGCCAATGGACTTGTACGCGCGACCGGCGAACGAGTTTGTCGCCACCTTTCTGGGGGCGCCGCGCATCAATCTCATCGCCCGGCCCGTCGGCATTGCGCCAGCGGGGCATGTGGCGCTGTGGAACGCTGCCGCAGCGCAGGCCAGCGCGGCCACTCACAAGGTCGGCATACGCCCCGAACACCTGCATCTTGGTGATGTGGAGCAGGGCGTGATGGCCGAGGTCATGCTCGCAGAACACCTGGGCGACGCCTCCATCATTCACTTGCGCGTCGAGGACATGGACGAGCTGTTGACCGCCAAGGTCTCGGCGCACGAGGGCCGGGTAGTGGCCGGGCAAAAAGTGGGCCTCACATTCGATTTGACTGGCGCACTGGCGTTCGCTGCCGACGGAGTTTTGCTGCCTTAGCGCGTTTAACTAGGCTGGCGGCTCACGACCCCCCGCTGGGTTCGGCTCGGACAGCGTGGACGCCGTGGATTCGGCGCCAATTGGGCCACCCAGCGCACGACCGCCAACACGGGTTCCAGTCCACAGTGGAAGTCTTCGGGCTCATCATCCCGCCCCGGATCCGTCCTCAGGCGGCAGCAACCACGCGATTGCGTCCCTCCGCCTTGGCTCTGTAAAGCCCATCGTCGGCGCGCCGATACCAAGAAGTGGCGTCTTCGTTATCGCGCAGTTCCGCGACCCCAAAGGACGCAGAAATTCGAATCGTCTGCGTGCCTTCTGCCAGGCCGACGGCCGCCAGCGACGCACGTAACCGTTCGGCCAAAATGATGGCTGCCTCCAGAGTGGTCATGGGCAGCAAAACCAGAAACTCTTCACCGCCTACTCGCCCGAGCATGTCACCGTCACGCAGTTCAGCCTTGGTACTCAATGCCGCCTCGCGCAGTGCGCGGTCGCCCACTCCATGCCCGTAGCTGTCGTTGATCGATTTGAAATGATCCAGATCCATCATGATCAGTGAGACAGGCGCGCCGTGGCGGGTGTGCACTGCCACTTGGCGGTCGAGCTCTTGCATAAAGTGGCGACGACTGTAGGCGCCGGTCAGTTGATCGAAAGTCACCAGACGATTAAGTTGCTCCATGACCGCATTCAGTTCGGCGTTGCGGGTTTCTTTCTCGGAATTGGCCAGCGTCAGCTCACTGCTGACCCGAGTCAAGCGTTCCACCAGCATCAAATTGCGCACTGAACTGTCGATCTGCCGAACCAACTCGTGGCGAAGATCCCGGGAATACCTCAGCTGCACGGCAATCATGACCACCCAGCCGGCACCAATTTCACGGCCGACCGGATTGTCGATGAACAGCAACTGCACCAAGGGCAGAATCAATAGCCCGACCGCAAAGGGAAGCATGGCCCAGCGCACCGGCGCCATCACCACCATGCAGATGAAAGAGACACCCACCAGAACGCAAAGGGTGGTGACGTAAAACAGAAATTTGTCAGGCGACCAGACAAACCAGGTAGCCGCGCCCCACATCAAGCCCAGCAACCCGCAGCACACCAATTGGGCGTTCAACCAGCGGTCGACCGGGCGTTTACCCAGAGCCGCTTTGCGAAAACCGCGGCCGAACCAAATGATGAGAAGTTCAACGCAAACAATCATCGCCCCCCATTCCAGGGCCTGCAGGGCTCCGACCGCGGCCGTCTGCAGCCATGCAACAAAGCCAATGCCCAAAGGCGAAACGTATGCGCTGGCAACCAGGCGCTCGTTAAAAACGTTCGTGCGCTCATGCTGGACCGTTTCCGCCACCAACTGCTCATCAACCGTGTGTACCGAGCCTGTCACGCAACGCTCCCTTATGGAATTTGACACCGCTGTAGCGGCCATGGAGTTACCGCCGGCCCCTCGCCAGTCTATAGGATATCAGTCAGATTGCGGTGCCAGTGGGAGCGCCGGCTTGGGCGTTGATAGTCCGCCGCTGTGGGATAACAGCGCGAGTCAGCCGCCATCTCGGGACGCCGAACGTCTGGGCGAATGGCAGGTCTGGCAAAATTTGTGGAGCCGGACCGCAGCGAAAGCAGTAGTCCGACTTTGCGCCCCAGTTTGATACGATTTGGACCATGAAACAAGCCATCCCCTGGCCGAGGACATTTGACCTGTGAAACCAGTCATGCTGATTACCGGCGCTTCGCGCGGCATTGGCGCAGCCACCGCCCTAATGGCGGCCCGCGCTGGGTACGCTGTGGCGGTGAACTACCTAAACAATGCGCTGGCCGCTGACGAAGTGGTGCGGCAGATTCACGCCTTGGGTGCCAAGGCCATCGCGGTTCAGGCCGACGTGGCGAAGGAAGAACAAGTGCTGGCCATGTTTGCCATCGTCGACTCCCAACTCGGCCCCCTGAGTGCCTTGGTCAACAGCGCTGGTGTGGTGGACGTGGCGAGCCGCGTGGACGCAATGTCGGTCGCACGCATCAAGCGCATGTTCGATACCAACGTAATCGGCAGTATGGTGTGTGCGCGTGAAGCGGTGCTGCGCATGAGCACACTGCACGGCGGTGCAGGCGGCGCCATAGTTAACCTCTCCAGCGTCGCAGCCACCCTGGGCAGCCCGGGCCAGTACGTAGACTACGCCGCCAGCAAAGGTGCCATAGACACTTTCACTGTGGGACTGGCGCGCGAAGTGGCGGCGGAAGGCATACGCGTCAACTCGGTGCGCCCTGGCGTTATTGACACCGAGATTCACGCCTCCGGCGGCCAGCCTGAGCGCGCGCAACAACTCTCCGCAGTCATCCCCATGCGCCGCCCCGGCACAACCGAAGAAGTCGCCAGCGCCATTTTGTGGCTTCTCAGTTCTGGTGCAACGTACACCACCGGTGCACTGCTGGATGTAGGTGGCGGACGTTGAGTCCTTGGCTGATGTGCAGCGGGACCAGTCGTCCGAGGTAGCCTTCCAATTTGGTACGATGCAACCGTGGTTACATCCCAATCCGAGGGTCGAACTTGGTCGTCCAGTGGTGCCCCTTGGTGCGCCGGCAAAATCTCGGACTTTTCCCGGACTCAGATGCAGATTTCCATTCTTTTTGTCGTCTAGCCACGGAATGCCAAGATCATGCGCCGAGTCTTCGTCGATACGGAATGGACTGCGGTTCCTTGGTCCCGTGCAGCAGAACTCCTTTGGATTGGCCTCGCCGACGAGAGCGGGCAAAGCTGCTGTGGCCTCGTGTCCAACGCGCAGATTGATCCTGCCAACGAAGGGTACGTCTCCGACCTCCTTCAACTCGTCACTCCAGAGGTCCAAAGACTGACGCGAACTGAACTGGCAGGCGCAGTTGTAGCCTTCTGTGGCCATGTTGACGAGTTCTGGGCATGGATTCCAACGCCCGAGAGCTTCGCAGTCTGGTCTCGCCTTGGTGAATCCGCGTTCGAAACCTACCAAATGTGCCGCGACATCGATCTTCAGATGCTTCGGTCGTTGGTCAAGCCATGGCCCACGAACTGGCCCAATGGAATTCACGACCTCAACGCTGCAGCCGTAGCTGCTGGAGTCCAACTTCCCCCGAGGGCCGTGAACCACCTGCATCCCCGAGTGCATGCCGAATGGAATCAACAGCTTTTGGTCTCATCCGTGCTGCAGGCACAACGAATGACGGCCAACGCGTCGTTCAATCGGAGCGCCAATGACTGGCTGTCTTGCCTGATTAGCCCTTCGTTATGTCGCCACCTAATTTCGACTGACCGCTGTCTGAAAACTTGTACTGCTGCTTCCAAGCCTAAAAGAGTCGGCCGCCACGACGGTCCACCGAGGGTCAAGGCGAACGTCAGGTTCGGAGAAATCTGGGGACCCGCAAGGCAGCGTTGGACTACGATTGTCCAAAATGCTCGCTCGATACCTGACCGTCGCCCGGTTACATGACCGGCAGCAATGGGGCCGCGATTTCGACTATCTCGACTATCACTGAACCCGCAGCTCATCAGGAACTGCCGCCTGCCGCAGACGCTACATTGCTGACAATCGCCGGTCCCTGAAACCAGGAAGCTGCCGTTCGACTGGTGACGTAGGTTTTCTTGGCCGGCAAGCTCGTGAGCAGCGAAGGTTGCCCGAGGTCGGAATGATGAATTTCATACACACCCTCTAATGAGTTATCGAGATCGTAGCGGTAGCCGCCATCAGTCATTGGGTAATTCCCGTCGTTTGGCAACCCATCCGCCCCACAGCAGCGACTGAAAAAATCGCACCGGCCGAGAAAACCCTGCCTGCTCAACGATGTCCAGGTACTGCGTTTCTCCAATCCAGGGGAACTCATGTTCCTGGGCGCGTGCTCTCGCCAAGTCAGACCCCTCAATACCTTCGGCAGCCAAGCGAGCGATCCACCAATCAAACAACATCTTGAAGTTTGGGCTGCGAGGGTCGCCGATAAGGTCGCCGATAAGCAAGGTGCCACCCAATGTGATGCAGCTAGCCAGTTGTGCAAAGAACGCTTGCTTCGCTTGATTCCCTGCGATGAAGTGCGACACAAAAATGGCGGATGCCGCGTCTGCAAGCCGAGCTGGGCGGTATGTTTCCAATTTTTCCTGAAAATAGTCCACGCTGTTGGTTAAGCCCGCCTTGGTAAGGCGTTCACGACACACGTCAATCATGGCGTGAGCCGGATCTACAGCGACAAAGTGACAGCGGGGAAACGCCTTGCCGAGTGCAAGAATTTCGGCCCCCGTGCCTGCACCGACTGACAAGAACGTGTTGGGGCTTGGCTGGTTATTCAACACGCAGACCATGGTGTCATGCAAAGCGCCGTACCCCGGACACGACATCTGTATCTTACGGTCGTACTCGAGGGCGAACTCAGCGTCAAATTTGATGGCTCCTGCGCCCGGATCATTGACCGTGTTTTCAGTTTTTAGAGCTGTCATCATGCCTCCTCATTCTCAAGACGAGTTGCGCTGGACGTAAATCGTTTCACAAGTGTGCCGATGCTGAGCAAGCAGCACGGCGGCGTGCGGCCATTTGCCTTACATGCAACTTTGCGCTTCCACCGAACGCAAAATCTGCCGAGAATCACAGTTGCCAGAAGCGCATTCCGGCCGCACCATTTGGCGATTGGCGTTGTACCCGCCTTTGAAGACTCGATCGATCTTCAATGTATTAAGCATGTTCTGAAGCGGGCTCTCTCTGAGCAATAAGAGGTCTGCACGGTAGCCGGGCTTGATGAATCCGCGCGGATCGTATTTCGGCTCGTTGCCGTTCTCGATGTGCAGTCCATAGGCGAGTGCGGCGTTCGAGGTCAATGCCCGCAGCGCGGCCAGGTTGGCCAGTTGCCCTTTCGCTGATGTTGAGTATTTGTCCAGCGCATCGCGAATCAGGTAGGCCTCGTAGTGAAGACCAAGCCCTTCGATCAAAGGGTCGACTTCTCCAGCATCGGCGCCTGTCACCAGCATGACGCCGTGATCGTAGAGCTTTGCCGTATTGCGGAAGAGTCTTTCGAAATCCGGTCCGGGCCAAGTTCCGCACGCCGCAACTCGTATCTCGTCCAGTGCATTGACATAAGGCATGACATCGGATGTTTCAAAATAATCCTTGATGAAACTCGCTCCGGTTTTTCCCGATGACAAAGCATGCGTCGCTTTGTTGCTGACGCTGTACGGATTGTCGCAGCGCTGAACGAACCCGCTCAGGGTTGGAGCGACAACCTTGATTGCCTTGGCAAATCGCGCCGCAAAAACATCACTTAGCACGTCGCTCTTGAGGTCATAACTTCCCGGCGCATGGATATTGACGTCGGCGCCCGACCTCATGACGGCCTCCGCGTCCGCCTCACTTTCGTTATGCACAAAGACTTTGGCGCCCCTGGCATGCGCCGCCTGCACCAAGGCCGTCAGCGTGGCGGAGTCTATCTTTGGCACCGGCTTACCCTTCCAATGCTCATAGAAGACCTTGATGTGATCGGATCCCTCAGACAATCTCCTATCAACCCATGCTTGAACATCGGATGCGGTCCAAGGTCCGTCGGGCTTCAAGTTGTACACGGGATCTACGCCGAAATAGCCGAATTGCATGTTGGCCGGCGACGCCCACATCCCCGATCCGAAGAGATCGGCGTAGATCAGAAACTCCTTGCGTAAATCGGCTTGCTCTGCATCCTTCGGGTCTTTCCAATGATCTCGCGAGCGTCTGACATAGTTGGCCGGCCAGGGGTAGGCGCCCATGTCCAGCACGGTGGTCACGCCGAAGCGAATATGCTTCTCGTAATTCGCGCTCGGCGGAATGTCGTACCTGCCGCCCAGCTTTTGCGGCTGCATGCCGTTGTCGGCGCGTAGCCCATGGGTGTCGATTTCCGTGAAGAGCCCCTTGGCGGCAAAGGCAGCCATCACATCGGTACTTGAAGCACGCAGTGTCTGGCCCTTGGTTTCAGGCTTATCGCCACAGATGGGTTCTTCACGGTTCAGCAACTGCCCGAGCATTTCCGCGGGGCGCGTGAAGTGCCCCTCACTGTCGATGAGGGAGGGCATCAGGAATCTGTCTTTGCCATCGATATAGGGCAAGTCTGACTCCCGGCATGCGGTGGGGTCGCCGGTGCACACGCCATTGATCCATCCTCTTCGTACGGTAACCGTGGCTCGTTCCTGTATGCGTTCGCCGTCAAAAAGCGTCACATCGCCGATCTGGAACGAGTTTGCGGCCTGAATGGATTCATCCAAATTTCGCGGCGGCGTTGGCTCGGCAAATACGAAACTCGCGTTCAAGCTGAGAATGGAGAAGAACAACTGCGCTATTGCAAAAAGCAATCGACTGGACATAGCAACATCTCCTTACTGCACGATATCGGTGTGCAATCCATTTGCTCCAGGTCGACGCGAAAGCCATCGCGTCGATGAATGAGTGGCAATGGGTGCGCGTGGCGAGCGCGACGCTCAGTCGACAGGCCGGTGCCCCAACACCACTTTCGATCCTGGCCGGTCCAGCACGTAGGCACCCACAAACCCCGCATCCTCCAGTTCGGCACGCAGTTCCTCCGGCTCACGATGGGGAACTCCCCATGAACCATGAATGACGCGGTCGAGCACCAGGTCACAGGCGGTTTTGGACAACGGCTCTTTGTGCACGGCAGTCTGGTCAAAGGCTGGCGACCAGATCAACCCACCCGGTCTCAACGACTGCAAGCTCACCGCCAGCGCCGCGCGTCTGGAAGCGGCCGGAAAAAACATCTGACTCCAGAACACGATGTCAAACGAGTTGGGTCGGGAGAAAGTGGTTGCGTCGGCGCATACGATGTCCAGCCGATCCGCAATGCCCAAGGCATGCGCGCGTCGCTGAGCTTCATCTGCAAGATCGCTGGCCATCTCCACGCCCACAGCACGAACATTGGGAAAGGCTTGAAGCAACGTGCACATATTGCCTGCCACACCGCAGCCGAGTTCGAGATAGCGAGCTCCTGAATTAAGCAACGCCACCACTTCGGGGTTGGTCTGCATCGACGCCGAGAAGGCAGCAACCGTCGCGGGCGACCAGGGATCGGGCGATACCGCAATGGCGTAGTTGAAGCGCTCTCGAGTGTCGCCAGCCCAGCCGCTGTGCTCGCCGCGCGCAATCGAACGCAGCATGCGACCCCGGGTACCGGACAATTCCATCAGTACTTCTAGCGGTTGATGTCCGCCGGGTCGCACGAGCATCGCCCAGGCTGAATGCAGGGTGAAGTGAACACCATCGTCGGACATCAACACGCCGTGCGAGCGCAGCGCGGCGCACAGGTCGGTAAGATGGCTTTCGTCGCGGTTCAAGTCCTTAGCCGCCATTGCAACGGTTGTCGCTTGCGAAAACGCGCCGAGTACACCGGCCTCGGCAGCACCGCGAATCAGTTGCAGCGCCTCGGAGGCGACAAATCGCTCGCTGACTTCAGACAGCGCCGCGAAGTAGGCAAACAAGTCCACCGCTTTCTCATGCGGCTCAGCGTCGCGGGTCATGTGAACGCTCCATTTCAACGTGTTTCAACTCAAAAAAAATGGACCCGGCACTCGGGCCGCGCCAACCTGCATGATGGATGGTCTAGAGACTATCCACACCGTAATACGTGCTGGTGGTCGAATTCCGGACATGTGCGGGAATCGGCATCGCGACTATTTGTGCTTTCAACAAGCGACCAGGAATTGAAATTGGATGCGCCAATCCAGACTTGGCAAATGCAGCTACCGTGACGCAACCATCAATGTCTAATGATGTACTGGTCCTTGCTGCGGAACCTATCGTAGACGTTGGCTTCACTGTAGCCTCCCACATAAGACTTCACCAAGCGAGACATCACAGATTGACTCAAAGGGATGAATGGGTAGTCCTCCATTGCCATTTGGACCGCCTGGGTTATCAAGGTCCTTCTTTTGTTCTGATCTTGTGACAAGTTTCCTTGTGTCACCAGGTCATCGGCCTTTTGATTGCAACCACCACTGACGTTTTGATCGCCACCGCATTGCACCACAGAGAAAAACGTAGTTGCGTCGTTATAGTCCGCGTACCAATCGGCGCGGGAAACCTGGTAGCTGCCGTCATGCAACTTTTCAAGAAGGACCCTGAGCTCCAGGGTTTCCATCTCGACGTCCAAACCCAGTTTTGTTTTCCATTCAGATGCAAGAAAGACGGCCATGCGCTTTTGATATTCGTTGGTGTTGTACATCAAACGAATCTTGGTGCCCGTTGCCACACCGGCTTGCTCCAGAAGTTTTCTGGCCTGCGCCACTTTCTGGGCCATAGGCCACAGGGCCCAATCGTAAGCAGTCACGTCGGCCCCGGCAACACCCTTGACAATCAATCCGTACTGAGGAATTTGGCCGTCCGCCATCACTTTTTGAACCAGCAAGTCCCGATCAATTACCATGGACATGGCTTGGCGTATGCGTACATCCTTCAATAACGGATCTTTATTATTCAAAGCATAATAACGCAAGGCTAGCAAAGGAGAGTTTCGAATTTCTGTGGGGTAAGTTGCGCGTAATTGAGCGTAGGCACCCGGCGGTAGCCCAACGGTCCAATCAATCTCCCCTGCGTGAAACATTTTTACTGCAGCGTTAGGGTCCTCGATTGGAAGGTAAGTAACCCTGGTTAGATGCACCGCGGCGTTTTCCCAATACCTGGGGTTTTTCTCCACGATGATTTTGCCGTTGACAATCCACTCTTTTAGCAAATAGGCGCCATTGCCGACCAGATGACCCGCTTTGGTCCAGTCGCGCCCCCATTTCGAAATTGCAGCTTTGTCCACCGGAGAAAACTGCGGGTTTGATACCAAACTTAACATGAATGGGACAGGCACAGAGGTCTTTACTTCCAGAGTGTGGTTGTCCAAAGCCTTGATACCCAATTCGGTTGCGGGCAATTTTCCCGCAATGACTTCGGCCCCGTTGAGAATGAACACGCCGAACGTGTTGGCGTAGTTTGATGCAGTCTTCGGGTCAAGGAAGCGCTGCCAGGAATAGACAAAGTCTTGAGCCCGCAGCGGATCGCCATTGGAAAAAGTAGCGTTCGGGCGAAGGTGGAAAATCCAGGTTGTGGGGCTGGTCTGTTTCCAAGACTGCGCCACACCAGCCACTACATTGCCCCGGTTGTCAATGGCCGTCAGACCTTCATACAAATCGGCGAGGATGTTTTGTGATACGCCCGACTCTGAGTGGGCGGGATCGAGCGACTCTGGCTCAGCGCCGTTGATCCTGATCAACTCCTGCTTGGGATGCAACTCCACCCCATTGGGAAGGTGCAGCGAACTTTGTGCCCAAGTATTGGAGGTGCACATAAGAAATCCATGGACAACAAAGGTAACCATGAACTGTGCAACTTCAACGGTTGAAAAACCGCGACTTTTTTTGTTTTTCATCATGATCCGATTCTCCTCCCGCGCTGCTTCAAAAATCAGTGGATGACCATTCTGAAAAGTCAAAACTGTCAAGTGACCGCGATCGTGCACTTCTATCGATTCGGTCACAAGTGGCAGTTGACTATATAGGTGGGAAATTGATTGCTTCTCCGCTCTTGTGCCCGTCGATCTGTCGGAAACGAGTCCGCAGTCCCCAGGGTGACTTCGGCCTTTCGGGTCGTTTTCCCGAATGGCAGGCCATCACTTCCGTCACTGTTGGCAATGGGCACGAAGAGGGTAGCCATGAATGCCGGCTTACAGGAGCCGCACTTGGCAACTCGTGACCTGACTGTCGTCGACGGCTCCTTCCAGCCCAAAAGAGTCCGCGGCCGGCACGGTCGACCGAGCGTCAAGGCGAATTGGCGATGCATCGAAGTTTGGGTTTTCAATGATGTTGAAGCAATTGCCAAAGGCGATCCGCACTGCTGCAACCTTGATGCCCGCTCCGACTTCGGAATCAGGCGCAAGCGTGGTGACGCCCAACTCCAGATGGCGCACGTCAGCAACTTCAATGTTCGACAGGCGCCCATGGCGGTTGCGGTCAATTGTTCCAGTTTGCCCATCTGGTAACAGACCAGGCCCTAATCCACCGACGGAAAATCCAACATAGAACGGTTCTTTGAAGTAGGGCTTCTGGCCGAGCAACTCCGTGTCCCAACATCTTGCTGCGTGCATGGCAGGGAGTACCTGCAGAAGCGTTATGGAATTATTGCCTGCACCGCACCAACCCGCGTGGTGCTGCTGGAAGTCCGGTCTCTGAGTTGCTGATAATCACGGTGACGGTTCTGCCAGTGTCTTCGCGATCTGCAGTTCGCATTCCTCAAACTGGCACTCAGTTGGTCGTGCATCAGTCACTTCGGGTGGCAAATGGGTCCGCGCCACAGGCTGCCGATATACTCGATTCGCCCATGCTCATAGCCACGCCCCAGTCGATGCATTTCGCCGCCGCCTTGCCGCTGCAAAGCGGCAAGGCGATCCGTGACTACGACCTGAGCTTCGAGACCTACGGGGAGCTTAATGCCGACCATTCCAACGCGGTGCTGGTGTGTCACGCGCTCAACGCCTCGCACCACGTGGCCGGGGTGTACAAGGGGCAGGACAAGTCCGAAGGCTGGTGGGACAACATGATCGGCCCTGGCAAGCCGGTGGACACGAATCGATTCTTCGTCATCGGGGTGAACAATCTCGGTTCGTGCTTTGGCTCCACGGGTCCCATGCATATCAATCCCGAAACAGGGCGCGTCTACGGTGCGGATTTCCCCGTGGTCACGGTGGAAGATTGGGTCGATTCGCAGGCACGCTTGCTCGACGCTCTGGGCATATCGACGCTGGCAGCCGTGCTCGGCGGCAGCTTGGGCGGGATGCAGGCCTTGAGCTGGGCGCTGCAATATCCGCAGCGCGTGCGCCACGCGGTGGTGGTGGCCAGCGCGCCCAATCTCACGGCGGAGAACATTGCCTTCAACGAAGTCGCGCGCCGCGCCATCGTGACCGATCCGGACTTCCATGGCGGCCATTTCTATCAGCACGGTGTGACGCCCAAACGTGGTCTGCGCATCGCCCGCATGATCGGCCACATCACGTATTTGAGCGACGACGTGATGAATGAGAAATTTGGTCGCCAGCTCAGACGCGCCCTAGATGAGGTGGCCAGCGGCGACGGTTCATACCACTACAGTACCCTGGACGTGGAGTTCGAAATCGAGAGCTACCTGCGCTATCAAGGCGACAAGTTTGCCGAGTATTTCGACGCCAATACTTATCTATTGATCACCCGCGCGTTGGATTACTTTGACCCGGCGCGCGCGTTTGGCGGCAATCTGAGCCAAGCCCTGGCGCGGGCTACGGCCAAGTTCTTGCTGGTGAGCTTCACCACAGACTGGCGCTTCGCCCCCCAGCGCAGCCGCGAAATTGTCAAGGCGCTGCTGAACAGCCGCAGGCACTTGAGCTACGCGGAGATCGACGCGCCGCACGGCCACGATGCTTTTCTGCTGGATGACGTGCGCTACATCGGCGTGATGCGCTCCTATTTCGAGAGCATTGCGAAGGAACTGGATGGCACAGAAGCATCCGCTGGAGCCTCAGCATGAGTGACCAGACCACAATTGAATCGATTGCACGCCTGGTGCCGACAGGGGCGCGCGTGCTCGATCTGGGTTGCGGCGATGGCGCGATGCTGGCTTATCTCCAACACACGCGCGGTTGCAGCGGCTATGGCGTCGAGATCGATGACGCCAACGTGCAGGCCTGCGTGCAGCGCAGCGTGAACGTGATCCAGCTCAACCTGGACGAAGGCCTCAATCTGTTCGAGGACCAGAGCTTTGACGTGGTGCTGCAGATCGACACGCTGCAACACCTGCGCAATGCCGAGGTGATGCTGCGCGAGACGGCACGCGTAGGTCGCATCGGCATCGTCGCGTTTCCGAATTTTGCGCATTGGCCGAACCGTCTGAGTGTGCTGCGCGGGCGCATGCCGGTGACCCGGCGCCTTCCCTATCAGTGGTACGACACGCCGAATATCCGCGTCGGTACCTTCAAGGATTTCGCTGTACTGGCAGCCAAAAACCAGCTGCGCGTGCTCGATGCCTTCGGTCTTCAGGAAGGTCGCGAAGTGCGGCTGTGGCCTAACGCCAGAGCCGGTACGGCAGTGTTCAAGTTGCAGCAGAATTAGACCGTACGGCGTGTTGGCGTTGGTCCGATCTTCAGCATCGCCATGAGTGACGAAACACCCGCCACGCCTTCATTTTCTCAGGCCTTGCGCTTCTGGCTGAAGTTGGGCTTTATCAGCTTTGGCGGACCCGCCGGTCAGATCGCCGTGATGCACCGCGAACTGGTGGAACAGAAGCGCTGGATTTCGGAGCAACGGTTTTTGCACGCGCTGAACTATTGCATGCTGCTGCCTGGCCCCGAGGCGCAGCAACTCGCGACCTATATCGGCTGGCTGCTGCACCGCACCTGGGGAGGGGTGGTGGCGGGCGCGCTCTTTGTGCTGCCGTCGCTGTTCATCCTGATCGCCTTGAGTTGGGTCTACGTCGCGTTCGGCCAACTGCCGCTGGTTGCGGGTCTGCTCTACGGCATCAAGCCAGCGGTTGCGGCGATCGTGCTGCAGGCGGTGCACCGCATTGGCTCCAGGACGCTGAAGAAGCCGACCACCGCGCCCTGGCTGTGGGCCATTGCCAGTGGCAGCTTTGTGGCGCTGTATTTCTTCAAGCTGCCGTTTCCGGCGATTGTGTTGACCGCGGCCTTGTTGGGATGGATCGGCTCGGGCTTGGCTCCTGCGCAGTTCTCCGATATCGCGGGCCACAAGGGATCCAGGGTGGAACAGGGGAATCAATTCAAGGCCGTGATCGACGACCAAACGCCCACGCCCGAGCACGCGCGCTTCACGCCACGACGTCTGGTCAGCGTGCTGCTGGCGGGCGCAGCGCTTTGGCTTATGCCGATGGCGGCGCTGATCGCCTGGCAAGGCTGGGACTCGACCCTGGCCCAGATGGCGTGGTTCTTCACCAAAGCGGCGCTACTCACCTTTGGTGGCGCCTACGCCGTGTTGCCCTATGTGTATCAGGGCGCGGTCGAGCACTTTGGCTGGGTCAGCGCAGCGCAGATGATCGACGGCCTGGCGTTGGGAGAAACCACGCCTGGGCCGCTCATCATGGTCGTGTCCTTCGTCGGTTTTCTGGGCGGCTGGACTGGTCAGGTGCTGGGACCACTGGCGCTCTTTCAAGGTGCCGCGCTGGCCGCAACGGTGGTGACCTGGTTCACCTTCCTGCCCTCCTTCATCTTCATTCTGGCCGGCGGTCCGCTGGTGGAATCAACGCACGGGAAACTGCATTTCACGGCGCCACTGCTGGCCATTACCGCCGCGGTGGTGGGTGTGATTGCCAGTCTGGCCCTGTTCTTCGTCGCGCACATTGCCATGAAGCCGGGGACTGCCGGATCATGGTTGTCACAGGTCGACGGGATGCCTCTGGCTTTGTTGCTGGCAGCGGCCGTGGCGCTGCTACGCTACAAAGTGGGCGTCATTCAAGTGATTCTGGTCTGCGGACTCGCCGGGGCACTGTACAGGCTGACGTGATGCAACGAACTTTCATGACTCCGGGCGTCTTGCAGCCGAAGCATGAAAGTTGGCGCATTGGCGGCTGATCCGGCGTTACAGGCTGCGACAGACCGTGTACTGATTGTCGTCGCTGTAGCCGACGGGGGAGGCAATTCCTGGCGCAGTATTGACGCCGGCCACGGCGACAGTGGACAAGACTGCGCCACCGTTTGGCACCCCGTCGTCAAACTGGGTGTCGATGGCACGCGCAGCCTTGCCCGGAACCTGCGACAGGCACACGGAAAGCGCCGCCACGCCGGCCGCAGGAGTTACGCCCGAACCCACGCCGATCAAACCGTTGAATGCATTGCGCGGCAACGCGGCCACGCCGATGTCGGCCGGGTTGCCCGCGATGAATCCGCCCGCCTTGAGCGCCTGCCAGAATGCAAGTGCTTCTCCTTCGGACGTAAACACCTGGGCCTGGGTCACGGCAATCACGCCGTTGTTGTTGCCGAACGCAGTAACGTTGAGCCAGTTGGCACCCCTGGCTTGCAGCGACGCCAAACTGGTCAATGTTCCACCGTCGTCGCCCGGAAGGCTGTGGAATCGGTCGACATAGGCGTTGTAGGCGACAAGTACGCCGTTCATGTCATTGGCGCCGTTTTTGATCTTGGCGTTCTCGATCAGTTCCTGTCCCTTGAGCACGCCCCCAAGCAGCAGGCCAATGATGACCAGCACAATGGCGATCTCGACCAGAGTGAAGCCCGCTGCACGATTCTGTGGCTGATGTTGCATAAATCTACCCCTCATTCCAAAGTTGGTTATGTACTCATGGTGACAACACAATTACTGTCTTGAGATACGGCGGCAGTAATCTCTCTTGCGGGGATGCGCTGCTACGGCGCATCGATTCTTGGTTGGGGTTCATGGCAGCCTGCCCGACTGAAGCATCCGGTTGAACAGCAAGCCCGTGGGAAGCCAGGTCACGAGGTCATCGAATTCGCCCATGGCCGCGCCCGCATCCGCGGCGCTGTGGCTGACAAAATCGTTGTCGCCATCGGCATTCTCAAGTTCATCGGCGCTCACCGGCGCAGGTCGAGCCGCACCCATCGCCGTGATGGCGCCAAAACCGTTTTTACCGAAGGAAAGAATGGCGGCTGGAACCCCGTTGGCCAGCACGAACGCACAGCCGGCCGACTGGCAGACACGCAAGGTGGCGACCGAGGACAGCGTGAAGCTGGCCGCAGGCGCACGGTTCGAGAACGTACTGTTCACGCTGTAGTGAAGCCGGTTGCCCCACGCATCAAGTGGTGCCACGCCCAATGTGGCCCAGGGCAAGTTGCCGCTTTGCGTCACGCATATACCGGTGGCTGGAGTGACATCCTCCTGGCCGTCGTTGGCGGTGCCCACACCCGCGCCACCGGTCTTGTCAGGGCATGGCAGATGGGGCGGTGTCTGGTTGGCCGCGTAACCGAGCAGGGCTTCCCTGGTTTCTTCCAGGATCCTTTGCGTATCCTTGACGTCTCGCAGCGCGAGCTGGCTTCCCAGCAGGGACATGCCGCTGCCCAGCACCATGCCTAGGATGAGCAGCGCGATCGCTACTTCGATCAGCGAAAAGCCCCGGCTTCGAATCAAGGATGGACGCATGGCTCAGACCTTTACTCGCTGCGCACGACCAGATGGCTCAGCGAAACCGCCTGCTGACCGGCTCCCGCATTGAACCCGCCGGTGAAGCCGTAGTACACCGAATTCAACGCCGCATTCGGCGTGATGCAGCGCTGCAGCGACGGCACATGATGGCTGCGATCCAGGTCCGTCGCCACGTCATTGCAGTCTTTGCAGTCGACCCAAACGGTGACCCGAAGGTAGTCGTTGGGCGCGGCGTGAGCACTCGGGTTGCAAACGCTGCAGCCGGCATTGCAGCCCGAGTGAAGTTCCAGGCGCTGGTTGTGCCCCGTGGGTATCGATTCCTCAAACAAGTTCGCTGGTGCATGGCGGCAACCTGCAGCGGTGCCATCGCACGCTGGGCTCATGCTGGCGCCCGGTTGGCTGTGATCGATGCTGCCGTTCAACAAGATGGCGCTGTGGTTCCCGGCGAGGTCTGCACTCACGGCGTCGCGGTGCACGTCAGTTTCAAGGATGATGGAATT
Source organism: uncultured beta proteobacterium (assembly GCA_903832285.1). GTDB lineage: Bacteria > Pseudomonadota > Gammaproteobacteria > Burkholderiales > Burkholderiaceae_C > CAIKVZ01. Next base: position 16,476 of record CAILAY010000123.1, on the reverse strand, counting down.
CGCCCCCCACGGGTCGCTGCCATCCAGGGTTCCCATCGTGCCACCTGTGCCGCAGGCGCTCGGTGCTGTGCCCACATCGGCGCTGACCAGTTGCAGGCTGAAGCCGTTGCCACGGTCCGTGCCAGTGCCCGTCAGGGCGAAGTCATCTGCGAAGCTGAACTCGAACTCATGGTGGGCGCGCAGCGTCTTGCGAGCCAGGGGAACGGCGGTAGGCGACCAGAAGCACGCCCCAGCTGCGCCGACTGCATTCACCAGTTTGACGCTCATGTGAGCGAGGTCTGGCACAGCGCCCGCGCCGATGGCCACGAAACGGGGGAAATCCTGGGCGAACGATTCCTGCAAAGACCCGGCCGGAAGGCCCTTGATGCAGCGCACGACGTCGGCACTCGCGCTGCCTGGATCGAAGAAACCCGCGCCGCCGTAGGCACCGCCGGCCGGGAACACAGTATTGGCGCCTTCAAGGTACATCGCCGGGTCCCCAAACAGCGTGGCGTTACCGGTCTGTGCACCGGTGGCGCGAATTTGCGGACCCGGCGGAGCGAGGCTGCGCAGCGTGCGCTCACCCGCGAACAGCAGGACGGCAACGCAACCGACTGCGCCGTTCACCGTCAGGCCAGCGGCAGGCTTCGCATACAGCAGGTTGTTGCGCCAACCGGCGAGAACATTGACCTTCAACGTTCCTTGCGCCGGGCAGGCCGAAATAATTTGATCGACGCCCTTGTTGCCTGTGGACGCCGTCAGCGCAGGATCGCTTGGGTTCAGCGTGTTGAGGCAAAGTGCCAGATCTCCCAGCATGTCGTCGATGTCGGCTTTGAAGTCGCTGCGCTTCTTGAGGCGGTCAAAGATGTCACTGGCTGAAATCCAGGTGCCGCTGTCGTTGTTGATGCCGGCCTCTCTGCTGGCGGCCGTGCCCAAGATCAGCGTGCTGATCGCACCCCCGCCGGCCAGGACGATGCTGCCTTCCAGATAGTTGTTTGCCAGCATGTTGCCACCGCACTCTGTCGCCGGCCCGATGGTCGCCGTGCGGTCCTGCCCTGTCAGGGCCTCATGTGGCGCCAGCAGCACGGCCCAGGCCCGATCGTGCGGCGTAGAGCCTGCCAGCAGGGTTCCAGTGGCATCCTGCACGACGAACTGGCCGGGAGCATCCCAGTTCATGGGGCTGGTCTTTGGGTTGTCTTTGGCTGCGCCCGAGACGGCATACCAGAGGCATTGGGCGCTGTGGTCGCGCAGCGGGGCCACTGCAATGGATTTTGTCTTCCAGGGAAAACGTCCGAGCACGGCTACGTTGGCCGCGGCGCAGGGCGGGCTCGCGGTGCCGCTGTTGTTGCTGTCGGGGCATGGCAAGTAGCCGAAGACCTCGTTCGGATTCACCAGATAGCGGTAGCCCGAGGCAAAGCCGATCAGTGCCTCCCTTGCCTGGCCCAATGCGGTGGACGTATTCCGGTCACGTTCGGCTTGAACACCACCGAGGGTTCCGAGTGAAAAATAGACCGCCAATACTCCGAGCACGAGCAGAACAAGCAGCAGCGCGGAACCCCGTTGCTGTTTCATTTGGGCGCCGCCTTTTCAAGCGCGCCCGCAGGCAGGATCCCGGTGCTGGCGCCGGTACGAAAATCCAATGCGTCCCCTACCGGTACGCGCCGGCCATTGAAGGCCACGGCATCGGCTGAAATATGTGTGACCGTGGCCGGCGCAAAGGGCTGCCCGTCGGCCAGGACCCGTGAGTTGATCCAGCTCGTGCTGTTGCCGCGCTCACGAAGCACAACGCCCGACACGCGGGCTTGCCGATTGAAACCCGGCGCGGCGTCGCCGCCGCGCTCCAACACGATGGCATTGCGTTCGACCGGCATATAGAAAAGCGTTCCAAGCTGCGGCGCAGCCGGAACGGGGCCTGCAATAGTTGATCGCGCAAGGACCGATGGAGCGCGAGGCGTCGTTTGCGCCAGGGAGAAGAACCTCAACACGCATTGCAGCGTCAGCCCCTGCCGCGTCGCTTGCGAGAGTTGACAGGCGTTGACGCGGAATCGTTGTCTGGTGTTGCGCCCGAAATCCAGTAGCAGAGCCAGAAGCTCTTCTTCGTGCACCTCACTCAAGCTGAACTCGAGATCATGAAATTGCGGCATGCCGGTGCTCAATGCGGCGGCATGACCCGCAGTCCATTTTGATGACACTGGTTTCGCCGGGTGCAGGGTGTAGTGCGGCGATGCGGGCAAACCTGCGCGTCTTGCGCTCAGCAAGAGTTGCTCGATCCAAGTCTCACGTTCGGGCTTTTCAATAATTCCAGCCTGCACCAGATAGTTGAATCGCCCGATGTGCTTTTGCACGTAGTTCAGATCGGCTTGCTCGCTGCTCCTGCGCGATTGCAGCTCAACCAACTCGGCCTTGCTCGACGAAAGAGCGCTGCGTGCGCTTTGCTGCCGATCGTGGAAGAAAAGCACAAGAAGCAGCCCCAGGCACAGGCACGCGCCCGATGCGATCAGACCGGTGCGGGCCTTTGTGACGATGGATTGCCAGGGCTTCATGGGGGACCTCGGGTGGTCGGGTCCATCCCGCGTGGCGTTGCACGCTCCGGCTGCGCGTTGTCGACATGCCCCAGCGTGAAGCACCACTGGGTAGCCTGCATGGTGCCGTCGCTGCTCAAGAGGTTCCGGGCGCTCTCGAACGCCGGGTCCAGCAGCAACTCAACTCCGGGAAGTCGGCTCAAGCCTTCGGAGATGCCCGCAACAGTATGCGTACGCGCGGGTGCTGCGATGGTTTCGTCAAACGCCAGTTCGAGTCTGATTTCGACGACTCCCGCAGTCTCACTCACGGTTTCGCCGGGGTTCGTTTGCGGCTGGGCGGATCCGAGGAACGCCACGCCGCAGGCCCCACTGCCGGATCGGACGCGCCAGTCCAGGCGGCTGACGCGCACCGCGGGGCTACCGCCCACGACTTCGCTGATGGCCTTCATGTCAGTGGCGATGTTGCGTGCCGTTGCGACCTCCTGCTGATCAAGATCCAGTGTTAGTCGCACGAGCTGTGGCGTGACGCTCCAGCGCATGTCGACCGGGCCGGCTTGAGCGAGTTCAGTGTCCAGTTGCTGGATCTGGGCCTGGACTTGAACGCGTTCATTGAAAGCGTCAGCAGACCCCTGCAACTCGTGGCTTACGGCCCACCCTGTGACGCCAAGAATCAGGGCGGCTGCGGCACCCGTGGCGCGGTTCAGGCGTTGGCCGACATAGGCACTGCGGTATTCCAGAGGCGCGAGTTGACCTGGGGGCGATTTCAGGGTCAGATCGAACAGGCCGAATGGCCAGTCGGTTGGCAATGCGTTGCGCCAGGGCGGTGGTGGCGCCACCCGGTCCAGACCTTGGGTGCCAAGGGCGGCGGCAAGGCCAATGCTGTCACCCAGGAATAACACCGCGTAGCGGCGCGCGGAACGAACGACCTCGCGCGTGTTTTCCAGATGGCGCAGTGTGCGAACGACCTCAGCCACCTGCTCGGTTGCGTTCTGTGTCGCCGGAGCGAGGCGGGTCAGCACCGGGCGGTGATCGCGCAGAAACACAATGCGCAATCCACACTTGCCGGGCATTACGATAAACAGCTCCGATGGCATCGTCGGGTGACGACCAATCAGCGCCAGCAACATGGAAGTGCTCCAAAGGCCGGCCAACGTCATGGGTTGGGCGCCGAGTGCTGCTTGAATGCTGTCGACCGCATCCACCCCCAAAAGCAGCTGGCGGGTCGGTGCCAGACGCTCCCAGAAACTTCCTCGATTCACGTCTGGCAGTGCCAGTCGAAAGGGAGTGTCCGGAAAACGGCTGACGAGTTGGCGACGGATGTAGTCGCGGCGGTCTCGACCAAACAGGCGCGGCATCTGAAGTTGGGTAAAGCCCTCTTCTGCCAGATCTGTGAGTGCCCAGACCGGCCCCACTGGAGCGCTGGCCCGGACTTCCCAGCCGGCCTTGTTTCGCTGCCAGTATTGCGACCCCAGGGGCCCGATGTGCAACAGCGTCTTCATGCGACATCACATTCTTAGAGTGGCGATGGTGTCGTAGATCGGGCCTAACACGGCCAACATGATCCACCCCAACAATAGTCCCATCACTACCGTGAGCGTCGGCTCAATCAGTGCCTGAACCTTGCCCACCGATTCGTCGATGTCGCGCGCATAGAAGTAGCTGATGTTGCCCAGGGCTGCGTCCAGTGCGCCGGTGGATTCGCCCACCTTTAGCATGCGGATCACGAGTGAAGGAAACAGCAGTTCAGATGCAAAGCTGTCTGACAACGGGCTGCCGTGAAGAACCCGGTCACGGGATCGCTCCAGGGCGCGCTGCAGCACCAGATTGCGCGAAAGTTTTTGGCAATACGCCAAGGCATCGGTCAGCGGAACACCGGTGCGGTACATCAATGCCAAGGTATCGACAAAGCGGGCCAGCGCCATTTTCTTCAGCACCGGACCCAAAACGGGAAAAGACAGTTCGGCCTGATGCAAGCGATGGCGCACGCCCTCAAAGGCAGCGGTCAGGGCGATCGCGCTCAGGAGTAGTAGCAGGACCATCAGAACCATGGCCCAGCCGTAGTGCACGAACAGGCCTGACAGCGCTATCAGCAGACGCGTCTGAAGCGGAATCTCCTGCTCCATATGGGTCAGGAAAACCACCAATTGCGGCACCAGGTAGATCATCAGGAAGATGACGGTGGCGCTGATCACGACCAGAACAAAACCGGGATAGATCAGCGCTCTCTTGGTCTGCGCCGCCAGTTCATCCTGCCACTTGAGCGAGCGCACGATCTCCCTCAGGACCTCGGACAACTGGCCTGATACTTCTCCCGCGCGAATGAGCTGGATCAGCGTAGCGGAAAAGACGCGGGGGTAGGCTGCCATGGCTTGCGCCAGCGTGGCGCCGCTTTCGATCTTTTCGTAAAGTCCCCCAGGCAGATCGCGACCGGAGTTGGATTGCGCAGAGGCGCGCAAATCGGCCAACGCAGACTGGATGGGCACGCCCGCGTGCAGCAGCATTTCCAGTTGAAACAGGAAATCAATGAGTTCACGCCGCGACACGCGCTTGACATTGCGGCGATGCTCGCGCAGGGCATGGGCGCGCAGCAGCAGCAAGCCCATGCGCTTGAGCTGCGTTTGCAGATCCAGTTCATGCAAGGCATCGATCTGGCCCTTGTGTACCCGGCCTTCAGGGTTGGCGGCGCGATAGCTGTAGAGCATCAATGCACCCCTTGCGTTAGGTCCACGACGCGCGCGATTTCATCGACCGTGGTGTGCCCTTCGCGCACCCGGCGCAGGCCGTCGTCGGCCATGGGCTCGAAGCCGCGTTCGCGCATGTGCTCGGCCATGCACTTGAGGCTGGCGCGCTGGGTCATCAACTCGTCCAGCTCGGCGTCGAACTTCAACAATTCCATGATGGCCAGACGGCCTTTGAAACCCTGGAACTCGCACGCGGGACACCCACGGGGTTCATACAGTCCAGCCGTCCCCATTTGGTGTAGCTCAAGCAATCTGGCTTCGAGCAGGCCGGCGTTGTGCGGCTGCTTGCACTGCGCGCACAGTCGTCGCACCAATCGCTGGCCAACAATGCCGATGATGTTGCCAGCCGCCACGTCGGGCGCAATGCCCAGATCCATCAGTCGCGGGATGGCACGCAAAGCCGAGTTGGTGTGCAGCGTGGAGAACACCTGATGGCCCGTCATGGCCGCGCGAAACGCCATTTCGGCCGTGTCATGGTCGCGAATTTCTCCCACAAGAATGATGTCCGGATCCTGGCGCATCATGGAGCGGACACCTTCGGCAAAGTCCATCTTCAGCGCCTCCGAAAGCGAGGTCTGGCGAACGCAGGCCATCGGGTATTCGACCGGATCCTCCAGAGTCATGATGTTGACGCTCTCCTGGTTTAGATGCGCCAGAATCGAATAGAGCGTGGTGGTCTTGCCAGAACCCGTGGGACCCGTTACCAGAAGAATGCCTTCAGGCCGCGACAGCATCAACTGCATCTGCGCAAGCTGCGACTCGGACAGGCCCAGGCGATCGAGCGCCAGAATGCCGCGCTGACGATCCAGGATGCGCAGCACAAAATTCTCACCGTGCAAGGTGGGCTGAACGGCGGCCCTGAAGTCCACCTGCCGCCCTGAGATCGAGAGCGAGATGCGGCCATCCTGGGGCGCACGCGTTTCCGCGATATTCATCCCGGCCATCACTTTCAGTCGCACGATCATGGCGGGCCAATAGCGCGTGTGCAGCGCCCGAACCTGGCGCAAGACACCGTCGATGCGGTAGCGGATGCGCAGGAACTGAGCTTCCGGCTCGAAGTGCAGGTCGGACGCGCTGCGCAAGGCCGCATCCGCCAGCAGGGAGTCCATAAGACGCACCACTGGATGGCTGTAGCCGTCGCCGACGTGGCTCAGACTGGCCAGGTCCAGCGTGCCGGTTTCCAGTTCGCGCAGGATGCCGTCGATGGACAGTTCGTGGCCATAAAACATTTCGATTGCCGACATGATTTCGGCGCCGCTGGCAAGCGCCCAACGCGGCTGCGGACCGCCTGCGAGCAAGGCATTGACCTGATCCGCCGCGACGATGTCGTTCGGATCGGCACTCGCCAGAAGAAGTTCGTCGTCTTCCAGACTGACCGGAAACAACAGGTGGCGCCGGGCCAGGGCCTTGGGTATCAGGGCCAGGGCTCTGGCGTCGGCCACGACACCCTGCAGGCTGATGGCTTGTTGGCCAAGTCTTTCAGCAAGCGCGGCGCGCATCGCGTTCTCGCTCATGAATCCCAGGGCCAGCAAGGTTTCTCCGAGCGGCTTGTGAGTGCGCTCCTGCTCCTGCAAGGCGATGCGCAACTGATCCGGACCAATCAGTTCCAGGGCCACAAGTTGTGCTCCCAGGTGGGGGTGCTTTGGCTGAACGCTGGCGTGCAGGTCGATCACGGAACTTGTTCCAATGCCTGGCGCAACTGTTCCAACCGCAGGCGAGCCTCGGTGCGAGAGAACCCTGTGGCTTGCACATCCTGGGCGTGCTCGGCGAGTGCCAGAGCGCGAGCGTAATGGTGTTGCGCCCGACCGTATTGGCGCAGGCGATCCAGGGCCACGGCCAGGTTGTAGGCATGGTTCGGGTCGACCGGTTCCAGGGCTTGTGCGCGGGCAAACGCCAGCGCAGCGTCGGCAAAGCGCTCCTGCCTGCCCAGGATACGGCCCAGCGCGGACAGGGCGGCCGCAGATTCTGGGTGCTGCGTCGCAGTGTCGTGCGCGCGGCTTGCAGCCTGCGCCAAATCCAGTTCCTTGTTCAGAGCCAGCAGTCCTGCCAAGGCGGCGGCTTGGTCGGGGTCCTGGCGCAGCACACGCCGGTAGTACGCCAGCGCGGCTTCGGGGCGATCTCGGCGATGCGCGATGTAGGCCAAGCCCAGCAGCGCATCGGGCTCTTCACCCAGGGCTGTGAGCGCTTCGGCATAGAGGCGTTCGGCCTCATCCATACGCCCGGCCGCGAGTGCGGCATAGGCGGATGTGAGTCCTTCGGTGTTCCCGCCCTGTGGCACGACGTCAGCGGCGGGCCGCATCGCGGAAGCCGTCTTGGGCACAAAGTTGGACCGCAACTCGCGCACTTGTGGATGAGGAGTCGGGGTCAGGGCCGGCGTTGCAACTGTGGCCTGGTTGAACAAGGGGTTCACGGAAAGGGAGGGCGTGGTCAGCACCGCAGGCACTGTGGCAGCGAGAAGATTCTTGCCCCATCGTTCCAGCGACAGCGGTATCAGCACAGCGCTCAACACCAGCGCCAGCGCCGGCAAAACCCATCGCGGGTGATGCCCTGCGGCAGTGAGCGCGGTTGCTGCGGGTTCGCCGCCAGCCAATGCTTCGGCAACAGCATGATTTTCGGGAGGCAAGGGCGTCAGCGTCAGGGCGGGCGCTGACGTGGCGACAGCCTCTTGCGGATTGGCGCCAGCGGGCTCCGAGATACCGGGCATAGGACTCATCTCTACTCTCGCAACACTGGCGCATCAGGGTTTGGCGCCGCCGGTCGTGCCTGCAGGCCGCGTTGGGCGTCGGGCAGGGAAGATCGGAAGTCCCGAAAGTCGCCGGCCAGGCTGGCGTCGTGCAGTACGGTGGGGCGCAGGAAGATCACCAGTTCAGATTTCTGGCTGGCGTCGTTTCGGAACTTGAACAGATGGCCGAAGATGGGCATCCGGTTCAGTCCCGGCACCTCGTCGGAACCGTCGTTGCGCGTGTCCTGCATGAGTCCGCCGAGTACCGCGATGTCGCCGGATTGAACCCGCAACACGGACTCCATTTCACGGGTTTGCACTTCGGGAATGCGGTTCACGATGTTGTATTGCGCCAGTGCAGGATTCGGGTCGGTGGCGTAGCCCGTGATGCGACTGATGGTGGGGCGCAGGATCAACGTGACCTCGTCGGACTCGCTCACCTGGGGCACCACGGTCATCAGGAATCCGATGGGCACGGTATTGATGGTGGTGCTGTAGGTCGCGGCGGCGGTCAGCACGCCATTGGAGTAGGTGGCGGGGGTGACATTCAGGGTGAAGTACACCTTGTTGTCCACCACCTTGAGCACGCTGCTCTGGTTGTTGAGTACCGATATTTTCGGGCTCGACAGCACGCGCAATGTGCCAAAGGATTCGAGCAGGCTGAGCATGGCGCTGAGGTCGGTGTTGCCGCCCAGAAGACCGAACTGTTTCAGCGTCAGATTGGCAAGAGAACTGACCAGGCCACCGGTCTGCAATCCGGTGCCGGGTCCAGCGGGGGCCAGGGCGATAGCGGAGCCTGCGCCGCGACCGGCTGTCTGCACCAGCGACCAGTTGATGCCTTGCTGATAATGGCTGGACAGGTCGACCTCGACGATGGTGGCTTCGATCAGGACCTGGCGCCGCGCCGAACTCAGCACGCGGTCCAGAAACTCGCGCACTTTTTCGTGCTGCAGCTGCGAGGCCCGAACGCTGATGTTGCCGGTCTCAGGGCTGGCGATGACGTAGGCCGCTTCGCGGAATGTGTTGCGTTTGACGACGGTCGACCCCCCTGTGGCCAGCACCGCCGGACGCGGACTCGTCGCCAGAATGCCTGAGGCGCTGACGGGTTTATGGCTCGTGGGACGCCGCGCCAAATGATCCGTGGCCGGGGTTGGGGCCACGCCGGTGCCGGTGGTGGACTGAGTCCCGGTTTGCTCGGTGATGGTCTCGCTCGTTCCATCTGGAAGGACCTTGTCGGTTTCTCGCAGCAGGTCCTTCAGGTTGCCTATCAATGTTTCCCAAAAGCGGTTGTTGGACGAGTTTTCAATGGACGATGTTGAACCGTTACTGGCCCCGGCCCCGGACGGGGCTGTGCCGGGCGCGCCACCGGTACTGGCCACGTCGGTGGAGGTGCTGATGGTGGTTTTGGCGTCGCGTTTGAGGTTGGGGTAATCCACGCGGTAATGCAGAAGATAGGGCGAGTCGGGCAGGATGGACAGGTTGTTGCCCTTGATCTCGTAGCGCAGATCGACCTGCCGCGCGACCCGTTCCAGAATCTCGGACAGGGTCTGGTCGCGAACGTTCATGGTTACGATGCCCGCAATGCCGGGATGGATGTCCACGTTCAATTTGGCATCCCTTGCCAGGGCAAACAGCAGTTCCTGAACTTCAATGTTTTGCATCACGACGCTGTACAACTCCTGGCGCGGCCTGGGTCTGGGCGGCGCTGGCAAAGGGGGTACGTCGGCAAACGCCGGCACCGCGCCGGTGACCTCAGGTTTCGGATTCAGATGCGTGCCGGCGACAGGTAACGGCGGGCTCGTGCATCCCTCCAGCAGCAGGGCCAGGATGGAGGCCAAGGCCAGCCTTCCGATAGGAGAGGCAGGAACGGGACGCTGCGCGCAGGACGAACTCAAGACTTTTGCTCCTGTTCGATAAGTCCCACAGTTCATGCAAAGGGGACGGCCGGCGGGCATTGCCGGTGCCCAGGGGGCGAATGGTATTCCTTTCCAGGCTTTATGTGTTCAAAATAATAAATAAAATTAGCCTGTTCGCGGCGCAGCACGGCATGTCCGGCGTTCTGGAGGAGAACGACAGGCGGCTTACAATGGACCCCTGAACATCCGGTTGCAGCCCTTGCGTCGCAGGGGTCGTGTGACCGGTTCCTTTTGTGGAGTTACCCGTGCTGATTTCTTCTGCTTTTGCCCAAACCCCCGCTGCCGCCGCGGGCAACGACATGCAATCCTCGATCATGGGCATGCTGCCGCTGGTGCTGATGTTTGTTGTGCTCTATTTCGTGATGATCCGGCCCCAGATGAAAAAACAAAAGGAACATCGGACGATGATCGAAGCCCTGGCCAAGGGCGACGAGGTGGTGACCTCCGGCGGCTTGATCGGCAAGGTCACGAAGATGGGTGAAGGCTATCTGGGCCTGGAATTGGCCGCTGGCGTCGAAGTGCAGATGCAGCGCTCGGCCGTGGTGCAGGTGTTGCCCAAGGGCACGATCAAGTAAGAACGCCCATGAATCGCTATCCGGTTTGGAAATACGCGATCATCGTGATCGCCTTGCTGGTGGGGGCTTTGTATACCCTGCCGAATTTCTTTGGCGAAGACTTTGCGGTGCAGGTGTCTTCCATCAAGACCAGCATCAAGATCGATGACAGCACCCTGGCGCAGGTGCAGTCGGCGCTCAAGGCTGCCGCCATCAACGCCGACCAGGTGGCGCTTGAGGGCGCTTCGGTGAAGGCGCGATTTGGCTCCACCGACAGCCAACTCAAGGCCAAGGAAGCGATCCAGCAGGCGCTGGTGCCGGACGCGACCAACCCCGGGTATGTCGTGGCGCTGAACCTGCTTTCGCGTTCTCCCGGCTGGCTGACCAAACTGCGCGCCATGCCGATGTACCTGGGTCTGGATCTGCGCGGCGGGGTGCACTTCATGCTTCAGGTCGACATGCCGGCAGCCTTGACCAAGAAGGTGGAATCGCTCTCAGGCGATCTTCGCTCCACTTTGCGGGAGAAAAACGTACGCCACAGCGGCATCAGTCGCAATGGCCAGACCATAGAGATGCGCTTTCGCGACATCGCCGGTGCCGATGCCGCCAAGGCTGTGCTGCTGGAGCAATTTACCGACTTGCAAGTTGTATCCGCTCAGGACGGCAGCGACATCACGCTCACGGCCACGATCAAGCCCGAAGCGGTGCGGCGCGTGCAGGATCAGGCACTCAAGCAGAACATCACCACCCTGCACAACCGCATCAACGAACTGGGCGTGAACGAACCCAACATCCGCCAGCAGGGTCAGGATCGGATCGTGGTGGAACTGCCCGGCGTGCAGGACATCGCCAAAGCCAAGGAACTGCTGGGTCGCAACGTGACGCTGGAAGTGCGCATGGTGGATGAATCCACCGAGGCCGCCGCGGGTTTGACCGGCGCAGGCGCGGTACCGTTTGGCAGCGAGCGTTTTCTGGAGCGCGACGGGCGGCCCATCATCGTGAAAAAACTGGTGATATTCGCGGGCGACAATCTGACAGACGCCCAACCAGGCTTTGATTCGCAGAACCAGCAGCCCAAGGTGGACCTGACGGTGGACGCGAAGAGCGGTCGCGTCATGCGCGACGTGAGCCGGGAAAACCTGAACAAACGCATGGCCATCGTGCTGTTCGAAAGAGGCAAGGGTGAGGTCCTGACTGCTCCGTTCATTCGGGCCGAGTTGGGCAACCGCTTCCAGATATCGGGTGCCATGACCGTGACAGAAGCAAATGACCTGGCGTTGTTGCTGCGTGCGGGTTCGCTGGCTGCGCCCATGACCACGGTCGAAGAGCGCAGCATTGGCCCCAGCCTGGGTGCCGAAAATATTGCCAAGGGCTTTGACAGTGTGACTTGGGGCTTTGTTGCTGTGGCGGTGTTCATGTGCGTTTACTACATGCTCTTCGGCGTGTTTTCCAGCGTCGCGCTGGCGGTGAACCTGCTGCTTCTGGTGGCGGTGCTGTCGATGCTGCAAGCTACCCTGACGCTGCCGGGCATGGCGGCGATGGCGCTGGTGCTGGGGATGGCGATCGACGCCAACGTGCTCATCAACGAACGGGTGCGCGAAGAGCTGCGCAGCGGCGCCTCGGCACAGGCGGCGATCAGCGCTGGCTACGAGCGGGCCTGGGCCACCATCCTGGACTCCAACGTCACGACCCTGATTGCGGGCGTGGCCCTGCTTACTTTTGGTTCCGGGCCGGTGCGGGGTTTCGCCGTGGTGCACGTGCTGGGAATTCTGACCAGCATGTTCTCGGGCGTATTTTTCTCGCGTGGCATCGTCAACCTGTGGTACGGACGGCAGAAGAAACTCAAGACCGTGTCGATTGGCACGGTGTGGCAGCCTCCCACAGGGGAAGCCATGGTGGACCGGGCGGGCTAAGCCGGGCAGGCTTGTCAGAATGACGGTATAGAAGCAACTTACAAAAGAAGCAGATGGAATTTTTCAAGATACACAAAGACATTCCGTTCATGCGTCACGCGTTGTTCTTCAACGCGATGTCATTGGCGACATTCGTGCTGGCGGTGTTCTTCCTGTTCAGCCGTGGGCTGAACCTGTCGGTGGAATTCATGGGCGGCACGTTGATGCAGGTCAGCTACGCCCAGGCCGCTGACGTGAACAGGGTGCGCGAAGTGATCGGCTCACTGGGCTACAACGACGTGCAGGTGCAGACCTTCGGCTCGGCGCGGGACGTGCAGATTCGACTGCCCGCACAAAAGGGTGTGAGCTCAGCCCAACAAAGTGACAAGTTGATGGTCGCGCTCAAGGTTGCCGACGCCAGCGCGGAACTCAGAAGCAATGCCTACTTCGGCCCCCAAGTGGGCGACGAATTGGCAACCGACGGCCTCAAGGCGCTGGCCTTTGTGGTGGTCGGCATCATGCTTTACCTGGCGATGCGTTTCGAGTGGAAGTTTGCCGTGGCGGCAATCATCGCGAATTTGCACGACGTCATCATCATCCTGGGATTCTTCGCCTTCTTTCAGTGGGATTTTTCTCTTGCTGTGCTGGCCGCGGTGCTGGCGGTGCTGGGCTATTCGGTGAATGAATCGGTCGTGATCTTTGACCGGATCCGTGAGAACTTCCGGCGTTACCGCAAGATGAGTACAGTGCAGATCATCGACAGTGCCATCACGTCGACCATCAGCCGCACCATCATCACCCACGGTTGCACGCAGATGATGGTGTTATCGATGTTGCTGTTCGGCGGCGAGACCCTGCACTACTTTGCACTTGCGTTGACCATCGGCATCTTGTTTGGCATTTATTCTTCGGTATTCGTCGCCGCGGCCATTGCCATGTGGCTCGGCATTCAACGCGAAGATCTGGTGAAGGGCGGGCCCGCCAAGAAGAGCGAAGACCCGGATGATCCCAACGCCGGAGCCACCGTTTGATGGGGGCCTGACGCATATGGTGGACGCACAGGCTCAAAGGGTGGCCGCACAGCTGGGCCGTGAGGCCCGCGAGCGCTACCTCCTCGAAATGTGCAGGGCCATGGTTGGCGTGACCGGCACGATCCAGAGTTGCCTCACCGCGCTCATGGGCCAGTCCGGAACCTCGGCCGAGATGCAACTGCGCCGTGACGCCTGGAGCCAGTTCCAGATTGAGGGCGAGAACTGGCGCGAAGCCACCACCAAAGCCTGGCAGCAGTATCTGGCCAAGCCCGTTGTGGCTCAGCAGTCAGGGCAGGCGAAACGGATCAAGCTCGAGCTACAGGATCAGGAAGTGGTAGAGAGTCAGATCGTGGTTTCGCGCTTTGTCGAATTGCTCATGGAGGGCGTCGCACTGGACTTCAACCAGCTACGCATGCGCATGAAGGAGATTGAAGGCATCGTTGATCTGGCCAGCCGCGATGTGTTGCGCCCCGAGGTGCTGGTCTCAATGATGCTGGAGCAATGGTCGGCGGTCGGCATGCCCGAAGGCAGTTGGTTGATCGTGCAGGGGGCCGCCGCACCGTCATTCGAGGAGGCGCTCGTGATGGCATGCCGGGCAAGCAACGAATTCCTGGTGCAGCGCGGTGTCTTGCCCAGGGGCTTCCATCAGGTGCGCATGACCAATCGAACCGTGGTGAGCCTGGCGTCCGGCGCGGAGCATATTGCGGTAACCAAGAGTTCGGGTGACGGTCGCGACAGTATGGGCGACGGCCGCAACCGCGTGACCCCGGGCTGGGTCTCGGGTTCTGATCTGCAGCATGTGGTGCAAAACCATCAAATGGGACCGTCACTTGATCTGGCGCTGATTCGTGCTGAGGGCGTCATCGGGCAACTCAAGAACCTGCTGCATCACCGGGTGGCGGGGTTTGATCCGGTCGCATCGCTGCAACGTTCGCCCGCACTGGCGCGTGCCATCGCCCCCAAACCCGCGGCGGCGGCCGATTCCGAATGGATAGCGACCGAATATCTGGTGCAGACCATGCCGATGGACATGGATCAGGTGGTTGGCAATCTGCGTGAAAGCACCTCGGTGCTGAAAAAGACAGCCGATACCGACAGCGAAAGAGCAGTGATCGAAGTCGTGGCACTGATGTTCCAAAGTATTTTGATGGAGGATCGGATTCCAACCGCTGTGCGAATGTGGGTGGCCCGGTTGCAGATGCCCGTGCTCCGAATCGCCCTGGAGGATTCCGAGTTCTTTGACAACCTGAATCATCCGGCCCGCCTGCTGATCGACCGCATTGGCTCATGCGTGATGGGGTTTGATGTGGCAACCATCAACGGCAGTGAACTCGAGGCTGAAATCAAGCGGCTGGTGCAGGTGATTGAGCAGTTTCCGGAGACGGGGCGACAGGTGTACCAGAAGGTCTACGACGAATTCCTGCAGTTCCTTTCGCGCTTGCTGACGGGAAAAGGCGTGGCCCAGCGCGTGGTGAGCGTGGTGCAGCAGGTGGAGCAAAAGGAAACGCTGGCGATCAAGTACACGATCGAGATGCGCAACATGCTCAAGGACATACCCGTACGCGAGGAGATCAGGCAGTTCTTGTTCAAGGTGTGGGCCGACGTGTTGGCGGTCGCCGCGGTCAAGCACAGTCCGCAGGACGAACAGATTCAGATGTACAAGCGAGCGGCCACTGATCTGGTCTGGTCGGCAAGCGCCAAACCCAGCCGCAGTGCCCGCACCCGAGTCATCCAGAACCTGCCTGTGCTGCTGCAGAATCTGCGGCAGGGGATGAACGTCCTGGGGCTGTCAAACGCAGTGCAGGAAACCCATATCAAGGTCATTAGCGATGCGCTCGCGGATGCATTCATGTCCAAGGCCGAAGCCGTTCCGTACGCCTTGATTGAGTCCATGACGCGGCAGTTGGCTCGCCTTGAGGATGTGGTTCCGCCCAACGGAGTGGGTGACCTGCCCCTGGATGCGGAGAGCATCGAGATGATGTTGGGCATCGACGCTTCGTCGCTTGTGGTGGTCGCAGAGGGGGGTACGCCGCCCACACCGGACATGGTCAATTGGGCCACGGCGCTGAGCGTGGGAACCTGGTTTACCCTGGATCACAATGGCGCGGTCAGTCGGGTGCAATTCGCGTGGCGCAGCGACAAACAGAAGCTGCATCTGTTCGCCGCGCCGAACGGCTCAAGCTATCTGATCCAGGCTGGGCGGCTGGCGGCTTATCTGCAGGCCGGATTGCTGGTGCCGCTGGAAGATGAAGCGCTGACTGTGCGCGCAACTCGCGATGCGCTGGCCAAACTGGAAGCCAATCCGGAGCGATTGATCCAGTAGATCCCGATCCTAAGACGACCACGTCTCAGTAATGAATGGGGTTGGCGATTCATCGTCATGACATCGGGCGCGACCCTCACAACTCGAACTCCTGACCCGCGTGCAACCGGCGGATGTCGTGGACGCCGCGCGCGGTGTGCCAAATGCCTGCAACAACAAAAGCGGCAGGGGAACCAGCGAGACCGCAATGCGCTGCCAGTGTTTGCGCAGGATTTGCACCCGCGCGTCCTGTGCATCAAAGGGCCTGCAAGTAGCGGATCAGCGCTCCACGGCCTCCAGGTGGAAGAACTGCATTTGTGTACCTGCGAGTTCCAGTATGTCCTGGTCACGCAAGGGCACAGCTTCCGCTCCGATGGGTGTGCCATTGATACGGAGTCGGCTTGAACCTTCCACATGTGCCACCACGAAACCGCTGCGGCGCTTGGTGATGGAGGCCACAGAAACGCCGATCTTGCCAATTGTGGTGACCACTTTCACCAATGGAACCTGGCGACCGACAGCGACCCCGGACATGACCCGGATGGCCGCATCCCCGTCGAAGGGAGACAGGGTGGACGGCTCGACGTGATCAGGAGTCGAACTTGGCAGAGAGGCCGGCTCCACGGTCTCGACCGGCAACCTGGGTGCCACTGGAGGTGGACTCAATGTCGCTGCACGCGTAGGTGCGAAGTTGGGGTTTGCACCGGGCCGAACCACAAGGGTCCGTTCAAAATCCTCGCTCGTGGCATCCTGAAAATACTTGATCTTGTATTTTCCGATTTCGATGGTGTCGTTGTTGTGCAACAGTTCCCGCTTG
>CAILAY010000122.1 GCA_903832285.1 uncultured beta proteobacterium | reverse complement strand
GCACGGCCAGCATCCTGTTTGAAAAAGCGTTGCCGGCGATCCTGGACACCACGGCTCCGCGTGCGTGGGCCTTCGCGCTGCTGGGCATTCATGAGTATCTGCGCCGCTATGCGGGCGACCGCGCCGCCCAGCAGGCCCGTGAGACGCTGGCGCTGCGGTTGCTGGATTTATTTACCAAGCACAGCGCCGCCGACTGGCTGTGGTTCGAGGATGTGGTCACCTACGCCAACGCGGCGTTGCCGCAGGCGCTGCTGCTTAGAGACTGTAAAGATATTACTTGACGATTAGCGCAAGCGAGGTGAAGCTGTGACGCATGACGATCATGGCAGGGATCAGGGCGAAATATCGGGCGTTGTTGCCGACGTTGAGCGAACGGATGAGGCGGCTGTGGGCCGGAACGGAGGCTCGCGTCTTGGGGCACGGCGGAATTGCGGTAGTGACACGGGCGACGGGGCTGGCGCGCAACACCGTAGTGCGGGGACTGAAGGAACTGGACCAGGATTCTCCGTTGGATCCAGCTCGCGTTCGGTGTGCTGGAGCCGGGCGCAAACGCAAGACCGTGTTGAATCCTTCGCTGAAAGATGCGTTGGAGCGGTTGGTGGAGCCAGTAACGCGAGGGGACCCGGAATCGCCGTTGCGGTGGACGAGCAAGAGCACGCGGATTCTGGCCCGGGAACTGAAGGCCGGTGGCTACTCGGTCAGCCATGTGTTGGTGGCCGATTTGCTGCACGAGATGGAGTACAGCCTGCAAGCCAATCGCAAGACAAGGGAAGGGACGAGTCATCCGGATCGGAATGCGCAATTCGAGCACATCAACGCCGAGGTACGCCGCCGGATGACCGCAAACCAACCGATCATCTCGGTGGACACCAAGAAGAAGGAGTTGATTGGCCGATTCAAGAACGGCGGGCGTCACTGGCGGCCAAAGGGGAACCCGGAACGCGTGAACGTCCACGACTTCTTGGACAAGAAGAAGGGCAAGGCCATTCCTTATGGAGTGTACGAACTGGGCCGCAATGTCGGATGGGTAAGCGTGGGCATCGATCACGACACGGCGCGCTTTGCGGTTGCGACGATTCGTCGCTGGTGGCGCGAATTGGGCCGCAAGGCCTACCCCCATGCCGACAAGCTCATGATCACCGCCGACAGCGGCGGGAGCAACGGTTCTCGCTTGAGGCTGTGGAAATGGGAACTGCAACGCTTCGCCGATTTCAGCGGGCTGACAATCTCCGTATCTCATCTGCCTCCTGGAACCAGCAAATGGAACAAGATCGAGCATCGTCTCTTTTCCTTCATCTCGCAGAACTGGCGCGGCCAGCCCCTGCTGACGCATGCGGCCATCGTCAGCCTCATCGCCAACACCCGGACCACAACCGGACTGAAAGTCCGGTGCGTCCTCGACACCAACAGCTACCCGGCGAAAACCATTGTGACGGACAAACAGATGGCTCAACTTCAACTCACGCGTGCCGACTTTCATGGCGACTGGAACTACACCATCCATCCTCGTGCACACAAACGTAAATAGTCATATTATTTCATTACAGGCTCTAAGCGCGGTGATGGCGGTGGTAGCGATGAGTCTGCTGGCTCAAGCGCAGACTTCCAATGTGGTGTATAGCCCTAACATCGTGGGCTTCGTCAAACTGACGGTGCCTGGCACCAACACCATCACCATGGTGGCTGTGCCTTTCGAGACTGGCAATGGCAACGGTCATTACACCTTGGACGAAGTGCTCGGCACGAATTTCACGGCCTACTGGTCCGCGAGCGTGGCCGACGAAGTTTGGATGTGGAACAGCGCTGGGAACAGGTATGAGCTGGCTTTTCTAAATGACGACGGTTGGGGTAATGCAACCGTGGATTGGAAATG
>CAILAY010000121.1 GCA_903832285.1 uncultured beta proteobacterium | reverse complement strand
CCGCCCCACCCGGATCGGTTCGTCCGACCAGCTTCATGCCTTGGCACACGGTGCTGGACAAGCCCAGCCCGGACGCCTTGTTGGACCAGTTGGGCTTGGCGTTCACCCAAAAGGTTGCGGCTAGACGGATACTGCAGGAACATGGGGCGCCACTGGACCAATGGCTGCCTGGGACTTCCGCTGCAATTCAAGTCATCCGGCGGACGGTGCTGTCCTCCGCCCAAGCCAGGCGGCTCGACGAAATGGAATCAGCCCCGCCAACGACGCTGATGTTGTGCATGCTGGACTTCATCAACCGGCGCCAATGGCTGCCCGAAGGTTCTTCCGGTTTCTTAGTGGCAAGGATTGAGGGCATGAAGGCATGCTGGGAGGATGAAATCAAGCAAAGACGAGACGGTGGTGGCACATTATGGCAAGCTCTTGGGCCTTGAGGCACCGTGGCAGGTGCACTCGGCGCAGTTGGATTTGCTGCGGGGGCGGGTCGAGATCGAGGTGGCGTGGGAGGAGGGAGCCGCGGTGGTTTGTCCGGAATGCGGGAACGAATGCGCGCGGCATGATCATGCGCCGGAGCGGGAGTGGCGGCATCTGAACGTGATGCAGTTTCTCACGGTGATTAAGGCGCGGGTGCCGCGCTGCCGTTGCCCGCAGCACGGGGTCAAAACCGTGCGCACGCCGTGGGCGGAACCGGGCTCGCATTTTACGCTGCACTTCGAGGCATTCGCAGTGCAGTTGATCGGTGCCTGCCGCTCGCTGACGCAGGTGGCCGAGTTGCTGGAGTTGGACTGGGACGGAGTGCAACGCCTGGTCGAACGGGCGGTGGCGCGCGGTCTGGCGCGGCGTTCGCTGGCGGACATCCGCTGGGTCGGGCTCGACGAAAAGAGTTTTCTTCGCGGGCAAAGCTACGTGTCGGTCATGAGCGATATCGCTGGAGCGCGCGTGCTCGAAGTGGTGCTGGGACGCGATCAGGCGGCGGGCGAGGCGCTGTGGCAGGTGCTGCCAGCAGAGCAGCGCAAAATCGTGGAGGCGGCCGCCATGGATATGAGTGGCGGTTATGTCGCGGCGACGCGCGCCCAAGCGCCGCAAGCGGCAATTGTCCATGATAAGTTCCATGTCGCCAAGCTGCTCAACGAGGCCGTGGACCAAACTCGCCGCGCAGAGCACGCCCGCTTGCAGGCCAAGGGCGACGCCACGCTCACCGGCACCCGCTACCTGTGGCTGCACGGCCTAGTGCCGGAGCGCCAGCAGGCCAGCTTTGCGGAACTGCTGGAGATCAATCTGCAAACCGCCAAAGCCTGGTGCTATAAAGAACAGTTCCTCGAGTTCTGGGCGCAGCCCGACGCCGCACACGGCGCCAAATTCTTCAAGGACTGGCATCGCAGTGTCGTGCGCACCCGTCTGACCAAGGTCAAGGCGGTGGCCACGACACTCAAAAAACATCTGACCAACTTGCTGACTTACTTCGTGCATCCGATCACCAACGCGATTTCCGAGGGATTCAATTCCAAGATCCAAGCCATCAAGTCTGACGCTCGGGGCTTCCGCAGCTTCGTCAACTACCGTGCGCGCATCCTGTTTCACTGCGGTAAACTCAGTCTCTTGCCAGATTTACCCCGTCCCTCGGACTGCCATTAAGAAACCGGAACAACCCAACTTTCTTGCCCCGCATGCCGACACCTATGCGCAGTTGCTGCTCGGCAACGACATCAACCGCGGTTCCGACAACACCTTTGCCAACGGCACCGATGTCACCATGGGCAACATCGAGCGCCTCGATT
>CAILAY010000120.1 GCA_903832285.1 uncultured beta proteobacterium | reverse complement strand
TCGTGGCAGCAAATTTGATTTATCTGAAGATTGACGAAGTCGCCAATTTGCCGTACGCACCGCCCTGGCGAAACCTTCAGAACGCGAAGTAGGTGCCGCTTCCCAGGGTCGATGTGTGCCCTTCAAAACCGATGGCAACATGCTTGCCGAAGAAGAACGGCAGGCCCCAGTCAAAGGCCGCGGCAAAGCCGAAGGTGGGCGCGCCGCTGGGCGCGGCCAGCGTGGGATAGACGGACCACGATCCACTGCCGCCGAAAACACTGCTGCCCGCAGCGTTGTCAATGGAGAACGGTACCGCGACCGACGCCGGTGTGGTTGTGGGCGGGGTGACCGACAGCACGGCGGTCAATGGCGTGAGCGCGTTGGGGCAATAGAAACCGGTGGCAACGGAGTTGGCCGCGCAAAGCGGAATCGTGCTTGAATTGAAGTACAGCGCGTTGGATCCTGAATCGATGTAGCTGTTGTCGGTGCTGGCACCCTGGAACACCGTGGTGATGTTGCCATAGCCGTCGGTCGGGAGCAGGGTTGCGCGCGTCAACGTGTTGTTGCTCAGGGTATTGATCCCAAAGTAGATGGAGCCGGTGATTGACGTGGCGCTGGACGCGACCGAGGGCAGACTCACGACCAGGCCGTTGTTGTTGGTTGCGAAGAGGGACACCGGATTTTGCAGCTGGTGGGACGCGCTGACAGACAGGTCGGTGGCCGCGCTGCATCTGGCATCGGTGCAGGTGTAGTAAACGCCGGAGTAGTAATTGATGCTGCTCACTGGCGCGGCGCAAGCACTGCCGCAATCCTGCAAAAACAAACCCACTCCCAGGATGCCCTTGGCGCCCAGAGTGGCAATGGAGTTCATGGGGGTGCCGGTTTGACAGGTCCCTGACAGACTGTCGTATGTGGGTGCGCCAATGACTTGAATCGGCACGTTCGACGCTGTATTTCCCGCCAGCACCACGTCGGCCGTAGCCACCGGTCCCCACATGAAACTGTTGTCCACGAATTGCACGCAATTCAGTACCGGCAACCCCGTGCTGGTGGTTTCATTGGGCAGGGCCAGACTGCTCGGTAGCTGCGAGGACAGCAGCCGCAGACCGGTGGATCCCGTGTCCACCAGCACATGGTCGATGGTTGTGCAATTCGTGCTGCTGCCGGGCTGGCACACGGTGACGGTGGTGTACAGCGTGTTGGCCGCGTTCACCGATTTCCCGTTTTCGTCCGTGGGGCCCAGATCCACGGTGACCGGCAAGATATTGGTCGGTGGCGGCGGTGGCGCAGAAGCTGATCCACCGCCTCCACCGCCGCAAGACGCGATGAGGCCGGCAAGCACCGTTGCCGATAAAGCGCGAATCAGGAAGTTATTGAAGCACATTGCTGATACTCACGCCGGCTGGAACAAGGGCAGGGACATACGCGCTGCCAAAAAAGTTTCGCATGTGGCCCATGGATTGGAGCACCAGACCATCGCGCTCCATGTTCACTGGGGCGCGACGCATGCCCGCGCGCCGCGCCTGATCAGTTTGCGCTTTGAAGCTTGGGTAGTGGTCGCCCAGCAGGGTGCCGAGATCGGGCAGCGCCGCACCCTTCCACGAAACAGCGAATACGATGCCGACGGGATTGGCATATTCGCGCACTGTGGTCCCGCTGGCAAGCAGCACTTCGTGCTTTGTGTACTGGCCCGACGCAGCGCGCGTGACCACCCGCATCCTTACGGCGGATGGCGCACTGGCCGGAGCTGCCATGGCGGGAGCCTGTCCCAGTGCCGCCATGGCAGCGCCGCCACCGTTGAGTAGCAACAGTGCAACGAGAAGAGTCCGAGCCGAAGCCGGGGACACATACAGTTTCATGAGGTTCAACCTTGGAGCTGGCGCGTTCAGAAGCGCGAATTATGACGGGCAATATGTAAACAATGGATGCACTGTGGCCGCAACACCGAGCTATTTGCCCGCCAGAAAATTCGCCGCTCTCACAACCCGTTATAGCGGAGTCCGATCCAGATGCCACGTGGCGCACCAAAGCCGAAGAACTCTTCGTTGCGCGGGTTCATGCCGTTGAAGCTGTTGTTGGGACCGGTGAACACATTGCTGCCCAGGGTGGCGAAATTCGTGTACCTGCGGTCAAAAAGGTTGCAGACGGCGGCAAATATTTCCACGTCCGGCGCCAGTTGCCAGCGCGCGTCGAGGTTCATGACGGCGAAGCCGGCCACCCGGCCGTTGTCGCTCTGCCCATTTTCATTGCCGCGGGCAATTTGGCTGGCACTGCCATTGAACGCCATACCGACAGATCCTCGTTTTGGCAAGTCGTAATCCAGCCGAAACTTCAGGGTCTGGCGCGGTATGCCGGGAACAATGTTTCCAGGCCGGACCAGAATGTTGCCCAATGCATCGGCGCTGGAATTGACCGGGCTGTTGATGGTGAACGTCGACTGGTAGCGCGCGTCCACATAGCCATAACGAAAACTGGTTCGCACGGGTCCCCACAGGTCACTCAGACCCAGTTCCAACCCCTGTCGCAAGGCAGCACCGACATTCTGGAAATAGCCGGTGTTGGAGCCCGCGCCCAGACTGCTGATGAACTGGATGTCGTTCTGGAGTTGGGTCCGGTAAAGCGCAGCGCTCCAGTTGAGGGAGCCTCCCTGTTTGCCCCTCAGTCCCGCTTCGAACGTCGTGGCGATCACCCTCTTGAGCGACGGGTCCGACAAAAAATTGTTGGGCAATTTGCACGGCGCCTGCGGGTTCGCGCAGGTGAGTTCGATCGGAGTGGGCGCGCGCATGCCCTGGTTGTAGCTGGCGTAGGCGGTCAGGCTGGCGCGTGGGTTGAAGTTGATTCCGAGCGCCGGATTGAAGCGGGAAAAATCGTGCTGACCATTCAGCCCCGGCGCCAAAGCCGTGCGGTCGCTGATGCCGATATGGGCGCGGTTGTACCGACCTGAGAGCGTCAGCGACCAACGCTCGTCCAGCGTCACCGTGTCGTTGGCGTAGAAACCATAGTAGCGATTGTCGGCATCGGCGTCGGTGAGCACGCCGTAGGTGCCGCTGCCGACGGTGTCACGGCTTGAAGTGAAGGTGGCAAGCTGCTCTTGCTGAGTGAACCGGGCCGCGCCCAGGTCGACGCTGACGCCCGCGACGAGTTGCTGTTTCTTGCCAGCGATCTCACCCAGGTAGGTGACTTGCAGCCCGGCGCCGTAGCTATTTTGGGCGATGAGCGACTGGTCGTTCGTCGCCTGCACCGTATCGGTGACGCCGTCGTAATTTCCATTCACGTTGCTGCTGGTGTTCTGGTTGCGGTACCGGCGCAAATACAGATTTCCGTCCAGGAAGAAATGGTCGTCGACGAACTGACTGGCCTTGACCGCGAGGAAGCCAAGGCGGTTCGCGTTTCGGTCGGGAAAGGTATAGGCCTGCCGGAAATCGTAGGTGAGGGATTGCGGGAGCGTCTGGGTACCGTTGAGCGCGTTGTCCGCCAGAGTCAAAGTGACATCGACCGATGTTTGTTCCGTGACATAGCCGAGCTTGCCGAAGAACTGCTGCACCAGGCTGGGGTTGTGCTCAGCCCAGCCTCGGTCCTGAAAACGGTTGGCCGTAAAAAAATAGTTCCACTCCGCGTCGCTGGCGCCGTATTCGAACTCAAGGGTGCGACGGCCGAAGGATCCCATCTGGGTCTGCACGGAGCCGCCGGGATGCGACAGGCCGCTCTTGGTCTGCACCGACAACGCGCCGCCCAGTGTGTTCAGGCCAAAGCCCGGCTGCGACCCCGGCAGAAGTTGCATGCTGGCGATGGCTGACTGCGGGATCAAATCCCAGTTCACGACGTCACCAAAGGGTTCGTTCACGCGCACTCCATCCTGAAATACCGACAGACCCTGTGGCAAACCCAGCAGTGGCGAGGCGGTGAAACCCCGGAAGCTCACATCAGGCTGGAACGGATTGCCTTGTGCGGCGTTCACGCTCACGCTGGTCGCATTGCGTTCCAGATAGTCAGCCAGATTTGCGCCGGGCTGGCGCCGCAGATCTTCGTCGTGTACCAGTTGAACATTGGCGGGAACGTCCTGCAGTGCCGTTCCCAGGCCAGGCAGGATGGAAGTTCGCACCACCTCAACTGTGGGCAGGGTCAGTGGTTCGGGGCGGGTCTGTGCCCACAGCGTGGCTGGCGCCAGCAGCGCCAGAACGCCGCCAAGGACACGAGTTCGGCAAAGTGCAAACCCGTGTATCGAGCCCGGCTGGCGCATGAATATCGCTTTCCTGGAAGACACGGCGGGTCAGCGCAGCGAATCAGGCAAAGGCGATTCAGGGAGAGGTCAGAAGTGCCACCACAGCGCTGTGGCCACCCTCGCGCGCCAGGTCGGCTGCGGTCTTGCCGCGGTTGTCTTTCAGGCTGCGATCTGCACCGTGGGTCAACAGCAGCCGAACGCTGTCTTCATACCCATAGGATGCGGCCCACATCAGCAGCGTGAGGTCGTTCTCCAGCAGCGCGTTGACCTGGGCGCCCGCGCGCAGCAATTCGGCCAGACACTCGCTGCAACCGTTGCCCGCCGCATAGGTGGCGGCGTTCTTTTTGACACGGTCCAACGGCTCGACCTTGGCGCCAGCCGCCACCAGCTTGTGCACGATGTCAGCCTTGCCGGCAAAGGCCGCACCCATCAGCGGCGTGACGCCCGCCAGGTTGCCAAGTTCGACGTCGGCGCCGGCCTTGATCAGCACGTCGACCAGCGCGGCATTGCCCTTGGCCGCAGCGGTATTCAAAGGTGAATCACCATTGCGATCGCGGGAGTTCACCTTGGCGCCCTGCGCCAGCAGCGCCGATACCCGCTCCAGACGGCCGGCGCGCGCGGCCAGCACAAACTGGGAATTGAGATTGATGGTGTTAGCGCTTGCTTGCGCCCACGCTGCGGGCACCTCGCTGGCAACTAAAAGCAGGCCCAAAGTGAGCTTGCATAACTTCGAAAATAGCATCGATTTGCTCCAGGAAAAGCGCATGGTAATCGCTAATCGGCGTTGTGCCATAAGCCCTTGTTATGGCGGCATTCAATTTGAAAATCTTGGGGTAAACATCTAGTGTCAGGGAAGAAACTACCTTTCTATACTGACCGCGGCTGCAAATCGGAATGGGAATGGATTCCATCCAGACGACGTTTTTGCAAGATGCCATCAATCTTAACGACCATGGAGACGACAAATGCAACATTTGAAATTGAGTAAGGGCTTCAGTTTGGTGATGGCGCTGTGCGCTGTTGCAGCGAGTGCGGGTGCGCAGGAAATTCAGGGACAAAAGGCCGGTGAGGGCGCGGCGACGCTCGCCAAGGGTGTCAATGTGACCCAGGCGCAGTTGAACGATTCCGACAGGCAAGGCGTGAACTGGCTGCAGACCAACGGCGGCTATGCGCAGCAGCGTTTCTATCCCGGCAAACAGATCAACGCAGGCAATGTGGCCAAGCTGCAGGCCCAGTTCACGTTCCAGACCGAGGTGCGCGAATCCATGGAAACCGCACCGATCGTGGTCGATGGTGTGATGTACATGACGACCTCGTTCAATCACGTGTATGCGCTCGATGCCGTCACCGGCAAGGAGTTCTGGCATTACGCGCACAAGATGGGCCCCATCACTACGTTCTGCTGTGGACCGAACAACCGCGGTGTTGCGGTCGAGGCAGGACAGCTGTTCATGGGCACTCTCGACGCCAAGCTGGTTTCACTTGACGCGAAGACCGGCAAGGTGCTGTGGTCAACCGAAATTGCCGACCCGGAAAAAGGTTATAGCGAAACCATGGCGCCCACGGTGGTCGACGGCAAGGTGCTGATCGGTACCAATGGCGGCGAATATGGCATCCGCGGATTTGTCAAGGCGTTCGACTCGAAGACCGGCAAACTGCTCTGGACTTTCTATACGATTCCGGAAAAGGGTCATGAAGGCGTTTGGGCCCAGAAGGATGCGACCGGCCGTGATCTGCATCGTGACATTGCCGCCGAAAAGGCGCAACTGGCACGCGACAGTTCCTTCTACCAAACGCTGGGTGGTGGCGTCTGGATGAATCCGGCAGTGGATCTGAAGACGCGCACCATCTTCTTCGTTGCAGGCAACCCTGCGCCCGACCTGTACGGCGCGGAGCGTCCTGGCGACAACCTCTACACCGATTCCATCGTGGCTGTGAATCTGGACACCGGAGCCTACAAATGGCACTCGCAGTACATCGCCCACGATGTGTGGGATCTGGACGCTGTGAGCGCAACGGTGTTGCTGGACGTGAAGGACAAGAATGGCAAGGTGGTCCCGGCTGTGATGCACGGTGGCAAGACCGGCCACGTGTATATCCACAACCGTGAAACCGGCGAACTGATTCGTTTCTCCGAAGCGATGGTGCCGCAGGAAAACATGTACGCGCTGCCGACTCCCAACGGCACGCGCATGCTGCCGGGCGCCAACGGAGGTGTGGAGTGGTCGCCGATGGCCTACAACCCCAACCTGCATCTGGCCTACGCGCTGAATCTGCATCAGCCCATGACGTACCACGTCGAAGCTTCCAAGTATCCCGGCGGCAAGCTCTGGTTGGGTGGCGCCTTCAAGGTGATCGAAGGCGAAAAGCAGTGGGGCCGTCTGGCAGCGGTGAACGTCGACACGGGCAAACTGGCCTGGAAGTTTGACACCGAGCAGCCCCTGATCGGCGGTGCTCTGGCCACCGCGGGCGACCTCGTCTTCTACGGCGAAGGCAACGGCCTGTTCCGCGCGCTGGATGCCAGGAACGGCAAGCTGCTTTGGGAGTACAACTGCGGCGCCGGCGCCAACGCCATGCCGGTGTCGTACAGCGTCAAGGGACGCCAGTACGTTGCCATGGGTTGCGGTGGCAATTCACAACTCGACTTCAAGCGTGGCAATTCCATGGTAGTGTTTGCACTGCCCAAGTAATCGGTTCGCTGGGTCGTGATCGTGGCCGCCCTCCAGGGCGGCCACTCTATTTTCTGAGGGGCACAAACGGTGCTTGACAAATACGTTGCTGCTATTTGGGTTCTGATTGTTGCGGCGCTGAATCCGGCTGCTGCGCAGGACATCGAAGCGGGAAAGGCGAAGGCGCAACTTTGCGCC
>CAILAY010000119.1 GCA_903832285.1 uncultured beta proteobacterium | reverse complement strand
GTTCGCCGCAGGGCATACATCCGTTCACCCTGAGCTTGTCGAAGGGGGACTTCGACAGGCTCAGTCCGAACGGGAAGTGGATGTTTTCGGTGTGCGCGTGGATACAGGGGTGCAGGACGGCGGCGAGATTCCGATGTACTACGACTCCATGATCGCCAAACTCATCGTTCATGGCAAGGACCGGCTTGAGGCGATAGCCAAGATGCGTGAAGCTTTGAATGGCTTCGTGATTCGCGGTGTCTCCAGCAATATCCCGTTCCAGGCCGCGCTGCTGGCGCACCCCAAGTTTGTCGCGGGTGACTTCAACACCGGCTTCATCGCAGAGAACTACGCGCACGGATTCCGCGCCGAAGACGTGCCGCATGACGACGCCAGCTTCCTCGTTGCGTTGGCGGCCTTTGTGCGGCGCAAGTCGCGCGAGCGCGCCGCCAATTTGTCGGGACAACTCCCCGGCTACGGCGTCAAGATCGGGCAGGACTACAGCGTCATCGTGTTGGAGGATGGCGGTGACCATCGCTACGTGGATGTGCACGTGGACGAGTTTTCCGGCAAGACCGGCGTGGCTGCAATCCGCATTGGAACCGATTGCTATGAGATAGAGAGCAATTCGCGCATCAACGACATCCGCATCGAGGGCACGGTCAACGGCCAGCCATTTACCGCCCAGGTCGAACGCGGCACGCCCAGAAATCCGCTTGGCCTGCGGGTGCAGCACAACGGCACAAGGATTGACGTTATGGTGGTCTCCAGGCGCATGGCAGAACTGCAGCGCCTGATGCCGTTCAAGGCGCCACAGGACATGAGTCGCTTTGTGCTGTCGCCCATGCCCGGCCTGTTGGCTCAGGTGGCGGTGCAGGTGGGCCAGAAGGTGTTGGCTGGCGAGCGCGTGGCCGTGATCGAAGCCATGAAGATGGAGAATGTGTTGTTCGCCACGCAGGATGGTGTGGTGAGTAAGGTGTTGGCGTCCCAGGGTGATTCGCTCGCCGTGGACCAAGCCATCATCGAGTTCGCTTGAGGGTTGCGACATGAGTCAAACTGGACGGCCTTTCAAAGTGCTGGGAATTCAGCAAATTGCCATCGGCGGCACGGACAAGAACCGATTGAAGAAGCTGTGGGTGGAGATGTTGGGGTTGGAAGTGACCGGCACCTTTCGCAGCGAGCGAGAGAACGTGGACGAGGACATCTGTGCCATGGGCCGCGGCCCTTTCAAGGTCGAGGTCGACCTGATGCAATCCTTAGACCCGGAGCGCAAGCCGGCAGTTCACACCACACCGCTGAATCATGTGGGCCTGTGGATCGACAAGTTGCCACTTGCCGTGCAGTGGCTGAGCGCCCAGGGCGTTCGCTTTGCTCCAGGCGGCATTCGCCAGGGCGCGGCGGGTTTTGACATCTGTTTTTTGCACCCCAAATCGAACGATGAATTTCCCATCAGCGGCGAGGGCGTGCTGATCGAATTGGTGCAGGCACCGCCGGAGGTGCTGGCGGCATTTTCCCGCTTCGCCGCTGCCGATTGAGGGCGTCATCTTTCCTGGATAGGCCAGAGCGAAGCGCACCATGAAGCGTGAGAAGTTTCTTGATTTGGGTCATTGAACCCGCAGTTTTATGGATTGTCTCGAGCGCTTGACAGGATTGACCCTTTAGACTTGGGTCCACCTGCGACGCCGCTTCGGCGCTACACCGGTCAAGGAGGTCGTTTTGCAACCCACCAACATCACACAACCGACGTATTTTCACAAGGTCGTCGATTGCCAATGGGCCTGTCCGGCCCACACCCCCGTTCCGGAATACATCCGCTTGATCGGACAGGGGCGCTACAGCGACGCCTACATGATCAACTGGGTCTCGAATGTGTTCCCCGGCGTGCTGGGTCGCACCTGCGACCGCCCCTGCGAGCCCGCGTGCCGGCGAGGTCGGGTCGAGGAGAACAACGGCGACAAGCCCGAACCGGTGGCAATTTGCCGCCTCAAGCGCGTCGCTGCCGATCACAAGGACAGCGTGAAAGCTCGCATGCCAAAGGTCGCTTCGCCAAATGGCAAGCGCATCGCCTGCGTGGGCGCGGGCCCCGCATCGCTAACGGTGGCGCGCGACCTCTCGCCGCTGGGTTACCAGGTGACGGTGTTCGATGGCGAGGCCAAGGCAGGCGGCTTCATCCGCTCGCAGATTCCGCGCTTTCGTCTGCCCGAATCGGTGATCGACGAAGAGACGGGTTACATCCTGGATCTGGGCGTGGAGTTCAAGAGCGGTCAGCGCGTGGACTCGATGCAGGCGTTGCTGAAGCAGGGTTATGACGCCGTCTTCGTTGGCTGCGGAGCGCCGCGCGGACGCGATCTGGACGTGCCGGGCCGAAAGGAAGCGGCAGCGCACATCCACATCGGCATCGACTGGCTGGCTTCGGTTTCCTTCGGCCACATCACCAGCGTGCCAGCGCGAGTGATCGTGCTGGGTGGTGGCAACACGGCGATGGACTGCTGCCGTTCCGCAAGGCGGCTGGGTGGCTCCGATGTGAAGGTGATTGTGCGCAGTGGTTTCGAAGAGATGAAGGCCTCGCCATGGGAGAAGGAAGACGCGTTGCATGAAGGGATACCGATCGTCAATTTCCACGTTCCCAAGAGCTTTGAGCACCAGAACGGGCAACTCACCGGCATGACGTTTGAAGTGGTCAGCGCGGTCTATGACAACAAGGGACGGCGCAGTCTGGTGCCCACCGGCGCGCCCGACGTTTTCTTTGCCTGCGATGCCGTGCTGGTGGCCGTGGGCCAGGAAAATTCCTTTCCCTGGATTGAGCGCGACAGTGGCATCGAGTTTGATAAATGGGGTCTGCCGGTGCTGGGCGGCGATTCCTTCCAGTCGACCGTCGCAAACGTGTTTTTCGGCGGCGATGCGGCTTTCGGCCCCAAGAACATCATCACGGCAGTGGCGCAGGGGCACGAAGCGGCGGTGTCGATCGATCGCTTCCTGCACCGTGAATCGGTGGCTGTGCGGCCCGCGCCGCTGACCAGGTTGATGTCGCAAAAGATGGGCATCCACGAATGGAGCTACCACAACGATGTGTCCAACGACGAGCGTTTCAAAGTGCCATGGGCAGCCGCCGAAGTGGCATTGGCCAGCATCCGCATTGAAGTTGAACTGGGCTTTGACGCCGCCACCGCGTTCAAGGAGGCGAGCCGTTGCCTGAATTGCGACGTGCAGACGGTGTTCAACCGCGACACCTGCATCGAGTGCGATGCCTGTGTCGATATCTGCCCCATGGACTGCATCACGTTCACCGCCAATGGCGATGAAGCGGATCTGCGTACCCGGCTAAAGGCGCCGTCGCAGCACATGGACCAGGCTTTGTTCGTTTCCGCAGATCTCAAGACCGGGCGCGTGATGGTCAAGGACGAAGACGTCTGCCTGCACTGCGGTCTGTGTGCCGAGCGCTGCCCCACCGGAGCCTGGGACATGCAGAAGTTTTTGTTGAATACCACGCAGGCCGGGTCCGGCTGCCGTGACGCCCGGAAGGTAACAGCATGAAGCGCATTGAAGCCATCAACGATTTCGTCATCAAGTTTGCCAACGTCAACGGCTCAGGTTCGGCCTCAGCCAACGAACTGTTCTCCAAGGCCGTGATGCGCATGGGTGTACCGGTGAGTCCGCGCAACATTTTCCCCAGCAACATCCAGGGCATGCCGACCTGGTACGAGGCACGGGTCTGCGAAAAGGGCTACCACGGACGGCGCGGCGGTGTGGACATGCTGGTGGCCATGAACCCGCAGACCTGGGACGCCGATCTGGCAGAAATCGAGCCCGGCGGCTATCTTTTCTACGACAGCACACGGCCTATTCCCGAGTCAAAATTTCGCAAGGACGTGCATACGATCGGCATGCCCTTGACGGAGATCAGCAATGCCGCTTATTCCGATCCGCGCCAGCGTCAGCTGTTCAAAAACATCATCTACGTAGGTGCGCTGTCGGTGCTGCTGGACGTGGAAGCTGAAGTGTTCGAGAAACTCTTTGCGGAACAGTACAAGGGCAAGGAACGACTGCTTGACTCGAATATCCAGGCGCTGCACCTGGGGCGAGACTTTGTCAAGGAACACCTGGATGCACCGCTGGGCATTCGCGTGCGCCGCTCTGACAAGGTTGGCGACCAGATCTTCACCGATGGCAACTCCGCGGCCGCATTGGGGCTCGTCTATGGCGGTGCGACGGTCGCAGCCTGGTACCCGATCACGCCATCGACCTCGGTGCCTGAGGCGTTTCAGAAGTATTGTGAAAAGTTCCGCATCGATCCCGCCACGGGCCAGCACAACTTCGCGATCGTGCAGGCGGAAGACGAACTCGCCTCCATCGGCATGGTGGTGGGTGCAGGCTGGAACGGCGCACGCGCCTTTACGGCAACCTCGGGACCTGGCGTGTCGCTCATGACCGAGTTCATCGGTCTGGCCTACTTTGCCGAGATTCCGGTGACCATCATCAACGTGCAGCGCGGCGGACCCTCCACCGGCATGCCCACGCGAACGCAACAGGCTGATCTGATCTCCTGTGCCTATGCATCACATGGCGATACCAAGCACGTGCTGCTGTTTCCGCAGGATCCGCACGAATGTTTTACCCACTCGGCCGCGGCGCTGGATCTGGCTGACCGTTTGCAGACGCCCATCTTCGTCATGACCGATCTGGACATCGGCATGAACCAGCGCCTGTGCAAACCCTTCGTCTGGGACGATGCCAGAAGGTACGACACGGGCAAGGTCATGACGGCGGAGGAACTGGAGGCGGGGAAAGACTTTGGTCGCTACAAGGACGTGGACGGTGACGGCATCCCCTGGCGCACGCTGCCCGGCACGCACCCAAGCAAGGGCGCGTACTTCACGCGCGGCACGACACGCAATCCCTACGCGCAGTACTCCGAGCGCGGACCCGACTACATCTACAACATGGAGCGGCTGCTGAAGAAATTCAAAACGGCGGCCGACCTTGTGCCGCAGCCGTTGCTGCGCAAGGCACAGCAGGAGACCAGGCTGGGCGTGATCTATTTTGGGTCCACCGCGCCTGCCATGCGCGAGGCGCTTGACGTGCTGGAAGTTGAAGCTGTGCACCTGGACGCGATGCGCCTGCAGGCGTTTCCGTTCCCGCAGTCGGTCGCCGATTTCATCGCGGCGCACGACAAGGTGTTTGTGGTCGAACAGAACCGCGATGCGCAAATGCACTCCATGCTGGTGAACGAACTGGACGTCAACCCGGCACAAATGGTGCGGGTGCTGCACTATGACGGCACGCCGATCACGGCGCGCTTCATCGCCAACGCCATTCGTGAAAGTGCGCTCAAGACCGCAGCCCAGAAACAGCACAAGGAGCTTGCATGACCTACATCGCCAAACCCCGGCTGCACCACCCCACGCTGACGCCCAACAAGGTTGGCTACACGCGCCGCGACTACGAGGGCCGCATCTCCACGCTGTGCGCTGGCTGCGGGCACGACTCGATTTCAGCCGCGATCATTCAGGCTTGCTGGGAACTGGACATCGAACCGCACCGTGTGGCCAAGCTCTCCGGCATCGGCTGCAGTTCCAAAACGCCTGACTATTTCCTGGGCGCCTCGCACGGCTTCAATACCGTGCACGGCCGCATGCCTTCTGCGCTGACGGGCGCGAATCTGGCGAACCGCGATCTGCTCTACCTTGGGGTATCTGGCGACGGCGACTCGGCCTCCATCGGGCTGGGTCAGTTTGCCAACGCCATGCGGCGCGGCGTGCGCATGTGCTACATCGTGGAGAACAATGGGGTCTATGGGTTGACCAAGGGGCAGTTTTCGGCCACGGCGGATCGAGGCTCCAAGAGCAAGAAAGGCGTCATCAACAGCGACTCACCCGTTGACCTGGTCGGGTTGGCGCTGCAACTTGGCGCTACCTATGTGGCGCGCAGTTTTTCTGGTGACAAGGAACAACTCGTGCCCCTGATCAAGGGCGCCATGGCGCACGGCGGTGCGGCGTTCATCGACGTCATCAGCCCCTGCGTGACGTTCAACAACCACGGCGGCAGCACCAAGAGCTACGACTACGTGCGTCAGCACAACGATGCGGTGAGTCGCATCGACTTCATCACCACACGCGACGAGATCACCACGAAGTACGCACCAGGAGAAGTTGTGGACGTCCAGCAGCATGACGGCTCGACGCTGCGTCTGCGTAAACTGCACCCGGACTACGATGCCACCGACCGCTACGCCGCCATGAGCTATATGCAGACGCACCAGGCCCGTGGTGAAGTCGTGACAGGACTGTTGTATCTGGATCCACTCGCGACCGATCTGCACACTTCACTCAACACCAGCAACAAGCCGCTCAACACGTTGCGCGAGGGTCAGCTTTGTCCGGGCGCCAAGGCGCTGGACAGGATAAACGACGCGCTGCGCTGACCGCAGGCGGGCAGATAGGGAATCCGAATCTACATCGTTATTTGAAAGGGGCTACATCATGCCTGAACGTACCGTTTTTCAATCCATGTCCCAACGTCACGTCATCAGCCTGGGCCCGCAGGCCAACATCTGGGAGGCGGCCTGCATGATGACCAAGGCCAATTGCGGCAGCGTGCTGATCGTGGATACGGCGGCCACGC
>CAILAY010000118.1 GCA_903832285.1 uncultured beta proteobacterium | reverse complement strand
CCATTGACCGGGCGCTTCGAGCGCAAGCAAGGCAGCGTCGACCTGAGCGGCGTGCTGCGCGAAATTGACGATACCCGTGCCGAAGAGGCGGCGCGACGCCAGCGCATGCAACT
The DNA here is from genome assembly GCA_903832285.1 of uncultured beta proteobacterium. GTDB lineage: Bacteria > Pseudomonadota > Gammaproteobacteria > Burkholderiales > Burkholderiaceae_C > CAIKVZ01. Next base: position 26,452 of record CAILAY010000118.1, on the reverse strand, counting down.
GGTCGCCTGACCCTTCTAAGAAGATGAGCGATGGCTGCCGCGGCGCAACTCGCGCAGCATGAAAAGGTACAGGCTTTCCACCTTGTCGCGCGCCCACGGCGTCTTGCGCAGGAACTTCAGACTGGAGGCGATGCTGGGGTCACTGGCGAAGCAGCGCACGGGAATCCGTTCGGCCAATCCGGTCCAACCGTAATGCGCCACCAGCGCCGTGACGATGGCCTCAAGCGTCAGTCCGTGCAGCGGGTTGCGCGGCTGGACTGCGGCAGAAACGGGATTCGTCATGCGGCCAGACCGTCACACCGGTGTCACGGGTAGATCGACCGGCGCCGTCCCGGCTTCGGTGGGCAGCCAGCGTTCCAGACAGGCGACAAGTACGTCGCGGCTGAAGGGCTTGGTCAGGAAATCGTCCATGCCGGCGTCGCGGCAGGCGTGCTGATCGGATTGCATGGCATTGGCGGTGAGTGCGACGATGGGACTGGCCCGATTCGGACCCGTGCCGGCACGGATCTGCCGGGTGGCTTCGATCCCGTCCATCTCCGGCATCTGCATGTCCATCAGAATCAATGCGTAGTGCTGCCTGGCGGCCGCGGCCACGGCTTCAAATCCGTTCTCCGCCAGATCGACATGCCGGCCCAATCGCGTGAGCATGGCCAGCGCGAGCTTCTGATTGATCTTGTTGTCCTCGACCAGCAGAATGCGCTGCGCATCGTTTGGTGTCGGTCCGGTTGCCATGGCCGCTGCGCTAACAGATTCTCTTGCCGATGGGGGCTCTGCGGATGTGCCGGCGCTCTCGGGCGCGTTCGCTGCAGTGGCGTCCAGCGGCAATTCGAACCAGAAGCAACTGCCCTTTCCCTCGACACTCTCGATGCCGATACGGCCGCGCATCCCTTCAACCAGGCGCTTGCTGATGACCAGTCCCAGGCCGGTACCGCCGAACTTGCGCGAGGTCGATGCATCGACCTGGCTGAAATTGGAGAACAGTCGATTGCGCGCCTGCTCGGGAATGCCGATGCCGCTGTCATGCACCTCGAAGCGCAGACCTTTTTCCTGGCGCAGCACCTTCACCCGAACCTCGCCGCGCTCGGTGAACTTGACAGCATTGCCCGCGAGGTTGAGCAGCACCTGGCGGAGGCGCAGACTGTCTCCGAGAAATGTCCCCCCAGCGTTGGCTGGAACATCAACCTCGAAGCCAATGCCTTTGTCCGTCGCTCTCACCTTGAGCAGCGAGGTGATGGCATCCGTCAGTGCCGTCACCGAGAACGGATGATGCTCGAACTCCATGTGGCCGGCTTCGATCTTGGACAGGTCAAGAATGTCATTGATGATGGCCAGCAGGGATTCACCCGACACGGCGATATCGCGCGCGAAACCGCGCTGTTCAGGATCGAGTTGGGTGTCCAGCAACAACCTTGCCATGCCGATGACGCCGTTCATGGGCGTACGAATCTCGTGCGACATATTGGCCAGGAACTGCGACTTGGCCTGGCTGGCGCTCTCCGCCGCGTCCCGGGCCGCGCGATTGGCGCGCAGGTACAGCAGCAACGCCATGGCAGCGAGGATGAGCATGCTGCCCGCCAGTGTGACCAGGACAAAGATCCACCAGCGTTCGGTTTCGATGCGGATGAGTTCGGGCAGCGCCCGTGGCAAGTACACCGTGACGTTGCCGTCTGCCGCGCGTTTTGACACCAGCGCCACGGGTACCGCTGCACCCGCGATCGTCACGACCTCGCGGTAGCGTCCATTTTCCCACTCGCTGATGTCGGCGTTCGCAAGCTGCATCGCCTTGTAGCGTGCCACCCTGGTCTCATTCGATATGGCGGCAAGGGAACTGCCGGGCATGACGCGGTAGCCTAGCGCCTTGTCTTCGGTCAGCACGACGACGCCGTTGGAGTCGGCGATGAAGGCGTTGTTGGGCCGCGTCCAGCGCAGAAAGTCCGAGATGTCCCGCTTTACCACGACCGCCCCGATGAACTGATTCCTGTCGTTCATCACTGGGAAGGAATAGAACAATCCGGGCACTCCGGTGACTTTGCCGACGGCGTACTGCTGACCCGGCTGACCTTTTCGCGACTGTCGAAAGTATTCGCGCTCGCCATAGTTGGTGCCGACAAAACTTGCCGGCTTCTGGGCGTTGCTGGAGGCGATGCAGTCGCCTGCCGCATTCACGATCCACACGACTTCAGCATCAAGCCCGGCAGCTGCCGTGAGCAAGAAGTTGTGCAGACCGTTACGTTCCCCGGTGTCGGTCCACAGGCGCTTGCGCGCTTCGTAGGACAGGCGTGAAGGCTGCACCTGTGGCCCAAATGTGCCCAGTTGCTTTTGCACCGCATCTTCGCCTGCAAGTACGCGCGGCATGTTGCGCAGTATGCGCAGCGCATTGTCGATTTCTCCCGTGATCCCGTCGAGTTGGCTGTGCGCCTGCGCGTAGCCTTCACGGTACGCCTGGTCGGCCATGTTGGCGCTGTAATAGCCAGAACCCAGCCACGCCAGCAAGGCCCACACGGGTAACAGAACGCCAACCGCGCGGTAAATCCAACCGGATGCATCGCCCGACCGCGCGGCGAACAGCATCGCCAAAAGCGAGTTTCGCGGAGACTGTGCAGGCGGTTGACTACGCGGCATGCGAGGCGATATTGGTGGCGAGATGAGCATCATACTTTGGCCCGCTCAGCAGGGTGACGGTAAATCCTCTTGCGCGTTGTGCACGCCCGCAAGTCGAACCGGTTCCGTTGACATGGATCAGCAAACACCTTGGGTCCGGGGAACAGAATTTCTTCTGGATTGACACTTCATCTCTCCAACCACCGGGTCGCGTGGGCTTGCGGCCCCTGAGGCATTTCAGATGCCCCTTTTCCGGTAGACATAAATGACTGACCTCTCACTGATTCGCGAACACCGCTGGAAGATTCTGGCGGCCGTGCTGGTCGTGGCGCTGCTGGCGCTGGCGTTGGCGCGCTGGTGGCAGGGTCCCGAGGTGGCGACCGAGCAGGTGGTGCGGCGCGACTTCGTGCAGACCGTCGTGGCCAGCGGACATGTGGAGACGCCGCACCGGGTGGATATCGGCGCCCAGATCACGGGCTCGGTGGTACGCGTTCCGGTGGCCGAAGGACAAAATGTCAAGGCGGGCGATTTGCTGGTCGAACTGAACTCGGCGGAACTGGGCGCCAGTGCCCGTCAGGCCGAACTGGCCGTCACCCAGGCGCAGGCCCGGCTGCGGCAATTGCGCGAAGTCCAGGCACCGGTGGCAGAACAGAACCTGCGTCAGGCCCAGGTGAATCTGGACAACGCACGCTCCACGCTGCGCCGCAATCAGGATCTCTTCGAGAAGAACTTCATCGGCGAGGCCGGGCTGGAGGATTCGCGCAAGGCAGTCGATCTGGCCGACGCCCAAGTGCACTCGGCGCGCAAGCAGCTTGAAACGGCCGGTGCAGCGGGCAGCGATACCGCAATGGCCGTGGCTGCGGTGGCCGAGGCGCAGGCGAACGCGCAGGCGGCGCGTGCCCGCTCGGCTTACACGCTCATCCGCGCACCCATGGATGGCACGCTGATCGGGCGCAACGTGGAAGTGGGAGACGTGGTGCAACCGGGCAAAGTTCTGATGACACTCTCGCCCGCCGGCCGCATGCAATTGGTGGTGGAGATCGACGAGAAAAATCTGCGCCTGCTGGCGTTGGGACAGAAGGCCTTGGCATCCGCTGACGCGTACCCACAACAACGCTTCGCCTCAGAACTGGTGTACATCAATCCGGGGGTGAACGCACAGACCGGTGCCGTGGAGGTCAAGCTCGATGTGCTCTCGCCGCCCGCCATGATCCGGCAGGACATGACGGTGTCCGTGGACATCGAGGTGGCCCGGCGACCGCAAACCTTGCTGATCCCGTCCAGTGCCGTACACGATGCCGAAGGGTCATCGCCCTGGGTGCTGCGCGTGCAGGACGGTCACGGCGTGCGCTGTACGCTGCGGCTGGGTTTGCGCAGCGGCGGCTGGGTCGAGGTGCTCGACGGACTGCACGAAGGCGACGCAGTGATTCCAGCGGCTGCGGCCATCGAACCCGGTGCCAGCGTTCGCGCCACCGCGGCTTCCCACTGAGAGCGCCAGCGATGTTTCGCACCTGGCTTCCTTTTGAGTGGATCGTGTCCATCCGCTTCCTGCGCGAAGGACGTCTGCAAACCCTGTTCATCATCGCCGGCGTGGCCATCGGTGTCGCCGTGATCGTCTTCATGTCGGCGCTGCTGGCGGGGATGCAGGGCAACTTCATCCGACGCGTCTTGTCGGCGCAGGCCCACATCCAGTTGCTGCCGCCCAAGGAGATGACGCGACCCTTGCGTCTGGGTGCCAACGCCGCGCCGGGCGAAGTGGAGGGCGCCATCGTGCAGCCGCCGCTGCAGCGGCTCAAAGGCATCGACCAGTGGCAGGCGGTGGCCGCGCAGATCCAGGGCCAGCCCGAGGTGCTGGTGGTGACACCCGTGGCCGGAGGTTCGGCGCTCGTCGTGCGGGGCAGTGCCAGCCGCGCCATCACCGTCGTCGGCATCGAGCCCGAGCAGTATTTCCGCATCGTCAATCTGAACGACAAGCTGGTGCGGGGCACGACCCGGCTGAGCGCCACCGACATCCTCGTCGGGACCGAATTGGCGAACGACCTGGGCGTTGATGTGGCCGATAAATTGCGGGTCACCACCGCCAATGGCGGCATCAGCACGCTCACGATTGCCGGCGTCTTCGATCTGGGCAGCAAGGGCGCGAACCAGCGCAACACCTTTGTGGCACTGCACACGGCCCAAAGCCTGCTGGGCATTGCCGGCGGCGTCACCAGTCTGGAAGTGACCGTGAGCGACGTCTACGCGGCCGAGGACATCGCGCAGCGCATCACCGTGACCACGGGCGTGGAGGCCGACAGCTGGATCAAGACCAGTGCGCAGTTCTTCGCCGCCGTGAGCGCGCAGACCACGGCCAATACCGCCATCCGCTTCTTTGTCGGACTCTCCGTGGCCTTCGGCATCGCCAGCGTGCTGGTCGTGGTGGTGGTGCAGAAATCGCGCGAGATCGGCATCCTGCGCGCCATGGGTATTTCGCAGGGCCAGATCCTGCGCGTGTTCCTGCTGCAGGGCGGATTGCTGGGTCTTGGCGGCTCCGTCGTCGGCTGCGGCATCGGCGCGGTGGCGTTGATGCTGTGGCAGCGCTATGCGCGCAACGCCGATGGCACGCAGATGTTTCCGCTGGTGTTCGATCCCATGTTGTTCACCGCTGCGCTGTTGCTGGCTTCGCTGACCGGATTGGTGGCTGCTTTCGCGCCGGCGCTGCGCGCGGCGCGACTTGACCCTGTGGTGGCGATCCGTGGTTGACGTTTCCACTTCTGCGGGCGCTGCGACCAAGCCGCCGGAGGCAGGCCCGGTCGTGGTGCAGTTGCGCGGCGTGTGCAAGGCCTTCAACCGCGGCACGCCGATCGAGACCGAGGTGCTGCACGGCATCGATCTCACGCTGCGCAAAGGCGAGTTCTGCGCCGTGATGGGGCCTTCGGGTTCGGGCAAGAGCACGCTGCTCAACATCGTGGGTCTGCTGGATCGACCCAGCAGCGGCACGCTGCAGGTGTGCGGCGAGGAAACCACCACACTGGATGATCGCGCGCTGACACGCTTGCGCGGCCACGCCATCGGTTTCGTCTTTCAGTACCACCACCTGATCACGGCCTTCACGGCACTTGAGAACGTGATGATTCCAATGTTGGGTGCCGCCGGGTTTCCCAATCAGGCCATGCGTGAGCGCGCCGCCGGGTTGATAGCGAGCGTCGACCTGACGCCGTGGCAGGACAATCTTGCCGGCAACATGAGCGGCGGCCAGCAACAACGCGTGGCGGTGGCTCGCGCCCTGGCCATGAACCCGGCGCTGCTGCTCGCAGACGAACCCACTGGCAACCTGGACAGCAAGAGCGCCGACGCCGTGTTCGAACTGCTGCGCCGCGTCAACCGCGAGCACGGCACGACGGTGCTTTTCGTGACGCACAATGCCGCACTTGCGCAACGCTGCGACAAGATCATCCAGGTGGTCGACGGTCGCATCACCGGACAGCTTCAGGCTGCTGATGCGGCCCTCTCAGAGAACCATTGAACCATGCAGATCAACCATCACCATCACCATCACCGCTCCGACCTGGTTCGTCTGGCCACCAGCGCCATGTCAGAGCGCGGACTGCAGCCCGAATTTACGGCCAGCGTGGAACAGCAATTGGCAGCCATCGGCGGGGCGGGTCAGGACGCCGATGAGTCGATCCGCGACCTGACGCAGTTGCTGTGGTGTTCCATCGACAACGACGACTCGCGCGATCTCGATCAGCTCACCGTGAGCGACCTGCTGGCACATGGCGTGGTCAAGCTGTGGGTGGCTATCGCCGACGTGGACGCGCTGGTGAAGAAGGGCAGTCCGATCGACGAGCATGCGCGCATCAACACCACTTCCGTCTACACCTCGGCGCGCATCTTTCCGATGTTGCCCGAGCGCCTGAGCACCGATCTGACTTCGCTCAGCGTCAACGAAGATCGACTGGCTCTGGTGACCGAGATGGTGTTCGAGGCCGATGGCGCGCTCCGGAGTTCAACTTTGTACCGGGCGCGGGTGCGCAATCGTGCCAAGTTGGCCTACGACGCCGTCAGCGCCTGGATCGAAGGCGAGGGCGCGCTGCCCGCTGCGGCTGCAGCCGTGGTGGGAATGGAGGCTCAACTCCGCACGCAGGACGCGCTGGCGCAGCAACTGCGTGCGCGCCGTCATGCGCAAGGCTCGCTCGAGCTCGAAACAATCCAGCCCCGCGCCGTGTTCGAGGGTGAGCAGGTGGTCGACATCCGCCAGCAGGTGCAGAACCGGGCGCGCCAGTTGATCGAGGAGGTGATGATCGCCACCAACGGCTGCACGGCGCGTTTTCTGGCCGCGCACAAGGGTGCTTCGCTGCGGCGCGTGGTGCGCTCGCCCGAGCGCTGGCTGCGCATTGTGGCCGTCGCCAAGGACTATGGTGAGACGCTACCCGCCGAACCCGACGCCAGGGCGCTGGAGACGTTCCTGGCGAAGCGTCACAAAGCCGATGCGCTGCGCTTTCCCGATCTTTCGCTGGTCATCGTGAAGCTCATGGGTCGGGGCGAGTACGTGCTGGAGACGCCGGGTGCCGCGCCCATCGGACACTTCGGCCTGGCCGTGCGCGACTACACCCATTCCACTGCGCCCAATCGTCGCTATCCTGACCTGATCACCTCGCGCATGCTGAAGGCCGCGCTGGCGCAACGCCCGCCGCCCTATTCGAATGCCGAGTTGACCGACCTGGCCGCGCACTGCACCCGTCAGGAGGATGCGGCGCAGAAGGTGGAACGTCAGATGCGAAAGTCCGAAGCGGCGCTGTTGCTGGAGTCGCGCATTGGCCAGCGTTTTGACGCGCTGGTGACCGGCAGCGGCAGCGATGGTGTCTGGGTGCGGGTGTTTACGCCGCCAGCCGAGGGCAGGCTGATGAACGGCCCGGCGGCGCTCAGGGTGGGCGAAAAAGTGCGCGTCAAGCTTGTGTCGACCAACGTGGAGCGCGGCTTCATCGACTTCAAGCTGGCGCCTTCCCAAGTCTGATGCCCCGCCATGGCGGCGTCAGCTGTTGTTGCGGAACTGCTTGTGACAGCTCTTGCAGCTTCGTTCCACATCATTCACGGCGGCGCGAAGATCCTCGATAGTGCCGTCTCGCGCCAGCGCGGCGAGAGCGTTCGCCTTTGACTGAAACGTGTCCTGCGCCAGTTTGAATTCGGCTGGCTGGAGCCAGACTTCGGGCTTGGCGTGGCTGGGCGGGTAGTTGGTGTCGGGCAGGAAGTAGTGCCATGGTTGACCCACCAGCTGCTTCAATTCCAGCGCGCTGGCAAGGAAGTCGGCGCGATTGAAAGCCTTGCGTTCGCGCGCCACCATGCCCATGGGTTCGAGCGTGCGCGTGAACTGCTTGAAAATTTGCCGCCGATGCGCCACCGGTTGGCCCGGACGCGTGTCCTCGGGCTCGCCGCTGCAGGCGCTCAAGGCGATGGCGCAGGCGATGATGCGCAGAAGTTTGAAACCGGATATTTTCATGGAGGGATGGATTCACGCGACGTGGCGCCGACTGTTAAGCTGTTCACGTGAATTCTCCCACGGTAATTGTTCTGGCCTCGGGCCGCGGCACGCGCTTCAGCGCGAGCGGTGGCAGCACGCACAAGCTGCAGGCCCTGCTGGCCGGCAAGACCGTGCTGCAGCACACTCTGGACGCCGTGTTTGCAAGTGGTTTGCCCTGGCATCTGGAGCAGGGCGGCGAGCCCGGCATGGGCGATTCCATCGCGGCGGCCGTGCGCGCCACGGCGCAATCCCCAGGCTGGTTGATGCTGCCTGCGGATCTGCCCTTGATTCAGGCCGAGACCCTGCGCGCGGTGGCCCGGTCACTGTGCGAACACGAGGTGGTTGTGCCTGTCTGTCAGGGGCAGCGTGGACACCCGGTCGGCTTTTCTGCCCGCTGCGCTGCGGAGTTGCAGGACCTGCGTGGCGATCAGGGCGCGGCCGGCGTCGTGCGTCGCCACGCCGCGTTTGAATTGGCCGTGAATGATGTGGGCTGCATCACCGATGTCGACACGCTGGACGACCTGCGTGTCGCCGAGCGTTTGCTGCTCAGCTCAGATGCCGAAGCTCCCGCAGCGCCACCGAAATCGGTGCCAGGTCGGCGCTCTGCGCGCTGATGCTCAGGCGCAGTTTGCGCAGGCGATCGATCGCCGACCGATGGCTCCCGGACCAGTCGTTCACGCTCTCGCCACGCGACAACAAACCACGCGTGATCTGACTGGCGATGGAATACACGTCGTCGCGTGCGCTGCCTCGGGCCTGGGTCTGCCAAAGGGTTTCGGTGGGAAGGCGGTTGATCTCCTTGCGCCAACCACTCAAGCCCAGTTCGTCGTCCACGCCAAAATAGGCGCGAGCCGCCTGCTCCAGGCCGGTGTTGGCGCTTTGCGCCAGGTCCACCAGATCGAGCACCGGGAAGATGAATTCGAGCGCGCTCAGGTTTTGCGCCAGCGCCTGTGCCACTCCGGCCTGCACCAGTGCCTGCGTGGCCTCGTTCCAGCCCGCGTGGGCCTGGGACGGAAGCCAGGCATCCAACTGGCTGCGCAGTTCACGCGCACCGGGCTGGTAGCGCCGGATCAAGGTGGGCAGGTCGGATTCCTTGGAGCGCAGGCGCAACATCCAACGCGAGGCGCGCTGCGCAATCGCGATCAGCCGGCTCAGCAGATCAAGCTGCAATTCGGTCGACACGCGATCGTCGAGCACGTCGATCTGATCCCACAGCGGCTCCAGGTCAAACACCTCGCGCGCCAGCGTGTAGGCACGCACCACGTCGGCCGCGGAGGAGGCGGCCTCGGCCGCCAGGAAGTTGACAAACGTGGCGCCCGTGCGATTCACCACCGTGTTCGCGACGAACGTGGCGATGATCTCGCGCTTGAGCGGATGGGCGTTGATGGCGTCACCAAACTTCTCGCACAGCGCTTTCGGAAAGTAGGCCTGCAGTGCGCGGCTGAAGAACGGATCGTCGGGCAGGTTGCTCGCCACCAGGTCGTCGAACACCGACATCTTGGCGTAGGCCAGCAGCACCGCACCTTCGGGCGCGGTCAGTCCCTGCTTGCGAGCGCGGCGGCGTGCGATCTCGTCGTCGCTGGGCAGGAATTCGATGGCGCGATGCAAGCGGCCAGCGCCTTCAAGCCATTGCATCAGGCGCTGCTGTCCGTCCAGCACATAGATCGGCCGATGGCTGGCGATGTCCAGCGCCTGGGTCTGGTAGTAGTTGTCCTCCAGCACCAGGTGGCCCACTTCATCAGTCATCGAAGCCAGCAGATCATTGCGCTGCTTGAGCGTCAGGTCGCCCGCTTCCACCACGCGGTCCAGCAGGATCTTGATGTTGACCTCGTGGTCGGAGCAATCCACGCCGGCCGAATTGTCGATCGCATCGGTGTAGATCCGGCCGCCTTTTTGCGCGAACTCGATGCGACCGTTTTGCGTGCAACCCAGGTTGCCGCCTTCGGCCAGCACCTTGCAGCGCAGCTCGTTGCCATTCACGCGGTAGGCGTCGCCGGCCTTGTCGCCGACCTGCGCATGGCTCTCGAAGGATGCCTTCACGTAGGTGCCGATGCCGCCGTTATAGAGCAGGTCCACGGGGGCCTGCAAAATCGCGCGCAGCAGGTCAACCGGAGCCCATTCTTCGGCCTCCACGCCAATCACGGCGCGCGCCTGTGCCGACAACTTGATCGATTTCGCGCTGCGCGCATAGACGCCGCCGCCCGCAGAGATCAGGCTCTTGTCATAGTCGTCCCAACTGGAGCGCGGCAGCTCGAACAGGCGCTTGCGTTCAGCCAGCGAGCGCGCCACATCGGGCGCAGGGTCGATGAAGATATGGCGGTGGTCGAAAGCCACCACGAGCTGGATGTGGTCGGACAACAGCATGCCGTTGCCAAACACGTCGCCCGACATGTCGCCGATGCCCACCACCGTGAACGGCGTGCTTTGCGTGTCCACGCCCAGCGAGCGGAAATGACGCTTCACCGACTCCCAGGCGCCGCGCGCCGTGATGCCCATCTTCTTGTGGTCGTAGCCGACCGAGCCACCCGAGGCAAAGGCGTCACCCAGCCAGAAACCGTAGTCGGCCGAGACGCTGTTGGCTGTGTCCGAAAAGGTCGCCGTTCCCTTGTCCGCCGCCACCACCAGATAAGGATCGTCGGCGTCATGACGCACCACTTGGCGCGGTGGCACAACGGCGCCGCGCACCAGGTTGTCGGTGATGTCCAAGAGGCCACTCAGGAACAGCTTGTAGCAGGCTATGCCTTCTGCCATGAAGGCGTCGCGTTCGCTCGCCGGCGGCGCATTCTTGAGCACAAAACCGCCCTTGGAACCGACCGGAACGATCACCGTGTTCTTTACCTGCTGGGCCTTGACCAGACCCAGAATCTCGGTGCGGAAATCCTCGCGCCGATCCGACCAGCGCAGGCCACCGCGCGCCACCTTGCCGTTGCGCAGATGCACGCCTTCGACCCGTGGCGAATAGACCCAGATCTCAAACAGCGGCTTGGGCTCGGGCACACCCGGCAGGGCGCGCGGATTGAACTTGAAACTGAGGTACGGTTTGTTGACGCCAGCGGTCGTTGTTTGCCAGGCGTTGGTGCGCGTGGTCGCGAGCACACTGGCATGGAACTGGCGCAGGATGCGGTCTTCGTCCAGGCTCGCCACGGCACCGAGCCGGGCTTCAATGTCCTGCGCAATCGCCTGCTGTTTCTGTGCGCGATCCGCCTCGCGTGCCGGGTCGAAGCGGGCTTCGAACAGGGCGCTTATCTGCTGTGCGATCAGCGGATTCTTGTTGAGTGCCGCCTCGATGTAGCTCTGGCTGAAAGCAAAGCCAAGTTGTTTGAAGTAGCGCGTGTAGGCGCGCAGCACGGCAATCGCGCGCGGCTCCAGCGTGGTGGTCAGCACGAGCTTGTTCAGATCGTCGCTCTCCACCTCGCCTCTCCAGGCCAGCACGAACAAGGCTTCAAAACGCGGCTTGATGGTGGCCAGTTCGGTGCTTGCAGGCAACTGCAAACCCAGATCGTGAATCCAGAATTCTTCGCTCTCGCTGCCATTGCCGACGCGGTAGGGATGTTCGTCGAGCACGCGCGCACCCATGCGTTCGAGCACCGGCAGCGAGTCCGACAGCGCCACCTTGGCCCGGTTGTAAACCTTCAGACGCAGTTGGCCTGCGCCCGCGTCCAGCGGGCGATAGAGCTTGACCGCAAGCGGGGAGTCCGTGGTCAGCGCGGCCAGTACCTCGGCGTCACCCGCGGCCACAGCGGCGGTGAAGTCTTCGCGATATGCGCTCGGGAAGGCGTCGGCAAAACGATGCGCCAGCGTCAGTCCGGCGCCTTCGCCATGCACCTGCAGCAGTTCCTGGGTGCAATCGTCTTCCCAACGTTGCGTCAGCCGCGCTATGCGTGCCTCCAGCCCCGCCAGATCCACGTTGTGGGGAGCCTGATCCCGGGCGCGCACCAGGTAGTGAATGCGGGCCTGCGGTGCGTCCGTCAGGGTGGGCGTGAATTCGAGCGACTGGGCGTCCAGCGCCTGCGACAGTTCATTGCCGATCTTGATGCGCAACTCGGTGTTGAAGCGCTCGCGCGGCACGAAAACCTGGGCCGAGGTAAACCGCCCGAAGGGGTCACGCCGCAGGAACACGCGGGTGCGTTGGCGCTCTTGCAGGCGCAGGATGCCGATGGCGTGCTCGCTGAGCGTGGCGGCATCGATCTGGAACAGTTCGTCGCGTGGATAGGCATCCAGAATCGCCTGCAGCGACTTGGCGGCGTGGCTCTCGGGCAGCACGCCCGCGGCCGTTATCACCTGCGCCACACGGCGGCGCACCTGCGGGATGTCGCGCACCGCGGCGGAATACGCGGTGGACGTGTACAGGCCCAGGAAACGCGCTTCGCCCACCACCTGGCCGGCGTCGTCAAAGCGCTTGACGGCGATGTAATCGAGCCAGGCGGGGCGGTGCACGGTGGCACGCGTCATGGCCTTGGTCACGAGCACAAGCTGATCGGAATCGATCAGCGCCACGGCCGCCGCGGGCAGCAGCGTGACCGCGGTCTGCGCTTCGCCGCGCAACACACCCAGGCCCGATCCGGGCACGGGCACCAGACGCACCACATCGCCCTGGCGCTGCAGATCGTAATCGCGCGCACCGAGGAAGGTGAAGTGCTGATCTTCGAGCCAGCGCAGAAAATCGATGCCTTCCTGCTGATTCACCGAAGTCAGCGTCGAGCGCGAGGAGGCAGCACCCGTCGCCTGGAGGCGGTGCAGCATCGGCAGCCAGTCCTGCACCACGGCGCGCACGTCGCCCAACACGCGCTGCAGTTCGTTGGCCAATGCGGTGCGTTCGCCTTCGCTCACGATGCGGTCGCATTCCACCAGGATGAGCGACTCGATCGGTTTGGATTTTTCAATTCCGGGTGTGGCCACGGTGGTCTGCACGACCGCGCCCGACGCATCGCGCAGCACCACCAGCAGCGGGTGCACAACCCAGTGCGCGGTGCGCCCCCCGCGATTCACCGCCATCGTGACGGAGTCCACCAGGAACGGCATGTCGTCATGCACGATCTGGATCACGCTGTGTTCGCTCACGAAGCCGTCTTCGGCCAGCGTCGGATTGAAGACCCGCACCTTGGCGCTTTGCGGTGAAGGTGGTGTGGCCAGCAGGCGCCAATGGGCATTCGCCATGGCCATCAAGGTGGCGCTGCCTCGGGTCTGGATCTCGTCGGGGTCGGCGTTCTCGAAATACGCGGAGACGAAATCGGTGAGCCGGTTGGCGGCCGGGCCTGCGTGTTCCTGGGTGTAGGAGCGCAGCGCGGCAAGCGCGGGAGTGGACATGAAGCCTCCGTCTTTATCTTGTGGATATGACGGATTCTAGGCGTGCAGGCTGATTTTTCGGTGCAAAAAAACTATGAAAGGAACGCATATCCCTATGGTGTCAGCGATGGTACTCACGCCTGCGCGCTTCGGAAACGAATTCTTCGAGGTCAGGATCCATCGCGTTGCGCGACGACACGATGCCGATCGGTCGGCCGTTTTCCACCACCGGAATGTGGCGAAAACCGTTCTCGTGCATCATCAGCATGGCGTGGCCGTAGGAGGTCGCCGGCCCCAGCGTTTTGGGCGAGGGCGTCATCACGTTGACCAGCGGCGTCACCCGCGGATCGAGACCTTTTGCAACCACGCGAAACACCACGTCGCGCTCGGAAAAGATGCCAATCAGCTGTTCATCTTCCACCACCATGATGGCGCCCGCATTCTTCGCGGCCATCAGTTTTGCCGCCTCACTGACGCTGGTCTGCGGGGTGGCAGTGAGGCACTTCTCGTGCCGCATGATTTTCTTGATGGCTTGATCAAACATGGTAGTTCCCGTTATCAAACAGCATTATCGTCATCCGCGCTCAGCGCTTTTGCAGCACGGCGTACAGCGTCATGGGGCTGAGCAGTTCAATGCCCAGGATGAACTCGGGGACACTGGGCAGCGGCGGCTGCACCTCTGGTATGCGAGAGCACCACGCTACCTGTCCGTAGACTTCGACCTGGATGGTGGGGTCGGCATATTCAATCGCAACCTGCGACGCCGGATCGACACCCTTGTCCAGCCGAAAGCTGATCCCGTGATCAGAAATGTCCCGGATTTCGCCGATGTTGTGGCGCACCGTGCCAACCCGCAATACGAGCTGGGCATCAGGCTGCTTTTGCAGCGGGTAGCGCGCGAGCTTGCGTTGTTCAATTCGGGTCATGGCGGGTTTTCCTTGCGTCACAGTGACTTCCAGTGGCTGATTCTCCGTCCAAATGCCCGACCAGCCCGCATTGGTCGCGCCGTATGCGGGTAAATACCACCATCGGCGGTTTTTGGCGCGGCCCGTCGCGGCCAAAGCCGGTAGGGTAATACCCTAACAAAGTCGGGTAATGGCCCATCGTCGGATAACACGCCAGGGGACAAAATCCGGGGGTGGCAGCTTCCCCGAACCGGGTTGATGCGCCGCGCCATGGATCCTCAATGCATCTGCTGCCCCGATCACTGCTACTGACCCTGCTCTGCCTGGCGATGGCTGGCGCCCATGCGGGCGACATCTTCTTGCGCCAGGAAGAAGGGCAGAGCACGGTGCTCAGCAACGTACCTCTGGGTGAAGGCTTCAGCCTGCTACTGGCGGCACCGCCCGAGCCCGTGGCGCTGGTCAGTCCGACACCGTTGCCCGTCCCCGTGGCGCTGGTGAAAGATACGCTGATGGATCGCGCCCGCAGCTACGGCCGCTGGGTGGATGAAGCGGCGCGCCACAGCAACGTGGACGCGCGCCTGTTGCACGCCGTGATTGCCACCGAATCAGGCTACAACCCGCTTGCGCTATCGAGCAAGGGCGCCGTGGGGATGATGCAACTGCTGCCCGCCACGGCGCGCCGCTATGGTGTGGCAGACAGCCGCGATGCCCAGCAAAACATCAATGGCGGCGCGCGCTATCTGGCCGATTTGCTGCGCCTGTTTCACAACGACACGCGGCTCGCCCTTGCGGCCTATAACGCGGGTGAAAACGCGGTGCTGCGCCATGGCAGCAAGGTACCGCCCTACGCCGAGACGCAGGCCTACGTGCCACGCGTGCTCGACCTCTTCCGTCGCTTCAGTTCCGTCTCTCTCTGACGGCCTGCCCCTGTGGCACGGGTGACGGTAGTGCAAACCCTACCAATTGATGCGGGTTTGCACCACCGGTCCGGTAGGGTTTGCGATCATCAAGTGTAGGGAATAGCGGTAGTGGCAGCGCAGGGAATATCCGCGACTATCACCCTACCGCCAAAAGGGACGCCGAAAGCGCGTTCCGCACGGGCGCACCAGTTAAATCGTTGTACGCAAACAGCTTAACGCTAGGGAGTAAATGGAATGAAAGGTAATGTCATGAAGAAGATCTCCGGTCACACATTCAAGCGCAATCCGGTGGCCGCCGTGATCGCGCTGGCGCTGGCCTCGCAATTCCCGGCGAACGTGGCGTTTGCCAACGCCGGCTTTGGCGTGGTCACCGACCTCAATGGGAAGGATCAAAACGTCCCGACCTACTACGCTGCCAGCCCGCAGGGCATTCGGCCAGCGTGGGATTCCACCACCCATGCCCTGAGCACCACCGGCCTGACGGTCGATACCGGTACCCCGCTGCGCAAGTTTGTCGACAAGCTCGGCGGCGCCTACAACGGCCTGGAAACCCTCGAGAGCATGACTAACCCTGACCTGCAGGGCGGTATCCCCGTGGCGCTGCCCGAACCATGGGTGAGTCCCTCCGGTGTGAAAACCACCGATGACTACTATGAAATCGCGGTCGTCGAATACACCCAACAACTGCATAGCGATCTTGCCAAGCCGACCCGTCTGCGTGGCTATGTGCAAATCGAAACTCCGGGCATTGTTGCAGGGGGCCTTAAGGACATCACATCAGCAGTCGGTAGCGAGCACATCCCGGGCGTGTATCCCGATGGCACACCGATCTACGTCAAAGACGCCCAGGGCAATCCGACTAATCAGCAGGTCTTCTTCGTGCATAGGCCGCACTACCTTGGCCCGTCAATCGTCGCAGCCAGCGGAAATCCGGTGCGTATTAAGTTCACCAACTATCTGCCCTATACGGACAAGGCTGGCGTAACCCATGGCTCCCCCGCCGGTGGTGAATACTACCTCCCGATCGATGAAACGATTGCCGGTGGCGGCCCAGTCACTATGCAACAGTTCAATGCAAACGGAACGCCTGTGCTTGATGCGGCAGGCAACCCAGTTTCTGGTCCGGTGCTAGATAAGACTCCGGGCCTGAATTTTGGCAAACCCGTCAAGTTCTCCCAGAACCGTGTGGCCATCCACTGGCACGGTGGTGATTCCCCCTGGACCAACGACGGTACGCCGCATCAGTGGTTTACACCGGGCGGGGATGTCTCTTACTCCATGACGGACGCAGACCATCCCAATGGCATGGGCGTTGGCGATTCCTACCAGAACGTGCCGGACATGCCCGATCCGGGTCAGGGTTCGCAGACCCTCTACTACCCGATGAACCTCAGCGGTCGTCTGATGATGTATCACGACCACGTCTCCGGCCTGACCAAAATCAACGCCTATGCGGGCGAAGCGTCTGGCCTGATCGTTTACGACATGACCGAGTTGGCCATGGTTGCCCAAGCCTTGAACACAGGCCTTGTCGATGCTGCTGGACTCCATATGCCGAGCGGTACGCTTCCTTCGGCTATTCCTCTCCTTGACACGGTCGGTATCCCGCTCGTCATCCAGGACAAGGTTTTCGTACCCAAGAACGTCGGCCCCAACGCGGTCGCCTCCGACGGCAAGACGCCGGCCTCGCAAGATGCCAAGTGGGATCTGACCCACTGGGGTCAGCCCGGCGACCTGTACTTCCCGCACGTCTATGAAACCAATCAGGATCCAAACTCCATCGACGGCACGAATCCGGTCGGTCGCTGGGACTGGGGTCCCTGGTTCTGGCCGGTGTTCCCGGCGCAGTATTCGCTGCCCTCGGGCGCGTATGGTGATGTCACCGCCACACCCGAAGCCTTCCTCGATACCCCGACAGTCAATGGCCAGCCCTATCCGTTCATGGAAGTGGAACCCAAGGCTTATCGCTTCCGCATCTTGAGCATCGGCAATGACCGTACCTTCAACCTCGGCTTTTATCAGGCGGCGGACGTCAATGGTGTGATTTGCGACGCAACCCACCCATCCGCGACTGCTCCTACCGCCCCTGTCTTTCCTGGCGGCATTGGATCCCCGGCCTCTTGTACTGAAATCAAGATGGTCCCCGCTGCGCCGACCGCTGGCTTCCCGGCCACCTGGCCTACTGACGGCCGCGCCGGTGGCGTGCCCGATCCAGCTACTGCCGGACCCGACATCGTGCAGATCGGCAACGAAGGCGGCTTGCTGCCCGCCGTGGCGGTGTGGAAATCGCAACCGGTCAACTACGAGCAAAACGTTCGCAGCATCACCGTCTTCAACGTGCTGGACCATGACCTGACGCTGATGGGTGGCGAGCGCGCCGACGTGCTGGTCGATTTCAGCAACTACGCCGGGCAAACGCTGATCCTGTACAACGACGCACCCGCGCCGTTCCCCGGTAACGACCCCCGTAGCGACTATTACACCGGCATGGGCGACAACACCGCCGCCGGTGGCGCCTACGACGTGGCGCCGGGCTATGGTCCCAACACCCGCACCGTCATGCAGTTCAAAGTGGCTAAAACCAAGGGCGCCGCTGGCGGCCCCTTGAACGTCGACGCATTGAGGACTGCACTGCCGGTTGCCTATGCCGCGACACAGCCCAAGAATCTGGTTCCGGAATCGGTCTACAACTCTGCTTTTGGTACTAACCAAACCGATACCTACGCGCCCATTGGTACCGGTTCCGGCGCCTCACCCTATTGGGTGTTTGGCGGCGGTGTGTTTGCGCTGCAGAACATCGCGGTGAATACGGCCGGCTCGCTGTATCCGGCAGGAACCACGGTCACCATCGATCCGCCGCTTTGCACACCGGTTGTCGTCGGCAGCCTGACCTGCGCTCCAGCTACGGCTACTCCGACCGTTGGCACCGGTGGTCGCATCACCGGCTTTACCAACTTCGTTGCGGGTGCGGGCTACACCACAGTGCCGAACGTCACCTTCTCGGGCTTCGGCCCGGACGGCACGCGTGCCACGGCATCGGTAACCGCCAACGGTTTCAAGGTCATCAACAAGGCCATTCAGGAATTGTTTGACCCGGTCTTCGGCCGCATGAACGCCACGCTGGCCGCAGAACTGCCGTTCTCCACCGCCACCATTGCTACCACGGTCCCGCTGGCCTACATCGATACACCGATCGAATACCTCGACGGCATTCATGATGGCGAAACGCAGATCTGGAAGATCACGCATAACGGCGTCGATTCGCACCCGGTGCACTTCCACCTGGTCAACGTGCAGGTCATCAACCGTGTGGGCTGGGACGGCACCATCAGGCCGCCAGCAGCCAACGAAGTGGGCTGGAAGGAAACACTGCGTATGAACCCGCTGGAAGACGTGTACGTCGCCGTCAAGGCCTCACGCCCGGTGCTGCCGTTCGGCGTGCCCGCCAGCCATCGCCTGCTCGATCCGTCGCAAGCTGTCGGTTCGACCATGTACCTCACCAACGTCGACCCGATGACCGGTGGCGCACCGTTGTCCCAGACCTATCTGGTGAATGGTGTGAGTACCGCTGTCCCGACCGGTCAATATAGCAACCAACTGACCGACTTCGACAACGAATACGTCTGGCATTGCCACATCCTGGGCCACGAAGAGCAGGACTTCATGCGTCCCTTCGTGTTCCACCCGAACGTCGTCGTGCCTGACGCACCGGCGACTGTGACGCTGACTGGCAACACGCTGAGCTGGGTCGATACGACGCCGGTCGGTGGTCAGGATGCCCAGGGCATTCCTACTGCCGGTACCAATGCGGCCTATCCCGAGAAGACCAGCAGCCCGAAGAACGAAATCGGCTACAAGATCTATACCAATGTGACTCTTGTTAATGGGTTCGTTCCGGCCGGAACAGTTCCTTTTGCCCTTGTTCCCGCCAACGTTACCACCTTGGTCGACGCATCGGGTGCACTTGCGACCGCAGCTGCTGCCGCAGGAGGTTCCGCTACATCAGTCGCAGTCGTGGCCTACAACGCGGCGGGTAATTCTGTTGCAGGTACGTCAGCCACTGCCTTCACGCAAGGTACAAACGGGGCAGCTCAACAAACTCCGGCACCAGGCCTGGTTACCGTTACTGGCGCGTCAATTGATGGAACAACAGGCACAACGGTGACGGTTGCTAGCACCGTTGGCTTGGTTGTCGGTGCCTCTGTGTCCGGTGGCGGTTTCCCTCCAGGCACGGTCATCGCCTCGATCAACGCCAACGGCATCCAGTTCACTACGTCGCTTGCAAGCACCACGCTTGGTGCGACTGGTGTGACCTTGACGGTGTCTAAGGTAGCCATCGCCACATTGCCGACACCTGCGGCTTCCGCAGCGCCGTCCGGCTTGACGCAGGTGACGAATGCCGATGGCTCTGTGACTCTGGCCTGGACTCCGGTGCCAGGCGCGACGAGCTATACCGTGACCATGACCGAGACGAACGCTGCGCTCGCGGTGACGACGACCGTGACACCGATCGGCATTGTTGCGCCCGCAACGGTTCCGGCGGCGGCCTTCACGACTGCCGTCCTGAACACGGGCTCCACCTATGCGTTCTCTGTCACGGCCACAACGCTCAGCGGTACCACGGCGGCGGCAACGATTGCTAACGGATTGACCAACTCGCCAACGCTGGCTCCGGTAGCCTTCTCCGGTACTGCCGACGCGGTTGGATCGAAGTCGATCACCTTGCAATGGGCCAACAACGCCCTGAATAAGAACAACGTGGCTGGGTTGTTGCTGACCTGGACAGGCGGCCCCGCTGGTAGCGCGACGTTCAAGCCAACCAGCACGGGTGCAACGGTGACCGGTTTGACAGCAGGCACGTCATACACCTTCACTCTGGGAGCCGTTAGCAATGTGGCAGCGTTCAACTCGGCGACTGTGACTGCGACGAACAACTCGTTGGCGACGCCTGCGGTTGCTCCGATCACCGCACCGTAAGCCAAACGCCGGTGCCAGAAATATCTGGCGCCGGCACTTTGATATAGATATGAATTGGTAGCCGGTGCGACGCATAGAATTCGCGTCACGCCTTCTGCCAGCAAGTTTAGATAAATGGTCCTCATTTTCAGGGAGTCAGACATCGTGAAGAAACCTCAGCTCAGCTCTTTCAAATTCAGCCCGATTGCCACGGCTGTCGCCATCGCGATCACCTCGCAGTTCGCCGGCAACGTCGCGCTGGCCGGTGCGGGCTTCGGCGCTGGTAGTCCTGCGACGCCAACGCCGACCTATTACGCCAACAGCCCGGCCGGCCCTGCTCCGACCATCGTCGGCGGCGTGACATCAATTCGAAATGACGGCAGTGCGCTGCCGGTCACCGCGCAAAGCGGCACGTTGATGCGCAAGTTCGTCGATACACTTCCCGGCTTCGGTCCAGGTGCGGCGCCAGGCGTGTACAGCAAGACCAATAAACTGGGCCAGTACATCCCGGTGGCTGTGGCCGAAAAGTGGGCCAATCCTCTGGTCATCGACCCGGTGACCAAACTACCTTTGGTCACCGCTGACGACTATTACGAAATCGCCGCTGTCGAATTCACTGAAAGAATGCACAGCGATCTGCCCAAGGCAACGCATTTGCGCGGCTATGTGCAACTATCCACCGCGACGAATCCGGGCAAGCACATTCAACTGTTCTATCCAGCAGTAGGCGCTGCAGCACCACTTCCGATTTTGGACGCG
Organism: uncultured beta proteobacterium; assembly: GCA_903832285.1. Taxonomy (GTDB): domain Bacteria; phylum Pseudomonadota; class Gammaproteobacteria; order Burkholderiales; family Burkholderiaceae_C; genus CAIKVZ01. The sequence goes on along the minus strand of CAILAY010000118.1, from coordinate 5,525 downwards.
GCGGGACTTCCGGTTTATGCCTATGACAACCCGCACCACTTGGGTCCGGTCATCACGGCCAACAAGGGCACGGCGGTTCGCGTCAAATTCACCAACTATCTGCCTGTCGGAGGCAAGCTGTTCCTGCCAGTTGACCCCACAATCACCGGTGCCGGAGTCGGCGCCGATGGCGTTACTCCTTACACGCAGAACCGCGCCGGGATGCATCTGGTTGGCGGACAAGCGCCTTGGGTCAGCGCCGGTTCTCCGCATCAATGGGTCGCTCCGGCCGGCGAAGTTGCCGCGTACGCAGCAGGCCTGGGCAAGGGTGCCAGCGCGCAGACCGCTCCAGACATGACCGACCCCGGCGCTGGTTCGACCTACATGTATTTCCCGAACGACATGTCGGCACGTTTCACCTTCATCCAGGACCGTACCACGGGCCTGACGCGCCTGAACGCCTATGCCGGGCTGGAAGCCGGATACGTCGTGACCGACCCGGTTGAGCAACAACTGACAGGCACGCTTCCGGCTGGCGTTGCTGCGCCTTTGCCTGCGCAATTCACTGGCGTCATTCCTTCCGCCCAGATCCCGCTGATCATCGAAGACAAGACCTTTGTGCCGGCCAACGTGGACCAACAGGATGCCTTGTGGAACAAGGACCCACTAGGTAATGCAACCGGCTATGGCGCCGCGGGTGACCTGTGGTTCCCGCACGTGTATGAACCAAATCAATCGGATCCGGCGCTTAATTTGGCAAGTGGCGTCAACCCGGTCGGTCGTTGGGACTACGGCCCCCGGTTCTGGCCGATCTTCCCGGTGGTTCCCGCCAAAGCCACTTTGCCCTCGCCGAGCTTCGTGCCCGAAGCCTACATGGATACGCCGCTCATCAACGGCACGGCCTACCCGACGCTCACCGTGGAACCCAAGGCCTATCGGGTGCGCATTCTGAATGCCTCCAACGACCGATACGTCAATCTGGGTTTGTACAAAGCTGACACCGCGAACAAGGCGCCACAACTCGACCTGAATGGCAACCCGATTGTCGATGCGCAAGGCAATCAACAGTTCTTCGTTGATCCAGTGACAAAGTTGGGCAACACCGAGGTCAAGATGGTGCCCGCGTCCCCGATCGATACCCTGGGCAGCCCGCCCGGATGGGATGTGACGAATGGCGTGCAATTGCCACTGCCACAGTTCGGCACGACGTTCCCATGGAACATTAACGCCGAGCCGTCCGGCCCCACACGTGCCTGGCCCGTTGACGGCCGCACTGGCGGCGCGCCCGATCCGACCATGTCCGGTCCGGACTTTGTGGTGATTGGTAATGACGGTGGCTTGCTGCCGCAAGGCGTGGATATTCCTCCGCAACCCGTTACCTATGAACAGAACCGTCGCAGTATCACGGTGACCAACATCTATGGTTACGGCCTGCTGCTCGGCCCGTCAGAGCGCGCCGACACCATCGTCGACTTTTCCGCCTACGCCGGCCAGACCCTGATCCTTTACAACGACGCTCCGGCGCCCACACCGTTCAACGATCCGCGTAACGACTACTACACCGGCAATCCCGACCAGACCGCTACCGGTGGTAGCTACTCCACTCAGCCGGGCTATGGTCCGAACACCCGCACCATGATGCAAATCGTGGTTGGCCCCGCCGGTTCAGTAACCTCTGGCGGCCCGCTCAACGCCACAGCCCTCGCGGCGGCTCTGCCTGCTGCCTATGGCGCGTCACAACCCGCACCGCTGGTTCCGGAAGTGGCCTACAACGCCGCCTTTGGCACCACCGATGCGGATAACTACGGCCGCGTCGCGACCGGTTCTGCCGCGCAACCGAACCTGAACTTCGCCAGAAGCGCAAACTCGGTCGCCCTGGTCCAGGGACCGATGAACCTAATCACTTCCGGCGGCCCCGGTACCGGATCCGGTACGGGCTATGTGTCCGTACCGAATGTTGTGATCACCCCTGCCAATGGTGGACCAGGTTCTGGCGCATCTGCCACCGCGACGATCAATGCCGCCGGTCAGGTGTCCGGCGTCAATCTCACCAGCAGTGGTAGCGGCTATACCGCTGTGCCAAATGTCACCTTTGTTCCGACCGCGACCGTGACCGGCGCTGTTGTGGCCGATGGCGGACAAGGTTATGTGACGGGCGACCAAGTCCTCTTCAATGGCGGCAGTGGTAGCGGTGCTGTTGCAACCGTGATCGCTTCCTCCGCGTCACCTATTTTGGGCACGGCGTTCCTGGTGTCTGGCGGTAGCGGCTATACGGTGCCGCCGACAGTTTCCTTCACCGGTGGTGGCGGGTCTGGCGCAGCCGGCACGGCAACCATTTCTTCGTCGCCGATTTCCACGTCGGTCACGGTGGGCGCCAGCGGCGCGAACTACAGCGCCGGCGCGACAGCCACCCTGAGCACTCCGCAACTGGCCGGTACGCAGGCGACAGCCACACCGATCCTCGGTTTCGCTCTCTCTCCGACCTTGACCGGTCTTCCAGCCGCAGGTGGTTTCGTTGCTCCGGTGACTGTGTCCATCTCTCCACCGAACTACGGAACCGCTGGCGCCATCGTGTCCCCATCCGGGGTGACACTTGACGTCAATGGCGTGATCACCGGCATCACTATCGACGCCGCCAGCCCCACCGCAGGCTACACCGTTGCTCCGACCGTCACGATCACGGATTCCCTCGGTGCCCAGGCGGCCGCCACCGCGTCGCTCGCAGCGGGCACCGGGCAAGTGTTCGATCTGACCGTCACCAATGCTGGCACAGGCTACACCGTGGCTCCAAGCGTCACCTTCGCGGATGCCGCCGGCGGCAAGGGCGCCGGCGCCGTTGCGACAGTTGGCCTGGCGAATCCCGCGGGCATCGTGACCAGCTTCGCGATCACCAACGTCGGTACGGGCTATTCGACCACGCCCAAGGTTGTCTTCACGGACAGCACGAACCCGAAGCACTCTGCTGCTACCGCTGCGAGCGCCACGGTCGGGCTGTCGACGCCCGCCGGAACCATCACCGGCATCAAGGTGACCAATGCGGGCAGCGGTTATACCTCGGCACCAACCCTCAGCGTTGCATCGGCTGCGGCGGGTACCGGCGCAGTGTTGACGGCGAACATTGCCGCTGTCGGCGTGGGTGCCCAGGCAACGGTGGTGACTTCCAAGTCCGCCTCGCTTCCGGTGCTGACCAAGGCCGAGCAGGAACTGTATGACGACTGGGGCCGCTACAACTCGACCGGCGGGGTAGAACTGCCCTACACGCTGGTGGGGATCCAGACGACCATCCCGTTGAACTACATCGATGCACCCACTGACGTCATCGGCGACGACGAAGTGCAGATCTGGAAATTGGTGGACAACGGTTTCTGGTCCAACTCCATCCATTTCAGCATGGCCGATGTGCAGTTGCTCAACCGCGTGGGTTGGGACGGTACCGTCAAGCCGCCAGCCAGCAATGAAGTGGGCTGGAAGGACACGGTCCGACTGAATCCGCTGGAGGATGCCATCGTTGCCGTACGTGCCAAGACGGCCAGCGTTCCCTTCGGTCAACCGCGAAGCAACCGTCTACAGGATCCGTCCAAGCCAGTCAACGCTGCCGGCTCCGGCCTGGGCTTCACGACCGACCCGAATGTGGTCACACAAGGGGGCCCGACGGTTCAACTTATGGCCAATGCGCCTTTGGGACCGATCCCTGTGGGAACGCAGTTCCTCTCGACGGCCACCAACACCAATGCCCTGCCGGGCAGCCCGACGGGCAACTACGACAACGAATTCACCTGGGGATCGGCGGTCCTCGGCCATGGTGACAACGACTTCACACGGCCGGTGGTATTCAACCCGATTGTCCTCACACCTGGAGCCAGCGCGTTGGCAGATCCACTGGGCACCGGCACCTTGAACTGGACCGATCCGACCCCGGCATCGACCCCGTTGACGACGCTGGCCAACCCGCAGAACGAAGTCGGCTTCAAGCTTTTGCAAGCCGCGGTTACCTATGACGCGGCTGCTGGCTCCTGGGTTCTCCCTGCCGTCCCGGCATGGACTCCGCTGGCTACGCCTTACCAGAGCCTGCCAGCCAATGTGACGCAATACGTTGAGCCGGCAGCGAACCTGGCTCCGACGACGCCAGCTACCGGCCCGTTCTATGCGTACCAGGTCGCAGGCTGGAACGTCGCCGGAGCGTCGACTTCCAATATCGCCATCGAAGCGCCGCCGAATGCGCCGACCGGTCCTGATGCGCCGACGGTTCTCAAGCTGACGCCAAGCTTCATTACGCCTGCGACGACCACGTCGGATGTGAGTGTTCAACTGGGTTGGATCGACAATGCGGTCAACGAAACGAACTACATCGTGACCAAGACGGTAGGGAACGGCACGCCGACAGCGTTGCCCAAGTTGCCACCCAATCTTGCGAATGGCTCCACCCTCACGACCTACACCGATACCCCGCTGGTTGAAGGCACGGTGTACAAGTACGACGTCATCGCCCGCAACTCGTTCGGCGATTCGAATCCGGTCCTGTCGGGCACGATCACGGCGCCGATCTCCGTGCCGCTGGCGCCGACCGGTCTGGCCGCCATACCGACGCCGGTAACTTGCCCGCCGCTCGTGCCAGCGAACCCGAAGTGCGCGCCAGACGACATCGTCCTGAGTTGGACCGACGCCGCCTTCAACGAGACCGGTTATACGGTGGATCGCACGGGTGGAGCTCCGTTCGCGACGGTACCTCTGGCTGCCAACACTATCGGTTATGTGGATCACACAGCGGTGGAAGGCGTGACTTACACCTATACCGTCACTGCGGTCAACACCTCGGTGGGCGGTCTGCTGCAGAGCAGATCGGCGGCCACCACGGCCTTCGATCAACCCACAGCACCAAACGCCCCGACGAACGTGGTCGTGACGCCGTCGAAGTTGACCGTTCCCAGTGGCACAGGCGCTGTCTACGAAGATAAGGCCACGGTAACCTGGAACGACAATGCCTACAACGAAGCCGGCTACGTAGTCACCCGCACCGTGGCGAACGTGGCGACGAATCCGACCGCTTTGGTGGGGTCCTTTGTCAGCTTCAACGTGCCAGGCAGTTCCCTGAACAATCCGATGGGAACCAAGACGCCCGCCTATGCTACCGCTGGCGTGCCGATGAGCTACACCGACAGCGGCCTGATCGACGGCGTGACCTACAACTGGTCGGTTGCCGGTGTCAATTCGATCGCTGGGGTTGCGACGACTGGCGTTGCCGCGATCTCCGCGAACACGGCGGCGAGCGGCATCGTTATCACGCCGCCACAGGGCCTGATCGCGACGCCCAACCGAGCCGGTTCTTCGATCGGTCTGCAGTGGACAGATATGTCCAACAACGAGACTGACTTCCTGGTTGAAGAGCAAACCTCGTCACCCTTGGTGAACGGTGGGGCATTTAGTGCATGGAGTGTGCTCGGAACCGTGGCCCGCTCAACGGTGTTGCCTAACTCGACCGGTGGGCTGGTGAACTTCAACCGGGCCAATGTGCCAACGACTGCCGGACTGATCTACAACTTCCGGGT
>CAILAY010000117.1 GCA_903832285.1 uncultured beta proteobacterium | reverse complement strand
GCCCACGACTTCGATGTCCGAGAAGTTCTGCACCGCTGCGCGAAATACCATGCGCCCGATACGCCCAAATCCGTTGATGCCCACTTTGATCGTCATTTGCTTTCCTTGATAAATTAAGACTCGCTCTATAAAACTCTGTGGCCTCAAGCCTTGCGCCGCAACACCGCCACCACCGTTTGCGCGACATTCTCTGGTGTGAAGCCAAAGTGCTTGAACAGTACCGGCGCTGGCGCCGACTCGCCGTAGCTGTCGATCCCGACCACCGCAGCACAGCCGTATTTCCACCACCCCTGGGACACGCCCATTTCGACGGCGATGCGCGGCAAGCCCGCGGGCAGAACTTCCGACTTGTAGTCCACCGACTGCCGATCAAAGGTGGTGGTGCTGGGCATGGAGACCACCCGCACGGCGATCTTTTGAGTTGCCAGCAGCTCCTGCGCCTTAAGCGCCAGTTGCACCTCGGATCCGGTAGCGATGATCACCGCCTGCACCTTCTTCGTGAGACCCACCTCGCGCGGCTCCGCCAACACATAGGCGCCCCTGCTGATGGCATCCAGCCCGTTGGCGTTGGGAGCCAGCTCGGAGTCCGCCTTGGGCGCGTAGGGCAAGTTCTGACGGCTGAGCAGCAATGCCGTCGGGCGCGTGCTGTTCTGCAAGGCGACTGCCCAAGCGATGGCAGTCTCGGCCGTGTCTGCCGGGCGCCAGACGTCAAGGTTCGGAATCAAACGAAGGCTGGCGGCGTGCTCGATCGACTGGTGCGTGGGGCCGTCTTCGCCCAGGCCGATGCTGTCGTGCGTGAACACGTGGATCACACGCTGCTTCATCAGCGCCGCCATGCGAATGGCATTGCGTGAGTAGTCGCTGAAGGTGAGGAAGGTGCCCCCATAGGGGATGAAGCCGCCGTGCAACGCCACGCCGTTCATGATCGCCGCCATGCCAAACTCGCGCACACCGTAGTTGATGTGGCGACCGCCGTTCCCAACGCCTTGCATGTCGAAACGCAGATTGGGCGTGCTGCTGGTGTTGGTCAAGTTCGATCCCGTCAGGTCGGCCGAGCCACCAAGCAATTCGGGCAGGGCTGCAGTCAGCGTTTCGAGGGCGATCTGCGAGGCCTTGCGCGAGGCCATGGTTTCGCATTTGGTGTGCGCCGCCAGCACGGTGTCCACCACCACCTGGGAAAACTTCTTTGGCAAGTCACCCTTCATGCGACGCAGGAACTCTTTAGCCAGTTCCGGGTAGGCAGTCTTGTAGGCGGCGAAATTGACGTCCCAGGCGCTTTGCGCGGCTTTGCCTGCGCCTTTGGCGTCCCAGGCAGCGTACAGGTCCTTGGGGATCACAAACGGCGCATGCGGCCAATTTAGCGCTTCGCGTGTGAGCTTGATTTCTTCCGTGCCCAGGGGTTCGCCGTGCGCCTTGGCGGTGTTGGCGCGGTTGGGACTGCCCTTGCCGATCGAAGTCTTGCACACGATCAGTGTCGGATCGGTTGCGGATGTTTTCGCCTGGGCAATCGCGTCCGACACGGCCTGCGCGTCGTGGCCGTCGACCGGACCGATGACATTCCAGCCATAGGCGGCAAAACGCAGCGGCGTATTGTCCACAAACCATGGCGCGACCGGGCCGTCGATGGATATGCCGTTGTCGTCGTAGAGTGCGATGAGCTTGTTCAGCTTCCAGGCCCCGGCGAGGGCGCAGGCCTCGTGGCTGATGCCTTCCATCAGGCAGCCGTCACCCATGAAGACGTAGGTGTGGTGATCGACGATGGCATGGCCTTCTCGGTTGAACTCTTTGGCCAGCAACTTCTCGGCCAGCGCCATGCCGACGGCATTGCTGATGCCCTGCCCCAGCGGACCGGTGGTGGTTTCCACGCCCGGTGTCAGACCCACCTCGGGGTGGCCGGCAGTTTTGCTGTGAAGCTTGCGGAAGTTCTTCAGCTCGCTCATGGGCAGCTTGTAGCCCGTAAGGTGAAGCAGTGCGTACAGGAGCATGGACGCATGGCCATTGGACAACACGAAGCGGTCGCGATTCGCCCAATGCGAATTGGCGGGGTTGTGTTGCAAGTGATTTCCCCAGAGCGCCACCGCCATTTCGGCCATGCCCATGGGTGCGCCAGGGTGGCCCGAGTTGGCAGCTTGGACTGCGTCCATTGCCAAGGCGCGAATCGCGTTGGCCATTGCTTGATGGTTTTGCATGGGAGCTTCCGGGAAGATGACGAAGGGTCGGAATGGAGCACCCTATTTTACCGGTCAGCCTGCACGCTCTCCATGCACTGCGCCGCTCCGCACTGCGGCAAATCGCCCAAGGCCGAAGCCTCAGGTCGAAGCGATGCGTCGAGGACGGTCCTTGAACCTGCGGGCCAGCACAGCGCCCACAGAAAGCAGCATTTGCACGGCAATCGCAGGTTGGCGGTTCGCCAGTTCACCGAATCGAACCGGGTTCAAGCGCCATAGCACGCATGAACCCGCTGCCTGCACGGTGGCAGCGCGAGCGAGGTGCGAGAAAAAACCACTTTCACCAACCACCGAGCCTGCTGCCACCATCGCCAAACGGATGCGGGACTTTTCGTCCTCGTAATGCACGCTCAACGTGCCGCTCTCCACGAGATAAAGCGAACAGTCAAGATCGCCCTGCTCAATCAGTACGGTTCCCGGCGCTACGTTGAATGGCTGCAAATAATTGGTCAGGATGTTCCATTGCGCAGGTGTCAAACCGAAATTCAAACCTTCGGGACTCGTGTTCTGCTCCATGGCGCGCGCCAGACCACGTACGTCATAGTGATCGATGGTGGGGAACGATGAACTCATGAGGAGGAGCGTAGCGCTGATTTCTGGCCTGCGCAAGAATTGTTAAGACTGGTTACGCCCGTCCATCTGCGCAGATAGACCGGTTGTCGGCGGTCGGCGCCTATTTCCCGATGCAGAATCTCGAAAAGATCACACCCAGCAGATCATCCGGACTGAACTCCCCGGTGATCTCGCCCAGCGCGTTCTGCGCCAGTCGCAATTCTTCGGCCAACAAATCCAGGGACCGGGAGCCGACTGACAGAAGGTCTTGCGCCAAATGCAGGTGCTGCTCCACTTTGCCCATTGCCTGAACGTGACGGGCCCGCGCAATGAACACACCTTCAGGCACGGATTGCCAGCCCGCAATGGCCAGCAATTTGCGGCGCAAAACGTCCAGCCCTGCGCCGGTCTTGGCAGACAAGACCAGGCTTGTCCCATCCGAACGCGTGATCAGCCCCGGTGCCGAGCCAGGTGCGACGGCGTCGGACTTGTTCCAGACTTCGATCACTGGCACCTGAGCCGACAACTGCCTGGCCAATTCCGCAGCGATGGCAGCATCTGCCGCCAGATAGTCGGACTCATCGGCGCGACTCAAATCGCGCAGGAACAGCACGGCGTCGGCCAGGCCAATTTCATCCCAGGCACGATCAATGCCAATGCGTTCGACTTCGTCGTCGCTCTCGCGCAAACCTGCCGTGTCGATCACGTGCACGGGAACGCCCTCGATCTGCAGGGTTTGTGAGACCTTGTCGCGGGTGGTTCCGGGCACAGGTGTGACGATGGCCAGTTCGGCACCCGCCAGCGCATTGAGGAGCGAGGACTTGCCGGCATTCGGTTGCCCCGCAATCACCACCTTGATGCCGTCGCGCAGCAATGCACCTTGCTGTGCGCGGCTCATGACCTGATTCACGCTCTGCTGCAAACCGAAAAGTTGCCCTGCGGCGTCGGACTTTTGCAGGAAATCGATCTCCTCTTCGGGGAAGTCCAGTGTGGCCTCGACCAGCATGCGCAAATGGATCAGCGCATCGCGTAGCCCATGAATCTCCCTGGAGAACTCGCCCGCCAGGGATCGGCTCGCGCCGCGCGCTGCCGCCTCGGTGCTGGCATCGATCAGATCGGCTATGGCTTCGGCCTGCGCCAGATCGATCTTGTCGTTCAGGAAGGCACGCTGGCTGAATTCGCCCGGCTGAGCCAGGCGCAGACCGGGAAGTGCGGCACAACCAGAAACCGGGTCGATGTGGGCGCCCGCCAGAAGGCAACGCGCCAGCAGCAGTTGCAGCACCACCGGACCGCCGTGCGCCTGCAACTCCAGCACATCTTCGCCCGTGAAGGATCGGGGGGCAGGGAAAAAAAGTGCAAGACCCTGGTCGATGATGGAACCGTCATGCTCGCGAAAGGCAAGATAGGTCGCTTCGCGCGCCTTGAGGGTTCGCCCGCAAACGGCCATGATCAGACCACTCAGGTCGGCACCGGAAATCCGCACAATCCCCACCGCGCCGCGCCCGGCGGCGGTGGCGACGGCAGCAATGGGATCAGCCACGCAGCCCTCAGAACTTGGGCAGATTAAATTTCGGAGGCACGCCCATGCGAACGTTGATCACCCACTGCTGGGCAATCGTCAGAATATTGTTGGCGATGTAGTAGAGCACCAGACCGGACGGGAAGAAGAAGAACATCACGCTGAAGATCAGCGGCATGAACCACATCATCTTGGCCTGCATGGGGTCCGGCGGGGCCGGATTGAGAGCAGTCTGCAACAGCGTCGTCAGCGTCATCACAACCGGCAGGATAAAGAATGGGTCGGGCGCAGACAAATCGTGAATCCACATCGCCCATGGCGCGTTGCGCATTTCCACGCTGGACAGCAGTACCCAGTACAGCGCGATGAATACCGGCATCTGGATCAGGATGGGCAGGCAGCCGCCCATGGGATTGACCTTTTCTTCGCGATAAATGCGCATCATCTCCTGCTGCATTTGCTGCGGACTGTCCTTGAGGCGCTCGCGCATTTCCATGATCCTGGGGTTGATGGCCTTCATCTTCGCCATGCTCGCCATGGACTTGGCATTGAGCCAGTAGAAGGCAATTTTGAGCAGCACCACCAGCGCCACAATCGCCCAGCCCCAGTTCTGTACCACGTCGTGAAGTCTGTCCAGCAACCAGTACAGGGGTTTGGCCAGGATCTTGAACATGCCGTAGTCCTTGAGAAGTTCAAGTCCTGGGGTCAGGCCATCCAGCATTTTTTCTTCCTGAGGGCCGGCAAAAAAGCGGGCCTGCAACACTTTGCTGGAACCGGGAGCGATGCTGTCCAGGGGCGTGATCATTCCCACGGCGTACAGGTTGGTGTCAACCCTGCGCGCAAACAGATCCCGTTTGATGCTGTCACCCAGCAGCCAGGCGCTGGCAAAGTAATGCTGCACCATCGCCACATAGCCGTCGGTGGACTGCGTCTCCATGTCCAACTTATCCAACTTGTCCTTATACTTTTCAATTTCCGCGAACTCCACCTTCTGGTATTTCTTGGCGCTGGTATAAACAGCCGGGCCAGTGAAAGTGGAATAGAACGAAGACTCGCCCGGTGGCTTGTTCCCATCGCGCACCAGTTGCAAATAGACCTGCGGTGCCACCGCCACGGCGCTGTTGTTCACCACTTCGTGCTTCACCCCGACGTCGTAGGCGCCGCGCTTGACGGTATAGGTCTTGATCAGTTTGACACCTCCCAGTTCGGGTGACTCGAACCGAAGCACCAGTTCATCCGCGCCGTCCTTGAGCGTTCGCTCACCCGCAGCCAGCGTCATCACGGTTTTGTGATTCGGCATGGCGGCCGAACCAGCGGCACCAATGAGACCGGTCTGCGCCACGTAGAAACGATCCTTGCTCTCGTCCAGCAGGACAAAGTTCTTCGACTTGTCGGCCTTGTCAACGTACTTGACAAACTCTGCTCCAGCGATGGATCCACCCTCGGTACTGAAGGTCAGCTTGAGCACATCCGTGGTCACCACCACGAGTTCCTTCACGGTTGCGGTCGCGACAACAGCTTCGGGCAAAATTGCTGCAGCAGTACCCGGCAAGGCGGCCGGTGCCACCGGAATGGCGGCCGGCGCCGTAGTCATGCTGACTTCGGTTGGCGCCGTGGTCGATGGGAAAAACGTGGCCTTGTGCCCGTTGTGAACCTGCCAATGGTCCCACAAGATCACCAGGGAAACACCAAAGATCACCCACAAAATGTTGCGGCGAATATCGTTCATGAGGACTTCTTTTGAGAGGGGAGAGGAACCAGCCGCGTGAACAGCCGGGGTTTTTCTGCCGGCACAGGGTCGGAACCACCCGCGCACCAGGGATGACATCGCCCCAGGCGCGCCAATGTGAGATAACTGCCAGCTACGGCACCGTGCTGCTCCAGCGCCTGCAGTGCATAGACTGAACAGGTCGGCTCAAAACGGCAGGATGAGCCCAGCCAGGGACTCAGGAGCAGGCGATAAGTCTTGACCAGCGCCATCAGCGACGCTTTCATCATGGCGCGTACCCTGGGCCAGTCGAGGCAGGCTGAAATGGCGTGGCACGCTCAAACAACTGTTGCAACTCGCCTCGCGCGGCCGTCTTGAGCGCGTCGGAACTGGCGCTGACAAACTGCTTGCAGTCGAATCCCGCGCGCAAACGAACGACATGCGCCGCCGCGGGCAAGCTTAGCGCTGTACTCACGGCATAGATTTGGCGTTTGATCGCATTTCGGGTGACGGAGCGCTTGGCCCACCGCTTGGGAATCAGGGCACCTATCCAGACATCGGGTGCCAGTTGCAACACTGAAGCAGGCGCAACCGCGCCCATATCGGCGGTCTGCATGTCCAGACTACGCCGATGCAGCGCGAAGTGAAGCGTACGCGAAACGGTCCCGCTGGCCATGACGGCCTGAAACTGCTCCCGTTTTTTTAGCCGCTGCACGAACACACCAGCGCCAAGCACCAGCCAACTCGCCCGGCTTAGACGGCCAGACGCTTGCGGCCCTTGGCACGGCGCGCATTGATGACTGCGCGGCCACCGCGTGTCTTCATGCGAACGAGGAAACCGTGAGTACGGGCGCGGCGGATTTTTGAGGGCTGGTAAGTGCGTTTCATGACGAATTCCTAAGGGGGTTCAGGGCCACATCAGAACGGTGGCCAAAGATCGAATCACCCTGAACCGAATCAGGGAAACCAGCGATTATCGCAAATTTTCCAATCCTGGCAATAGTCATCGATATCTTTGCTTGATATCTTCAACCTCAAATAGTCCCTGAACGGTCGCGTCTTAGCGGATGTGGATAAATTCTGGATAAATTACAATGATCACACCAAAATATGAAAAGTATCCACAGAGACCCCCAGCCCCAATGAACCCAGGATTTTCGCCGACTGAAGGCAGCAACCCCAACCCTAGCGCCGGACAAGCGCTGTGGCTTTCTTGCGTTGATCAACTGGCACAAGAGTTGCCCGAACAACAGTTCAATACCTGGATAAAGCCGCTGATTGCGAACGTGTCCGAAGACCTTTCCAAGATCACCCTGTTCGTCGGCAATCGCTTCAAACTTGACTGGATCCGGGCGCAGTATGTCAGCCAGATCGCGGCCATGCTGGAAAAATTATATGGCCAGTCTATTCAGGTGGAGTTGGCGATCACTCCTCGTGAAGTTGTTTCGAATCGATCAAACTATGCACCTTCGTCGGGAACGTTTGCAGCACCGGAAGCATCTATTTCGGTAGAGGACAATACCCAAAACGGCTTCAGGAATCGACTCAATTCGGCGCTGACATTTGAGACCCTGGTGGAGGGTAGTGCCAATCGCATGGCACGGGCCGCCGCCATGCATGTGGCGGGTTCACCAGGGCAACTGTACAACCCGCTCTTCATCTACGGCGGTGTCGGCTTGGGCAAGACGCATCTGGTACATGCGGTCGGTAACCGCTTGCTGGCGGAACGCCCGAACGCGAAAGTTCTCTACATCCATGCTGAGCAGTTTGTCTCTGATGTGGTCAAGGCTTACCAGCGCAAGACATTCGACGAGTTCAAGGAGCGTTACCACTCGCTGGATCTTTTGCTGATCGACGATGTGCAGTTCTTCGCCAACAAGGACCGCACTCAGGAAGAGTTTTTCAATGCTTTCGAGGCCCTGCTGGCAAAGAAGTCACACATCGTCATGACTAGCGACACCTATCCCAAGGGACTGCCCGACATCCATGAACGCCTGGTATCGCGCTTTGACTCTGGCCTCACGGTCGCGATTGAGCCACCCGAGCTCGAATTACGCGTGGCGATTTTGATCAACAAGGCCCGTGCCGAAGGCTCTGAAATGCCGGAAGAGGTGGCTTTCTTTGTCGCCAAGAACGTGCGCTCGAATGTGCGCGAGCTTGAAGGCGCGTTGCGCAAGATCCTCGCCTATTCGCGCTTCAATCAGAAGGAGATTTCTATCCAACTCGCACGTGAAGCCCTGCGCGACCTGCTGTCGATCCAGAACCGGCAGATCTCCGTCGAAAACATCCAGAAGACGGTGGCCGATTACTACAAGATCAAAGTCGCCGACATGTACTCCAAAAGGCGCCCGGCGAGCATCGCACGGCCGCGCCAGATTGCCATGTACCTGGCCAAAGAGCTGACGCAAAAGAGTTTGCCCGAGATCGGCGAGTTGTTTGGCGGACGCGACCACACCACCGTGCTGCACGCGGTGCGCAAGATTGGCGGCGAGCGCCAGCAGATGACCGAACTCAACCAGCAACTGCATGTGCTGGAGCAGACCCTGAAGGGCTGACAACAATGACGCGGGGATCGGGCAAAATGCGCGGGTTGGCTGATAAACAAGAGAAAATGCAGGGTTTGGCGCCGCCGAAATCCAGGGATTCGCGGTTTTCAAACAGCCCTGCGCCAGCTGTTCTAACAATTAAATGAAGAGGTTGACATGATCGTCCTGAAGGCAACACAAGATAAGGTTCTGGCCGCGCTGCAATCCGTGGCCGGCATCGTGGAGCGTCGTCACACGCTACCGATTCTTGCCAATGTACTGATACGCAAGAGTGGCGGAGCGCTGCAACTCACGACAAGTGATCTCGAGATCCAGATCCGCACCACTGCCGCGTTGGACGGTGACCCCGGCGACTTCACCACAACCATCGGTGCACGCAAGCTCATCGACATCCTGCGCACCATGCCCAGCGATCAAGTGGTGAGTCTGGAGTCGGCTCAATCGAAGCTGATCCTCAAAGGCGGAAAGAGCAAGTTCACGCTGCAGAGCATGCCCGCCGAAGACTTTCCGCTGGTGCAGGAATCTGCCGCTTTCGGTCCGACCTTCAGCGTGCCGCAAAAGACGCTGAAAGATCTGCTGAGCCAGGTTTCGTTTGCGATGGCGGTGCATGACATTCGCTACTACCTCAATGGCATCCTATTTGTGGCCGAGGGCACGCAGCTAAGCCTGGTCGCCACCGACGGTCACCGGCTGGCGTTTGCCTCGGCCACGCTGGATGTGGAAGTGCCCAAGCAGGAAGTAATCCTGCCTCGCAAGACCGTGCTGGAGTTGCAGCGCCTTCTGAGCGACGCCGAGGGCGCGATCGAGATGCGCTTCGCCAACAATCAGGCCAAATTCAGTTTCGGCGATATGGAGTTCGTGACCAAACTGGTGGAGGGCAAGTTCCCGGATTACAACCGCGTCATTCCCAAAAACCACACCAACCACATCACCATGGGTCGCGCGCCGCTGCTGGCCTCGCTGCAGCGCACTGCCATCCTGACCAGCGAGAAGTTCAAAGGCGTTCGCCTCAACATCGAACCCGGTACTTTGCGGGTGGCCGCCAACAACGCCGAGCAGGAAGAAGCGGTGGACGAACTCGACATCGACTACGCCGGTCCCGACATTGAGATCGGTTTCAACGTCACCTACTTGATCGACGCTTTGGCCAACATGGGGCAGGAAATGGTGCGCCTGGAACTGTCGGACGGCAACAGTTCGGCGCTGTTCACCATTCCCGACAACGCTCACTTCAAGTACGTTGTGATGCCAATGCGTATCTAGTCAGTTGCCGCGAAAGCGGGTCCGCAGCGTCGGACTCATTCGCCGCGCCTTCGCCCAGACGATGGCTCTGAATTTTTGAGAACCTTATGACCGAAGAAAACAAGCCCGTGCCCACCCCTCCCGCCACCGACGACGTGGTGCACACGGGTGAAAGCAGCTCCGACAGCTCCAATTTCCAGCCCACCATCGACGCGAACCAGGCCGGGGCTTCTGAAGCCTATGGTGAGGACTCAATACAGATTCTGGAAGGCCTGGAGGCGGTGCGCAAACGCCCCGGCATGTACATCGGCGACACCTCAGACGGCACCGGTTTGCACCACCTGGTGTTCGAAGTCGTGGACAACTCCATTGATGAATCGCTGGCCGGCCACTGTGACGATATTCTGGTCACGATCCACTCAGACAACTCGGTTAGCGTGGTCGACAACGGGCGTGGCATTCCCACCGGCGTCAAGATGGACGATAAGCATGAGCCCAAGCGCAGTGCCGCCGAAATCTCCCTGACCGAACTGCACGCGGGCGGCAAGTTCAACCAGAACAGCTACAAGGTCTCGGGTGGACTGCACGGCGTGGGCGTGAGCTGCGTGAATGCACTCTCAAAAATGCTGCGATTGACGGTCCGGCGTGATGGCAAGGTGCACGTGATGGAGTTCAGCAAGGGCTTTGTACAAAACCGCATCACGCAACTGCAAGACGGTGTGGAAGTCTCGCCCATGAAGGTGATTGGCGAGACCGAAAGGCGCGGCACCGAAGTTCACTTCCTGCCAGACACCGACATATTCCAGCAGAACAACGATTTCCACTACGAAATCCTGAGCAAGCGCCTGCGCGAACTGAGCTTCCTGAATAACGGCGTGCGTATCCGACTGAAGGACGAACGCACCGGCAAGGAAGACGACTTCTCCGGCGCCGGCGGTGTGCGCGGGTTTGTCAACTTCATCAACAAGGGCAAGACGGTGTTGAACCCCAACATCTTCCACGCCACGGGCGACCGCCAGAGCGATCAGAACACCAACATCGGCGTCGAAGTCGCGATGCAGTGGAACAGCGGCTACAACGAACAGGTACTGTGCTTCACCAACAACATCCCGCAACGCGACGGCGGCACCCACCTGACAGGTCTGCGCGCGGCCATGACGCGCGTCATCAACAAGTACATTGACGACACCGAAATCGCAAAAAAGGCCAAAGTCGAGGTCACCGGTGACGACATGCGCGAAGGCCTGACCTGCGTGCTCTCTGTGAAAGTGCCCGAGCCCAAGTTCTCCAGCCAAACGAAAGACAAGTTGGTGTCAAGCGAAGTGCGCGGTCCCGTGGAAGACATCGTCAGCAAGTTGCTGTACGACTATCTGCAAGAGCGCCCAGCCGATGCCAAGATCATCGTCGGCAAGATCATTGAAGCGGCGCGGGCACGGGAGGCGGCGCGAAAGGCGCGCGATATGACCCGACGCAAGGGCGTACTCGACGGTATGGGTCTGCCAGGGAAGTTGGCGGACTGTCAGGAAAAAGACCCGGCCATGTGCGAAATCTACATCGTCGAGGGCGATTCCGCCGGTGGCTCGGCCAAACAGGGGCGTGACCGTAAATTCCAGGCGATCCTTCCCCTGCGCGGCAAGATCCTGAACGTGGAAAAGGCACGCTACGAAAAGCTGCTCACGAGTAACGAAATCCTGACCTTGATCACGGCCCTTGGCACAGGCATCGGCAAGGCCGGCGGCACCACCGGCAACGACGACTTCAACGTCGCCAAGCTGCGCTACCACCGCATCATCATCATGACTGATGCTGACGTTGATGGTGCCCACATCCGTACACTTATTTTGACATTGCTTTATAGATATTTTAGACCACTAGTTGATGGAGGTTATGTTTACATCGCTCAGCCACCTTTGTATAAAGTAAAGCGAGGCAAGGAAATACTATATTTCTATGATGATGCTGCAAAAGATAAGGCCTTGGGTAAGATAGATGAGTCGCAGCTACAAAATGCCGAGGATGATATGGCCGGTCTAGAAGAAGACAAGGAAAGACTCTTGAATGTGG
>CAILAY010000116.1 GCA_903832285.1 uncultured beta proteobacterium | reverse complement strand
GATTTCGGACGCTAACGGCAATTATTCAATGTGGTTGCTGCAGAGCGCAGTGGGTGATGGCTCGACCTATTCGATCACTATCACTCCCGATGCCAAGTCCAACTTCAGTGTGACCTCAATCAGCGGCTACAGGATCACGGCCACGCAATACCTGGGCATCATCCTCCCCTTCATAGACGCAATCCCCCCCAACATCATCAGCGGCCCAAGTTTCCGCTCGATCAGTGCCAGTTCTGCCGTAGTCGAATGGCAAACCGACGAACCCGCGACAGGCTCAGTGACGGTAGGCGGCATCACCACAGTGGCAGTGGGCCTGTCCACAACGCAAAGCGTGCAGATCACCGGACTTGCCGCATCGACGCCCTACACAGCCCAAGTCAGCGCGACAGATGCCAGCGGCAACGGCCCCACCCTGAAGAGTGCCGGCTTCAGCACAATTGCACTGCCCGACACCACGCCTCCCGTGATCCTCGAAGGCCCGGCAGTGACGGGCGGCACCGACACCAGCCTGGTGGTCGAATGGAGCACCAATGAACCCGCCATGGGAGCCCTGTCCTACGGCATCGCAGGCTTGACGGGCACCAGCGTGGAGACTGTGTACTCCGTCCAACACCGCATCGAACTCACAGGCCTCACAGCGGCCAGCCTGTACCAGGTGCAAGTAGGCGCCAGTGACGCCGCAGGCAACGGCCCCACGCTGTCGCGCATCGCCACCGGTCGCACCCTGCCCACACCCGACACCAGTGCCCCGGTCATCACCAACGGCCCGCTGGTCTCCAACATCACCGACTCGGCCGTCACGGTCACCTGGAAGACCGACGAGCCCGCCACCGGCGGCGTCTCGTGGAACAACGGCGTGGCCTACGGCGTGCTGACCGATGCCACCCTCAGCACCGA
Organism: uncultured beta proteobacterium; assembly: GCA_903832285.1. GTDB lineage: Bacteria > Pseudomonadota > Gammaproteobacteria > Burkholderiales > Burkholderiaceae_C > CAIKVZ01. The sequence goes on along the minus strand of CAILAY010000116.1, from coordinate 10,903 downwards.
GCACCGCGCGCAGATCACTGGCCTGGTGGCCAGCACCGGCTACCACCTGACAGTCTCCTCCAGCGACGCACTGGGCAACGGCCCCACCCTGTCCAGGACCGTGGACTTTGCCACCCAGACACTGGCCGACACCACGCCCCCGCAGTTCCTTGCCGAGCCCAGCATCGTCACCATCACCCACCAGTCGGCAGTGATCCGCTGGGACACGGATGAACCCGCAGATGGCCAGATCAGCTACGGCATCGTCACGCTGGACCAGAACGAAAGCAGAGCCGCACTCATTGCCAAGCACACCATTCCGCTGGTGGGTCTGACCCCGGCCACTACCTACCAGTTCCGCATCCAGTCCACGGACGCCGCAGGCAACAGCACCAGCAGCACAGCGCTGTACACCTTCACCACGCTGGCCGACCCCGATGCCAAACCACCCGTGTTCGACACACCGCCCGCCGTGGGCTATAGCAGCGACGACAAAGCCGTCGTCAAATGGAAGACAGACAAGCAAACCGACAGCCAGGTCGTCGTCACCCCGGTGGACTTCAGCGAGCCCCCCGCGATCAAGAGCGAGGGCGCCCTCAACGACGATCACGAAGTCTCCCTCACCGGACTCACACCAGGCAAGACCTACAGCGTCTCGGTCAAGTCCACCGATCAGTTGGGCAACACCGTGACGCAGACGCTGACCAGCTTCACGACACCGCCCACGCCCGACAGTCAGGCGCCCATCATTAGCCTGACCCCGAGTGCGCAGTCCATTGGCGCCACCAGTGTCACCATCACCTGGAACACCGACAAACTCTCCAACAGCACGGTGAGCTACGGCCTCTCGGGCGCAGCACTGAGCCAGGTCGCAGGCGACATCAGCTACACACTGCAGCACAGCGTGGTGCTCTCCAAGCTCAAACACAGCACGGCCTACCAGTTCCAGGTGGGCAGCACCGACCCTTCGGGCAACACAGTGCAAAGCGCGGTTGTGAGCTTCAGTACAGCAGCCAAGGCCGACACCACCGCACCCACCCTGAGTGCGCAAAGCGTGAGCACCACAGCCAGCAGCGCCACTATCACCTGGACCACGGACGAGCCCGCCACCAGCAGCGTGAGCTATGGCACCACCTCGCTCAAGCAAAACGCAGCCGACAGCGCGCTGGTGAGCAGCCACAGCGTCACGCTCACCGGTTTGAGCGCGGCTACGCACTACCTGTTCAGCGTGAGTTCGAGCGACGCCAGCGGCAACAAGGCCAGCAGCGCCACAACGCAAAGCTTTGACACCGCAGCCGCGCCCAGCTTGAGCTCGATTGCCATCAGCGGACCCGCCAGCCTGGACGCAGGCTCGGGCACGAGCTACAGCGCAACGGCCACCTACAGCGACACCAGCACGCAACTCGTTGCGGCCAATTGGAGCCTCACAGGCACAGGCGCCAGCGTGAACGCAGCCACAGGGCAGGTGAGTGCGGGCAACGTGACCACGCTGCAGACGGTCACGCTCACGGCCAGCTACCTGGGCCAGAGCGCACAAATGTCGATCGACATCCGACCCGTGGCAGTGGGCCAGAGCCCGGTGACCTATGGCGACGCTTTCAGCGACGGCTGGACGCTGGCGGGCAACGGGCTGGCCACAGGCATCGATGTGGCGGCCACGTTTGGCGCCACGGGCATTGCCGACAAGGTGACCACCGTGTGGGCCTGGGATGCCGTCAACGGCAAATGGCAGTTCTACGCGCCCACGCTGAGCACTGTCCAACTCGCCGCCTACGCAGCCAGCAAGGGCTATGACGTGCTCACGAGCATCGCACCGCGCCAGGGCTATTGGGTCAATGCCGCCGTACCCGTGAACTTGCCCACGAGAACGGCGCAAGCCGTGGCACTCACCAGCACCGACCTGATCGCGGGCTGGAACCTGATGGGCACGGGCATCACGAGCACGCCGGCGGACCTCAACCGCGCGCTCACGGGTGCAGCAGCGGGCAGCACACCGCTGAACTTCACCTCGCTGTGGGCCTGGGACAACCCCAGCGGTGCCTGGTTCTTCTATGCGCCCAGTCTGGATGCGCAGAGTCCCACTGCGGTGAAGGCCTATGCCGACTCCAAGCACTACTGGGACTTCGCCACGCAGGCCAAATCCCTGGGGCTCGATACCGGGTTCTGGATTAATAGGTAATGCGCAAAGCGGCACGACGGATCAAGCTGGATCGGGACAAGATGACGATATTCATCGACCGACCAGCAAAGGTACCGGGGTTTTGCACTCTACCGGCGAGGGTTGGAATACTGCTGTCAGCGATGGCGCTTAGTGCGGGTTCAAGTGCACAGGTGGCCATGAACCTCAGCCCGGGCTGGAATCTGGTGGGCAACAGCAGCGCAGTTGGTATGGACGTGGCAACCTCCTTTGGCGACGCGTCGCAGATCACTACGGTCTGGAAGTGGAACCGGTCCACGGATCGATGGGCTTTCTACGCCCCGTCGATGCAGCCGTCGACACTGACGGCTTACGCCCAGAACAAGGGCTACGACATTCTGACGCGGATCGAACCCAAGGAGGGATTCTGGGTGAATGTGCCTGGCCCGGTCGTGGTGGCGGGCCCGGCTGCCGCGGGTGTGACCTTGTCTGAAGCGGATCTGATCCCGGGCTGGAATCTGATGTCCAGCGCCGACAACTTGACGGCGTCGCAGTTGACCACGGGTCTGAGCAGCAACATGACGGTTGCCCTGAAATCCATCACCACCACTTGGGCCTGGGACGCTACGTTGGCACGCTGGCGGTTCTACGCGCCGGCACTGGACGCACAGGGCGGGACAGTGCTGCCGGACTACATCACCCAAAAGGGCTATCTGCCTATCGCCAATCCACTGACCCCCGCCGACGGTTATTGGCTCAACGTCGGCATGCTGCCGCTGCCGGGAAGCAATATCGCCGACTATGCGACCAGGGACATTAGCTCGAAACTGACCGTGGCAGGCGAGTGGAATCCGTTCACCAGCCTCTCTGGAACCGCCTTGTCCCAGGCCGCGTTGATTGATTTTTACGGCGTCGCCAAATTGGGTACTTCGCAGCAGGAGGGTGTGATATTCACGGGTTGGGCCTATACGGGATTTTCAAACACGGCCACCGACATCACACCGGTGAACGTGGCGGTATTGGCCCAAAACCCCAATGGCACATTGAGCATCGCCACGGATCAGGTCCTGCCTTCGTCGCTGACCAACGGAGCGGGCAGTGTCATCGTTGCCGACTTCAACGGCGACGGCAAGGACGATATTTTTCTCGCGGCGCACAACGAGAGTCCATTCATGCTCAAGGCCAGCACGGTCTATCTGTCCAAACCGGACGGCTCCTACGACAAGGTGGTGCTGAACGACGCGGTCATGGCACACGACGCCATTCTGGGTCGATTCAATGGCAAGCCTGCGGTGATCATCACGAGCTTCGGGATGCAGACCGTGTCACCCTTCAGCTCGGCCTACACGTATAACGGCGCAGGAGGCTTTGACTTTGTTCCGATCGCCGGAAGTGTCTTCCAAATACCCAGCATGAGCGTGGCTCAAGGTGACTTCCTGGGACTGGGGCATGACCAGTATGTCTATGGTGACCTGACCTGGGGCCCAGGCTTTTCCTGGCTGCCGACGACGCCCTTCCAGGCAGTCATCTATGACTACAACGGCAGCAATCTGGTGGATACCCCAGTATTTTTGCCTGCCCCCTATTTCAACGGCAAGCCGCAATACGACGCCTTCGTCAGCAATTGGGACCCGGTGTCCAAATCGCACCAGTCACGCATCTGGACCGACGACATCAATCAGGATGGCAAGCCAGACATCGTCATCGGCACAGAAATCTGGCCGGGTTGGAAGAGCCAACTGCAGTTGCTGGTGAATCAGGGCGACGGCACTTTCGTGGACCAGACCACTTCGTGGAATTCACCCTGGAACGAGGACGGCGCCTACGATTACAGTTTGCGCATGGTCGATCTGGATGGCAGCGGCATCACGACTTACCTGGCGGCTCAGAACACGGCCTACTGTCCGCAAACCAATTGCCGAAACAACGTCAATCACGGCGACTATATTTTGGTGAATGATGGAACGGGGCAGTTCCACCTCGCGATGCACGACGAGTTCGTCAATCTGGGCAACCAGGTCAACCAGTACTTGTTCAATCAGTTGCAGGGAACGAACTACTACGTGGGTCAAACCGGGGATACACCCAGGTTTGTGGGCTATCAGGCGGCGGGTGGTGGCATCAACTTCGTTGCCAAGGTGAGCGCGAGCAAATTGGTCGCTGGAGTTTGGCTGCCAACGACGATGTTCGTGAACCTGCCCTTGCAGATCAACCTCAAGACGGACTTTCGCAAGAACATCACCATTCTGGATCGGCACGGCAGCAAGAACATCCGCACCTTTGCCGGCGACGACACCATCTATGGCGGAAACCAGGGCGGCACCTGCAACATCGACGGCGGGCTGGGGACAAATGCAATCGTCTACGCCGGCAGTCGCGCGAATTACACGATTACCAAGACCGCCAACGGTTTTGTCATCACGGACACTGTGGGCGCCGACGGCACGGACATCGTCAAAAACATCCAGTTGCTGAAGTTCGCCGACACTCAGCTCGACCTGCGGACGATCCAGTAAAGTAGTGGCGGCGTGCGCTGTCGTCCATGGATAATGACGCCAAGATCAATTGGAAATGTCAATAACCGTGCCTGCAATTTTTTTTGCTGCCAAGAGAGCGGGATGTTTGAGCCGGGCGTGATCCGTGATGCGTGGCGCCGCGCGCGCAAGGGTGCCAGCACCCTGGACGCCATCCTGGCTCAGCAAGCCGGTGTTTCGCCCGAAGAAGTGCTGCCCGAGCTTGGGCGCACATTTCACTACGCGGTGTGTCGGCTGGACCTTGCCCTGGACATCGTTCCCGCTCTCGATGTTCTGGGCTTGCCCGATTGCCGGCGCTTGTTTGCGCTGGTGGTGGCGCGCGGGGATGCCCGCGTGCTGCTGTTTGTGGATCCGACCGACGACAACTTGCAACGGTGGGCCGACGCCAAGGGCATCGCCGTGGCGGCACGCGAACTGGTGCTGGAGTCGGAACTTCTGTCGCTGCTGGCGCGGCTGGAAGCGGCTGCCTCGGCGTTGCCCGGGATGCTGGACCTGATGTTTTCCGACAGCGGAAAACGCCCTGGCGTCGAAGAGATTTCCCTCGCACGAATCGATGAGACGGCCAGCCCGGTGATTCGTTTGATCAACTCCACCTTGTTCGATGCCATGGGTGCAGGCGCTTCGGATATCCACATTGAAGCCGCTGCAGGCGGACTGGTGGTGAAGTACCGCATCGACGGCGTGCTGACGGAGGCCGGGCGTCTGCCCGGTGCGGAGCTCAACGAGAAGGCGATCTCGCGCGTCAAGGTGATGGCCGAGCTCGACATCACGGAGCGTCGCGTGCCGCAGGACGGCCGCTTCAAGGCGCGCATCCGTGATCGCGACATCGATTTTCGGGTGTCCATCATGCCCAGCATTTACGGCGAGGATGCTGTGATACGGATCTTGGACAAGGAGCACCTGAGCGACCAACTTGCCGGGCTGACGCTGGATCATCTGGGTTTCGACGCGCAGCCGATGGAGGTGATTCGACAGCTCGCCCGTGAGCCGCACGGCATGTTGTTGGTGACCGGGCCCACAGGCAGCGGCAAGACCACCACCCTGTACGCCGCGATCTCCGAAATCAACGACGGCGCCAGCAAGATCATGACGATCGAGGACCCGGTTGAATACCAGGTGCCGGGCGTGCTGCAGATTCCAGTGAATGAGCGCAAGGGCCTGACGTTTGCGCGCGGACTTCGATCCATCTTGCGGCACGACCCCGACAAGATCATGGTCGGTGAAATACGCGACCCCGACACGGCGCAGATTGCGGTGCAAGCGGCGCTGACCGGGCACCTTGTTTTTTCCACTGTGCATGCGAACAATGTGTTCGACGTGCTTGGGCGTTTCGAGCACATGCAGGTTGATCCCTATAGCCTGGTTTCGGCGCTGAATGGTGTGGTCGCGCAAAGGCTGGTGCGGGTCTTCTGCGTGTCTTGCGCTGGCAAGGGCTGTGTAGAGTGTCGCGGCACCGGGTTCAAGGGAAGACGCGCGATCGGCGAATGCATGGTGCTGAATGATGAACTGCGGGAGATGATTGCCACGCGCACGCCGATTCGCGCCATCAAGGAGGCTGCTTGCCGCAATGGAACGCGCTTGTTGCGCGAGTCCGCCGAAGATCTGGTGCGCAAGGGCCTGACGCGCCAGGACGAAATCGACCGCGTGACGTCGGCGCGTTCATGATGACATCGAGCATGACCTCCACCACTGGACTTGGCAGCGACAAGCTTCGCGCAGCCTGGTTCCATGCCACGGGGTTGCTCCGTCCAGGCGCTCAGGCGCTGATTGCACCGCACGCCTTGGCAGTGCAAGCAAAGGGTAGGGCGTTGGCCGTGGTGCGACAGCGCACCGAACTCGTGGGTAAAGTGGAAGAGCAGTTCAACGCTGCCGTGGTCGATCTGCTTCAGATGATCGACCACTCGGGTTTACATGGACTGCGCTGGCGCGTGGTGGTGTCTGATTTCTGGGCCCGACCTTTGATCGTTCCCTTGTCCGGTCCGCTGCCCAGCGATCGCGATGTGGACGTCATGCTTGAAAGCCAGTTCCGGCGCACGTACGGGGATTTGATGGAGGGATGGCGCTGGTGCTGGACGCGACAGGCCGACCAATTGCTGGCGGTGGCTTGGCCCTCACTTGGGTGGACGACTCTGTGCGACGGCCTGGCACTGCGCTCAGGCAGCGTGGCGTCGGCCAAGCCACTTGCCACGGATGTTGTGGCCAAGGCGTCTGCCGACAGCGCGTCGTCCTGGCTGGCCATCATCGAGCGTCAGTCGGTCACGTTGATCCGTCGACAAGACGGCCAATGGCTGGAATGGCGCGTGATGCCCGCCGACTCCGACCTCGCGGTGGCCTTGCCGCTGCAACTGGCGCGTGAGGTGGCGCGGCGACGCGACGAATGCCGTACCGTGAGCCTGCTCGAACTAAGTGGGACTGCCGACGGCAGGCGTATCCGCCAAGCGCTGCTCGACGCGGGCTGGCGGGTTCAGCCAGGCGCGGCAAATGAGTCCGACCGCAGTCAAGCGGGTCGCTTGTCTCGCGCCATCAACACGGGTGCTGCATGACGCCTGCACCGAATCTTGACTTTGCCATCGATCGCGCGCTGCGGCGGCGATGGAGAAAGCTGTTTTTCAGCGCGCTTGGCCTGTTAGTGGTGTTGCAGATCGGACTTGCAGCGTGGCGCGTTCAGGCGATCGAGGCTGTGCGCACGAGCTTGACCGCGCAGCGCCGGCAATTGAGCGGGACAAATGCGTCCGCCGAAGTGGCCGAACTCTCACCTGAAAAAATCAAGTCCGTGGTGGGTGCGAAGGCCATGCTTGACAGTCTGTCCGTTCCCTGGGAAAGACTGTTGAGCGCAGTGGAAGCTGCGCGCACCGAGAGCATCGTGATCGAAACCATTCGACCGCGGCTGGATGATGGGAGCGTCAGCATCACCATCACCTGTACCGATTTTCCCTGCGTGGCCGAGTTCATCAAGCATCTTGTGCAACAGGAATCGCTCAGCGATGTCATGCTGATATCGGAGACCCTGCCGGAGAAGGGTGCGGGGTCGCTACGCGCCATCATCACGGCCAACTGGCGCAAGTTTCCATGAAATTCGCAAGACTCTCTTTGCCCTCCCTTCCCGTCCTTGCCGTGCTGGCGGTCATGGCACTGCTGGGGTTGCAGGGCGCGGTCGAATATTGGCTCATGGCACCGCTTAAAGCGGATACTGTCAAGTTGACGCAAGAGGTCACGAGCCTGCGAATGCAGCAGCCAAGCGGGTCACCTTTGCAGTCTAAAACCGAGGCCCGGTTCGGGCAAATACTGGAGCACCTGGAGGGGCCCCGGATCACCCGCATCCGCGTCGAACGACTGCATGCTTTGGCCGATCAGAACAACGTGGTAATGCGCAAGGCCAGCTATCGGAATGCATCCACGCCAGGCGATATCGACCACCAGGAACTGCAGATCGAACTGGCTGGCGCCTATCCCTCCATCCGGCTGTTTCTGCGAGCGGTATTGGAAGAGGATTCTGCCGCCGCAATCGAGTCGCTTGAATTCAGTCGTCCCTCCGGGAGTGGTGGTGTTCGAGCGCAGGTGCGCATGGCGCTGTATTTTCGCAAGACGACGTTGGGGCCAGACGCATGAGCTTGACCCTGAATCCCGTCCTGCTGCGGCGCTTGCTGTTGTCAGCGGTCTTGATCTTCTCGATCTGGGCGACCTGGGAGGTCAGCACCGACACGTCAGTGGATAAATCCGCAGCCGAGCACTCGGTGCCCGTCCGACGAACTCAGACCAAGCCGGCGGGGACGGTGGCGGTGGCGACGCCCACTTTAGGTGGCAGTTGGCCGTTGCGCGGTGATCAGGGTGAGGATATTGTTGATCTCTTCAGCATTCCGGCACCGCCGCCACTTATAGGCGCATCCGGGGCATTGGGCGCGGCTCCGATTTTGCCGGTGCTGAAGTTAAAGTACGTCGGACGCTTGCTCGGCAACGGCAACGACCGTGTTTTTCTCTCTGACGCCCAGGACCGCGTCATCACGACCCGGGTGGGCGAAGACGTTGGCGATGGATGGCGGTTGGCCGTCATGGAACCCAGGCAGCTGGTATTCCGCCACGCTGCAAGCGGCCAGGAACAAACTATGCAAATCGGAGCGTTTCAATGACTTACCGCTGGCCCTTGATCTGGAAACGCAGCTGCGCGCGCGGCGCACTGACGGCTGTCATCGCTCTGCTGCTGACGGCATGCGCCAATCAGGACGCTTTTCGTCGTGGAGAAGAGCAGCTCAATGCGCACCAATGGGAATCCGCGCTGGAGAGCTTGAGCCAGGCTGCGCGTGAAGACCCGGCCAACGTGCAGTACCGCACGACGCTTAGCCGCGCCCGTGATCAAGCCGTCAATGAACTACTGGTGGAAGCGTCGGCGTTGCGCGAAAAGCAGTCTGCGCAGGCCATAGAAAAATACCGGCGCGCGCTGTTGATTGCTCCCGGCAACGAACGCGCCATTGCCGGGCTGGAGTCGATCGACGCCGACCAGCGCCATCAGCGTCTGTTTGACGACGCTACCCGGGCGGCCAGCACTGGGCGCGAACAGGAGGCGCGCGCAAAGTTCAAGAAATTGCTGGAGGAAGTGCCCGGCCATATTCCCGCGCGTAAGGCGCTTTGGGCGATGGATGAAAAAAACGGGACGCCATCCACTCGGACCGCGCTTGACCCAGCGCTGCGAAAGTCGGTGTCGTTGGAATTTCGCGACGCCACGCTCAAGATGGTGTTCGATTCACTGGCGAGCAGCACCGGGATTAATTTTGTCTTCGACCGGGACCTGAAACAGGACACCCGCATCAGCGTTTTTCTGCGCAATGTCGCCTTTGACGAAGCGGTGGAACAGATCATTGGTTCGAACGGTTTGGCGCGCAAGGTGGTCAATCCCAGCACCCTGTTGATATACCCCGCAACGGCCCAAAAGCTCAAGGAATACCAGGACCTGGTGGGGCACAACTTCTTCATTGCCAATGCCGACGTCAAGCAACTGTCGACCTTGCTCAAAACAGTGCTCAAGGTGAAGGACATCTACACCGACGAAAAGCGCAACGTCATCGTCCTGAGGGACACCCCTGAGATCATCGCCATGGCAGAAAAATTGGTTGCCGCACATGATCAGGCTGAACCAGAAGTCATGCTGGAAGTAGAGATATTGGAATTCAATCACACCAGAGACGATCTGCTGGGCGTGAAGTTTCCCGCCCAGGTGGCGTTCGGCATCGCCAGCCCGATCACGGTCAACGCCTTGCGGGCGCTCAACAGCACCGCAATCAACGTGACGGGTCTGGACTCATCACTCACCCTCAACCTAAAACGCCAGTTGGGCGATGTTCACCTGTTGGCCAATCCCCGCATCCGCGTGCGCAATCACGAGAAGGCCAAGTTTCATATCGGCGACAAGGTGCCTGTCATCACCTCCACGACTTACCCCGGCAGCACGATCAACGCCACTTCATCGTCAGTAAGTTATCTGGATGTGGGCATCAAGCTGGAGTTTGAACCATCCATTCAACTCGACGACGACGTCATCATCAAGACCCAGCTTGAGGTAAGCAACATCACCAATACAGTCATTAATTCTGGTACAACTGCCTACCAGGTCGGCACGCGCAGCGCGGCCACAACATTGACGTTGCGCGACGGCGAGACCCAGGTGTTGGCCGGGCTGTTGAGCACGGATGAATCCGATACCACCGACCGTCTTCCGGGGCTGGGCGATGTTCCGGTTCTTGGGAATTTGTTCAGCAACCGTGCCAGCAAAGGCGGACGCAAGGAAATCCTGCTGTCGATCACGCCGCGCATTTTGCGCAATCTTCAACGCCCGACCGAGGATCTGATGGAAGTCAACATCGGCCCCGAAGGCGGCTCGCAAGGTGGTGGTGGCCAGCGCCCCGCCTCGCCCACGCAACCCGCTATGCCTACGGCGCAGCCCGCCATGCCACAACCCGTCAGCCCGTCTCCCAATACGCCTTCGGGAATGACACCGATGGTACCGTTTGGTGCCACGCCAGCACCTTCCCCCGTGCCTCCGATGCCCACCCCCACATCAGCGCCCACGCCCGGCAACCCCGGCGTGCCCCCGGGCGACTTTGAACCTCCACCGGGTGTGGGAAGCACCAGCGGGACCGGCGGAAAGTAATATTCAGTGGCCAATGCCAACGATTCGAGAGAAAGTACTTTCCAAATCAGGTATGAGCCTGAGCGAGGGTGACTTGAGGGGATGACTCAGGCTGCGGGTTTGGATCGTCGG
>CAILAY010000115.1 GCA_903832285.1 uncultured beta proteobacterium | reverse complement strand
GCCCTTGAACGCCAGCTCCTCGACCATGAAGCGCGCAACAATCTGGTCCTTATCCTGAGCCTGCAGGACGGACTTCTGCGCGAGCAGCTGCGTTTGCCCGACCAAGAACGTGAACAATCGAAGTTCATGGTTCTCCAGTTCGTCGTGCACGTCACGCAACCACTCATACTCGATCTCGCGCAGGTTCTGAGCCTCGTCAATGAAGAGCACAACACGATCGTCGCCGCGCTGGTCGGCGACCTGACGCAGTTTGTGGACCAGACGGCCGCGCAACGCAGACTTGGACGCACCCGACTGTGCAGGATGCCTTGCTGCGTTCAACAAGGTGGCGAAGAAGCTGTTCTCTGAAGGCGCCTGCGAGCGGGTGCAGCGCATCTTGTAGATGGACAGTTTGGGAAAGCGCTGCTCAAGGTCTCGGCGCACAAACTCAATGGCGTAACTTTTTCCCATGCGTGGTCGCCCGTGTATCAGCGCGCCGCTGATGTACAAAAACAAGCACTCGTCAATCAGTGCACGAAACGCCGCAATGGAGGGGGTGGGAACGCGGTAGGTTCGATTTCGCAGGGGGTGCTCGTCCAGTGGAGTTGGGCGTTGAGTTTCCATGGACATGGTGGACCTTCCTCAGTGGTTCTGCATTTTGAGATCGCCCAAGTCGACGGGGGTGATGTTCATTTTTGAAGGTGGCGCTTGGGATGAACGTTGGGCACCGAGTTGTTCCGGCGCCGATACCAGTGCCTCGACTTGGCCCAGTTGCAGCGCAACCGTACCCTGTTTGAGACCACGCCTGCTCCCGCGGCGCTGTGCCTGGGCAAGTAGCTGTACAGGATCTTGTTCGCCTGCAAACTTGAGCTTGCCCACTCGACGCTCGCGCAAAATATATTTGCGCAGGCGCAGCGTGTGTCGGCTGTAACGCCAGCCCTCCAGCACCGCCAAACGGCCCAGATCGGCACCGTTGGACAGATAGGCCCATGCATCGCGCATGTCGCCCGGATGAATGTAGACGCGGATTTTTCTGCCAACCAGGCCTTGCGTGCGCTGCAGAACTTCGTTGCTGTAGCGAGCGCCATACAGGCTGATGTAGGGCGCGACACCGCGGGCCACATTACCGCGCACTGTCGACAGGTGCACGGACTGCAACTGATGCAAACGCGAGCGCAGATGCTTTGCCAGCGTGCGTACGGGGCGGCGTTGCTGCTGGACGGCCAGTTGCAATGTCTCCAGAGGTGAGTGCCCATTCAAACCGTCGTGCGTACTGGCGTGGTAGTTGGCGATGCTCACGTCCAACAGCTCTTCCAGCTCGGCTAGTGTGATGAGCAAGGGGACCGCCACGGAGCGGCCTTTTTCTGCGACCGGATCCTTCGGATTGCGCCCAGTGGTGCCGCGAACCCTTCTGGACATGCGGTCTGTGAGCGTGCCAAAAAAGCGCTCAATATAGGGTCGCCCCGTAGGCTCGCCAACGGGCCCGGCCTTCACGCGGCATCCGACAAATCGGCAGATCGGCTCGAACGCGTCTTCGGTCAAATGAGAGGCCGCATTGTCCAACTTGAGGACATCCCAGCATGCGTAAGCCAGCTCGGGCAGCACGTCAGCGACAAAACCAGCACCGGGCAAATAGCGCATGCCCGGGATCAAGAACTCCTGACGTTTGTGGCGCGGGGTGAGCGCATCTTGCAAGGCGGCCAGTACGTCATGATGGTCGTACTGGGGTGCTGGAACCAAATGCCAGCCGATGACAACGCGCGTGCACACGTCGATCAACGTGATCACGAACAGGCGCTCGCTCTCCATGTCAATGCTCACGCCAGAAGCGTCGGTGTATCGAACGCGCACGCGCACATCGAGCTTATGGCCGTCCAGTTCCACCACTGAAAACGGGCGACTTGAAGCATTCCAGGCCTCATCGGTCGGTGTCGTTGGTCGAATTGGCAAGCGCATCTCCAGGCGCTTGCGCATCCACACAGCCAATGACCGATAGCCCATCTCATCTTGGTTGAGCGGGTAGTCCCGCGCCGTGAGTCCCGCCTCGCGGCAGGCGGCGAGTAGTTTGAACTGCAGGTTGCGCAGACCAAAGAGCCGTCCATTCTGGGATAGGCCGAGCACGTCTGAGTTGATCTCGCGCTCGACAATGCGCACGAGCTGCGGGAGCCGATCAAATAGCTGGCCCATCGCGCCTGTAAGGCCACCGGGCTCGGCTCTGCGTAGCGCTGGCACGATGCGCCGATAGCTCTTGGCGCGTGTGTGCGGTATGAGTGCGCGCAGTCCCTGGATGCGGCCGTCGGCGTGTGGCGTCAAGCAGCGTTCGATCAGTCGCTGAAGCGTGCCGCGATTCACCCCAAAATCGCGCTCTATCTGTGCCAAGGGTGTACCACGCAAGTAGGCGTGGACCGCGTTTTCGCGCAACTGGTAGGTTGCTCGCCGCTCAGCGTCAAGGGCACTGGGATCAACGCCCGGCCACATCGCGGGGTCGCTTAGCGACTCGGGAATTTCATTGCGACGCACGGCGCACCTCTGACGAGATACGCACGACTCGCGTATCAAGATCCCAGGGCCTGGTGAGTAGGTCGCCGCTGAAAAGTCGGCCAGCGTGCAACTGGGCGATGACAGCGGTTCGCACGAGGACGCCGTCGTCGCGAGCGAAGTGCCGCTCAGCGTCATCGAAGCTGGACTCACGCGTGAAGAACTCAACCACCTGTTTTCCCAGATGATCCAGATTGAGCGAGCTGGTGGCGCTCAAGTACGGCAGAAGGGACAGCCAATTCTGAATCCATACGCGGTGGCTATCCAGATCGTTGGCGGTGACGGACTGCACAACGATCCCCTGCTGTTGGCATGGGTCCTGGATTGGCAGTGTGGACGCCAATTCTTCTGATGCGAGCCATACCGGCTGATGTTCACGCAGCACCCAGAAGTCCAGCGCCGGGCGCGGTCCACACTCGGCTGGCCAAGAGGGTCGCTCGCAGTAGCGATTCACTGAAGGATTGGCCTCCAGCATGGCCCAAAGGCGGAGTTGCCCCTGACTGGTCAACAGGACTGGGCGCTTGAGTTTTGGCGCCCACACATGGTGGAGCGTTTGCTTGGGCAAACGGTGCAGGGGGAGCGCAATTGGTTCGAACACGGCAAGGGTCTTGTGTGCACAGAAGTCGCGACTTTACTTCAAATTCCTGAATGGTTGCAAATTTAGTGCAATCTTCATTGAAGTAATTCCGCAAACGCAACCCCTTGCGGAACAGCCGTTCTCCTCTGGGAAGCTCAGTCTACGAGGGTTGCATCTTTACTTCGATTGACAGGCAACCACCAACTTATTGGCGCCAGTCCTAACAGATTGCAACAGCATCTTGTGCGCTATTGGTAGAGTTCGAATTTCCCCGATTCTGTTCAGCTCGCTCGCGGCGTTCAACTGTGCGGCGAGATTCCCGACAGCACCCGCGAGAACGCATGCAAAAGCCCATCGGTTCATTGGGTCAAGGAACGGTCCTTGCGTGGTAAGCAAGTAGGCAAGGAACTCGGCATCGTCCTTGAGTGGCGTCAGCAGTGCGACGGCGGGTAACAAGGAAGCCCAGATATCACCTGCAACTGCTATGTCGTGTGGTTTGTTCACCTCCCACCAGCGCCCCTGACCGACATCGTCCAACTGCCCTGCACGTAGCCACCAATGACAATCCATCGCGCTTAAGCCATTTGCGCTAACAGGTCCACCGAATTTCGCTGCAAGCGTCGAGTACCAAATGCCGATGTTCGTGGTAACGATTGCTGAACTCGCTGTACTCTTGGACGACTTTTGAACCTCGATGACGATACAGCGTGCTGGGTTCAACAAACTAAAGCGATTCGCCTTCCGGTTGAACACGAACCCTAGTGGAGCCAGATAGGCGTTAAGTTGCATCGCAACTTCTCGCACAAGCTGACCGCTGACCGCGCTCTTCATTGTCCGCCTCGTACGACGTTTACGACGTACCCACCAAACTTCAACCAAGCATCCTTAGCTTGCTGTGCGGCGTTATAGATGGCACCGCCCCATTTAGTCTCGATACCACCCAAGTTCACGCCATTCTTCCATACGTCAATATCGATAACACGACGTCCGAAGATTGTCCACTTCCCAACCTCAGTTTCAACTTGATAGCCCGCCTGCGTAAGTAACCCGGCAATTTCATCACGAAAAGCATTCCCCGCTATTTGATTAACCGTAACTTGTGCGAGTTCCTTTTGTGCGAGTAAGGCGCCATCGACTGCGAGTACTGATACAGTCGTATCGCCGGCTACTAAAAATCCTCCTCCCGGAAGCGCCAACGTAAGCGGCCATACTTTGCTAGGGTCTGCAATAAATGTTTCATATACCTCACCCTCCCAATTCGCTCCAGGCGGGTTAGGTGTGTATTCCAGCTTTCCATCCTTTCCTGGACTCAGGGCATTAAACAAATAGGACATTGCAGCGGATCTAGCGCCCATCGCAAAACTTCCACCGGATGCCACCGAGGCCACGCCCCCAACTACCGCATTCGTCATCGTGTTGAGTACGAGATCCCCCATGTTGTGCTTTGCATCTCCAACATTACCCCATCCAGAATTAGTCCAAGCTGCAGATATCCCACCAGAGACCGCTCCTGATTTACAGCTACCTCCCTGCATCGAGCTTTCGGCACAACCCCAAGCCGTATGAGCAACTACATTTGCAAACGGAGAACCTTCCGTTCCAATGTGGATTTGCCCATTGACCTGAGCCGACACGTAGGCAAACACACCGACCTTGATTGAAGCCTCAATCCCATGACCGGCCAGTGCCGACCAAGCCGCTTGGCCGATCGCATTGCATGCAGCAGCCCCCCCTTCGCAGTACGCTGTGGAAACAATCGAGATGACGATGGAGCCGATCTGATAGCCGAGCTGGGAGTGGGCAATCATCCGGGCCTGGTAGATGCCAGATATCAGTGAGCCCAATCCCGGCACAAAGAAGTCGATGATTCCTCCGGCAACGACAGAGCCCAGGAATTTGCGCAGATTGAAGTGCCCGGTCGGATCTGTACAGGTGAGTGGGTTGTTAAAGCAATACCCATAGCGGTTGAAGTTTTGCAGGTTGGAGGGGTCCTGCACCATGGGGTCGGCCTGCAAGAACACACCCAGGGTGGGATCGAAGAGGCGCCCGTTCATGTGGATGATGCCGATGTCATCCAGGTGCTCGTGCCCGGTAAAGCCTCGGTCGGTACCGTTGCTGGTGCTGGTGTTCCAGTCGATGATCAAGGTACCGAACGCGTCGTACTGCCCGTTGACCATGCGCCGCTTGCCAAACGGGTCGTAGGCGTAGCGCGCGGTCACGTTGCCCAGGTGGTCGGTGGTAGCCACCAGACTGCCCAGGTGGTCCTTGTGCCAGTACTCCAGCTTGACGGCGATGATGGTGGTGGTGATCACATCCGGACTGAGCTGCCCTGCACGCAGGGTAGGCAGTGCGCTGGTGGTGACCAGTACGCCGATGCTGGCGCCACCTACGCTCAGGTAGTGGCGGTTGCTGGTGATGCCGTTGGGTGCTATTTCGTACTCAAAGCCCAATCCCCCCTGGTTGTCGGGGTGCATCATCCAGGTGGTGCGCGTGCCAGCGTTGGGGCCCGAGGCCACGGTGCGCACTTCCATGATGCGCTGGTGGTTCTCGTCGTACTGCCAGGTGTACTTGGGACTGCCGGGGTTGGTCGGGCTGGGAGCGGTACCGTTAGCGCCCGGACCTTGCACACCAGTCTGGCTGTCGGGCAGGTTAAAGCTGGTGTAGCTCACGCTGCGGTAGGAGCCGGTGCTGGCGGTTTGCAGGTTACCGTTGGCATCAAAGGTGAAGCTGGCGTTCAGACTGCCCACCACGCTTTGCAGTGCGTGCGGCTGCACGGCCATGGGGCCCTGGCCCAGGTAGCTGTAGGCACCCACGTCACTCTTGTACAGCAGCATGCCCAAGGCGTTGTACTGCAGCGTGACGTTGCGGCTCAGGTTGGGAATCTGGCTGGCGCTCACGGTGTAGCTGCTCAGTCGGCCCAGGCTGTCGTACAGGAAGTCGTCTTGAACGGCTCCGGTGTTGAACTGCAGGTCGCCGTTGTGGTCCACGCGCTGGGTCAGGTGGCCCAGGCTGTCCCAGACGTAGTTCTGGTTGACCACGTCGGTGGCGCTTCCCACCCCGGCGGTGTTGCTGATGAGGCGCCCCGTGGCCGGATCAAAGCTGGCCTTGGGGGCAACGCCGTTGCCCAACAGGGTTTGCTCGGCCTGGCCCCAGGCGTTGTAGCTTTGCGCCGTCCACAGTGCCGTGCCCGGACTCAGGGTCTGGCTGGCCACGGGTGTGCCGCCTGCGCTGGCTGGCAGCGGGTTCAGGGTGATGGTGGTTTGGCTGCCCGTGACCAGGCTTTGCAGGAAGCCTTTGGTGGTGTAGTTGTAGCCCACCTGCAACCCGCTGGGATAGGTCTGGCTGGCCAGCCGGCCCGTGGTGGCGTCATAGCTCACGGCACTGGCAAAGCTTTGGCTGCTGGCAAAGCCCGTGCCCGCGGTGATGTCGGTGCGCGTGCTGGTGGGTCGGCCCAGCACGTCGTAGGCCAGCTTGCGGGCCACGCCGTGGCTGGTGCTGGTGGCGCACAGTTTGCCTACGCCCGTGCTGCAGGTGTCGTAGCTCCAGGTGCTGGTGTATTCGGGGTCTACGCGCTGGATCATGCGTCCCAGCTGATCGTAGGCCATGGTGGTGGCTGTACCGGCAATCTTCTGGTTGGCGTTTTGTTGCCACTTAAGCTCGCCCAGGGCGCTGTAGTCGTAGCTCCAGGCGCCGCTGTCGGGGTCGGTCATGGCGACTTTGCGACCGCGTGTGTCGTATTGGATGCTGACTTTGTTTTGCAGCGCATCCTTGGTTTCCACCAGGTCGCCAAAGGCGTCGTGCTGGTGCGCTACCTGGGCGCCGTTGGCGTCGGTGATGCGTACGAGTTTGCCGTCGGCGTTCTTTTCTTCTACGCGGCTCTGATTTTTATCGTTGGTGGTGGTGATGACCAGCCCGGCGTAGCTGATGGTGGTGACGCTGGCCTGGAAGGTGCCGCGGTTGCCAAAGGTGGTGCTGGTGCTGCCGCCTGCGTTGTTGGCGCTGCTGATGTCGCTGCTGTAGACCTTGACGGGGCGCCCCAGTACGTCGTACTCGGTGGTGCTCATGCCGTAGTGGGCGCCACTGGTGGTGGAGGTGTTGCTGTCCAGGAAGTAGGGCTGGGTGGTGACGATCTGAATGCCGTAGACGTTGTAGTCCACGTCTTGCACGATCAGACGAGCCTGGCCACCGCCTTGATTCACGCCGTCAAAGGCTTCGGTGACGGTGCGCAGTTTGCGCCCGGCGCGGTCCATGTAGACGCGGCTAAAGGGGCCGCTCTTGAGGTCGTTGGCGTCGTGGGGTTCGCTGTGCACAAACGAGATGGCGTCGGTGGGGACTTCGCCACTGGCAAAGCTCAGGCCCGAGCACTGGGCGGAGTTGCTGCTGGTGTCCAGCCCCGAGGTGCTCAGGAAGCAGTAGGCCATCACGCTACTGGTGTTGTCCGCCCGCGTCTCGCGCGTCTTGCGTCCAAAGTCGTCCACCACCCAGCTGGTGGGCAGGTTGTTGGGGCCTACGAGTTTGAGGACGGCACCAAAACGCGGGTCATAGGTCTTGGTTTCGGATTGACTCAGTGCGTTGGCGACGGTGAGCGCAAACTGGCCGTCTTGAATCGCTACCGGCTGCCCACCCACCGTCACGGGCGGCGTGCCCAGTGCGCTGGCCAGGGTGTTGACGTTGGTGGCGCGGTCGGCAAACTGCGCCATGGCGTTGGCGCCGCTGCAGCCCGCGGCCAGTGCGTCTGCGTTGGTGTTGCTGGTACTGGCCTTGCTCTTGTTGCCGTAGGCGTCGTAGGTGTAGGTTGTGACAACGCACAGGTTGGCTTGTCCGGGCTCGATCACTTCGCTTTGCAGCAACCCGTTCGCATAATATGTGAACGAGCTTGAGCGGCTGTGACTGTATACATCGGCCCCCGTCAAGGGTGTGCCTTGGGCGTAGGTCTGGCCTGCGGCCAACGCCAGCAGCGCAAGCGTACTCAACGCCTTCACTGCCGACGCCAAAACACCGCTTCGCTTCCACCTTGAGGGCCTGTTCTTTGAGGTCACTTGTTCGCTCCTGCTTTGGTTTAGCCAAGAGCCAGTCCGGCTCCATCCCTCACCGCCGGCGGTTAGCAACACGTGACTTGTCTGTATTGTCATGAAATACTCCTGGTCTCTTTTTCGAACGAGACCGCGTCAATACGTGGTGCTGGAATACGGGCTGTTGCTCGCGTTCGTTCCGGTCAGTCGAACTTTGCAGAGCGTCGTCCCACTGGTGTTGCCGTCGTAGCTTGCAACTGTCGTGGTTGCGCCGGGAGCAAGCGTCGTAAGCCCCGGAACGCTGCTAGAAAATCCGCTGTTTTGGCACGAAGCAGTGATGCCGGTAATCGTTCCCGTTCCGGTGTTTTGAATCACCGAGAGCGCATATGGCCCCCCGCGACCTCCACCAGTCACAGCAAATGTTCCGGGTGTTGACACTGTATTGACCACCAAACTCACCGTAGTGGAAGCCGACGTGCCAGCAGGCGTGGGGGTCGCAGTCAAGGTCCCGCTATACGTAGCAGTGGCAGTACCCGTGGTGACCGTGACGGTCCCGCAGGTCGCGCTGGCAGCACATGTCGTCGGGCCGCTGGTGGTCGTTCCCGCTGGCGCCGAGTAGCCGATGCTGCTGGCCGCAGTGGTACCGGTGTTGCTTACCGTGCAACTCATGGTTGCAGCAGTCGGCGTTGCCGTCGGCGTCGTGCTGGTACAGGCCGTCAACGTAAGCGCCGGAGGCGTAGGCAGGGAATTAACTACAAGGCTCACCGCCGTCGAGGTGGCCGCCCCTGTGTTGGCCGCGACGCTCAGCGTGCCGCTGTAGGTACCTGCTGCCGTTCCTGAGGTCACCGTCACCGTGCCGCAAGTCGAGGGCGATGGGCATGCACCCGTGGGGCCGCTGACCGTGGAACCCGCGATGGCGCCGTAGCTGATCGAGCTTATCCCGAGCATGCCGGTACTGTTCAGCGTGCAAGTCATGCTCGCCGCAGCGGGGGTGGTCGTGGGCGTGGTGCTGGTGCAACCGCTCAACGACAAGGTACTCAAGCTCAACTCTGGCACCTGATAGCCACTGTTCGTGACGTTCGTGCCCGTCAGGGTCACCACACACATACCTGGTGGTGAAGTGCCAGGATTGAAGGCTGTCAGCGTCATGGTCGCACCCGCTGCCAGGGACGCAGGCGGCCCGCTTGTGATCGAAGAGCCGCTGATGGCGCAGGATGCGCCTATCCCCGTGATCGTTCCACCGCCCGTGTTCTGGATCGTCACCGTGCTGTACATACCGCTTGTCCCAGCGATCACCTTGAACGTGCCGGGAGTAGGAGCATTAACCACTTCGCTCACGGCCGCCGAGGTGCTGCCCGCATAGCTGGCGCTGCCGCCATAACTGGCCGTCAGACTGTGCGTTCCAGTCGCAGCAAAACTGGTCGTCAAACTAGCGACCCCCGCACTGAGGGTACCCGTTCCCAGGGTCGTGGCTCCATCCAGGAAGGTCACCGTTCCGCTCGCCGACGATGGCGATACCGTCGCAGTCAAGGTGGTGTTTTGTCCCGTCGTCGCCGGATTCTGGCTTGAGGTAAGTGCTGTCGTCGTGGCTAGCACGTTGACGGTTTCACTCAACGCAGCCGAGGTACTGTTGGCGTAGCTCGCGTTACCACCGTAAGTGGCCGTCAGGCTGTGTGTGCCCGCAGTCGAGAAGCTCGTGCTCAGGGTCGCCACACCCGCACTGATAGTGCCGGTTCCCAGCGTCGTGGCTCCATCCAGGAACGTCACCGTTCCGCTTGCCGCCGCAGGAGATACCGTTGCACTCAGCGTGGTGCCTTGTCCTATGGAGGCCGGATTCACGCTCGATGCGAGCGTGGTCGTCGTGCCCAGTGTGTTCACCACCAGGCTCACCGTCGCCGACGTGGCCGCCCCTGTGTTAGCCGTGACGCTCAGCGTGCCGCTGTAGGTGCCCGCTGCCGTCCCAGAGGTCACCGTCACCGTGCCACACTGAGTTCCCGCGCTACACGCACCCGTCGGGCCGACAACCGTTGCACCTGTGATGGCACTGTAGCTGATCGAGCTCAACCCGAGCATGCCGGTGTTATTGAGCATGCAGCTCATGCTTGCTGCGGTAGGTGTGTTCGTTGGCGTGGGCGTGGTGCAGCCGCTCAGCGACAACATATTGAGGCTCAGTTCCGGCACCTGATAGCCGCTATTCGTGACGTTTGTACCCGTGAAGGTGAACACGCACATAGGCGGCGAGGTACCGTGACTTGAATTCAGAGTCATCGTCGCGCCAACAGCCAGCGACGCCGGCGGCCCGGTCGTGATCGTGGCACCGCTGGCGGCGCAACTTGCACCGATACCTGTGATCGTTCCACCGCCCGTGTTTTGGATCGTCACCGTACTTGTCGGCGAGCCCGTACTTCCAGCTATCACCGTGAACGTGCCGGGAATAGGAGCATTAACCACTTCGCTCACGGCCGCCGAGGTGCTGCCCGCATAGCTGGCGCTGCCACCATAGCTGGCCGTCAAGCTGTGTGTGCCAGTCGCAGCAAAACTGGTCGTCAAGCTAGCCACACCCGCACTGACAGTGCCGGTTCCCAGCGTCGTCGTTCCATCCAGGAACGTCACCGTTCCGGTTGCCGCAGCAGGAGATACTGTCGCAGTCAAGGTGGTGTTTTGTCCCGTCGTCGCCGGATTCTGGCTTGAGGTAAGTGCTGTCGTCGTGGCCAGCACGTTGACGGTTTCACTCAACGCAGCCGAGGTACTGTTGGCGTAGCTCGCGTTACCACCGT
>CAILAY010000114.1 GCA_903832285.1 uncultured beta proteobacterium | reverse complement strand
CCTTGGCCTGGCCGCCAAACTTGGCCGCCATCACCGTCGTGATGGCCGCTGTCAGCGTGGTCTTGCCATGGTCGACGTGGCCAATCGTGCCCACGTTGACGTGGGGCTTGGTGCGCGTGAACTTCTCTTTTCCCATTTCAGACTCCGAAAAAGTAATTAACTCAATCAACCAACATTTACTGAACACGCTACACCAAGGCGAAAACCCAGGAAGCGCACCCCTAGAACTCTGGTGCCCATTGCGGGAATCGGACCCGCGACCTCCCCCTTACCAAGGGGGTGCTCTACCACTGAGCCAAATGGGCAAAAAACCTGCCAAAAAATTCACGAAAACCGTTGTGGAGCGGGAGACGGGAATCGAACCCGCGTCATTAGCTTGGAAGGCTAGGGTTCTACCATTGAACTACTCCCGCATCAGATTTGCCTTCAAACCCGACACCGGCATCCAAAAAACTCATCTTTTTGAAAGCTCTGCAACTCTTGTTTTCGCTGGTGGAGAGGGCTGGATTCGAACCAGCGTACTCGTAAGAGGGCAGATTTACAGTCTGCTGCCATTAACCACTCGGCCACCTCTCCTTCGACGAACCTGTGATTATGCCACTAAAACCGTAGTATCCGCAAATTCTCCGGGGGTTTACTTCCTGAGAACCAGCCTTTAAACTCCGCCCCAGCCAGCCTTTGCATAGTGCAGGGGTTGTCAGAGGGCAAACCCGTCGAAAGATGGGGACGCAAAGCCACCGGCCTAACGCGCGCGAGCGCCACGGCAGCGGGGTTGCCAACGTATCACATGAACGTTGTCCAAGCGTGGCCCTCGCCCATCCTGGAGCAACGAGGCCATGACAAAAACAATCGTCGGATTCAGTCTCAAGTCCAATGCGGGCTTGCTGCTGTGGGCTGCGTGCGCAGCGACGCTGCTGAGCGCCTGTGGCGGCGGCACAGAAAGCATGGTCACGAGCCAAGCCAGCCCCGACCTGGTGGCCAGCGCCACCACTACGTTACAACTTGACGGTGCCAGCTTGCCAGATGCAGCGGCAGTTCAGTCAGCCACGCCGACCTTTCATATCGCCCCCGTCCTGCTAAACACGCCGGATGACGTCGACACCGTAAACGCCGTGGCTTCGGCGCATATGGCCCCACGCCTGCAGGCAGTGCCGGCGGAGTTCAGCAACCTTTCCACGCGCGGGTTGACCGCCCAAACCATGGAGTCGGTCAGAAGTATGCGTGCCCTGGGCGCCCAGGCACCTTTTGCCACGGTTGGGGCGGCACCGATGGCCAGCGCCAGCGTAGTCGCGACCTACTCGCCGGCACAGATCCGGGCGGCCTACGGACTGCCCCCCCTGCCCGCCACCGGTACAGCGCTTAGCATCCAGCAGGCTGCGCAATTGGGCGCGGGCCAAACGATCTACTTGATTGATGCCTTGCACGACCCCAGCGTGGTGGCCGAACTGGCGGCCTTCAACCAGAAGTTCGGCCTGCCGGGTTGCACCACCAGAACCATTTCCAGCAGCGCCAGCCTGCCCCTGCTGGTCGCGTCCAGCACGGGCTGCGAGTTCTCCCTGGTCTACAACACGGCCAGCGGCAGCATGATTCCCGCCGCACCCGCATATGACTCGGGTTGGGCCACCGAGATCACGCTCGACGTGCAGTGGGCTCACGCCACGGCACCGTTGGCTCGCATTGTGCTGATCGAAGCACCGGACGCCACACTCAACAGTTTATTGGGCGCCGTAAAGTTGGCCAACGCGATGGGCCCGGGCGTGGTGTCGATGAGCTTTGGCTCGGCCGAGGGCAACTGGACGGCGTCGGTCGATTCCGCCTTCAGTGGCGCCAACATGACCTACCTTGCCGCCACCGGAGACAACGGCGCGGGCGTTTCCTGGCCGGCGGTTTCATCCAACGTGGTGGCCGTGGGCGGCACCAGCCTGACCTACTCCGGCACGGGTACACGCTCGGAAGTGAGTTGGTCCGGAACGGGCGGCGGCACCAGTCTTTACACCGCCACGCCCAGCTACCAGAGCAACGCGGTTCCCGGCATGGGGGCGCTCGCGCATCGCACGGTTGCCGACGTCGCTTTCAATGCCGACCCCAGCACCGGCCAGTATGTGGCAGTGATAGCCCCGGGTAGCACAACCGTGGGTTGGCTCAGCGCGGGCGGCACCAGCCTGTCCACGCCGCAGTGGGCCGGGCTGATAGCGGTGGCGAACGCGACGCGTGCCCAAGCCGCCAAGCCGGCTCTGGGCGCACCTCACAATGTCCTTTACAGCCAGATTGCCACGGTGCCCGGCAGCTACGCCAGCGTCTTTGCCGACATCACCAAGGGAACCGACGGCACATGCGCCACCTGCAGCGCCAAGGTTGGCTATGACCAACTCACGGGTCTGGGAACGCCAAACGTTGCCAGCCTGCTGAGCGCCCTCGCCGGCACCACGGCAGCCGCGACGGCGCCGGTTGTCACGGCTGCCAGCATCAGCGGCAAGGTCGGCACGGCACTGTCGTTCACGGTTTCCGTCAGTGCGCCCAACCCGGTCAGCTATACGCTCACAGGCGCACCAACCGGCATGAGCATCAGCAGCGCTGGCGTGGTTAACTGGGCCACGCCGGTCGCCGGCAGCTACCCTGTCACCGTGATCGCCAAAGACAGCAAGACAGGACTCAGCGGGCAGGGCCTCTATAGCGTCAGCATCGCAGCACCGCCCCCGGCAGTGGTCGCGCCGACGGCGCCAGTGGTTGCCAGCGCTGCCATCACGGGCAAGCCCGGCTCCGCCTTGTCGTTCACCGTTTCCGTCACGGCGCCCAACGCGGTCAGCTACAGCCTCAGCGGGGCGCCCGCAGGCATGAGCATCAGCGCGACGGGCGTGGTCAGTTGGGCCAGCCCCGTGTTAGGCAGCTACGCCGTGACCGTCAGCGCGAAGGACAGCAAGACCGGCCTGAGCGGTCAGGGCGTGTATACCGTGAAGATAGCCACGGCAGGCCCGGTGATCACGGCCGCAGCAATGACCGGGG
The DNA here is from genome assembly GCA_903832285.1 of uncultured beta proteobacterium. GTDB lineage: Bacteria > Pseudomonadota > Gammaproteobacteria > Burkholderiales > Burkholderiaceae_C > CAIKVZ01. The sequence continues at coordinate 17,584 of CAILAY010000114.1, read as the reverse complement.
TCGTGGGCAAGGCGCTGAGCGGAACGATCAGCATCTCGGACCCCGGCGCCACCACCCTCTCGGTGTCGATCTCAGGTGTGCCGCTTGGCATGACGTTCTCGGTGAGCGGTCTGAATGTCAGCGCCAAGTGGGCCAGTCCGGTTCTGGGGAGCTACAGCTTGAAGGTCTTGGTGGTCGACTCCGCGGGCCTGAGCGCGCAAGCGAACGTGCCGGTCACGATCACGGCGAAATAGGCCGTAGCATCGACCGCGCGCCGGGTCGGCCGCTAATTGCCGCCTTTGGAGGCTCGGCGTCCCCGGCGTTGCAGCATCTGCATCAACAGGAAGAGCGTGGTCGAGAAGATGATCATGATGGTGGCCACGGCCGTCAGTGCCGGTGTCATGCTGTCGCGCAGCCCCGAAAACATTTCTCGCGGCAAGGTGCGTTGATCGGGGCCGGCAATGAGCAATGCGATCACCACATCATCAAAGGAGGCGGCGAAAGAAAACAATGCGCCCGATGCCATCGCGGGCATGATGACGGGCAACGTGACGCGCATAAAAGCCACACGCGGCGCGGCGCCACATGCGGCTGCGGCACGCGCCAGATTCGGATCCATCAGTTCCAGCGCTGTCAGCACCGGCACCACCACGAACGGTACGGCGATCACCGTGTGCGCAATGATCAGGCCGGTGTAGGTGCTGGTCAGTGACACTGGCGCCAGGAAGAAATAGGACGCCACCGCGATCAGGATCACGGGCACGATCATGGGCGACAGCAGCAGCAGTTTGAGCGCTTCGCTCCACCATGCATTGCGTCGCATCAGGCCGAGCGAAGCCAAAGTTCCTAGCAGCACGGAGACGACGCTGGCGACCCCCCCCACGTAGAGCGAGTTGCCCAAAGCCTTGAGCCATTTGTCACCTTCGAACACCTCGTGGTACCAGCGCAGCGAGAGGCCCGGCAGCGGATAGGTCAGGAAGGAGCCGCTGGAGAAAGAAAGAGGAATGATGGCTGCAATGGGCGCGAGCAGAAACATGAACACGCCCGTGCACAACAGCCAGTACAGAATTTTCCAGGGAAATTTAGGCGGTCTCATCGCTGCATCAACCCATGGCCATGGCGCGCCCGCCCGACAGTTTGTGCGCCAGCCCGTACAGCATGAAGGTCGTGACCAGCATCATCAATCCCAGCGCCGCCGCCAGGCCCCAGTTCCCGGTGTCGGTGGTGTAGGTGGCGACGAAATAGGACAGCATCTGATCTGAGCCGCCGCCCACCAGCGCGGGCGTAATGTAGTAGCCCATGGCCAGAATGAAGACCATGAGCGAGCCCGCCATAATCGCTGGCGCGGCCATCGGCAGATAGACCCGGAAAAACGCCGTCACTGGCGGGGCCCCCAGACTGGCCGCAGCGCGCATATAGTGGGGGGGTATGCCTTTGAGTACGCTGTACAGAGGCAGGATCATGAATGGCAACAACACATGGGTCATCGCAATCAGCACGCCGGTACGGTTGTAGATCAGCGTAAGCGGCTCTGCGATCAGTCCCAGACGCATGAGCAGGCTGTTGACCATGCCTTCGCGTTGCAGCACCACCACCCAGGCTGCGGTGCGCACCAGCAGCGAAGTCCAAAACGGCAGCAGCACCAGAATCATGAGCCAGTCTGCCATTTTTTCGTTCACCTGCGTCAGCAACAACGCCACCGGGAAGCCCAACAACAGACACAGCAGGGTTACGCTCGCGCTGATGACGAGCGTGCGCAACAACACGTCCAGGTAGATGCGATTCGCCTCCGAGGCACGCTCGATTTCGCCCTTGGCATTGCGCGCAAGATCGAGCGTGGCCAGCAGGTAATAGCCTGATACCGGCCCGCGCGCGCGCTGCACGGCGGCGAAGAATTCCGGACTCGCCAGCGTCGGGTCCACGCCAGTGAAGAAGCCCTCATCAATCGGGGTTCCGGGCGCAGCGGAAGCCACCTCTCTTGCAGCGCGCATCATCGTGCTGCGCACGCCGTTGACTTCATAATTCAGGCGCCGGGCCGCGTCCGCCAGTGTGTTCGCGGCACGGGCCTCGGTCAGGTCCTGGGCGAAACCGGCAAACAGCGTCGCCGGCAATGCGTCACCGCTGTGCCATGTTTGCAGCAACGCCAGCGTCCGCGGCAACGCGCGCGGCACCTCGGCCTCGCGCACTGCCAGGGACAGGAGCCAGACCAAGGGCGCGACAAAGAAGACCAGCAAGAACCCGCTCAGGGGCAAGAGCAGGGCAACGCGTCGCGAACTCGGCATGGCAGGGTCGGACTCAGCTATTCAAGCGTAAACAGCTTACTTCGTGCCGGCCCACTTGGTCCAGCGCTCGGCCAGCTTGTCGCCGTTGTCGATCCAGAACTTCACGTCTTCGGCAAAGGCCAGTTTCAGGTTCGCCGGATTGGTCGGAAGATCAGCCACCAAAGACTTGTCGATCAAGGGTGCTGCTGCGGCCGCAGTCACGCCATAGCGCACGAACTTGGGCAGCTTGGCCTGGTTCTCCGGTCGGCCCATGAACTCCACCAGCTTCTCGGCGTTGGCCTTTTGCGGTGTGTCCTTCATGATGACCCAACTGTCCATTGTGTAGGGTGTGTCCTTCCACACCATCTTGAAGTTCTTCTTGTCCTTCTCGTTGGCGGCCGTGATGCGACCGTTGTAGGCCGTGGTCATAACCACATCGCCTGCGGCCAGCATCTGCGGTGGCTGCGCGCCGCTCTTCCAGAACACCAGATCCTGCTTGATGGTGTCGAGCTTCTTGAACGCGCGCTCCACACCTTCGGCAGTGCGTAGCACCTTGTAAACGTCTTTGGATGCAACACCATCCGCAATCAATGCCACTTCAAGATTCCACTTGGCACCATTGCGGATGGAACGTTTCCCGGGGAATTTCTTGGCGTCGAAAAAGTCAGACCAGCCGCCTGGCGCAGTCTTGATCTTGTCGCCGTCATAGGCCAGCACCAGGTTGTAGATGATGGCGCCGACGCCGCAGGCGTGGACCGTGCCCGGCAGGTAGCGCGCCGCACCGCCGATCTTGCTGACGTCGAGCTTCTCATACAGACCTTCATCGCAGCCCACTTCCAGTTCATCCGCTTCCACCTGGACCACATCCCAGGTGTTGTTGCCCCCCTTGATCTTGGTGCGCAGCACGCCCAAGCCGCCGTCCCAGGCCTCGTCGGTCAATTTCGTTCCTGCGGCGTTGAAAGGTTTGAAGTACACCTCCTTTTGCCCGTCCTGATACGCGCCGCCCCATGACACCACATTCAGGTCGCGCGATTGCGCCTGTGCCTGGCCCGACAGGCAAACTAATGCGACGGCGCCCGCGACCACGGGCAATAGATGCTTTCTCATACTTGATCTCCTTGGTTAGATTTTCAGACCATCAAAATATCCATGCGTCTTCAGGTCGAAACCCGAGACACAGGCTCTGCCCCACCGTCAGTCCCGAAGGCAAGTCCGCAGGACTGACTTTTGCAAACCATTGAGGCGCTACATTGCCCCCGCCCGAAACTTCCACGCTGGCCACCAACCTCCAGTGATCGCCTTGATGAATGACGTCCAGCAGTCGGCCGTTCAAACAGTTGGATGTGGCCAGCGCGTCCGCTGTGGCGGCGACCCGCAGGAATTCCGGGCGCACGCAAAGTGTTGAGGCAGTCTTGGCCGAATGGGCTGCAATGCCCGATGCCCGCGCCCGCAAAAACTGACCATCGGCCGTTCTCATCGCTGTTATCTCTGCGCCGCACGCGTGACTGACATCCGACTCAAAGCTGCCCGTGAGCACGTTGTTGTCGCCCAGGAAATTGGCGACAAAGGGGTTGGCCGGCGCGTCATAAAGCGTCTGCGGTGTTGCCAGTTGTTCAATCCTTCCCTGGTTGAAAACGGCGACGCGGTCCGACAAGGTCATGGCCTCGGCCTGGTCGTGTGTGACAAACACCATGGTGACACCCAACTCGCGGTGCAAGCGGCGGATTTCGAGCTGCATCTCCTCGCGCAGTTTTTTGTCCAGAGCGGACAAGGGCTCATCCATCAACACCAGCCGCGGCTCGAACACCAGGGCGCGGGCGAGGGCGACGCGCTGCTGCTGCCCGCCCGAGAGTTGATTCGGCCGCCGCTCGGAATAACTCTGCAGATGAACCTTCTCCAGAGCGGACACGACCTTGGTGGCGATGGTTGATGCCGGCAGCTTGCGCACCGACAGCGGGAAGGCCACGTTCTGCGCCACCGTCATGTGGGGGAACAGCGAGTAGTTCTGAAACACGACGCCGATCTGGCGCTGGTGCGGCGGCAACGACTCGATTGCGTTGCCGCCCAGCCGTATCGTTCCGGAGTTGGGTGCTTCAAACCCGGCCAGCAGCATCAGCGTCGTGGTCTTGCCCGAGCCGGAGGGTCCCAGCAGGGTAAGAAATTCGCCCGCTTCGATGTGCAGATTCAGGTCGTCCACCGCGGCGCTGGCGCTGCCGGGGTAATGCTTGAAAACATGGTCGAACTCGATCAACGCCATGTCTTGACCCAGGCCAGAGTGTCGTTCAAAGCCAATTGCACACGCTCCAGCAACATGTCAATTTCAGCCTCAGTGATGATGAGCGGAGGTGAGAACGCGATCACGTCGCCGGCCAGAACGCGCACGATCAATCCGTGTGCCTGCGCGCGGGTGACAAAGTAGGCGCCAACGCCGTGTTGCACACCGAACGGCTTGCGCCGAGCCGGATCGTCTGCCAACTCGAGCGCTGCAATCAGGCCCAGACCTCGCACTTCGCCTACCAGCGGATGCGTGGCAAACTTGCGCAGTCCCTGCTGCAGGCGCGGACTGACCTGCTGCACGTGGGCGATGGTGTCGTCGGCTTCGTAGATGCGCAGTGTTTCGAGCGCCACCGCGCACGCCAGCGGGTGACCGCTGTAGGTGTAGCCATGGCCAAACACGCCGACGGCGGCGCTGGTGTCGGCAATAGTCTGGTAGATCTCGTCGGTGAGGTAAAGGGCTGACATCGGGACATAGGCCGATGTCAGCATCTTGGCCACCGTGATCATGTCCGGCTTCAAATCAAATACCTGGGTGCCAAAGGCCTGGCCCAGGCGGCCAAAGCCGGTGATGACTTCGTCCACCAGAAACAGGATGTCGTACTTTTTGAGAATCGCCTGCACCGAAGCGAAGTAGCCCGGCGGCGGAATGATCACGCCACCCGCACCCTGCACCGGCTCGGCGATGAAAGCGGCCACCGTTTCCGGACCTTCGCGCAGGATCGTGTCTTCCAGTTCTTGCGCCAGTCGATCGACAAACTGGGTTTCATTTTCGCCGGGCAAGCCGTACTGATACAAATGCGGGCAACTGACGCGCACCACACCCGGGATCGGGAGATCAAAGTGCTGGTGCATCGTCGCAATGCCGGACATCGACGCCGCTGCCACCGTGACGCCGTGGTAGGCCTTGTTGCGGGCGATGATCTTCTTTTTCTGCGGTCTGCCCCTGGCGTTGTTGTAGTAATGCACAAGCTTGAACGCGGTGTCGTTGGATTCGGAGCCCGAGTTGGCGAACAGCACGCGGGCCATCGGCACAGGCGCCCAACGGATCATGGCCTCGACAAGCGCGGTGACCGGTCCCGGAACTTTGCCCGAGAATGAGTGGTAGTAGGGCAAGGTTGCCATCTGGCGCGAGGCGGCGTCCGCCAGCCGTTGTTCGGAAAACCCCAGGGACGCGCACCACAGCCCCGCCATGCCTTCGATGTACGCCTTGCCGTTTTCGTCAAATACCTGCACCCCTTCGCCACGCACGATCACCAAAGGGCCTTCTTTTTCAAGCTGGCGCAGTTGCGTGTAGGGATGCAGGTGGTGCCTGACATCGCTTTGACCCGCCAAAGAAAAGGGGGTGCTGCTATCGCTCATCTATATCCTTTGCTCCGCTCGTGACCCGATTGGCCAATCTTATGGCGAACCAGAACTTGGGTGAATACAGTTTAATGTCTGGTTAAACGTATCTGAACGGTGAAAACCCATGGTGGAACAAAAAACTGCGATTGTTACCGGTGCCAGCCGCGGCATTGGTCACGCCGTGGCGCAGCGCTTTCGCGACATGGGATGGCGTGTCATCACGGTCTCGCGCCATCCCTTACCGGCGCAGTGTCCCTGGGCTCAGGAGCAGAACACCCACGTGCAACTCGACCTGTCCGACCTGGACGAGATCAGCAAAACAGTGGGCGCGTTGCGACCCTTGCTGGGTGGTTCCAAACTGCACGCGCTGGTGAACAACGCCGGCATATCGCCCAAGGGGTTGCAAGGTGAGCGGGTCAATTCCCTGACCACGGACCTCAAGGTCTGGCAGGAGATGTACAACACCAATTTCTACGCGCCGCTGATCCTCACCCGCGGCTTTGCCCAGGAACTCTCCCTCGCCCGAGGAGCCGTTGTCAACTTGTGTTCGATCGCGGCCTATCGGGTCCATCCGTTCGCGGGTGCGGCCTATGCGACGTCGAAAGCGGCGTTGGCGGCGCTGACGCGGGAAATGGCGGCCGACATGGCGCCAATGGGCGTCCGTGTCAATGCCATCGCACCGGGCGAAATCAACACTTCGATACTTTCACCCGGAACCACCACCATCGTCGACCACGACATCCCGATGCGACGCCTGGGTGAAGCGGGTGAAGTTGCCGACCTGATCGAATTCCTGTGCAGCGAAAAATCCTCCTACATCACCGGTGCCGAAATCGCCATCGATGGCGGTCAACGCGTTTAACGTCATGACGCAAAAACTCACCCCACAAGTCCGAGGCGTTTTCCCCATCGCCCCGACGCCGTTTCACCCTGATGGCCGGGTCGATCTTGAATCGCTGGACCGCATGGCCGACTTCTATCTCTCATGTGGCGTGACCGGCGTCACGGTGCTGGGCCAGATGGGCGAGGCGCCCAAACTCGATGCCAGCGAAAGCCTGGACATTGCCAGACGATGGATCGCACGCATGCCGGTGCCGGTGGTGGTGGGTGTGACGGCGCCGGGCTTCGCCGCCATGCGCGCGCTCACGCTGGAGGTGATGGATGCGGGCGCCGCCGGCGTCATGATCGCCCCGCCCAACACGCTGCGCACCGACGACCAGATCACCGGCTACTACGCGCAGGCAGTGCAGTCCATCGGCGAGAGCGTGCCCTTTGTGCTGCAGGACTATCCACTCACCTTCAGCGTGCAGATCACACCGCGTGTGATCCAGACCATCGTGCAGGCGCATCCCTCGTGCGTGATGCTCAAGCACGAAGACTGGCCGGGACTGGAGAAGATCTCGGCGCTGCGCCGCTTCGAACTTGAGGGCACGATGCGTCACATCAGCATTCTGTGTGGCAACGGTGGACTGTTTCTTGATTTCGAGTGCGAGCGGGGCGCCGATGGCGCGATGACGGGTTATGCCTTTCCCGACATGCTGGTGGAAGTGGTGCGCCACTGTGCTTTGGGTGAGCGCGACAAGGCCCACGAATTGTTTGACGTCCACCTGCCGCTGTTGCGCTACGAGCAGCAACCCGGCGTCGGGCTGGCGGTACGCAAGTACGTGATGATGCGGCGCGGAATATTGACCAGTGACGCCCAGCGCAAACCGGCTTCCGGTTTGTCACTTGCAGCACGCACCGAAGTGGATTACCTGCTGTCGCGGCTGGCCCGCCGGGATGATCGCGCAGCCGTCTGAAGCGACTTACACCTTGCAGTGCCGGCATCGCATGACGCGAAAGTTTGCTGTTCGAAATCATATTTTCAGTCCTGCTAGGATGCGCCGATAGTACATAGGGAGATCACCATGCCGCTATTGCACCGCCTCAGTCTTGCTCAGAAATTCCTGATCCTGGGCCTGATTGCTCTGGTCATGGTGTTGATGCCGACCGGTCTCTATTTCAAGAATGTGTTGTCTGAAGTCGCAGTGGCCAAGCGTGAATCGAAGGCCGGCGGTCCTGTGGTGGCTTTGAACAGGGTGGTGCAGCTGACGCAGACCCATCGCGGCATGTCGGCCGGGGCCTTGAGCGGGAATGAAGCCTTGGCCGCACGCCGTCAGGGCCTGCGCGATCAGTTGGTCAAGGCGATGGACAGCTTCGACCGCGAGATCAAGGCAGCCGGCGCTTCGGCCTCGATACTGGCTTCGTGGAGCGACCTGAAACAACGCTGGGCCAGCCTGGAACCCAAAATTTCTGGCGCGCAGATCAAGGCCGCGGAAAGCACCAAACTTCACACCCAGTTGATCAGCGGATTGCTGGTGCTGAACGAAGACATCTTGAGCGAATTCGGCCTGTCCCTGGACCCGGATGCTGATGTCTATTTCATGATTGAAGCGTCTTTGGTGAATGTGCCGTGGTTGGCCGAGAACCTGGGCATCATGCGCGCCCAAGGGTCCGGTTTTCTGACCCAGGGAGCGCTGCCTCCCGAAGGGCGTGCCACCCTGCAGGGGTTGAACAAGCGGGCGGTTGAAGTGCAGGGGGAGATGTTTCGCAACTTCAAGCGCGCCACGGATATCAATGCCGACATGAAAACGGTTCTCGGTAGCCGCGCCGAAGCCAGCCGTGCGACCGTGGACAAGGCCCTGGCGCTGGCCGACCAGGCGCTGATCAGCGCCACCGAAATCAAGTATCCGGCAACCGACTACTTCGACGAGTTCACGCGCACCATTGACAGTCTGTACGAATTCAATGCGCTCGCAATGAAGAGTCTCACGGAAGCGCTGGATGCAAGGGTGAGCTCGTTGCAGCGCACAGAATTCATGGTGGTGGCGCTGCTTCTTGCGGGGCTTGCTGTCGCGATCGGTCTGGCGATCGCTTTCGTGCGCAGCATCACGGGTCCGGTTGCGCAGGCGGTCAGGCTGGCCAGTGCCGTGGCACAGGGCGATCTGAGTATGGAGGTGAAGGTGCTGGGCAGCAACGAGTTGGGGCAGTTGATGCAGGCGCTGTCGGGCATGCGCGACCATCTTTCGACCGTGGTGACCAAGGTGCGTGAAGGCTCTGACGGCGTGGCCACAGCCAGCGCCGAGATCGCCGAGGGCAATCATGATCTGTCCTCTCGCACCGAGAGCCAGGCCAGCGCACTGGAACAGACGGCAGCGTCAATGGAGGAACTCAGCGCCACCGTGAAACAAAATGCCGACAGTGCGCGTCAGGCCAATCAACTGGCCATGAATGCTTCCACGGTGGCAATAAAAGGCGGGGAGGTGGTGGCTCAGGTGGTCGACACCATGAAGGGCATCAATGAGAGCTCGCGCAAGATTTCGGACATCATCCAGGTCATCGACGGCATCGCCTTTCAGACCAACATCCTGGCGTTGAACGCTGCCGTGGAGGCGGCGCGCGCCGGTGAACAAGGACGTGGTTTTGCCGTGGTGGCGAGCGAAGTGCGCAGCTTGGCCGGTCGTTCTGCCGAAGCCGCCAAGGAAATAAAGACGCTGATAAACGCCAGCGTGGAACGCGTCGAGCATGGCACGTCCCTGGTGGATCACGCTGGCGCCACCATGACCGAAGTGGTCAACAGCATCCGTCGCGTGACCGACATCATGGGCGAGATCAGTGCGGCCAGCAACGAGCAAAGTCTGGGCGTGTCCCAAGTAGGCGAAGCAGTGACGCAGATGGATCAGGTGACCCAGCAAAACGCGGCCCTGGTGGAAGAAATGGCCGCGGCCGCATCCAGTCTGAAATCGCAGGCACAGGAACTGGTGCAAACCGTCGCCGTGTTCAAAGTGGCTGCAGGACAGCACGACTACGCACGGCGCAGTTCTCCCGCGAGCCCGCCGGTTCGTCCCGCCATGGCGCCGCCAGCACCTCGCAAGCTGGGCGGATCTGCAGCGCCAAAACCATTACCCAAGCCGAAAACGGCTGCCGTCCCAGCGCCCGCCGCAGTTGCAGCGGCCGGTGACGACTGGGAAAGTTTCTGATCGCTTTGCGGGATACCCTGAGGTCAGCGCGGCACCGACGCGCGCCACTGCTGCACGGCCTGGAGCGAGTTCTGTACGTGCAGGTCCGGGCTCAGGCTGGAATAGACGTAGAGCAGTTTGCCGTTCGGGCCGATGACGTAGGAGATGCGGTCGGCCATGTCGGGCTTGATCCAGAGCGCAGCGTCATATTGCTTCATGATGCGCGCACCACTGTCGGCGGCTACGGCGAACTGATCCCGACAGGCTTCGACCGAAAATTTCTTCAAAGTGTCGATGCTGTCGTTTGATATGCCCACGATAGTGGCACCCAAGGCATTGAATTTCGGTGTCGCTTCGGCAAAGTCATGCGCTTCAATCGTGCAGCCTTGAGTGAATGCCTTGGGATAAAAATAAAGCACCACCGGTCCCTTCTTCAAAGCCTCGGCCAGGGAAAACCGGAACTCCTTGCCACCGAGCGCGGCGTCGGTTGTGAAGTCCGGCGCGCTGGCGCCCACAGCCAGCGCTGCCAAAACGTTGCTGGCAAACATTGCCAGACCCAAGGCGGCACCGAGGGTCAATAAACCGGCTTTGAATTTCATCGAGGCTCCTGGAATGTGATGGTAACTTTGGGGCCATGGTAACTGCGCACTGACAGAGCCCTTGGATGAGAATTGGCGTTCCCACAATGGCATCAGGGATTCGGAATGCGCGATGCGATACTTGCCCTGGACATCTACCTCTTCACTTCCCGTCCATGCCCGCACTACTTCCTCGCATCGAAATCGAATCCGCACCCCAACCCACGGCCGCCGTGATCTGGCTGCATGGCCTGGGTGCCAGTGGCGACGACTTTGCCGCCATCGTCCCCGAGTTGGACTTGACCGGCTGCCCCGCCATACGCTTCATTTTTCCGCACGCACCCACCATGCCCGTGACGTTGAACGGCGGCTACGAGATGCCGGCCTGGTACGACATCTTCGGCACCGAGCTGGGCGCCGGCGCAGTGCGGCGCGAGGATGCTGTCGGCATCGCCACCTCGGCCCGAGCTATCGAAGCCCTGATCGCCAACGAAGTTGCGCGCGGCATCGTGTCCGACAAGATCGTGATGGCCGGTTTCTCGCAGGGCTGTGCCATGGCGCTGCATGTGGGCTTGCGTCACGCCACGAAATTGGCGGGCATCATGGCTTTGTCGGGCTATTTGCCGCTGGCGGAAAGGCTCGCGAGCGAGCGCAGTGCCACCAACGCGCACATTCCCGTGTTCATGGCGCACGGTACCCAAGACCCCGTGGTGGTGCCCAGTCGCGGCGAGGCGGCGCGAAATCAGCTCGCCGCGCTAGGGTATCCCGTGCAATGGCATACGTACCTCATGCCGCACAGTGTTCATCCGCGCGAAGTGGCGGACATCAGCGCCTTCCTGCGGTTGGTGCTCGGCTGAAAGCCGGGTCCTCGCAGGCTGCGGTTACCCTTTTCCTGGAGGCAACGCAGCGCTCGGGTCCAGCCCGCAGACACGCATTTCAGCCAGCATCGTGGCCAATTGCGCAGCAGACCCGACATCCAGTTTGTCGAACAGTTTGGCCCGGTGTTCCTCGATCGCTCGCACGCTCAGGTTGAGTCTGTCGGCAATTACTTTGTTGAGCATTCCCGCGCTAACCATCGGCATCACGCGCCGCTGCTGCGGCGTCAGACCATCAAGCAGCGACGCCAGGTTGCTGCGCCGCTGACCCAGGGCGTGCCACTTGACTTCGATCTCCGCCAGCAGCGCTGGCCCGCTGACGTGTGCACTGACTAAAAACCGTACTGGCGCAGCAGAAACGAGAGCGCCGCGCGCACATCCGTGTCGTCGTCGCAAAGGTAGATTGTCTGGTCACGGTTCATGCAGTCACCCTCGTTTGGGAAGGCACGCCAATCGGCAGCGAGAAGCGAAACGAGACGCCGCCACCGGGCGCCTCGCTTGCGCTGAAACTGCCCTGATGGGCCTCGATGATGGAGCGACAAATCGCCAGGCCCATACCCATGCCGTCGCCCTTGGTGGAGTAAAACGAAGCGCAAAGGGTCTCCAGGGTTCGGCCTTGCAGACCCGGACCGTTGTCGCTGACTTCAAGGTGCACGGCGCCGTGTTCGAATTCCGTGCAGACGCGTATCTGTCGGTCATCACCCAGACTGCCCAGCGCGTCAGCGGCATTGCGCACCAGATTTGTGATCACCTGCTCGACGCCAACGCGGTCCGCCAGCACTGGCGGCCATGCGCTACCCAGTTGCGTCGCCAGACGTATGCCCGATTTCCCCAGCGGGCGTTTGAGCAGGTCCAGGGCCTCCTGCGCAACGGTGTTCATATCGCACAGTTGCAGGGCGGGATCGCGGAGCGAAAGACGGGCCCGAATTCTGTGCACGATGCGAACCGCCTGGGCGGCGTTGCTGCACACGGCGTCCATCGCGTCCAGCAACTCGGGTTCGATGGCCGCCTGCTTTTTGAGTGCCAGCGACAGTCCCGCGCTGTAGCTCACGATGGCGGTGAGCGGCTGGTTAAGTTCATGCGCCAGCGTCGACGCCACTTCACCTAGGGTCGTCAATCGGGCATGGTGCGCCCTGGCTTCGGTGTGGCGGCGTTCCGTTTCTTCCAGGCGTTTGCGTTCGGTAATGTCGACGATGGAGCCCATCCAGCCGACTTGCTGCCCCGCCGAATCGACCAGCAGCCATTCGGACTCCCTTGCCAACCCGACTGCCAACATGGCTCGAACCGCTGCATGGATTGTGTTCGGGGCCCTCTTCTCCAAGGCGCTCCACACCACGTTGTCTCTCAGTGTTTCCTCAAAATCGGCCATGCCAGAAAGTTTCGCTGTCGGCAAGCTAACCTCCAGCGTTTTGGATGATGGGTTGATCAATCCTGCGTTCACCAATTCGTCAACGCTGGGGTACCACATGTCCGATGGCGGCGTCATCATGGTCCGCTCAATGAAGGTGACTGGGAGTCCGGCTTTCTCATACGTGAGCGCCAATTCTCGGTTTACCAACTGGTCGATCAACGGGCTGAACGCGCCCGTAGAGGCGCGGTGAAATCCCAGACGTGCCGTGCGCAGGACAAATCTGGGCGTACCTGCCAGAAAGACCAGAGTACATGCACTTTGACCTCCGCCCTTCGTCGCCGGCAACCCCTTGGCATTCGAACTGCTGCGGCTCGATCCAGCAGACGGCGTGAGCCCCGGGCGAGTCATGTCGCACCCACTGCCTTGCCGGCGTGACGGGCGGCGTTTGACTACCCTGTTCCAACTCAGCGAAAAATGGCCTCTGTCATACTCGCCGTTCCCCTTCTTTCAACCCAGTTGAGTTCAGCAATGATGTTCAAATTTCGTGTGCATAGGTGGTTTAGAGCGCTGTTGGTGGTCAGCACGGCATTCACCTTTGATTGGGGCGCGTCGGCGCAGGGAATAGTTGACAGCGCAACCCATGTGTCTCCCGCTCGAACGGGCAGTACGGCCTCACCTCAGGTTACCGTTCTTCCAACGCAGTTGACTATTCCAGAACTGAATCGAGAGCGAACCATTCGAATATATGTCCCGCCGGGCTACGCCCGTTCCGACAGGCGTTACCCGGTGCTCTACATGCACGACGGCCAAAACCTGTTTGATGACACTACGGCCTACGCCGGCGAATGGGGGGTCGACGAGACTTTGGATCGTCTGGCTTTATCGCAGGCTTTGGAATTGATTGTCGTGGGTATTGACAACGGGGGTAATCGGCGCATGACCGAACTCAACGCGTGGGATAACACGCGCTTTGGCAAGGGCGAGGGCAAGGCCTATATGGACTTCATCGTGAATGTGGTCAAACCCATGGTGGATGCAAACTACCGCACCCTTCCTGACCGGAAAAACACCGGTGTCATGGGGAGTTCCATGGGGGGCCTTATTTCTCACTATGCCATCCTTCAGTACCCCCATGTGTTTGGCAAGGCGGGAATCATCTCGCCTTCCTATTGGGTCGGGCCGGAAATATTTGATATGACTGCGACTCGACCTCCCGCGAGCGACGCGAGACTGGCGGTTTATATGGGAGGAGGGGAAGGTGATCAGGCCGTCGACGACTTCCATCGAATGGTGGCACAACTGCAGAGTCAGGCGCATCCGAAATCCAGGCTGTGGGTCAAACTTGCGCCCAACGCACTGCACAACGAGGCCGCATGGCGTGCCGAGTTCGCATCGGTCGTAGGCTGGATGTACGCGCCGGACGAATAGCAGAATGCGAGCGTCTGCCCACTACCTAAAGTGCGGGCCCCGATTCATTTCGGTCGGCCTGTTCAATACCAGCCTTTTGGGGGAGCGGGCGGGCCGTTCCACTTGAGTACGTGGTGTCATGCCTCGGGCAGGTGCTTGCGACCAGGTCGCAGCACGGCAAAAACGACGAGAGCCATCAATGCCAGCGCTGCCGCCGCAAGGAAAGCCGCGGACGGATGGACCAGCCACAGCGCCCCGGCCATGAGCGACGCAGGCAGGTAAAGCAGACCGGTGACAAAGTTGTAGAGCCCGATGGCCGAGGCGCGTCGCCCGGGCTCAAGATCGGCGATGAAGGCCTTGCTCTGGGCTTCGTCGATGGCAAAAAAGATGCCGTAGACGATGAACAGCACGACGAGTTGCCATTTCTCGTCGGCCCAGGCCAGACCCAGGCTGAGCAGCAGGTAGATCAGATAACCCAGCATGATCATGCGGCCCCGACCGACGTGGTCGCCCAGCTTTCCAAGCAGCGGTGCGGTCACGACGAAGGCGCCATTGAACAAGGCATAAAGCAGGACGATGTCCTTGACGGCGAAGCCGATGCTGTGGGCGCGCAATAGCAGGAATCCGAAACTGAAATACGCCAGTGAGAAGATTCCCGCCGGAACAAGGTAGCGTTTGAATCCGGGGCTGAGCGCGATCCAAGCGGCAACCATGTTCTCGCGCGGATGTGCGATTCCGGGCTTATCCGGAATGCGCACCAGTACCGCAACGCTTGCGATGGCGGGAACAAGGGCAACCCAGAACAGTATCCGAAAAGTGTTGGCGCCTTCACCCAGCCATAGCAGCAATCCGTAGGCCGCCAATGGCCCGAGTACGGCGCCGGCTTTGTCCATTGCCTTGTGCACGCCGAACGAATAACCGCGCTTGTCTTTGTCGGCGACGCCTGAGAGCCAGGCGTCGCGCGGCGGTCCCCGAAAACTCTTGCCCAACCGCTCAATCACGCGAAATGCCGTGAGTCCTGCGACCGAACTGGAGATCAGAAGAATGAGCTTGGCCAGCGTGGAAAATCCGTAGCCGGCGAGTGCGAAGGTCTTGCGCTTTCCCGTGCGATCCGACCACCAGCCGGACAAATAGTTCAGGGACGACGCGGACAGATCGGCCAGTCCCTCCACCAACCCCAACAGCGCGGCCGAGGCGCCGGCGACGGTGGTAAAGAAAATTGCGAATACAGAGAAGATGATCTCGGAACTCAGGTCCGTCAAGAAGCTGACCAAACCCAGTTTCAGAACATCAGGATGCACGCCAAATTTCACGTGGCCGGGATCAGATGACATTACTTACCTTTCGGGTCGCATTGCGGTCGTGGACGAGGCATGTTCAGACCGGCACAGTGTAATGGCCACCTACAATTCATGCATGCATCCATCTTCGACACGGGCCCACGCCATCGCCCTCTTTTTGACGCGTGCCGCCGTCTGCGGAGTGGCGGCGCTTTGTTTCCTGCAGAGCGCGCAGGCGGCGGCCAGCAAAGCCAACCAGATCGAAGCTCTGACCTGGATTGAGGTGCGGGAGCGGATCGCCGCGGGCTCCACCACGATCCTGATTCCGATTGGCGGAACCGAACAAAACGGTCCCCACATGGTGCTGGGAAAACACAATGTTCGGGTGCGCGTTCTGGCCGACGCGATCGCACAAAAGTTGGGCAATGCGCTGGTGGCTCCGGTGCTTTCCTATGTGCCCGAGGGCAGCATCCATCCGCCCGCCGCGCATATGCGCTTCAGCGGAACGATCTCCATTCCCGAGGCCACATTTGAAGCCGTGCTGGAGGCGACGGCGCGCAGCTTCAAGCAACACGGCTTTCGCGAAGTCGTGTTTCTGGGCGACCACGGCAGCTACCAGAAGAACGAGGAGCGCGTGGCGGCCAAACTCAACAAGGAATGGGCGGTGGACAAGGCCTGCCGTGTGCATGCGCTGCTCGATTACTACCGCGTGACGCAGACCGCCTTCGTGGGGACGCTGCGCAGCGCCGGTTACAGCGACTATGAGATAGGAACCCATGCCGGTCTGGCGGATACCTCGCTGGCGCTGGCCGTGGACAAGTCGCTGGTGCGCAGCGACGCGCTCGCCGCCACCGTCAAGGAATCCAAACGCGACGGGGTTTATGGCGACCCGCACCGTGCCACAGCAGAATTGGGGCAGCTGGGCGTGCAGCAGATCGTGCAGGCGTCGGTCGCAGCGATCCAGGCGCTGAGCCGTGAACCGCGCTGACGTTGCGCCTCAAGCTATCCCTCATTGAATTTGAAAACCCTATGAAAACAAAACACATCCCGGCCTCGTACCTGGGCTTGTTGGCGGCCGTTTGCGCTGTCGTTTCGACCTCCGTTATTGCCGCCAGCGCAACCGATTCGACTCCAGGCGCTCAGGTCACGACCGTGCCGGGTATGCCGCCGGTGGCGGATGCGCGCAACCTCTACAGCGAAACCGGTGCGTCCCACATGAGTCCGGCGGTGCGTGGTCATCTGGAGCGCGTCTACGTGCCCAACCTGCGCTCAAACGATGTCTATGTGATCGACCCCGCGAAGATGAAGGTGGTGGATCGTTTCAAGGTCGGGGCGGCACCCCAGCACATCGTCCCTTCATGGGATCTGAAGACGCTTTGGGTCGCAAACAATGCCGAGCGCCGCACCGACGGCAGCCTCACGCCGGTGGATCCGGCGACTGGCAAGCCCGGGCCAGCGATACCGGTGGACGACCCGTACAACCTGTACTTCACGCCCGACGGCCAGTCGGCGATCGTGGTGGCTGAGGCGAAAAAGCGCCTGGACTTTCGCGATCCCCATAGCATGAAGTTGCAGTACTCGATTGCCACGCCGCAATGTGGCGGTATCAACCATGCCGACTTCTCGATCGACGGACGCTACGCGCTGTTCACCTGTGAATTTAATGGCTCCGTGGCCAAGATAGATCTGGTGCGTCACAGCGTCGTGGGTTATCTGAAGTTGACGATGCCGGACACCCGGTTCAAGGAAACCGGGAAGGCCTTCGATCCTGCCAACACCGAGATCTGCAGTTCCAAGAAGGGCATGCCGCAGGACATCCGGATCTCGCCCGATGGCAAGCGTTTCTATGTGGCCGACATGGAGGCCGACGGCGTGCACGTGGTCGATGGCGACGCAATGAAGGAGATCGGCTTCATCGCCACCGGCCTCGCCGCCCACGGCCTTTATCCGAGCCGCGACGGCAGAAGTCTGTACGTGGCCAATCGTGGCACGCACCAAATTCACGGCAAGCCTCGCGGCGGCGGTGGCGTCACCGTGATCGACTTCACCACCGGCAAAGTCACGGCGCAGTGGCTGATTCCGGGGGGTGGCAGTCCCGACATGGGCAACGTCAGCGCGGACGGAAAGTGGCTGTGGTTGTCGGGACGCTTCGACGATGTGGTGTACCGAATCGACACTGCGAGCGGCACAGTGGCGCAGATCAGGGTGGGCAGTGAGCCGCATGGCCTCACGGT
>CAILAY010000113.1 GCA_903832285.1 uncultured beta proteobacterium | reverse complement strand
TTGCCAGTTCGCTTAGAAATTCAAGCGCAAATTGAGCCATGTGCGAATGGCTACGTCCCTTCAAGGAAAAGACACACATCTCGTTGGCCAGGGGCGGCAAGTCGCTCACATTCAGCCGCATCAGCGTCGCGTTCTCCACGTCTTGGCGGGCTGCGGCGTCCGGGCAAGCCAGCACGGTGTCGGTCGTCATGGCCACGGTCCTGAGCAGGCTCAAGTCGTCGCATTCGACTGCCAGCGGCAGGCGCTCGCCTTGATCCAGACCCATGACCCCACCCAAAAATACCCGCAAGCCGTCGGGTATGCGAACACTGGCCACGCCAAAGGGCAGAAGTGCCGCCGCCTTGATGCTGCGGCGTCTGCTCAAGGGGTGCCCTGGGCGCACAAAGAAGCCCGCGGACAAACGCCCGATGCGGGTCGCTGCAAGGTCTGCAGAACTGGGCACATTGCGGATGTCGGCCACAAAGAAGTCCAGTTCTTCCGCGCGCAAATGTTCGGCCAGATATTTCGCGTTGTTCACTTCCACGCGGCTGTTGACGCCGGGAAAGCGCGTGCGCAGTTCCATCAGCAGCGCTGGCAACAGGGTGGCCGCAGGATAGGGGCCAACACCCAGAGCCAATTCACCCATCTGCCGTCCGCGATAAAGACTGACATCACGCTCCAGGCAGCGGTTGGCGTACAGGACTTTGCGGGCGCGCTCAACCACGAATGCGCCCGCTGCGGTACAGGTAATCTCCGGCGCGTTGCGTTCGAAGAGCTGCATGCCAAGCTCCTCTTCGGCGGCCTGAACGCTTCGGCTAAAGGCCGGCTGGCTTAGGTGACACCGTGTGGCCGCGCGTCCGAAGTTGCGCGTGTCAGCCAGTGCCACCAGGTGTTTGAGGCGTTTCAATTCCATGGCCGTCTCCGAGTGGATTTTTCATTATGCAGCGACTGCATTGATTCTCAAGTACAAATGCATTGGACTCACACCCAGCGCGATTTCACAATCGCGCATCCCGTAGAGGCATCAGCCTTGCGCGAGACCGAGGAAAACCCTCACCAAACCAAAAGATACTGGAGACAAGCATGGGAATGAAAGAATTTGACTATGTCGTAGTCGGCGCAGGCTCGGCCGGTTGTGTGCTCGCCGCGCGACTAAGCGAAAACCCGAATATCACGGTCTGTCTGCTGGAGTCCGGCGGCTCCGACTCCAGCGTTTTGATCCACGCACCGGCGGGCGTCGTGGCCATGGTCCCGACCAAGATCAACAACTACGCGTTTGAGACCGTGCCGCAGCCTGGTCTGAACGGCCGCAAGGGCTACCAACCGCGCGGCAAGACCCTCGGTGGATCAAGTTCCATCAATGCCATGCTCTACGTGCGCGGCAACGCCTGGGACTACAACCACTGGGCCGAACTGGGCAACCCAGGCTGGAGCTACGACGAAGTATTGCCGCTGTTCAAGCGCAGCGAAAACAACGAGCAGATCAGCAACAGTTTTCACGGTCAGGGAGGACCGTTGAACGTGACCTACCAGCGGCATCAATCTCCCCTCACGCAGATGTTTCTGGACGCGGCGGCGATGCACGGTCTGGCGCTCAACCCGGACTACAACGGCGCGACGCAGGAGGGTTGCTTTCCGTATCAGGTGACGCACAAGAATGGCGAACGCTGCAGCGCGGCCAAGGCCTACCTCACACCCAACCTGTCGCGGCCGAACCTGCAGGTGCTGACGCACGCGGTCTCGGCCAAGGTGGTGATCGAAAACCGGCGCGCCTGCGGCGTGGCCTACTACCAGGGCAATGAACTGCGGGAGGTGCGCGCCCGACGCGAAGTGATGGTGAGCGCCGGTGCCTTTGGCTCGCCTCAACTGCTGCAACTCTCCGGCATAGGCGCCAGCACAGAACTGCAAAAGTTGGGCATCCCGGTCGTGCAAGAACTCCCCGGCGTCGGCCAGAACCTGCAGGACCACATCGACTACGTGCAGACCTGGCGTGTACCCAGTAACACCGAGACCTTCGGCGTGTCGCTGCGCGGTGGCGCCAAGGTCACGGGCGCGATGCTGGAGTGGAAGAACAAGCGCTCGGGAATGATGACCAGCACCATCGCCACCGCGGGCGCATTCTTCCGCTCTTCGCCCGAGATTTCCGTTCCCGATTTGCAGTTGGTGTTCGTGATCGGCATCGTTGATGACCATGCGCGCAAACTGCACCTGGGCCACGGCATGTCCTGCCACGTCGATGTGCTGCGGCCGTTTAGCCGAGGCACGGTGGGACTCCAGAGCACCGATCCGCGCGTGGCTCCGGTGATCGACCCGAAATTCCTGTCCGATGAGCGCGACACGCAACTGCTGCTCAAGGGCGGGCAAATGCAGCAGTCCATCATGGAAGCCACGCCCTTTGACAAACTGCGCGGCAAGATGCTGTATCCGACGCGCAAAGACGATCCCCAGGGAATGGTCGAAAACATCCGCAATCACGCCGACACGCAATACCACCCGGTGGGCAGCTGCAAGATGGGCCCGGACAGCGACGCCATGGCCGTGGTCGACAACCAGTTGCGCGTCAAAGGCATCGCTGGATTGCGCGTCGTCGACGCCTCCATCATGCCCACGCTGATCGGTGGCAACACCAATGCACCGACCATCATGATCGCCGAAAAAGCAGCTGATCTGGTCGCGAAACAACACTGAAACCCACTGAAAGTACAACCATGAAAACGGTCATCTTCTGCATCCTGGCAGTCGGACTCGCACTGCTGACGGGCTGCACGCGCAGCGGCGATCCAGTTACCGCCACGGGCGATGCCACGCCCGTGACCTCGAAGGCCAACGCGCAATTCGCGCAAGCACTCAAGCTCGACGATCAGCAGGATTTCGAGGACGCCAGGCGCGGTTTCATCGCCAAACCCACGGGCAAGATCCTTGCAGCCGACGGCACCGTGCTAAAGGACTTTGACGCCTACGGATTTCTCGGCGGCAAGGCTCCAGACACGGTCAATCCCAGTCTGTGGCGCCACGCCCAACTCAACGCCAATGCGGGCCTGTTCAAGGTGACCGAGGGCGTATATCAGTTGCGCGGCTTTGACATCGCCAACATGACTCTGATCGAAGGCAAGACCGGCTGGATCGTGGCCGATACCCTCACCAGCCGCGAGTCCGCGGCGGCGGCGCTGGCATTCGCGCGCCAACACCTGGGCGACAAGCCGGTGTCGGCGGTGATCTTCACGCATGCGCACGCCGATCATTTCGGTGGCGCTCTGGGCGTCATCAGCCCCAAGGAAGTGGCCGAGCGCAAAGTGCCGGTGGTCGCACCCGCGGGCTTTCTGGAGGAAGCCACGAGCGAAAACGTGCTCGTGGGAACAGCCATGGTGCGCCGTTCGATCTATCAGTTTGGTCGCGATCTGCCGCGCTCGGCCAAGGGCAACGTCGATACCGGCCTGGGCAAGGACGTGGTCTACGGCGCGGTGGGCATTCTGCAGCCCACCTGGCTGATCTTCAGAGCGACGCAAGAGATGGACCTGGACGGTGTGCACTTTGTGTTTCACAACGTTCCCAACGCCGAATGCCCGGCCGAGCTGACCTTCAGCATGCCGGACAAAAAACTCTACGACGGCGCTGAGAACCTGTCCCAGACCATGCACAACCTGCTGCCCGTGCGTGGTGCCAAGGTGCGCGATTCGCTGCGCTGGTCCAACTACATGGATCAGGCGCTGGAGCAAACGGCCGATGCCGAGGTCTATATTGGCTCGCACAACTGGCCGGTCTGGGGCAAGACCCAGATCCGGGAGTTCATCGCCAAGCACCGCGACGTCTACAAGTACACGCACGACCAGACGGTGCGCCTGATCAACGCCGGTCTCACGCCGCGCGAGATTGCAGACACGGTGAAACTGCCCCAATCACTCTCCAACTTCCTGGGAGCCCGCGGCTACTATGGCGATCTGCGCCACAACGTCAAGGCGGTGTACCAGTTTTACATGGGCGCCTATGACGGCAACCCCGCGAATCTGAATCCGCTGCCGCCGCAGGAGTCGGCCAAGCATTATCTGGAGCTCATCGGAGGTGCCGACAAGGCGGTGGCGGCGGCGCAAACGGCCTATGACCGTGGCGACTACCGCTGGTCGGCCGAACTGCTAAACCAGGCCGTGTTTGGCGACCCCTCCAGCAAAGCGGCAAAGGAACTGCTGGCCAAGACCTACGAGCAAATGGCCTACATGGCTGAGGCCGCCACCTGGCGCAACAGCTATCTCACCGCAGCGCAGGAATTGCGCAACGGCCCGCCGGCCAAGGGCGCGTCCAAAGCGATGGTGCTCGACATGCTGCAACAGACTCCGATCGAGCGCTTCCTGGAAGCCATGGCTGCGGGCCTGGACGGCCCAGCCGCTGAAGGCAAGAACCTCAAGGTGAACCTGGTGCTGACCGACACCAAGGAGTCCTATGTGCTGTGGATCGAGAACGCGGTTCTGCACTTCAAGAGCGGAGCGCCCGCAGCCGATGCCAATGCCACCCTGACTCTGACCAAGGACATCTTCGTCAAGATGATGGCCGGCACCGCAGGCGTCAAGGACACGCTGATGAGCGACGACCTCAAGGTGGGCGGCAGCAAGATCGATCTGGTGCGCTTCTTCACTTTGATCGACAAGGCACCGGGCACCTTCGCCATCGTGACGAAGTAGCGCGCAAAGTCCGGCGCAACAGGACTATTTGCTCACTTTGCCCTGCACGCCGGCGACCAGATAGTTCATGTTGAGTATCTGGTCGTCGCTGAGCGAATGACCTCGCGGTATCACGACGTGACCCTCGTTGTCCAGCACGGCTTCGCGCGCAGCGAACGGCTTCAGTTTTCCCGCAGCAATGTCCTTCTGGCGCGCCAGCACTTCGTCCTGCACCGCCTTGGGAACCTTGGGGCCGAAGGCCTCGACGCGAACCATGCCTTGCTGCACGCCGCCCCAGGTCGTGCCGCTTTTCCAGCTGCCGTTCAGCACGGCCCGGGTCCGCTGTGTGTAATAGCCCCCCCACTGGTGCGTCACCGCCAGGATCTGCGCATCGGGCGCCACACTGCGCATATCGGAGTGGTAGGCCACGGCGAGCTTGCCGCGCTCCTGGGCAGCCGCCATCACCGCTGTCGATGCGGTGTGGAACGCAATCACATCCACCCCCTGATTGAACAGCGCCATGGCGGCGTCCCGCTCAAGGGTCGGATCGAACCAGGTGTTGAGCCAGACCACGTGCACCTGCGCCCGCGGATTCACCGAACGCATGCCCAATGTGAAGGCGTTGATGCCCTGCAGCACTTCGGGAATGGGGAAGCCCGCAACATAACCTGCGATATTTGTCTTGCTCATGCGTGCGGCCGCGATGCCCGACAGATACCGGCCCTCGTAGTAGCGCGCATTCGCCACCGCCACGTTGGGCGCGGTTTTGTAGCCGGTGATGGATTCGAACCTGACCGTTGGAAACTCCTGCGCCACCCTGAGCGTGGCTTCCATGTAGCCAAAGCTCGGGGTAAAGATGAGTCCGTAGCCCTGCTGCGCCAGATCGCGAATCACGCGCTCGCCGTCGGAACCTTCGGCCACGTTCTCGATGTAGCGGGTCTTGACTCTGGAGCCAAGCGCAGCCTCGACTGCCTTGCGCCCTTCGTCGTGCTGGCGCACCCAGCCGGCATCGGTCAACGGCGCGACGTAAACAAAGCCGACCTTGAGCGGCTCGTCACTGGCACTGGAGGGTTTGGAGGTCTGCGCAAAGGCAGGCGCGAGAAAACAGGCGGCAACGAGCGCAACAGCGCCCGCAGACACGAGGTTTTTATACATGGTAGTCCTCTACATGGCCCCGAACCAACACAAGCAAAAGCCCGCCGGGGCGACGGGCTTTGCGACGGATTTTACCTGCAGGGCGCCAAGGTCAATACGCTAGGGCTTGACGGCACGGAACAAGGCGCGCACCAGATCCGACTTGGTGACGATGCCCGCGAGGCGATGCTCCGCGTCGGTGATGGGGATGTGCGTGTGCCCGGCTTGCGAGAACAGTTCCACCAGTTCCAGCGCATGCTGCTGCACACCCGCAACCCGCACCCTGCGCGTCATGATCTGACCCACCATGGCTGGCCCCCCGGTGGGGGTTGAGCCATCGCTCTTGATGAGCTCGCGCACGCGCTCGCCCAGACCACCGTGCTCGTCCAGACCAGCCTGGCGGAAGAAGTCCGCCGCCGTGACGATCCCGACGATGTGCTGCTGGCGATCGATCACCGGCAGGGACTTGATGCGGCACTTTCGCATCAGCGCCCAGGCCTCGCTCAACGTGGTTTCGACCTGCACCGCCACCGGCTCGCGCGACATGATGTCGGCGCAGCGCAACTCACCCAGATTGCGCTGGTAGGACGCAGACTCTGCCAGATGCAACAGCTCGTCCAGATCGTCGCGGCTGACATCGAGCACCTGGTTGTAGTGCGCCAGCGCAGCGTCCATATCGGCGGCTGTGAAACGTGCTGGTGCGACCGGGGCAGGCGGTACCGGGCTGCGCTGGGCGTGCGGGTAGGCGCGCCCCGTCAGATTGTTGTAGACCACGCCGGCGCTCACCAGCAGCAATGAATTCACCAGCACCGGAAACAACGCAAAGCGGTAGCTCGTGGCATGCAGGATCACCGCCAGCAGTGCCGTTGCACCGCCCGGCGGGTGCAGGCAACGCAGGCTGAACATCAATGCGATCGCCACCCCAACGCTGACCGCTGCGGCCAGCACCGGATCTCTGATAGTCAAGGCGCAGGTGATGCCGACCAGAGCGGAAATCGTATTGCCCCCGAGCACGGCCCAGGGTTGCGCCATCGGGCTGGCCGGTACCGCAAACACCAGCACCGCGCTGGCTCCCATGGGAGCCACCAGCCAGGTTGCTGGAATCGTCGTATCGACCAGAAGGCTGCTCACGAGCGCCGTGATCAGGATGCCGAAGGCGGCACCCAGAAACGCGCGCCAACGTTCGCGCGCGTCGACCTGCAGGGGAACCGCCAGGAAACTCATGGCGAACGCCCTGAGCCTGGAAAAGCGCAAACCGGAAGACTTGGGATCAGGACTCACTAACGGATCCACTTGATTACAGAAGAAGCATGTGACAGATTCTAGAGGTGACGCCAAGTGCCCCTGCATCAGCGCACGAACCATGGCTGCGTTACCATGCCGGCCCCACCCACTGCACGCAAGACAGCATGAAACAGGACTTCACTCCAAGCACTGAATGGCACGAAGAAATCGGCACCGACGAAGCCCAGCGCTTTGCCACCTACGGACACCAATTTGCGGAAATCCAGCGCCGAAAATCTGCAAAGTACGGGGCCGGGCGCGCTTTGCATCGCAAGCAGTTGACTGCCGCGCAGGGAACACTGGAAGTGCTGGCCGATTTGCCGGCATTCGCACGACAGGGCCTGTTTGCCGCGCCCGCAATTTTCGACGCACGCGTGCGCCTGTCCAATGGCGGCATGGACCGAGCGGCAGATCGCACGCCCGATGTGCGTGGCTTTGCCCTGAGCGTTGGCGGCGTTCAAGGCGAATCGGCCTTGGGCAACGGGCCGGCCAGGAGCCAGGATTTCACGCTCATCAACCAGGAGGCTTTTAGCTTTCCCAAGAGCGAGGAATTCGTCGGCTTCGTGGTCGCTGCGGCCGAAAGCAAAGGCGCGCTGCTGAAGTATCTCGTCAGCCGCTACGGCTTGCTCGGTGGTCCCAGGCGATTGCTCAAGCTGGTTGGAAATTTGGGCAAACGTTTTGGTGGCTTTGCCACCGAGCCCTTGTTCAGTGCCGTGCCCATGGCCTGCGGCCCCTACGCCGTGCGCGTGCGCCTGCTTCCGGTCAGCAGCAACGGTGCGCCTTTGGATGGTGCAAACGAAGATTGGGGCGCAGACTTTGCCGCGCGCCTCAAGCGTCAGGCGCTGCTTTGGGACTTGCAATTGCAGCCCTTTGTGAATGAGGAAATCACGCCGATCGAGGACGCCTCCGTCAACTGGCCCAGCCCCTACACCACCGTCGCGCGGCTCAGTTTGCCGCTGCAGGACAGCGCGTCAGCACAGGGACAAACGTTGTTGCGTGAAGTCGAAGCTGCCGTCTTCGACCCCTGGCAGGCGCTGGCCGCGCACCGCCCACTTGGCGACGTGCAGCGCGCGCGCAAGGTGGTGTATTTTGAGAGTCAGAAGGGGCGCGGCGCAGGTCCTTGAAGCGCGCCAGGAAAGACAGTTTTCAGGTCAGTGCGGTGGTCGCGGGCGCGCGAATCGAGACCACGGGTGATTGCAGTTCAAATGTGGTGACCACCCGATCACCCCACTGTTCACGTGCGATATGGGCGCCGTGCCGTGGCATCAACGCATCGATCAGGTGCAGACCGCCATGGCGGGTGCGTACGCCATGGGCGTCCTCTCGAAACCGGCCCGGATTGCTGATCAGGATCTGAATGACGCCAGGTTGCGTCCCCTCGTTCACCTTGACACTGACGCCGCCGTCAACCAAACCACCGTGTTTGACCGCGTTGACGATGAGTTCGTTCAATATCATGGCGACCGACACCGCATCATCGTCATTCACAGCCCGTGACCGGCAGGCGGCGGGAATCTCAAGCGCAATGGAAGTCAGCCAGAGTTCCCTGATCTCCCTGACGATCGATTCGATCAATTCATGCAGGATGACGGTGCCGGAGTCTTCATGACCTCGCAAGCCGTGAACCAGGGATATGGCACCCACTTGACCGATGGCC
>CAILAY010000112.1 GCA_903832285.1 uncultured beta proteobacterium | reverse complement strand
CCTTGGCCTGGCCGCCAAACTTGGCCGCCATCACCGTCGTGATGGCCGCTGTCAGCGTGGTCTTGCCATGGTCGACGTGGCCAATCGTGCCCACGTTGACGTGGGGCTTGGTGCGCGTGAACTTCTCTTTTCCCATTTCAGTTTCTCCAAAGAGCAATACCCGTGGATTGGTTTAATGTTTGCAGTTCGTCACGGTTTCCCTTGCCACGGGCAGCAGGGGGTGCGAAATCGCAGACAGGTTCCGCTGATCAATTTGCGGGGCGGAGCTTGCTCATATCCCCACAGATTGGCCAGCAGCTATTTTGCGCGGGCCGCCATGATGGCTTCAGACACATTGCGCGGGGCTTCCGTGTAGTGCTTGAATTCCATGGTGTACGTGGCGCGGCCCTGGGACATGGAGCGCAGCGTGGTCGAATAGCCGAACATTTCAGACAGCGGAACTTCGGCCTTGATCGTCTTGCCGCCGCCAACCATGTCTTCCATGCCCTGCACCATGCCGCGGCGTGAGGCCAGGTCGCCCATCACGTTGCCGGCATAGTCTTCCGGCGTTTCAACTTCAACGGCCATCATCGGTTCCAGGATCACCGGGTTCGCCTTTCGGCAGCCTTCCTTGAAGCCAAAGATCGCGGCCATCTTGAAAGCCAACTCGTTCGAGTCCACGTCGTGGTAGGAGCCAAAGTGCAGCGTGACCTTCACGTCCACGACCGGGTAACCGGCCAGCACACCTTGCGTCACGGCTTCGTTGATGCCCTTTTCCACGGCTGGGATGTACTCGCGCGGCACCACGCCGCCCTTGATGGCGTCGACAAAAACGATGCCCTTGCCGGGTTCGTTGGGTTCGATCTTGAGCACGACGTGGCCGTATTGGCCCTTGCCGCCGGACTGGCGCACGAACTTTCCTTCAGCGTCTTCGATGGTCTTGCGGATGGTTTCACGGTAGGCCACCTGCGGCTTGCCGACGTTGGCTTCCACGCCGAACTCGCGCTTCATGCGGTCCACGATGATTTCGAGGTGCAACTCGCCCATGCCAGCGATCAGGGTCTGGCCCGACTCTTCGTCTGTCTTGACGCGGAAGGAAGGATCTTCCTGCGCCAGACGCTGCAGAGCGATGCCCATTTTTTCCTGGTCAACCTTGGTCTTGGGCTCCACTGCCTGGGTGATCACGGGCTCAGGGAAAATCATGCGCTCGAGCATGATGATCGCACTCGGGTCACACAGGGTTTCGCCCGTGGTGACATCCTTCAAGCCAATACAGGCTGCGATGTCACCCGCGACGATTTCGCTCACCTCTTCACGCTTGTTGGCGTGCATCTGCACGATACGACCGATGCGCTCTTTCTTGCCTCGGATCGGGTTGTACACGGTGTCGCCCTTGGTCAATACACCCGAATAGACGCGCACGAAAGTCAGTTGACCCACGAACGGATCGGTCATCAGCTTGAACGCCAGCGCAGAGAACTTCTCGCTGTCATCGGCCTTGCGGGTGATGGGCGCCTCGTCTTCGTCCATGCCCTTGACCGGCGGAATGTCCACCGGCGCCGGCATGAATTCGATCACGGCGTCCAGCATGCGCTGAACCCCCTTGTTCTTGAAAGCGGTGCCGCACAGCATGGGCTGGATTTCGCTGGCGATGGTGCGCGTGCGAATACCCAGCAGGATTTCTTCCTGCGTCAGGTCACCCTCTTCCAGGTACTTGTTCATGAACTCTTCGGAAGCCTCGGCTGCGGCCTCAACCATCTTCTCGCGCCATTCCTTGGCCAATTCCAGCAGCTCAGAGGGAATTTCCTTGTACTCGAACTTCATGCCCTGCGAAGCTTCGTCCCAGATGATGGCTTTCATCTTGATTAGATCGACCACGCCGACGAAATTTTCTTCAGCGCCGATCGGGATCACGATCGGCACGGGGTTGGCCTTCAGGCGCAACTTCATTTGGTTCACAACCTTGAAAAAATCCGCTCCGGTGCGGTCCATCTTGTTGACGAAGGCTAGGCGCGGCACTTTGTACTTGTTGGCCTGGCGCCAAACGGTTTCCGACTGCGGTTGCACGCCGCCCACGGCGCAGTACACCATGCAGGCACCGTCGAGCACGCGCATCGAACGTTCGACTTCAATCGTGAAGTCCACGTGGCCAGGGGTGTCGATGATGTTGATGCGGTGCTCGGGGAAGTTGTTTTCCATGCCCTTCCAGAAACAGGTCGTCGCGGCCGAGGTGATCGTGATGCCACGCTCCTGCTCCTGCTCCATCCAGTCCATGGTGGCGGCGCCATCGTGCACTTCACCAATCTTGTGGTTCACGCCGGTATAAAAAAGGATGCGCTCGGTCGCGGTGGTCTTGCCGGCATCAATGTGAGCCGAGATGCCAATATTGCGATAGCGCTCGATGGGGGTATGGCGAGCCATGATAAATCCTAGGTTGCTCAAACGAAAATTGCCGCAGGGCTAGCGGCGTAGCGAGCGACTGTCAGCCTAGACGCGGGTGGCGGACAACCGGGACGTACTAGGGGTACGTGAGGATTGCCCGACAGGCCCCGCAACGAAGGATCACAGTCGCGCAGCAGCCGCCTCTAAAAGCGGAAGTGGGAGAACGCCTTGTTGGCCTCCGCCATGCGGTGAACTTCGTCACGCTTCTTCATGGCGCCGCCACGGCCTTCGGTGGCTTCCATCAACTCATTTGCCAAGCGCAGGGCCATGGACTTCTCGCCACGCTTGCGCGCGGCTTCCTTGATCCAGCGCATGGACAAAGCCAAGCGACGAACCGGACGCACTTCGACCGGCACCTGATAGTTGGCGCCGCCGACGCGCCGGGACTTCACCTCAACCATGGGCTTGACGTTGTTGATGGCCATGGTGAAGGCTTCAACCGGGTCTTTGCCCGGGTTCTTCTTCTCGATCTGTTCCAGCGCGCCATAAATGATGCGCTCGGCGATGGCCTTCTTGCCACCTTCCATGATCACGTTCATGAATTTGGACAACTCGACATTGCCGAACTTGGGATCCGGCAGGATTTCACGTTTAGGGACTTCGCGACGACGTGGCATTTTTCACCTCTTAATTGCTTCAGTTGGCATCTTTCGACACCGCAAAAACCATCTGGTCTTTACTTACTCGACCCACAGCGGGTCACTACGTTGCATCACCGCGCCACGCGGGAAACAACACCGTTTTCCGACAGAGTCGGGAATTACTTGGCCTTTGGCTTCTTGGCGCCGTACTTGGAACGCGACTGCTTGCGGTCTTTCACGCCTTGCAAGTCGAGCGAGCCGCGCACGATGTGGTAACGCACACCGGGCAAGTCCTTGACGCGGCCGCCGCGCACCAGCACCACAGAGTGCTCCTGCAGGTTGTGGCCTTCGCCACCGATGTAGGAAATGACTTCAAAGCCGTTGGTGAGGCGCACTTTGGCGACTTTACGCAGAGCGGAATTGGGCTTTTTGGGCGTCGTGGTGTACACGCGGGTACAGACTCCGCGACGCTGCGGAGAATTTTGCATCGCAGGGCTTTTGGACTTGGTCGTTTCGACCTCGCGCCCCTGACGCACTAGCTGATTAATGGTTGGCATGAATAAAACGTCCCTCAACGTTTGAAAACTAAACGAAAACGTGAAATCCTTTCGGAAATTCCGAAAAGCCTTCAAGTATAGCGACTTTTCATTTGATCCACAAACGAATGACATCCCAAGCGCGGCCCAGGACGCCCGCCTGCTCCACCGCCTCCAGTGCCACCAGAGGCACATCCGCCATAGCCTGCCCGTTCAGGCTGACCTTCAGCGTGGCCACGGCTTGTCCCTTGGCGAATGGTGCCACCAGCGGATCAGCGCGCGCGATTTGCGTTTTGAGCTTGTCGGCGCTGCCCTTGGGAATGGCCACGACGATGGCCTCGGGTCGACCCAACTTGACTGCACTGGACTTGCCCTTCCAAACGGTGGGCGACGCGACCGGCTGATTGGCATCGAACAGTTTGATCGCTTCAAACGCGGTAAAGCCCCAGTTCAACAGTTTTTGCGACTCGTTGGCGCGTGCGTTTTCGCTTGCGGTTCCAAGCACAACAGACAGCAATCGGCGCTGGCCCGTGAGCGATGCGGTGTCAGAGCCGCCTGCAGCCGTGCCCAAATTGGCATACTCACGCTTGGCCGTGGCAATCAGGCAAAAACCGGCGGCGTCGGTATGGCCCGTCTTCAGGCCATCAACCGTCGGATCGCGAAACAACAGGAGATTGCGGTTGCTGTCGTTCGCCGCTGGTGTGCCGGGATAGCGGTACTTCTTGATGCTGTAGTAGGCGAACCCCTGTGGAAAGTCGCGGATCAGGCGTGTGGCGAGGATGCTCAGGTCGCGCGCGGTCGTGGTGTGGCCGGTCTCGGTGAGCCCCTCAGGGTTCTTGTAGGTCGTGGCTTTCATGCCCAGAACCTTGGCCTGTTCGTTCATGAGTTGCACGAAATGCTCGACCGTTCCGCCCACGGCTTCTGCCAGCGCCACCGTCGCGTCGTTACCCGACTGCACGATCATGCCCTTGATCAGGTCTTCCACTGGAACCTGCATCTTGGGGTCGATGAACATACGCGAGCCCGGCATTTTCCAGGCGCGCTCACTTACGCCGAAAGTCTGTTTCAGGTCGATCTTTCGGGCCCTGAGTGCATCAAATACCACATAGGCCGTCATCAATTTGGTCAACGACGCCGGCTCCACGGGTGAGTCAATGTCCTTCTCGACCAGGAACTGGTTCGCCGTCATGTCCAGCAACAGAAAAGAGCGTGCAGCGATCTCAGGCGCCTCTGGCGCCTGAGCGTTGGCAGTGGAACAGGTAACAAACACAAAGGCCGCACAGAGCGGCAAGAGGAAGCGATTCATGGAATGGAGTGCGGTAGGAGATGCAGGGGTCGCGTGGCGCCTTTGCGGCGACCGCGAACAGGGAAAAGGGGACGCTCAGTAATTCAGATGGCGCACCACCAGGTTCTTCAATAGCGGCAATTGTCCATGAAAGAAGTGCTCGACCCCGGGAGCGACCAGCACCGGCAGGGCCTGAGGTCGCGCCCAGTCCAGCACATCGCCCAGTGGCACCGTGTCGTCAATTTCACCGTGCAACACCAACGTTTGAAGGTGAAGGGCCGGCGGTATCGCCGCCACGTCAAAGCGGGACGCGGCCACCCCGACAAGCACCAATTTCTCGATCGCACGCGACTCCCAGAGCAACTGCACGCCGTGGCTCACGACAAACGAGCCAAAGGAAAAACCGGCCAACGCGAGTGCAGGGGTAGTTGCCGCCGGGGCCACCTGCTCGATCACTGTCAACAGATCTTCCAGTTCGCCTCGTCCTTCGTCGTAGCTTCCCTGTGTCGCACCGACGCCGCGGAAGTTGAAACGCACCGCAGTCCAGCCGCATTGCACAAAGGCGCGTGCCAGGGTCTGCACCACCTTGTTGGTCATGGTCCCACCAAAAAGCGGGTGTGGGTGCGCGATCACGGCGACGCCCCGGGATATTCCGTCCGCGGCGGCGTCGCGCAGCGCCTCAATTTGTCCAACGGGGCCGGACAGTGTCAAACGTTGGGCATGAAGATTCATGGGATCAGCAGCCGTTGCACAACGCGGCCATTTTTCAAATGCGATTCCACGATCTCGTCGATGTCAGCCGCGTCCACATAGCTGTACCAGACGCCGTCCGGATAAACCACCGCTACCGGGCCACTGGCGCAGCGGTCCAGGCAGCCCGCCTTGTTCACCCGGACCTGGCCGGGTCCGTTCAACTTGAGCGCCTTGACCTGGCTCTTGCAGCGCTCAAAACCGGCATGGGCTCCGTGCAGGCTACAGCAATTGTCGCCGTTGGGGCGCTCATTCAGGCAAAAGAAAATGTGGCGCTCGAAATACGGTGTTGCGTTGGCCGGCGGTGCGCTTTCCAGGGGATGGTTTGGCATGCATCGATTCTAGTTTCTCGCGATCGGCAAGGATACGCGCCGCAACACAAACAGCAGGGTTGCGTAGGGCCACAGCCAGCCCAGCCATTGAGTCATGCCATGAAACCGTATGAACCGACCCTGCTCCCACGTTTGCAAGGTCTGGGAAAAATAAGACCCAACGGGAGCCTGGTTGAGCAGGGACAAGTGCAGCGCCAGCGCCAACAGCAGCAAAGCGGCGCAGCTTCGCACACCCAGGGGCACAAGCAGCATCGCGATCACCGCGGCCAAGAACCAACCCGCCTGCGTCGGAAGACTCATCCATGCCCAGGCGTGGGCCGGACCGAAACTCAGGGCCGCTGACAACGCCGTCACTGCGATGCCCGCGCACAGGATTGCAAGCAGAGACATCAGTCGACGCCGCATCGATACGATGATGCAATAGCTGAGCAGACAGGGAATCAAGCAGCCCAAGGCAACGCAGACGGCCGCGGTAGCGGGTTGCATCGGAGCCAACTCCGCATGTGGCGCCGTCATCCATGGCCCACCAGGCAGCATTGAAATCAGTGAAGACAATGCAGGTTCGGCACGCTCAAGCACTTGCCCCAGGCCGAAGGGTACCGCAGCTGGAAACAACAGAGCCACTGGCCATAATGCCAGCAGTACCAGCGCCCAGCGGGAATCCGCGGCAAACCAGCGCGCGCGAAAACCGCTCCAACGCTGGATCGCACCGAGCCGCTCGAGCCAACCGGCACAGATCGCTCCCAGGGCACCACCCAGGGAATTCAGCGTCAGATCCTGGGTGTCTGCCACGCGCATCGGCAGGTAACTCTGCAGGGACTCCATGCAAAGCGACAGCAGGCCACAAGCGACGGTGGAAAGCCAGACGGCGCCACGGCCATGCCCCGTGCGAAGCGCACTCAGGGTCAGAAAAAATCCCATCGGAACGTATCCCAGCACATTCGACACCACGTCAAACGAGGTCCAGTAGCGCGGCCAAGGTGCCGTGAGGAAGGCCCAGGGAACGATGCCCTGGTCGCGCCATTCGGCAAAAGGATAGAGGCTGGCGTAAACGATCAGTGCGCCGTAGATCAGCGCCAGCGGCCAGGCCGAAGTCTTGTGCATCGGCCTGCCGCGCTAGAAGGGCTTCAGCACGACCAGCAGCACCGCTGCCAGCAGCAGCAACACGGGCGCTTCGTTGTACCAGCGGTACCAGACATGGTTGTGTGAGTTGAGGTTGGCTTCAAACTTGCGCAGCAACACGCCGCAACTGTGGTGATAGCCGATCACGAGAACCACAATGCCCAGCTTTGCGTGCATCCAGGCGTTGCCGGGACCCCAGCCAATGCCATAGCCCGCCCAGAGCCAAGCGCCAAAGCCCACGGCGGGGATCGCAATGAGCGTGGTGAACCGAAACAGCTTGCGCGCCATCAGCAGCAGCCGGGCGCGTTCGGCCACTGATTCCGGCGGCACCATGGCCAGGTTCACGAGGATCCGTGGCAGGTAGAACAAGCCGGCAAACCAACTGGCGACGAACACGATGTGAAATGACTTGATCCAGAGCATGGCGATAAGTGTAGTCCTCATGGGGGCGTGCCCTGGCTTGGGGCAGCCCGGCACGGCGGCCATGTGGGGGTCAAAAAGGCCCCGACCACGCGGTCGGGGTGGGAAGCCCGTCAGCTGTCACACCTCAAGGCGCCCGCTCAGGGAGGAAAAGCGGGGAGTGGTGAACCACCCACGCGTAATTTAGCAAAGTCATCGGCGTGATTCAAGTCCTTGCCCGTTGTCGCTGGCGGCGTGGGCTGCGTCAACGGGAAGATGCCCGCTTTGTGCATGCGACAATGAAACACATGAACGAACAGAACATTGCTCAACAGATGCAGGCCTTGGGCGTGCAGGCAAAAGCCGCTTCTGCGTTGATGGCCCGGGCCAGCACGGCCAACAAGAACAGTGCCCTGCGGGCGCTTGCATCGCTGTTGCGCGCCAATGTGCAGATCCTGCAATCGGAGAACGCCAAGGATCTGGACCGCGCCGTCGCGGCCGGGTTGGCCGCTCCCATGGTGGACCGCTTGAAGCTGGACGCCAATGCGATCGAGACCTGCGCCATTGGCTGTGAACAACTCGCGGCCATGCCGGATGTGATGGGCGAAATCATCGGCATGAAGCAGCAGCCCAGCGGAATTCGCGTGGGGCAGATGCGCGTTCCCATCGGCGTGTTTGGCATGATTTACGAGAGCCGTCCCAACGTCACGATCGAGGCTGCCAGCCTGTCCATCAAGAGCGGTAACGCCTCCATCCTGCGCGGCGGGTCCGAGGCCATCGAGTCCAACAGGGCCCTGGCTGGCTTGGTGCAGCAAGCGCTGCGCACAAGTGGCTTGCCGCTGAACGCCGTGCAACTCGTTCCCAGCATCGACCGTGAAGCGGTGGGGCATTTGATCACGATGTCGCAGTACGTGGATGTGATCATTCCACGCGGCGGCAAGGGCCTGATCGAACGCATCAGCCGTGACGCCAAGATGCCGGTTATAAAACACTTGGACGGCAACTGTCATACCTACGTCGACGACCCCTGCGATCTGGAAATGGCCGTGCGCGTGGCAGACAACGCCAAGACCCAGAAATACAGTCCCTGCAACGCCAGCGAAGGGTTGTTGGTGGCACGTGGTGTGGCAGCCCGGTTCCTGCCGCTGATCGGCGCGATCTATGCGGCCAAAGGCGTCGAGATGCGCTGCGACGGCGAGGCCAAGGCGATTCTCAACGGGTTGGCCGGTGCCACGCTTGTTGACGCAACCGAACAGGACTGGTACGAGGAGTACCTTGCGCCCATCATTCACATCAAGGTTGTATCCGACGTGGACGACGCCATCAGACACATCAACCACTATTCGTCGCACCACACCGACGCCATCCTCACGCGCGATCACATGCATGCACAGACTTTTCTGCGTGAGGTGGATTCGGCCAGCGTCATGGTCAACACCAGCACCCGTTTTGCCGATGGTTTCGAATTCGGTCTGGGGGCAGAAATCGGCATCAGCACTGACAAGTTTCACGCCCGTGGGCCGGTCGGGATCGAGGGTCTGAGCTCGCTCAAGTACGTGGTGTTGGGCAATGGTGAGGTGCGCAGCTAGCGCCATGACGCCGGACCACTTGCATCCTAGAGCGCCACCCTCAAGTCCCCAGGATTCATTCCATCTTCTCGCAGCAAGGCCCGCCATGGTTCCGCACCTCATCACCGCCTTGACCGGCCCCATCAACGAACTTGAACAGCGGGTGCTGGATTCCATGCCTGCCATCGAGCGCTGGTTCCGACTGGAGTGGATGGAACATACGCCGCCGTTCTACAGCT
The DNA here is from genome assembly GCA_903832285.1 of uncultured beta proteobacterium. Taxonomy (GTDB): domain Bacteria; phylum Pseudomonadota; class Gammaproteobacteria; order Burkholderiales; family Burkholderiaceae_C; genus CAIKVZ01. Next base: position 1,359 of record CAILAY010000112.1, on the reverse strand, counting down.
CGGTCGACATTCGCAATTCCGGCTTCAAGCTCGCGCCCGTAGACACCAGCCTGTACCCGAGCGGCTGGCATAACCTCACACCCGAGATGCTGCCACTGGCAGTGCAGGCGGCGATGGCCGCAATCGAGAAGATCTGTCCTGAAGCCAAGAACCTGCTGCTGGTTCCCGAGAACAATGCAGGCAGCAGTTCCTATCTCGCCAATCTGGCGCAGTTGCGGCGCATCTTTCATATGGCTGGGCTGAATGTTCGCATCGGCTCCATCGACCCCGACGTCAGGCAAAACACCACCATTGCGCTGGGCAACGGGGAGAGCGTGACGCTGGAACCGGTGCAGCGTCTCAAGGGGCGGTTGATGCTCAAGCACTTTGATCCGTGCACCATTCTGCTGAACAACGATCTGTCTGCCGGTGTGCCCGGTATTCTGGAAGATTTGCATGAGCAATACCTGCTGCCACCGCTGCACGCGAGTTGGCCGGTGCGACGCAAGAGTCGGCACTTTCAGAGCTACGAGGAGGTCTCCAAACGCTTTGGCAAGCTGTTGGGCGTGGACCCCTGGCTCATCAATCCGATGTTTGGTCAGTGCGGCGAAGTGGACTTCGCGCTAGACACCGGCATGGAGTGCCTGCGCAGCAACGTGGATGCGCTGCTCACCAAAATCCGGCGCAAATACAAGGAATACGGCATCCCTGAAAAGCCCTTCGTCGTGGTCAAGGCCGACAACGTGGCTGCCGGCTCGGGGCTCATCACCGTGCGCGACGTCAAAGCACTGGACATGCTGAAAGCCCAGGCCAGCCAGCAACTTGCACACGAGCCTGCCGGCGAAGTCATCATCCAGGAAGGCGTTCTCACCTGCGAGCGCATGCACGACGCAGTGGCCGAACCGGTGGTCTACATGATGGATCGTTACGTTGTTGGCGGTTTCTACCGCGTCCATGCAGAGCGCGGCGTGGACGAAGACCTGAACGCACCAGGATCGGGATTCGTACCGCTGGCGTTCGAGCACAGCACGCACCTGCCTCAGCCCGGCGTCAAGCCGGGGGCCAGTGCACCGAATCGCTTTTACATGTATGGCGTCATCGGACGTTTGGCAATGTTGGCGGCGAGCTACGAGTTGGAAGCCACAGATCCGCAGGCTGAGGCCTATGATTAAACCGGAGAAACTTGCAGTTGTTGCGTTGCAACATTTGGACTATTTATGTGCAATATTTGGTCTGCCCGAATGCGTATGAACCGGGCCGGCGCAAAATAGCGCTCCCTAACGGAACGGAACCCCGCAGCCATCAGGTCGGGGTTATTTTGTGGCAAGTTCTAAATCGTCTCTCCCGGCGCTCACCTTGGGCGCCATCGGTGTCGTCTAT
>CAILAY010000111.1 GCA_903832285.1 uncultured beta proteobacterium | reverse complement strand
GTCGGTATGCTGGACGTGATCTGCGAAGTGCTCCGGTTCAGTTGCGACGTGCTCTGGTTGAGCTGCGAGGTGCTCTGGTTGATTTGCGAGGTGCTCTGCGTGGTCTGCGCCGTGCTCTGCGTCAGCTGCGATGTACTCTGAGTGATGTCCGTGGTCGTGATATTGAGTTGCGACGTGCTCTGCATCGCGCCCGCAGAAACGGTCTGCTGCATGGCGGAAGTGCTGGCCAGGGTCTGGCTCGTGGATTGGGTCACCAGGTTGGTGTTGCAACTGGTGGCGCCATAGGTGTTGTACTTGTTGGTGGTGACCGTCGATCCGGTGGTACCGCCGTCGTACATGGGCTGGAGCGACACCAAAAGGCTGCCACCGTTCACCTGCGAGGGGTTCACCTGGCGGGTCAGATCCCCATCCTGGTTGCCAACCAGAGTGGTGCCGTCGATCTGCACCGGACCGGCGCTCTCGGCAATTTTGCTCCAGTAACCGCCGGTGGTCATGATGGTGAAGTTCTGCCGACAGCTCGAGGTGTCGCCCACGCCGTTGAACTGCAGGCCCATGCCGGTGTTGATGGAGTCGGCCTTGTTGGCGTAGTGGCGCCCGACGCGGGCCAGGCCCTCACGCATGGGAGACGTACCTTCGGGCACCTGCGCATAAAGGTTGGAATACCAGAGCGCACGCTGGGTCGCATTGAAGTCGTTCAGCGGGACGTAACTGCCGGGCGTGGTATAGGTGCCGGTGACAACTGAGGCACCTGCTGCCGGAGGCACACCTGGGCTGTGTTGCAGCGGGTTGCCGTTGATGAGCCCGACGCGATAGCCCTCCGACAAGGTACTGAATGCGAGCCCGATGCCGCTCTTGGTCAGGGCCACGCGAGTGCGGTAGAAGGTGTACCAGATGGCAAAGTTCTGGGTTTCGTCCACCGTAACGCCAGGCGTACCGACGGGCCCCACCAGCACCCGCGTCCAGTAACCGCCAGCTGTCGGAATCGTGCCATAGCTGTTGGACACGCTTGGATCGGTGTAGGAGAGTATCGGGCTCGAAGGCGTGTAGGCGGTGCCGGCACCGTAGGCATCCGTGCAGGGCGAGCTCGCATACGCGGCCGTTCCCGACACATCCACCGTGCCGGTGTAAACGTAGTAATAGGCGCGCTGCTCCTGGTCGTTGCCGCTGGTCGAGTTGTCGGCCCGGGTGTTCTTGTCAAAGGCTTGAAATTGCGAGTTCAGGTCCACCGTCGTGCGCAGGCTCGGCGAGGACACGATGCCGGGCGAATAGTAGTTGTATGGTGCGGCGCCAAACAGGGTCGCCTGCTGCGCGCTGGTCATCAGCGGTGTTCCGGTGGAGTCCACCGGAACCTCGTACCGGGTAGCCGGGTTGTAGTAGATCGAATTGCACTGGTTGGCCCGGTAGCCGATCGCCTGCGCGTGCTGTGGCAGTCCAATCGAAGTCAGCACTTCCAGCGCATTCGGGGCGTGGCCGAAAAGTATGGACTGCGACGTGTCCATGAGCAGCATGATGTTGGGCTTGTCCTGCAACGACCCGGCACTGTTCAACGGCGCATTCGCGATGTCGGTGGCGGCCGCCGTCCCAGCGAACATCACGCCAAGCACCAGCATGGCGGCAAGGCGGGCCAGCCGTGATCTGAGGACGCCCGTGGCGCATAAGTGTTGAATCGTCTTCATGCTCTGTACTCCTGCTGCGTCAATACACCATCACCTGCACGTAACTCACGGTGTTGCGTGGACCATCGGTTCGCGAGGTTATTCGATAAAGTGGTAGTTGCCGTGCTGGCGAGCCGGCGTCCTTGGTGACATGCCTGATGGTGACACCGTGGCCCACGCACTGTTGCATTTCCCCGGACAGGGGATCCAGCGATTCTGGGGACGTGTCGAGGTTGGAAAACTTGCACATGCGGTGAATGACATAGCGCACCGTATTGCCCGCGCCGTCGTCACCACCCACAGGGGTCGCCAACGGCGCGGCAGCCCAGTCGACGGTGGCCGGATTCGTGGCGGAGTAAGTTGCGAGCGGATCAAAGCCGGGAACCCAGTTAGCGGTGTAGCCATAGGCTGGTTGGTCCACGTCCAGCACCGTCAAATTCGGGGGCGTCGATGGCGGCGATAGCGGAGCGGTTGGCAGCGTCGGCGATGCCGTCCATGGATTCGTCGACAAAGCTGCCAGCGCCAGGATCTTCGGGATTGCGACATCAGTGCCGCGGTCAGCTGCCTTGGTGCTGTTTTGCTTGAATGCCAGATTGCCGGCCACGCCCACGCCGGCGCCCACGGAACGCAGCATCGCCACACCGGCGAGCATCATGACGATCATCACGACCAACGCGACGTACAGCACCACGCCACGCTGACGACCCGGGTGCGTTCGACTCCGGAGCGAAATGCCTGCTGCCAGTGAGAGCTTCATCATTTGCTCCAAATCGGATTGAGCAAGGGTACGGTGGACTCGTAAACCTTGTAGCGGTAATGGCGCCAGTCGTTGGCGTTACCCGGTGCGCTGTCGGCCGTGCCGTCGACATTGAACATGAGGAACTTGTGACCCGCACCGTTATTGATCGACTGGGCAGCAGCGGGTCCATAGTCGTTGGCCCAAAAGGGCGGTACCGTGGTGACGGCCGTCTTTTCATACTGCTGGCTGCGCGCCAGGATCGCAATGCGCACGGCCAGCAATTTCGTCCAGTCGATCGGGGCGATGCTGGTCCAACTGTCGACGATTCCAGTTGGCGGCGTGCTGGTGCTGGTGTCCACACCGTACTCGGCCTGCAGATTCACGATCCCTTCGGTCACCGCGAGTTGCGTATCCGAACTCAGGGTATTGTTCCAAACCAGCATATTGGGGTTGGCTGCACCCGCGGGCGTCACCTGCCAAAGATTGCGACTCGGTGTCGGTCCCAGGTTGTAGGCAAAACCGCCAACCGTCAACGCCGGAGTGCCGGCCGCCGCGTTCATGGTTGCTGCCACGTTGGCGCCGCTGTAGGAATTCTTGTAGGTTACCTGATTGTGTTCTACAACGACGCTGTCAGACATTGGGGGTGGGGGGCCGGTCAACTCGACCAGCGCGCAATTGGCGCCTAAAGCGTCAGTGACCAGCACAATGTCGCCCAGATTGAATCCACCCCGACTGACGAGTGTCTTGGTGAATGCGGAGGGATTGGAATATATCCGCTGGGTGACGACGTAGGACGAATTGCCGTAGAGGACGGCGATTTGGACCGGTCCGCCAAGGGTGGCGTTGGGAATGAGCTTCACCGGCGTCAGCACAAAATTGAAATCGGGCTTGGCCAGCGCGCCGTTGCCATTGTGAACTTCCACCGAGCAGCCGCCGGCGGCACCAACGTCTCCAATCCCCCAACCCGCCATCCGCAAGTCGCGGTCCAGTTGGAACATTGCCAGCGTGCCTGCAATCTGCGCATCGGTGCCCGAGGTAGTGGTGCGCACGCGCTCGCCCGACGCCGTGAACACCTGGAACATGATCAGCAGCCCGATCAGGCCGATGGCCAGGCCCACCAGAATCTCGATGAGCGACAGGCCGCGATTGCGCGACGGGTGAAAGCCAGTGTGTACGTTCTTCATGCTGCGCTCAGTGAATCACCGACTTCATGACGTGCTTGCGCGCTACCGCATCGCCCGGCGCCTTCCAGCAGATGGTGACAGTGACGTCATTGCCCTGGGTCGCCGTATTTTCCACAAGGATTTGCACCATGGCCGCTGTGGCGCCTGGCAATCCGCTACCCGCTGCCGTGACCGAGGCAACCCAGGGAGCGACGAGAGGGTTGGTCGCGGCGGCGCCGGAAAAAGTGCAATTGGCATTGGTGGTGCCTTGATGGTTGAATGCGTCCAACGACGCTGGCGTGACGGTCGGCGCCTTCGTGACCGGATCGGTGACACGCACCGCGTTAATCCAGATCTGGCTGATGATCTGATTGGCATATTCGTTGGCATCGGTGCGGTACTGCGCGTCCGACTGCGAGGACACCGCCAGTGCATTCACGCCCACCATGCCCAGTATCCCAAGCGAGAAGATGAGGATGGCCATGAGCGCTTCGATCATCATCATGCCGCGCTGCCTTGACTGGAGTGGGAGAGTTTTCATGGTATGACTCAGCTGCAGGTTCTGGAATCGCCGGCCGTCGTCACAACTGGATCGCAGATCCGGACCTGACCGCCCACCGTCACTTGCACGCGCAGGCATCGCATGCTGCCGCCCACTGCCACGCAGGTGCCGGCGCCGGGGTTGGAAATATTGAAGGACGCGATCCCCGCCTGGTCGCTGGCGCCCAGACCGTTGAAATTCACACTGGACAAGGCACCCCCATCGATCAAAACCTGCGACATGCCGTCCGTTGCCGCCTTGCCCTGTATCAGGGTGTAAACCGGCGGCGCGGCGGCGCTGGCCGAGCGCACCATCCAGTTCGGACCGGTGGTGCTGGGCGTGGCCGTATTGGCGTTCGCCGTCACGGGCGCGTCGCTAGTCAGGATCAGGCCCGCGCTGCCGTTGAGTCGTATCGCTTCCGTGCGCGCGAACTGCATCGCGGCGCTGAAATTGGTGGCGGCAGAGCGGATCTTCGCGTTCGCCTGATACTCGATGAGCGAAGGCAAGGCCATTCCCATCAACACGGCGGCAATGGCCATGGCCACCAGCGCCTCGATGAGCGTGAACCCGGAGTTGGTGCGTGGCTTCAGCACGATCCGTCCGCCTTGAGGACCCAGCAGTTAGCTGCGGAGGTCCAACCCGCTGGCACGCCCGTGGTGGCCCGCGCGTCGGTCTGGTCGATCGTGTAGGAAAATCCAGCCATGCTGCCGTATCCCGTAGCGGTAACAGTGAAGGCGGTCGCAGTCAGCGTGGGGCAGGTAAAAGCGAAGTACTTTGCGGCGGGTCCCGCAGGCAGCGGCGCCACGGTGCCAGCAGCGCAAGCACCCGCATACGTGCGGTTGTCCTGAAAGAATTGCTCCATCCTGACCTTCATGCCGGACAGACCCGCCACCGCCTCGGTAATTTTGCTGCGCGTCACGTAAGCCGAATACTGCGGTAGCGCGATGGCTGCCAGGATGCCGATGATGGCGATCACGATCAGCAGTTCAATCATCGTAAAACCTTTGTGGGCGCGCATGGCGGTTCCTTCTTTTGGAGATGAGGCAGCATATCGGACCGCCAACGCCCTTGCCCGGGTTACCGGACAACCGGCAGAACTCGCCGGATAAGTGGCAAGATCGGCGCCTCGTCGGCCAACAATCTACAACGCCTTGTATGAAACCTGATGATTGTGTAAAAAGATGTAGTGAACTGGCGGCACTGGCGCGGCCCTTGTGCCCGCCCAACCCGGCCGTCGGCTGCGTGCTGACCAGCGCCACGGGCGAATTGCTGGGCATGGGTGCAACGCAGGTCACCGGAGGGCCGCACGCCGAAGTCATGGCCTTGCGCGATGCCACCGCACGCGGACTCCCGGTCGCAGGCGCCACCGCCTATGTCTCGCTGGAACCGTGTGCGCATCATGGGCGCACAGGCCCCTGTTGCGATGCGCTAATTGCCGCCGGAATCAAAAAAGTGGTGGCGTCCATCACCGACCCGAATCCGCTGGTAGCGGGCCAGGGCTTTGCGCGCCTGCGCGCCGCCGGCGTGGAGGTGATCGTGGGGCCCGGCGCTGCGGAATGCGTGGAGCTGAACATCGGGTTCTTCAGTCGCATGCTGAGGAAGGCACCGTGGCTGCGCATGAAACTGGCCGCCTCGCTGGACGGCAAGACCGCGCTGGAGAATGGCCTGAGCCAGTGGATCACGGGCGAGGCGGCGCGCGCCGACGGTCATGCCTGGCGTGCCCGCGCCTGCGCCGTCCTCAGCGGCGTGGGCACGGTGCTGCAGGACAATCCGCGACTCGATGTGCGCGGCATCGACACACCCAGGCAGCCCACGCTGGTGGTGGTGGACAGCCAGTTGCAGACGCCGCCCGACGCGCTGCTGTTCGAAGCGAAGCGGCAGGTCATTTTTTACGCCGCCGTGCCGGACGAGTCCCGGCAGAAGGCGCTGGAAGCGCGCGGCGCGACCGTGCTCTATCTGGCCAATTCCGCTGCCAAGGTCGACCTGGCGGCGATGCTGCGCGATCTTGCCGAACGGGAAATCAACGAGGTGCACGTGGAGGCTGGCAACAAACTCAACGGCTCGCTGCTGCGCGCGGGGCTGGTGGACGAGTTGATCGTGTACCTCGCGCCCAAACTGCTCGGACTGGGCCGCGACATGGCCAGCTTCGGTCCGCTCACCGAATTGTCGCAGGCGCTGCCGCTGGACTTCAAGTCCACCGCCATGATCGGGCCCGACCTGCGCATCGTGGCTCGTATCCGGGGCCGCGATCAGTTTTTAAGGGATGCAGTTTCCCTGCGAAAATAGCGCATGTTTACTGGAATCATCACCGGTGTCGGACGCATCGTCGCCGTGCACGCGTCCGGCAGCTCTTCGCAACACGGGAAACGCCTGGAGATTGAGGCGCCGGCCACCTATCTGGACGACGTCGCCCTGGGCGACAGCATCGCCATCAACGGTGCCTGCATGACCGTGATCGCGCTGGATGCGGCGCGTCGCCAATTCCAGATCGAGATCTCCGCTGAATCGCTGGACAAGACCGCAGGACTGGACCTCGTGGGCCCGGTCAATCTGGAAAAAGCGCTGCGCGCCAGCGACCGGCTCGGTGGCCACATCGTCTCCGGCCACGTCGACGGCGTGGCACGCGTGAGCCACTTTGCCAGCGTGGGCGAAAGCTGGGAACTGCGCCTGCTGTGCCCAGCAGCGCTGGCAAAGTACCTGGCCTACAAGGGCTCCGTCGCCCTGAACGGCGTGAGCCTGACCGTGAACACCGTGCATGACCGCGACGACGGCTGCGAGATCAGCATCAATCTGATTCCGCATACCGTGCAGAACACGGCGCTGCACTGCTTGACCCCTGGCGCCGCAGTGAATCTGGAAATCGATACCGTTGCGCGCTACGTGGAGCGCATGCTGAGCCACCTGAGCGGCAATGCCTCAACCCTTCGAGAAAATACGACATGACAACGCCCTCCTCCCTAGGCATCTCGCCGGTTGAAGACATCGTGGCCGAAATGCGCGCCGGTCACATGGTGATTCTCGTGGACGAAGAAGACCGCGAGAATGAAGGCGACCTGGTGCTGGCGGCCGACCACGTCAGCGCCGAGAGCATCAACTTCATGGCGCGTTTTGGACGCGGCCTGATCTGCCTCACGCTCACGCGGGGCATCTGCGAGCGACTGCAATTGCCGCCGATGGTGGCGCGCAACGGCGACAAAAAAGGCACGGCCTTCACGGTATCGATCGAAGCCGCCGAAGGAGTCACCACCGGCATCTCCGCGGCCGACCGTGCGCGCACGGTGCAGGCGGCCGTGGCCACCCACGCGCGGCCCGATGATCTGGTGCAGCCGGGTCACATCTTCCCGCTGCAGGCGGTGGAAGGTGGTGTGCTCATGCGCGCCGGCCACACCGAGGCCGGCTGCGACCTGGCCGCCATGGCGGGTTGTGCGCCGGCATCAGTGATCTGCGAGATCATGAACGACGACGGCACCATGGCACGCCTGCCGGACCTGCAGAAGTTTGCCGCGACGCACGGTTTGAAGATTGGCACGATTGCAGATCTGATCGCGTACCGCAGCCGCACAGAATCCCTGGTGCAGCGCCTGGGCACGCGATCCCTGCAGACCGCCTTTGGCGAATTCACGGCGCACGCGTTTCGCGATCAGCCCAGTCAGGGCCTGCATCTGGCACTGGTCAAGGGACAGTGGGAACCGACGGAATCGGTGGTGGCCCGCGTGCACGAGCCGCTGTCGGTGCTGGACACGCTGGAGGTGAATCGCGCCATGCACTCATGGAGCCTGGAAGCGGCGCTGCAGCGCGTCGCGCACGAAGGCAAGGGCGTGGTGGTGCTGCTCAACTGCGGCGAGAGCGCGGAGCAATTGCTGCACCAGTTCGACGGCACGGCGCGTGCCGCCCATGCACCTGAGCGCGGACGCATGGACTTGCGCAGCTATGGTGTGGGCGCGCAAATCCTGCGCGAATGCGGCGTGCACAAGATGAACCTCATGGGCAACCCCAGGCGCATGCCCAGCATGACCGGCTACGGTCTTGAAATCACGGGCTACCTGTCAAAATAATTCATTCAAGGAGCAGGCAATTGCAAGCAGCAGACCGTCCCCGCGCCAAATCCGATCGACTGGATGGCCATCAACTCGTGATCGCCATCGTGCAGGCGCGCTTCAACTCCGGCGTGACCGATGCATTGGCGCAAGCCTGCAAGGAGGAGTTGCTCGATCTGGGCGTGCGCGCCGAGGATATCGAGCACGTGACGGTGCCGGGTGCGCTGGAAATCGCCGTGGCGTTGCAGGCGCTGGCAGAGACCGAGAAGTACGACGCGCTCGTCGCCGTGGGCTGCGTCATCCGGGGTGAGACCTACCACTTCGAACTCGTGGCGAACGAAGCCAGCGCGGGCGTGAGCCGCGTCGCACTCGACTATGGCTTGCCCATCGCAAACGCTATCCTGACCACCGAAAATCTCGATCAGGCGGTGGCACGCCAGGTTGAAAAAGGGCGCGACGCGGCCTACGTTGCTGTCGAAATGGCGAATCTCCTTGGAGACCTGGCATGAGCGAGGCCACCCCGGCGAGCGTGCGTGCGCCACGACCAGCGCGCGGTGGCGTCACCAGCACGGGTGCGCGCAAGGCTTCGTCCAAACCGCCGCGCACGCGCGCCCGCGAATTTGCGCTGCAGGCGCTGTACCAGCATCTGGTGGGGCGCAATGAGGTCGTCGGCATCGACGCCTTCACGCGCGACCTGGCCGGCTTCAACAAGGCCGACGCCGCGCACTTTGCCGCCCTGCTGCACGGCTGTGTGGGCAGCAGCGCGGAACTCGACGCCCTGATCGTGCCGCTACTGGACCGTCCGCTGGCGGAGATCTCGCCGGTGGAGCGCGCCGTGATGTGGATCGGCGCTTACGAATTCGGGCACTGCCCGGACGTGCCCTGGCGCGTGGTGCTGAATGAATGCGTCGAACTCGCGAAAGAATTCGGCGGCACCGATGGCCACAAGTACGTCAACGCCGTGCTCAACGGACTGGCGCCCAAACTGCGCGCCGATGAGATTGCCAACGACCGCGGTCATGCCCGAAGCTGAGACCAGCCACGCCGCCGCGCCGGGCCGCCCCAAGCAAGGCTCGGCCCCCTCGGGGGGCAGCGCAGCAGACGAAGTCGCAAGCGTGGGGGCCACATTCAGTTGGCCGGTGCGCGTGTACTGGGAGGACACGGATGCCGGTGGCATCGTCTACTACGCCAACTACCTGAAGTTCTTCGAGCGCGCCCGCACCGAGTGGCTGCGCGCGCTCGGGCTGGAACAGCAGGCACTGCGGGCACAGACCGGCGCCATGTTTGTGGTGAGCGAAGCCGCCATCAAGTACCACCTGAGCGCACGCCTGGACGATCAACTTCTGGTTACAGCAAAGATTGGAACGATGGGTCGCTCGTCCTTTACCATGGAGCAACAAGCGCTGCGTGTGGCGGCGCCCGCAAACCCAGGGGAAGTTGAACTTCTTTGTGCCGCCACTGTCCGAATAGGCTGGGTCGAGGCGTCCGGCCTCAAGCCCGCGAGAATTCCGAACAACATCCTGCAAGCCCTTAAAACATGAACCATGACCTGTCCATTGTCGATTTGGTGCTGCACGCCAGTTGGGTCGTGCAAGCCGTAATGCTGTTGCTGCTGGGCGTGTCGATTTCGAGTTGGGCGGCGATCTTCCGCAAGCTGTTTTCATTGGCACGTGTAAAGTCCAAGAACGACGAATTCGAGCGCAATTTCTGGTCCGGCACCAATATGACCGAGCTCTTTACTGCCGCCGTCAAGAGCGCGGCCCAGGGCGGCCCGATGGAGCGCATATTTGCCAGCGGCATGCGCGAATTCCAGAAACTGCGCGAACGACGCATCACCGATTCGGCCACGCTCATGGACGGCGCGCGGCGCGCCATGCGGGCCAGTTTTCAGCGCGAAATGGATGTGATCGAAACCCATATGAGTTTTCTCGCATCCGTGGGCTCGGTCTCGCCCTATGTGGGACTGTTCGGTACCGTGTGGGGCATCATGCATGCCTTCACCGGTCTGGCCTCGTTGCAGCAGGTGACGCTGGCCACCGTGGCGCCCGGCATTGCCGAAGCGCTGGTAGCCACGGCCATCGGCCTGTTCGCCGCCATTCCAGCCGTGGTGGCCTACAACCGTTTTGCGCGCGACATTGACCGTGTCGCGATCCGGCTGGAAACTTTCATCGAAGAGTTTTCCAACATCCTGCAGCGCAATCTGGGCGTGCACTCGCCAAGCGTCCACTAACAGCCTGCCGACATGCCAGCCTTCGTGACGCGCGGCCGCGGACGCCGCACCATCAATGAGATCAACATGGTGCCGTTCATCGATGTGATGCTGGTGCTGCTCATCATCTTCATGGTGACCGCGCCACTGATCGCGCCCAGCGTGATCGACCTGCCCAGCGTCGGCAAAGCCAACAGGACACCGGACAATGTGATTCGCATTGTCGTCAAGCAGGACGAATCGCTGAGCATGAGCGTGACGCCGCTCAACCCCAAAGCGGCGGCCACCACGCCCCCCACAAGTGCAGCGTCGCTGGCACTCGCCGACGTCGCCCGCGCCGTACTCAAGGCACAGAACGGCGTCGCCGCGACACCGGTGGTCATCAGCGCCAATCGGTCCGTCAAATACGAAGTCGTGGTCAAGGTCATAGACACACTGCAGCGCGCCGGAGTGCAACGCGTCGGACTGTCGGTGCAACTCGCGCCCTGAGGTCCGATCGTTCGACGACGTTCCGATTTGCCATGTCTGCCACCATCCAGCGTCTGGAGTTTTCACCGGTTCAGCCCGAAGGTCTGGGGCGTGGGCTGCTGCTGGCGCTGCTGGCGCATGTGCTGCTGGTAGCCGCGCTCACCTGGGGCGTGAACTGGCGTCGCGATGCCGCCACCGAAACGGTTGCCGCTGAACTATGGGCAGAGTTGCCGCAAGCTGCCGCGCCGCCACCACCTGAACCCGAAGTTGCACCACCACCCGCGCCCGAGCCTGCACCCGAGTTGAGTGCACCGGATCCGCAGATCGCGCTGGAACGCGAGCGCGCGCTGCGTCAGCAGGAAATGGCGCTGGAGCAAGAACGCCTGGCCCAACTCGAGCGGGAAAGGGTCAGAAAGGAGAAGCAGGCCGCAATGGACAAAAAGGCGCAGGCCGATGCCAAAGCCAAGCAAGAACAAGCCAGTGCCAAGGCGCTTGAAAAGCAGCGCCAGGAAAACCTGCAGCGACTCGCCGGTCTGGCAGGTGCCACCGGCACGACCTCATCAACCGGCACAGCCGCACTAACCTCCGGCCCTTCTGCCAGCTATGGCTCGCGCATAGCAGCGCGCATCAAACCCAATATCGTGTTTACGGAGGACATCAAGGGCAACCCTACGGCCGATGTCGAAGTGCGCATCGCGCCCGATGGCGCCATCGTGGGCCGCAAACTGATCAAGTCCAGCGGCATCGCGTCATGGGATGAAGCCGTGCTCAAGGCGATCGACAAGACGGAGCGCCTGCCGCGCGATACAGATGGCCGCGTGCAGCCATCGATGGTGATCGGTTTTCGGCCCAAAGACTGAGACCGGCAGAGCCCTCGGGCTGTTCGCTATTCGTACACCACGGAAGACTTGCCGGCACCGGTTTGAGCCAGCCAGCTCGCCAGTGCCGCATCGCTGGGATAGAAGCGGGCCTGCTCACCCAATTGAAGTTCAGCGCAGGCCTGTTCACTGCGCACCGAGAGCCTAACGCCCAGGGCGCGCACCAATTCGCCGTGTTCCGTCGACTCGCGCCGTGGCGGAAAGTCTCTGACCAATCGGGCAATGTCGGGGGCGCGGCCGTTGACAGCGACTCGAAAGAATTTGCCAAAAGTGCAACGGGCCTGAGCCAGGTCGTAAACCGCAGCCACCTTCAGACGGAACCCGCCGGCAAAACGATCAGGCTGCAAGCTGCCGCGCACGATCACGAACTCATCGTCCTTGATGAGATTGCGGTTGGCATGCACCAGCGCCTCGTCGATGCTGGCCTCGATCACGCCGCTCTTGTCGTCCAGCTTGAACAATCCCATGCGCCCGCGCTGACCGTTGATGACGCGAAAATCGTTGATGATCCCGGCCAGCAACAGCGGCTCACGGGAATCCAGAAGCTCACCGATTTCGCGCTTCACAAAGGCGCGCACTTCGCGCGCCACTTCGTCGAACAAGTGACCGGAAAGATAGAAGCCCAGCGCCGCCTTCTCGTGCGTGAGCCGCTCCTTCACGCCCCAGGGCAGCGCATCAATCAGTTCCGGTTCCTGCGTACTCGATCCATGGGCATCGGCGTCCAGGTCGAACAATCCTCCCTGGTTCACATTGGCCTGCGCGGCCGCGGCGAAGTCGAACGCACGGTCCACCGTGGCCAGTAGTGCCGCGCGGTTTTGCTGAATGGCATCGAAAGCGCCGGCTTTGATCAGCGCCTCCACCGTGCGCTTGTTGATGCGGCCGCGATCGACGCGCACGCAAAAATCAAACAGGCTCTTGAAGGGTCCGGAGTTGCTGCCTGCAGCGCCGCTGCCACGGCCTTCGCGCGCCGCCACGATCGCGTCGATCGCCTGCTGCCCCGTGCCCTTGATGGCGCCCAGGCCGTAACGAATGAGCTGGTCCGTGACCGGCTCGAAACGGTGGCGCCCGCGGTTCACGTCCGGCGTCTCGAACGCGATGCCGAATTTCTGCGCGTCCTCGAACAAGATCTTCAGCTTGTCGGTGTCGTCCATTTCCACAGTCATGTTGGCGCAGAAAAACTCGGCCGTAAAATGAACTTTCAACCAGCCCGTGTGGTAGGCCAGCAGTGAATAGGCGGCGGCGTGCGACTTGTTGAAGCCATAGCCCGCGAACTTTTCCATCAAGTCAAAGACCTCGTCCGCCTTGGCCTCATCGATGTCGCTCCTGGCCGCACCGTCGCGGAAAATCTGGCGGTGTTTGGCCATCTCGTCCGCGTCCTTCTTGCCCATGGCACGGCGCAACATATCGGCGCCGCCGAGCGAGTAGCCGCCCAGGATCTGCGCGGTCTGCATCACCTGTTCCTGATAGACCATGATGCCGTAGGTCTCGGACAGCATGTTGGCCACCAGCGGGTGCGGATACTCCACCGGCTCGCGACCGTGCTTGCGTGCCACGAAGCTGGGGATCAAATCCATCGGACCGGGTCGATACAGGGCGTTGAGTGCGATCAGGTCTTCGAGGCGCGTGGGCCGCGCATCCTTGAGCATGCCCTGCATGCCGCGGCTTTCAAACTGGAACACGGCCTCGGTTCTGCCGTCAGCAAAGAGCTTGTAAGTGGCGGCGTCTTCGAGGTCGATGTTCTCGAACGCGAAGTTCTCCTGACCAGCGTGGCGCGCGCGAATGAAGTCCTTGGCGATCTCCAGAATCGTGAGCGTGGCCAATCCGAGAAAGTCGAACTTCACCAAGCCGATGGCTTCCACGTCGTTTTTGTCGAACTGGCTCACCGCGGCGTCGCTGCCGGGCTGCTGATAGAGCGGACAGAAGTCGGTGAGCTTGCCCGGCGCAATCAGGACGCCGCCGGCGTGCATGCCTACGTTGCGCGTCATGCCCTCCAGTTTGCGCGCCAGTTCCAGCAAGGTTCTGACGTCCTCTTCCGCGGCTTCGCGCTCGGCCAGCAACGGCTCGTCCACGCTCGCATAAACCGTCTTGTCGTCCTTCTTGCGGTCGGCCGGAGGCAACTGCAGCGTCACGCTGACGCCGGGCTTGTTTGGAATGAGCTTGCTGATGCCATCGCAAAAGGTGTAGCTCATGTCGAGCACACGGCCCACATCGCGGATCGCGGCGCGGGCTGCCATGGTGCCGAAGGTGACGATCTGGCTCACTGCATCTCGTCCGTACTTGAGCTTGACGTAGTCGATCACGCGATCCCGGTTGCCCTGACAGAAGTCGATGTCGAAGTCGGGCATGGAGACGCGCTCGGGATTCAGGAAGCGCTCGAACAGCAGGTTGTAGCGCAAGGGATCGAGATCGGTGATCCCCATGGCGTAGGCCACCAACGACCCGGCGCCGGAGCCGCGCCCCGGCCCCACCGGACAGCCGTTGCTTTTGGCCCAATTGATGAAGTCGCCCACGATCAGAAAGTAGCCGGGAAAACCCATCTTCAGGATGGTGGCAATCTCGAATTCGAGGCGCTCCACGTAGCGCGGCCGCTGCCGATCGCGCTCGACCGCGTCCGGGTACAGATGCCTCAGGCGCTGCTCCAGGCCTTCGAATGACACGTGACGAAAGTATGCGTCCGGTGTCATGCGCACACCGTTGACTTCGGGCGTGGGGTACTCGGGCAATTGCGGCTTGCCCAGCACCAGTGTCAGGTTGCAGCGTTTGGCGATCTCGGCCGTATTGGCCAGGGCCGAGGGCACATCGGCGAAGAGGGCGACCATCTGCGCCGTCGATTTGAAATATTGCTCGCGCGTGAAGCGCCGCACCCGCCGCGGATTGCCTAGGATCTCGCCCTCGGCAATGCAGACACGCGCCTCGTGCGCCTCGTAATCTTCTGCCGTGCCAAACTGCACCGGGTGCGTCGCCACAACCGGCAGCTTCAGGCGCGCTGCCAACTGCACGGCCGCGCTCACATGGGCCTCGTCGTCGACACGCCCGGCACGTTGCAATTCCAGATAAAAACGATGCGGGAAAATGGAAGCCAGTTGTAGCGCCGCGTCGGCTGCACGCACGCCGTCACCCTGCACCAGCGCCTGCCCCACCGGGCCCGCCTGTGCGCCTGAGAGAAGGATCAGACCGGCGTTAAGTTCACTGAGCCAGACCAGCTTCACCACGGCCTGTGCCTTGACCACGTTTTGTGTGTAGGCGCGCGCCAGCAACTCGGACAGATTCAGATAGCCCTGCGTGTTTTGCACCAGCAACAGCACGCGCGACAGCACCGCAGCGTCCGCGCCCAAGCCTTCCAGAAAAATCTCGGCACCGATCAGCGGTTTGAGCCCGTTGGCGCGCGCCCCCTTGTAGAACTTGATCGCACCAAACAGATTACTCAGGTCCGTGATGGCCAGCGCGGGCTGGCCGTCGGCCACGGCGGAGGGAACAATTTCGTCGATCCGATTGGTGCCGTCGACGACGGAAAATTCGGTGTGCAGGCGCAGGTGAACAAACATAGCCTGCATTGTAGAAAGGCTGCCGCTGGCTTCAACCGCCACAGCCGCGTCCAACAGCGCGCGCGCCCCGCTCTTCTATCTTTTTGCTAGCAAAGAAGCATTGCCGGAAGAGGACCGGACGCCTTTTCAAAAAAAAGGAACTATTTGCGCGCCGGCGGCAAATCGGTGCAACTGCCGTGCGCCACTTCCGCTGCCATGCCGATGCTCTCGCCCAGCGTCGGATGCGGGTGGATGGTCTTGCCGATGTCGATAGCGTCGGCGCCCATCTCGATCGCCAGCGCGATCTCTCCAATCATGTCGCCGGCGTGCGTGCCGACCATGCCGCCACCCAGGATCTTGCCGTGGCCGTGCGCTTCGTCGGAGTCATCGAACAGCAGCTTGGTGAAGCCTTCGTCGCGGCCGTTGGCGATGGCTCGACCCGAAGCGTTCCAGGGGAACAGACCCTTCTTCACCTTGATGCCTTGCGCCTTGGCCTGGTCTTCCGTGAGTCCCACCCAGGCCACTTCCGGATCGGTGTAAGCCACGCTGGGGATGACGCGTGCGTTGAACGCGGCGCTGGCCAGCTTCTGATTGCCCTGCAGTTCGCCGGCAATCACTTCGGCGGCCACATGCGCTTCGTGCACCGCCTTGTGCGCCAGCATGGGCTGACCGACGATGTCGCCTATGGCGAAGATGTGCGGCACGTTGGTGCGCATCTGAATATCGACGTTGATGAAACCGCGATCGGTGACTGCCACACCCGCCTTGTCGGCCGCGATCTTCTTTCCATTGGGCGTACGGCCCACGGCCTGCAGCACCAGGTCGTACACCTGTGGCTCTGGAACTTTCACGCCGTCCTGCGCCGGAGCAAACGTGACTTCGATGCCAGCCGGCGTGGCTTTGGCGGCTACCGTTTTGGTGTTGAGCATGATGTTATCGAAACGCGGCGCGTTCATCTTCTGCCAGACCTTCACCAGATCGCGGTCGGCGCCCTGCATCAGACCCTCCAGCATTTCCACCACGTCCAGGCGCGCACCCAGCGTGCTGTACACCGTGCCCATTTCCAGGCCGATGATGCCGCCGCCCAGAATCAACATGCGCTTGGGCACCTCCCTCAACGCGAGCGCGCCGGTGCTGTCCACGACGCGCGGATCTTCCGGCATGAAAGGCAGGCGCACGGCCTGTGAGCCCGCAGCGATGATGCATTTCTTGAATGCGATGGTTTGCGTCTTGCCGGTTTTCTCCTGGGCCGTACCTGTGGTCTCCTCCACCTGCACGTGGTTCGCGCCAACAAAGGCACCGTAGCCGCGCACCACCGTCACCTTGCGCATCTTGGCCATCGCCGCCAGACCACCGGTGAGCTTGTTGACGACTTTTTCCTTGTGGCCGCGCAACGTGTCCACGTTCACCTTGGGTGCGCCAAAGTCCACGCCGAGCGCTGCCATGTGGCTCACCTCGTCCATCACCGATGCCACGTGCAACAGCGCCTTGGAAGGAATGCAACCCACGTTCAGACAGACGCCGCCGAGCGACGCGTAGCGTTCCACCAGCACCACTTTCAGGGCGAGGTCGGCCGCACGAAACGCCGCCGAATAGCCGCCCGGTCCGGCACCCAGCACCAGCAAGTCGCACTCCAGATCAACGCTGCCGGCATAAGCCGCCGCAGCAGGCGCCATAACAACCGGCGCCGCGGAAGCGGCCGCCGTGACTGCTCTGCCTTCCCCTTGGAAAGGGGAGGGTTGGGGAGAGGTTGAGCCAGCTTGTGTCGAAGGTTCGGCAGTTGCGCTGCTGTCAAGCAGCAAGACCAAAGAACCTTCCTTTACCTTGTCACCGAGCTTGAGCTTCAACTCCTTCACCACGCCGGTGTGGCTGGAAGGAATCTCCATGGAGGCCTTGTCGCTCTCCACCGTAATCAGGCTCTGCTCGGCCTTGATGCTGTCGCCGGGTTTGACGAGCAACTCGATGACGGTGACTTCCGCGAAATCGCCAATGTCGGGAACCTTGATTTCAATCGTGGCCATAAATACCTCTAATCAGTAGGGGTCAGAGCACATTTGCTGCGCAAAGTGGTCTGCCCCACAATGTCACAGCAAGACTCTGCGGAAGTCGCCCAGTATCTGCCCCAGATACACGTTGAAGCGTGCAGCGCCCGCGCCGTCGATCACACGGTGATCCCAGCTCAGACTCAACGGCAGCATGAGTCGCGGCACAAAGGTCTTGCCGTCCCACACCGGTTCCATGCTGGACTTGCACACGCCCAGGATCGCCACCTCGGGCGCGTTGATGATGGGCGTGAAGTAGCGCCCTCCAATACCGCCCAGCGACGAAATCGTGAAGCCCGCACCGGTCATTTCTGCCGGACTGAGTTTGCCTTCGCGCGCCTTCTTCGCCAACTCACTCATCTCCTGCGAGATTTGAAAAATGCCCTTCTTGTCTGCGTCCTTGATCACCGGCACCATCAGGCCGTTGGGCGTGTCAGCGGCGAAGCCAATGTGGTAGTACTGTTTCAACACCAGCTGATCGCCGTCCAGCGAGGCGTTGAATTCCGGGAATTTCTTCAGCGCCGCCACACAGGCCTTGATCAGGAACGCCAGCATGGTCACTTTGACGCCGCTCTTCTCGTTCTCCTTGTTGGTCGACACGCGAAACGCTTCCAGATCGGTGATGTCGGCGTCGTCATGATTCGTGACGTGCGGGATCATGACCCAGTTGCGGTGCAGGTTTGCCGCACTGATCTTCTTGATGCGCGACAGGTCGCGCCGCTCCACCGGGCCGAACTTCGTGAAGTCCACCACCGGCCAGGGCAGCAGCCCCAGCCCTGCACCCGATGCGCCTGAGGCGGGTGCCTGCGCCGCAATAGCCTGCGTCTTCACCGCACCCGACATCACGCTTTGCGTGAAGCTCTGAATGTCCTTGTCGGTGATGCGGCCCTTCAGTCCGGTGCCCTTGACCTCGTTCAAAGGTACGCCCAGTTCGCGCGCAAACTTGCGCACCGATGGCGAGGCATGGGGCAGGCCCGCAGCCACCACAGTCGGGTTGTGTGCGGGTTGAGTTGCCGAAGCCGCCGCGACCGCAACGGGCGCCACGGCGGGCGCTGCAGCCGCAGCGACGGGCGTCGCGACAGGTACCGCCTGAACTGCCGCCGCGGTCGCAGCAACAGGGACAGCCGCTCCACCGGCCACTTCCAGCAACGCCAACAAGTCACCGATGTTGAGCTTGTCGCCCAGCTTGACCATGAGTTCCTTCAGCACGCCGGCGTGGGACGAAGGAATTTCCATCGACGCCTTGTCCGACTCCACCGTGATCAGCGACTGTTCGGCCTTCACTGCGTCACCGGGCTTGACCAGCACCTCGATCACAGTGACATCCTTGAAGTCCCCAATGTCCGGGACCTTGATTTCTACAACTGCCATATTCGTGCCTCCTGTGTTGCCGCCGGGATCAGGCAAACAACGGGTTGATCTTGTCCGTCTGGATGCCATATTTGGCAATGGCCTCAGCCACCTTTGCGACCGGCACCGTGCCCTCTTCGCTCAGTGCCTTGAGCGCCGCGACCACGATGTAGTGGCGGTTGATCTCGAAGTGCTCGCGCAGTTTGGAGCGGAAGTCGCTGCGGCCGAAGCCGTCCGTACCCAGCACCTTGTAGGTCCGCCCCTTGGGGATGAAGGGACGGATCTGCTCGGCATAGGCCTTCATGTAGTCGGTCGAAGCCACCACCGGACCGGTGTGTTTTTCCAACTGTTGTGCGACGAAGGAAACACGCGGCGTCGCGGTGGGGTGCAGCAGGTTATAGCGCTCGGCGTCCTGGCCGTCTCGTGTGAGTTCGTTGAAGCTGGGGCAGCTCCAGACGTTCGCCGCCACGCCCCAATCCTTCTCCAGCAGCGCCTGCGCTTCAATGGATTCACGCAGGATGGTTCCGCTGCCAAGCAGTTGCACGCGCGGCGTGAGCTTCGGGCCCGCCTTGCACAGATACATGCCTTTGATGATCTGCTCCTGCGTGCCCTCGACCAGGCCGGGCATGGCGTAATTTTCGTTGAGCAACGTGATGTAGTAGTAGACGTTGTCCTGCATCTCCACCATGCGTTTCAAACCGTGATGCAGGATCACGCCCACTTCATGGGCGAAGGTAGGATCGTAGGAGACGCAATTCGGAATCGTGCCTGCCAGGATGTGGCTGTGGCCGTCTTCGTGCTGCAGGCCCTCGCCATTGAGCGTGGTGCGCCCGGACGTTCCGCCCAGCAAGAAGCCGCGCGCCTGCATGTCGCCCGCAGCCCAGGCCAGATCGCCGATGCGCTGGAAGCCGAACATCGAGTAGTACACGTAGAACGGCAGCATGATGCGGTTGTTCGTCGAGTACGACGTGGCCGCAGCAATCCAACTCGCCATGCCTCCGGCTTCGTTGATGCCCTCCTGCAGAATCTGCCCGGCCTTGTCCTCGCGGTAGTACATCACCTGGTCCTTGTCCACCGGCGTGTACTGCTGACCTGCGGGGTTGTAGATGCCAATCTGGCGGAACAGTCCTTCCATGCCGAAAGTGCGCGCCTCGTCCACCAGAATCGGAACCACGCGCGGGCCCAGCGCCTGGTCGCGCAGCAACTGCGTCAGAAAACGCACATAGGCCTGGGTGGTGGAGATTTCGCGACCCGGTGCGGTCGCCTCGATCACCGACTTGAAGGTCTCCAGAGAAGGTACGGTGAAGCTCTCTTCGGCCTTGGCGCGGCGATGCGGCAGGTAGCCGCCCAGAGCTTGGCGGCGCTCATGCAGATAACGCATCTCGGGCGTGTCGTCAGCCGGTTTATAGAACGGGATCTCGGCCAACTGGCTGTCGGGAATCGGTATGTTGAAGCGGTCGCGAAAAATCTTGATGTCTTCGTCGGTAAGCTTCTTGGTCTGGTGCACGTTGTTCTTGCCCTCGCCCGACTTGCCCATGCCAAAGCCCTTGACGGTCTTGATCAGCAGCACGCTGGGTTGCCCTTTGTGGTGCACCGCTTTGTGATAGGCCGCATAGACCTTTTGCGGGTCGTGGCCGCCTCGCTTCAGGTTCCAGATGTCTTCATCGCTCATGTTGGCAACCATCGCCGCCGTGCGCGGGTCCTTGCCGAAGAAATGTTCGCGCACGTAAGCGCCGTCATTGGCCTTGAAGGACTGGTAGTCGCCGTCCAGCGTGTTCATCATCAAGTGGCGCAAGGCGCCGTCCTTGTCACGGGCCAGCAGCGGATCCCAGTTGCTCCCCCAGATGAGCTTGATCACGTTCCAGCCCGAGCCGCGGAATTCTCCTTCGAGTTCCTGGATGATCTTGCCGTTGCCGCGCACCGGGCCGTCCAGACGCTGCAGGTTGCAGTTGACGACGAACACCAGATTGTCGAGGTTTTCACGCGCGGCAAGACCGATCGCGCCCAGGCTCTCAACCTCGTCCATCTCGCCATCGCCGCAAAAAACCCAGACCTTGCGGTTCTCGGTGTTCGCGATGCCACGCGCATGCAGGTACTTTAAAAACCGCGCCTGGTAAATTGCCATCAACGGGCCCAGCCCCATGGACACGGTGGGAAATTGCCAAAAATTCGGCATCAATTTCGGATGCGGATAACTCGACAAGCCCTTGCCGTCAACCTCCTGGCGGAAGTGCAGCAACTGATCTTCGCTCAGGCGCCCTTCCATGTAGGCGCGTGCATAAACACCCGGCGCCACGTGGCCCTGGATGTAGAGGCAGTCGCCACCGTGGCCTTCGCTCTCGGCGTGCCAGAAGTGGTTGAAGCCGGCGCCAAACATGTGGGCCAACGAGGCAAAGGAACCAATATGCCCACCCAGATCTCCGCCGTCCTCGGGATGATGCCGGTTGGCCTTAACCACCATGGCCATCGCATTCCAGCGCATGTAGGCGCGCAGTCGCTCCTCGATTTCAATATTGCCCGGGCAGCGCTCTTCGGCGTCGGTCTCGATCGTGTTGACGTAAGCCGTGTTCGCTGAAAAAGGCAGGTCGATGCTGCTTTGGCGCGCGTGCGCGATCAACTGCTCCAGCAGAAAGTGCGCCCGCTGCGGACCCTCGTTTTGAATCACGGCGGACAGCGCGTCCATCCATTCGCGTGTCTCCACGATGTCCGCGTCTGGCGTACCCCGATTGCTTCCGGTTAGCTCTGACATGTCTGTCTCCTCCTAGTGGCTTGAGGGCAGAGCCCCGCAAAGTCTGATGATGCCTGCACGCTCACATTCTGCGCAAAAGCAGCGTAGTGTCTCACAATTCTATGGCATTTCAAATGGTGCGCTTTGATTTCATATTATGAATTACTGAAATTCGCGACCTCACACTTATTGCGTAGCAAAATGCAGCACCCGTGAAAACCGAAACACTCCATCTGATCGAGCGCCGTCGTCGCCCGGAACCCGCACCGCGCAGTGCCTGGCAACGCTGGTGGCGCGCCTTGCCTGCGCATCTGCAAGACCGCTTTGCGATGCTGGCCCCGCTGGCCGCAGTGCTGCTGTTTCTGGCGGCCATCGTGGCGGCCTTCGGCTACCTGCGACTGGAGGAAATGGAGCGCGAACAGGAAGCCCTGCAACGCGATGTGGAGTATTCGCAGCAGCAGATTCGCCTGCGCTTGCTGGACCGCCAGGGGCAACTGATGGGTGTGGCTCGGGACGTGTCCAACAAGGAGGTTGACGCGGAAGAGTTCAAGGCCCAGGCCGAGGCTCTGGTGAGTCAATACCCCGAGTTGTTGTCGGTGTCCTGGATTAACGCGCGTGGCAAAGTGGTTGCAAGCTATGCCGCGCCCAGCGTGTCCGGCAATCAGCAACGCTCGGTGGGCGAAACCCTCACCATGGGTAGCGAAGCCGAGGCCTGGTTCAACCTGGCGCGAGACCTGGGCCAGCCGATTTACGCGCTGCCCACAGCCAGCACGGCGGCGCCCTCGGCGCTGCAATTGCATACACCCTTGACCAACCGCAGCCAGTTCGCCGGAGCCATTCTGGCCGAGTACTCAGTCGATGGTCTGCTGCGCTACGGGCTGGCGTCCGAGACCTCGGCGAAGTACGCAGTGTCGCTGCTGGATGCGCAAGGTCGTGTCCTTGCGGGAACTGCCTTGGCGCCCCATACAGGCAACGCTCCCCTGTTGCCTTGGGCGACGCGCCCCAACAGCTACGAAGTGCCAGTCTCGCCCGTCGGCAATGGGCTGATGCTGCGCGCGCAGAGCTACCGTACTTCGCTGGGCGTCATCGGCAGCGGACTGTTCTGGCTGGTCGGCGCCTTGAGCGCAATGACCGCCTGGATGTTGATTGCCAACTGGCGGCATACGCGTCGGCGCATACGTGCCCAGCAGGACCTGTTGAGCGAAATGAACTTCCGGCGCGCCATGGAAAACTCCATGCTGACGGGGATGCGGGTGCTGGACCTGAGCGGCCGCATCACCTATGTGAATGCGGCGTTTTGCCAGATGACGGGCTGGCCGGCGGAAGATCTGATCGGATGTTCTGCCCCCTTCCCCTATTGGCCCGACGCCGACCGTGCTTCGCTGACCCACCATCTGCACGAGGAACTCAGCGGCAATAGCGCAATCGGTGGCGTGCAACTGCGCCTGCAACGGCGCGACGGTACGCTGTTCGATGCGCGCATGTACGTTTCGCCCCTGGTGGACGTGCACGGCGAGCAAAGTGGCTGGATAACATCCATGACCGACATCACCGAGCCCAACCGTATCAGGGACCAGTTGTCGGCGTCGCACGAGCGCTTCACCGCGGTGCTGGAGGCGTTGGACGCCTCGGTATCGGTGGCACCGCTGGGAAGTCATGAACTGCTGTTCGCGAACAAGTTGTACCGGCTCTGGTTCAATTCCGATACGGTGGGACACATGGAACTGGTGGCCCAGGCGGGCGTTCCGGTGCAAGCGTCGAACGACGAATCGCTAGACGCGGTGGACTCGCTGGCAGGTTTGCCCACTGGGTCCTTTACCGAGGATCAAACCGAGAACGCGGAGATTTTTGTCAGCAAGATCGACAAGTGGCTTGAAGTTCGCTCGCGCTATCTGACTTGGGTGGACGGTCGCCTGGCGCAGATGGTGATCGCAACCGACATCACTCCGCGGCGTCAGGCGGAAGCGCTTTCCGCGGCTCAGGCCGAGCGCGCGCAGGCGGCCAGCCGACTCATCACCATGGGTGAGATGGCCTCCAGCGTGGCGCACGAACTGAACCAGCCGCTGACTGCCATTTCAAACTACTGCACCGGCATGGTGACGCGCATCCGAGCCGACCGGATTTCAGAGGGCGAACTGCTGGGGGCGTTGGAAAAAACAGCCCGCCAGGCGCAGCGTGCCGGCCAGATCATCGCCCGCATCAAGTCGTTCGTAAAACGCAGCGAGCCGAACCGCAGTCTGTCGGACGTCGCCGCCATGGTGGACGAGGCCGTGGAACTTGCAGAGATTGAATTGCGCCGCAGAAATGTGCGCTTGAGCCACTATGTCGCCGCGCGTCTACCAAAACTGCTGGTGGACCCGATCCTGATCGAACAGGTGCTCGTGAACCTGCTGAAGAATGCGGCGGAAGCCATCGACCATGCGCAGCGGCCCACGGCCCAGCGCAGCGTCGAATTGCGCGTCGTTCCCAAAATGCTGGGGGAACAACAGGTGGTCGATTTTTCGGTGCTGGATTCAGGGCAGGGCCTCGCGCCTGAGATCATGGAGCGCGTGTACGAAGCCTTCTTTTCCACCAAGGCGGAGGGTATGGGAATCGGACTGAACCTGTGCCGCAGCATTGTCGAGTCGCACCAGGGACGGATACTGGCAGAGAACATTTACAATGGTGCCGACGCTGCGGGCTGTCGTTTTTCCTTCTGGATCCCCTTGACACCGGAGCCGGTAGCCGCCATCAACCCAGACCAACCTGACAAAGCCAACGGAATACGCGCATGACTTTCACACCCAAAAAGGGCACGGTTTATGTGGTGGACGACGACGAAGCCGTGCGCGACTCGCTGCAATGGCTGCTCGAAGGAAAAGACTACCGAGTGCGCTGCTTCGATTCAGCCGAGGCCTTCCTGAGCCGACTCGATGTGCGCGAAGTGGCGTGCCTGATCGCCGACATCCGCATGGGCGGCATGACCGGGCTGGAGTTGCAGGACCGGCTGCTGGAGCGCAAATCGCCACTGCCCATCGTCTTCATCACGGGCCATGGCGACGTGCCCATGGCGGTGGACGCCATGAAGAAAGGCGCCGTGGACTTCATCCAGAAGCCCTTCAAGGAAGATGAGTTGCTAGGCCTGGTGGTGCGCATGCTGGAACAGGCACGCGATTCCTTTGCGGGCCATGTCCAGGCGGCCAGCCGCGACGCCTTGCTGTCCAAGCTCACATCACGCGAGGCGCAGGTGCTGGAACGCATCGTCGCAGGTCGCTTGAACAAGCAGATTGCCGACGATCTGGGCATCAGCATCAAGACCGTGGAGGCGCACCGCGCCAATATCATGGAAAAGCTCAACGCCAACACCGTGGCCGATCTGCTGAAGATTGCCCTGGGTCAGAGCGCCGCCAAACCCTGATCACGATTGCCACTTTTCCAGTGGCCCGCGGCGTGGGGACTGGCGTGTTTTTTTGTTGAACTGCAACACACATGACCGCTCAACTTATCGATGGCAACGCGCTCTCGCGCGAACTTCGCACGCGAGTTGCGCAACGCGCAGCAGCGCTCAAGGAGCGCGGCGTCACGCCCGGACTGGCGGTGATCCTGGTGGGCGAGAACCCGGCCAGCGAGGTTTATGTTCGCAACAAGGTCAAGGCCTGCGCGGATGCCGGCCTGCACTCAGTACTGGAACGCTATCCCGCCGACTTGTGCGAAAACGCATTGCTTGAACGCATCGCAGCGTTGAATGCTGACGCTGGCATCCACGGCATCCTGGTGCAGTTGCCCGTGCCTGCCCACATCGACGCTCAAAAGGTGATCGAGGCGATCTCGCCGGCGAAGGACGTGGACGGTTTTCACGTCGCCAGCGCGGGCGCGCTGATGACCGGCATGCCGGGCTTCCTGCCATGCACGCCCTACGGTTGCATGAAGATGCTGGAATCCATCGGCTACGACCTGCGCGGCAAGCACGCCGTGGTGATCGGTCGCAGCAACATCGTGGGCAAACCGATGGCCCTGATGTTGCTGCAAAAAAACGCCACCGTCACCATTTGCCACAGTGCCACGCGTGACCTGAAAGCCCTCACCGCGCAGGCAGACGTGATCGTGGCCGCCGTGGGCAAACGCAACATGTTGACGGCCGACATGGTCAAACCCGGCGCGGTTGTAATCGACGTAGGCATGAACCGCAACGACGAGGGCAAGCTCTGCGGCGACGTTGATTTTGCCGGCGTGAAAGAGGTGGCGGGCTACATCACGCCGGTGCCCGGTGGCGTGGGTCCCATGACGATCACCATGCTGCTGGTCAACACCCTTGAAGCGGCCGAACGTGTGGCATCATGAAACCTGACCCCATGAACAATCCGCTGCTCGATTTTTCCGACTTGCCTCTCTTTGACCGGATTGCGCCCGACCATGTGGTGCCGGCGATGGATGCGCTGCTGATGCAGGCGGACGGAGCACTGACGCAGGTCACTTACGCGGATTTTCCTGCGCAGTGGAGCGCCATGGCACAGGTGCTGGACGTCTCCACCGAAAGGCTTGGGCGCGCCTGGGGCGCTGCGAGCCACCTCAACGCCGTGGCCGACACTCCGCAGCTGCGCGCCGCGTACAACGAGGCACTGCCCAAGGTGACGGAATTCTTCACCCGACTGGGCGCCGACGAACGCCTGTATGCCAAGTACAAGGCGATGGACGCCACCAGTCTGAACACCGAACAGACCCAGGCGCACCGCAACGCCATGCGCAACTTCATGCTGGGCGGTGCGGAACTCGCTGGTGCTGCCAAGGAGCGCTTCGCCCAGTTGCAGGAACGCCAGGCCGAATTGTCCCAAAAGTTCAGCGAAAACGCGCTCGACGCCACCGATGCCTTCGCCTATTACGCCAGCACCGACGAGGTGGGCGGAGTGCCCGAGGACATCTTGCACACCGCCCTCGCAGCGGCGCAGGCCGACTCCAGACAAGGCTACAAACTCACGCTGAAGATGCCCTGCTATTTGCCGGTGATGCAGTTTGCCCACAGCAGTGCGCTGCGCGAAAGAATGTACCGCGCGTACGTGACGCGCGCCTCGGACCAGGCAGCGACTGATGCACAAAAGTTTGACAACAGCTCCATCATCACCGAGACCCTGGCGCTGCGCCGGGAAGAGGCGCTGCTGCTGGGTTACGCCACCTATGGCGAGGTTTCCCTGGTTCCCAAGATGGCCAGTTCACCAGCGCAGGTGATTGCATTCCTGCGCGATCTGGCGCTCAAGGCGCGTCCCCATGCGCAAAAGGATGTCGCCGATTTGCGTGCCTTTGCGCGCAATCATTTGCAGATGTCGGAACCGCAAGCCTGGGACTGGCCCTACATCAGCGAGAAGCTCAAGGAGGCGCGTTATGCGTTCAGCGAGCAGGAGGTCAAGCAGTATTTCACCGCCCCCAAGGTGCTGGCCGGCCTCTTCAAAATCGTGGAGGACTTGTTCGAGGTCTCGATCATTGCTGACGTGGCTCCGCTATGGCACCCGGGTGTGAGTTTTTACCGCATCGAACGCCAGGGCACTCTGGTGGGACAGTTTTACCTGGACCCGTCAGCGCGCAGCGGCAAGCGCGGTGGCGCCTGGATGGATGACGTGCGCTCACGCTGGTTGCGACCCGACGGCGGCGCGCTGCAAACGCCGGTGGCGCACCTGGTGTGCAACTTTGCCGAGAGCGTGGACGGGAAGCCGGCGCTGCTCACGCACCGCGATGTGATCACCCTGTTCCACGAGTGTGGTCACGGCCTGCAACACCTGTTGACCCAGGTGAACGAGCGCGACGTCTCCGGCATCAGCGGCGTCGAATGGGACGCGGTCGAATTACCCAGCCAGTTCATGGAGAACTTCTGCTGGGAGTGCGATGTGATCCAGCACCTGAGTGCCCACGTGGATAGCGCAGAACCCTTGCCCCGCACACTGTTCGACAAGATGCTGGCAGCGAAGAATTTCCAGAGTGGACTGCAGACGCTGCGTCAGGTTGAATTCGCGCTGTTCGACATGTTGCTGCACACGGAGCACGATCCGGAACAGGATCTGATGGCCCTGCTCGATCAGGTGCGTGCCGAAGTTTCGGTGCTGGAGGTTCCGTCGTGGAACCGCAGCGCACACACTTTCAGCCACATCTTCGCCGGCGGCTATGCGGCCGGCTACTACAGCTACAAGTGGGCCGAGGTATTGAGCGCCGACGCCTACGCCGCGTTTGAAGAGACCCGCGGTGCCGATGGACGGCCCAGTCAGGAAACCGGCCGCAGGTATCGGCGAGCCATCCTCGAATCGGGTGGCAGTCGGCCAGCGATGGAGTCATTCAAAGCGTTTCGGGGCCGCGAGCCCAATCTGGACGCACTGTTGCGCCACCAGGGTATGGTTTGATGCACCTGAGTGGGGTACAAGGAGAACACATGATGCTAGCCCGCACCCCATGCGCTGTACTTGCAGCGCTGTTGCTGATCACCACTACGGTCTGGGGGCAGACCATTTTTCGCAGCGTCGACGCTCTGGGCCGCGTCACCTACTCAGACAAGCCGCCCGCCGCCACGGCTGCGCCAGAACGAACCGCCACCGGCGATGTCGCCGCGTCGGACTCTGACACTGCGCCGATGCCCTACCTGTTGCGCCAGGCAGTGAGTGCGTTTCCGGTGACGCTGTACACCGGGCCGAGTTGCGGCGAGGCGTGCATCGCGGCGCGTGCGCTCCTCGTCAATCGCGGCGTTCCATTCAACGAAATGACAGTCTCCACTGCAGCGGACGTGGATGCCTTGCAACGCATCACCGGTGGCACGGCGCTGCCGTTTCTGACTGTCGGCGGGCAACACCTGCGTGGGTTTTCCGAAATCGATTGGAATCAGTACCTGAACGCGGCCGGTTATCCAGCCAGTTCACAACTCCCTGCCGGTTTTCACACTGCCCCGCCAACCTCGTTGGCGCCGGCGCCGGCGCAACCCGTGCAACCCCCGCCTGCTGGCGACGCAGCGCCCACGCCGCCTCAACCGCTGGGCCGCATACCCGGCAACCCGGCCGGGATCCAGTTCTAGTATTCGATCAGTTTGACGCCGCCGGCCGTACCCAACAGGCATACCTGCGCTTTTTGATGGGCAAACACGCCCACCGTCACTACGCCCGGCCACTGGTTCACCTGATCTTCGAATGCCAGCGGCTCGCTGATGCGCAGGGCCGTCACGTCGAGCAGGTGCTGACCGTTGTCTGTAACCATCGGTGCGCCGTCTTTCAGGCGTACGCGGGCCACGCCACCGAGCGCGGCAAACTGGCGTATCAAACGCTGTGTCGCCATGGGAATCACCTCTACCGGCAACGCAAATCCGCCCAGCATCTGAACCAGTTTTGACTCGTCTGCGATGCAGACAAAACGGCGCGATTGTGCGGCCACAATCTTTTCGCGCGTGAGCGCCGCACCACCGCCCTTGATCATGTAGCCTCGGCCATCGATCTCATCCGCGCCGTCGATGTAGACCGCCAACTCGCCCACCTCGTTCGCATCGAACACAGGAATTCCCAACGCCTGCAGTCGCGCCGTCGACGCGTTGGAACTCGATACCGCGCCCTTGATGCGGTGCCTGATCGTGGCCAGCGCGTCGATGAACTTGTTCACGGTGGAGCCTGTCCCAACGCCCACGATTTCGCCGGGTACCACATACTGCAGGGCGGCCTGACCTACGAGTGTCTTGAGTTCGTCTTGCGTGATGCTTTTCATCTGGGACAATCCATGGAGTTGTTGCGGAATTATCCAATGTCTTTGCTGCCCTACTCCCTGGCCCGGCCCTTCCTGTTCGGACTCGACCCTGAAACCACGCACGAACTCACGCTCGCGGTCTTGCGGCGCGCGCAGGGTACGCCGCTGGAATGGGCGTTCTGCCAGGAGCGTGTGCAGGATCCGGTGCAAGTCGCCGGCCTGAATTTTCCAAACCGGGTCGGCCTGGCCGCCGGTCTTGACAAGAATGCCCGCTGCATCGACGCCTTTGCCGCCATGGGGTTTGGCTTCGTGGAGGTGGGAACGGTCACCCCAAAAGCACAACCCGGCAATCCCAGGCCACGCCTGTTTCGTCTGCCACAAGCGCAGGCACTGATCAACCGCTTGGGATTCAACAACGAGGGCCTGGACGCATTTTTGGCCAACGTGCAGGCCGCCCGGTTTCGCAAGAGGAATCCGGTGCAGCCAATGCTGCTGGGCCTGAATATCGGCAAGAACGCAGCCACGCCAATAGAAAACGCGACCGACGACTACCTCACCGGTTTGGACGGCGTCTACCCGCACGCAGATTACATCACCATCAACATTTCCAGTCCCAACACCAAAAACCTTCGCGCTCTGCAAAGTGATGCCGCCCTGGACGCGCTGTTGAATGCCATCGAGCAACGTCGCCAGCAGCTGGCGCAGCAGCACGCCACGACCGACACCCGTGGCGGCCTGCTGCCAAGGCGCGTGCCGATCTTTGTGAAGATCGCACCGGATCTGGACGATGCACAGATCGAGATGATTGCCGCAACCTTGAAACGCCACGGCCTGGACGCTGCAGGCAAGCCCAACCAGCTCTGGGGCGTAGTTGCGACCAACACCACATTGTCGCGCGCGGCTGTGCAAGGCCTTGCGCATGCGGACCAAGCCGGAGGTCTGTCGGGCGCTCCGGTGCGGGAAGCCAGCAACCGCGTGATCAGGCAACTGCGCGCCTCGCTGGGAGCGGGTTTTCCCATCATCGGCGTGGGCGGCATCATGAGCGCGCGGGACGCGCTGGAGAAGATTCGCGCCGGCGCCGATGTGGTGCAGATCTACACCGGCCTGATTTATCAGGGTTCGAAACTCGTACCACAGGCCGCGAGGTGCATCAGGGATAACCGCTAGCTACAAAAGTCGTAGCACCGGAAGAACTACGCTATATTCAAGACAAAAATCGGTCTGCGGTTGCGCTGGCTACCGGGCCCGCCAACCAGGCATTCAGGAGTTTCTCCCCCATGAGTTCAAAAGATACCGCGGCCATTCACCAACTGTTGGGTCTGCTGGAATCTCGCTACGCCATCCGAGTCTTGTGGGCGTTGAAAGACGGACATCCGCAAACTTTTAGACTGCTGCAAGACAGCGTGGGCGGAATCACGCCCAACACCCTGAACACGCGCCTGAAGGAATTGCGCGCGGCCGTGCTGGTGACCCATGGTAGCGACGGCTACACGCTCACTGTGCAGGGTAGCGACCTTGTGAAGCGCATGAATGAGCTCGGTCCATTCGCCACCAAATGGGCGGCGAATCAGGCCAAGAAAAAGTAGTCGAACGAATTAGGTCCATCGACCTCGATATATAATTCGCCTTGTGGGTTCTTAGCTCAGTTGGTAGAGCAGCGGACTCTTAATCCGTAGGTCGACAGTTCGAATCTGTCAGGACCCACCACCACATACCCTTGTAAATCAAGCACTTAGAACGGCCTTCGGGTCTTTCTAAGCTGCCCAATTTTCCCAATCCTGTCCAAGTCTGTCCAACTGGACGACAAGGAATGTAGGGCTTTTGGTTTATACAGGCGGCGTTGCGACGGCCAGGGAATAAACAAGGTCTCTAAACGTGACTTCAACTACTTGAAGGCACTTTATGAGTAACCCAGTTTCATCAGACACCCCCATCGCGGAAAAAACGACCAAGCGCAAACCCAGCACCCGCCCAACGGAGAACGTGCGCAAGCGTGGCAAAAAGTCGCAAGTTCGCCTGCTGCTCAACGGCGAACAGGTAACAAGGACATTCGCTACACATGACGCCGCCGTGCAGTGGCGCGACCTCATGCGCGGAAAGCAACTCGACGGCGACCTTGCCGGATTTCACCAGGCCCAAGGCCTGACGCTTCGCACCGCCATCCTCAAATACCGCGACAGCATTCTTGCCAGCGACAAGGAAAACGCAGAACAGCAGCAACTTTCCCGCTTGAAAGTCCTCGCGGAGCAACCCGGAACTGACATCCCATTCTTGGAGGTCCTGCCAAATAACCTCAAGGTCTTGTTTTCCACCCTCGCAGCCAAAGGCCCCAAAGGAAAGAAGTTGGCGAACAACACCATGCGCCTGTATTTTGCGGCGCTGTCGGCCGTGTACAAGCACTTCATTTTTGGCGAAGAGTGGCAATTCCTGTCGAACCCACTTTCCGGCCTCAAACGCCCCGAAGTCGGCCCAGGGCGCAAGCGTCGGCTCAACGATGATGAAGAAGACCGCATCGTCACCGCTCTCACAGAGTACGGTCCCGCCTACGCGCTGACGTTCATGTTGCTCATCAGCACAACCATGCGCATGGGTGAACTATTTTCGCTGACATGGGCGCAGTTCGACGAGGACCGCGCGCAGATGAACATCGAAGTGTCAAAGACCGGCGCCCGGGAGTGCCCGCTGTCCGTCGAGTCCATCGAGTTGCTTTCCAGACTGCCTCGCATCAACCAAATGGTGATTCCCATAACCAGAGACGCGTTCGAAATGGCTTGGAAACGCATCATGCCAAGGCTGGAAATCATCAACCTGCGCCGACATGACATGCGCAGAGAGGGATTGTCGCGTTGGGGACAGCGCGGTATCGACGTGGTCAACCTTATGAGAATCAGCGGACATAAAACTATGTCTCAGGCACAAAAATATCTGGTTGGCACCACCGAAGAAGCCAGAGCCGCGATGAATGACAGGCTCGCAGATGACCCGTTCCTCAAACACGTCAAGGTCACGAAGACCGTGCCGAAGGCGTCCATGTTGCGACATTTTCACGCTGAGTTGCCACCAGCGAACCCGGACCCGTCACCCATCCAGCCTATGACTGCGGCACCGAAGAGCAACGTCGTTGCATTTCCGCTCGCGGCCGCACGAGCGATGGTGGCCCCGACACGCCGAAACGTCTCCCGCTAAATTGCCGCGCCAGGAATGCTGGGGTACCGACACCAGAACCGATGGTCCGTTCGGGCGAGGAAGTCACATGCACTTCCGCCGCCAGGTGAGTTTGCAACCAGCGAGCGACTTGGCGAAATCGGACCGACTGCCTACGCCGCGAAGGTTTGAGGTCGGTCAACTCGGACCAATGCCAAAAAGTTACGCCTCTTCCGATACGGACGAGGCGTACGTCATAGGCCGTAATGGAGCACGAGCCAAAGATTTTGCCCGGCAGAGGGCACTATTCTGGCAAGAAAACCCCGTTCGTCAGAAATATCAGACCAGTTCTATGCCCAGAGACGAAAAGAACTCAGGTAGAAATTCCTCGGCCCTATAGCCCGGATGGCTGGCCTGCTCAAGAGCATCGGCCAATGCCATTCTTTCGATAGGTTCAAGTGCACGGACTCTGTCAATAGCATCACAGAATTCCGTCGACTGGTAGTCATCCGGTTTGAGCCCGAGATACGTGCACAGGTCAGAAGCAAGCGACCAAAATTGGCCCGGATAAAAAAACCCTTTCTCGTG
>CAILAY010000110.1 GCA_903832285.1 uncultured beta proteobacterium | reverse complement strand
GGCGGTGGTTCAAGCCCCCGGCGTGGTGCGGCCCGACTTTGGCGCAGGCGTTTAGGCTCGAACCACAATACCCTGTAAAAAGGTCAATGTGGGCCTTGAGGCGGCGAATGGCAATGTCCAGCCAGAAGCGTTCGCAGTCCAACTGTCCGATAGCGACCTGGTACTGAGCCTCCAGGTTGGGGCCGACCGCGGTCAGCAGATCGTCGCGCTCGGCGATGAGCCGGGCTAGGTGTCCGTAGTCAGCACATTTTGCACAACTGGGTGTAGTCAGCACATCGTGCACAGCGACCGATAAAACGTAGTCAGCACATCCTGCACAAAATGCATGATCATTCTCTTGAAAGGAGAACGATCATGTCTCAGCTCTCTGACGCGGATGATGCCCGCCTTCGACACCAAGCCGTCATCCTGTTTCGAGAAGGTCAACCCGCCCCGGAAATCGCGGCGAGACTTCATCATAGCCGCCGCTGGGTCTATCACTGGGTCGCTTTTCAGCGCCAACACCCCCATACCCATTTTCACGCCGCCTCCCGTGCGCCGAGGCATCATCCCAATCGCCTCTCCGCGCAAATGGTCTATCGGATTGTCCAGCTGCGCCACACATTGCAGCGCCAGCGTCGGCCCATTGGGGCGCGCACCATTCACCACGCATTAGAAGAGCGGCATTTGCGACCGTGCCCCAGCCCGAGCACAATTCAGCGGGTGTTGCAGCGCCAAGGGTTGACGCAGGGGGCCATGGAAACCCAAGCTGCCTATCGGCCACATCCCCCGGCCGCCTACCCAAATGCGGTGCAGGCCACGGATATTGTCACCCGCTGGTTGAAAGGGGGTGCCGTGGTGCAAACCTTTACGACGGTGGATCACTTCACCAATGCCGCTTACGCCACTTCCTATGCTCACAAAGATTGGCCGGCCACGCGGACCCACCTGCTTAAAACCTGGGAATTTCTAGGCCTGCCAGACCTTTCGCAATTTGACAATGAGAGTGCCTTCAGCGGGGGACGGTATGCGGCGCACCTGAGTCCCCTGATCCGGCTATGCTTGTACGTGGGCAGCGAGGTCGTGTTTACGCCCGAATACGAAGCTGACTACAATTGGCAGGTTGAAACCTTCAACAATTTCTGGGCGCATCAATTTTGGAACAAACATCGCTTTACCCACCGCGGCTATATTCCGCGCGCTCAACTCCATTTCTTGCAGTGGTATGACGCCCAGTATGTCGCTCCCCGCCTGACGGGGACGCCCCGCCAGCTCCGGCGAGGTGCGGTGCTCTACCCGTTATCGCGCCGTTTAGCCAAACAGATTCCTGATGCGCTGCCCATCTGCAAAGGACGGGTGCATGCGATCCGCCGGGTCGCGGCGGACGGCTACGTTAAGTTTCTGCAACAACCCTACCGCGTCGGCAAACGCTATCACGGCAAATATGTGTGGCTGACCCTGGAAACAGCCCAACAGACCTTGACGGTTTGGTATCAAGTCCAGGCGCAGGCGGACTGGGTGAACCTGCGAACGTTTCCGTATGCTCTTGATGAACCGGTACGCCCAGTTCCAAAGGAATTCAGACGTTTGCACAGGTAACGGTCGGTGTGCACGATGTGCTGACTACGTTTTATCGCTCGGCGCGCCCTCAAATTTTGTGCAAAATGTGCTGACTACGGACAGCTAGGTCTTCTTGCAGCTTTTCACACTCAGCCAGCAATCGCTGAACTTCGGGATGGAGTTGAAGCGCAGCGGGTGGCTCCACAACTTCTGGGGCGGTTGAAGAATGATG
>CAILAY010000109.1 GCA_903832285.1 uncultured beta proteobacterium | reverse complement strand
TCCAGGCCCTGGGCACCGGCATCGGCAAGGAGGAGTTCAAGGTCGAAAACCTCCGCTACCACAAGGTCGTGCTGATGACCGATGCCGACGTGGACGGCTCCCACATCCGCACCCTGCTGCTCACGTTCTTCTACCGGCAGATGCCCGAACTGGTGGAGCGCGGCCACATCTACATTGCTCAACCGCCGCTGTACAAGGTCAAAGCCGGTAAGGAAGAGTTGTACCTGAAAGATGCCGGTGCGCTCGACACTTTCCTATTGCGCATCGCCCTCATCAACGCTACGGTTCACACTGGCGGTGAACGCGGTAGCGCCTTAGCCGGTGACACCCTTGCCGAACTGGCGCGCAAGCACCAGGTGGCGCAGGCGGTGATTGCGCGCTTGGGCGCTTTCATGGACGCTGAAGCGCTGCGCGCCCTTGCCGATGGTGTGGCGCTGAATCTGGACACGCTGGCCGAAGCCGAAGTTTCCGCCGCTGCGCTGCAATCCAAACTGCCCGACGCCGAGGTGGCAGGCGAATTCGACGTGCGCAATGACAAGCCGATTTTGCGCATTAGCCGCCGCCACCACGGCAACGTCAAGAGCAGCGCGCTCACACAGGACTTCGTGCACGGTGCCGACTACGCCGCGTTGGCCGAAGCGGCGCGCACCTTCAAAGACCTATTGAGTGAGGGCGCGCGCGTCACGCGCGGCGAAGGCGAACGCATGAAGGAAGAGAAGGTCGGCGACTTCCGCCAGGCCATGGCCTGGCTCATCACGCAGGCCGAGAACGCCACCGCGCGCCAGCGCTACAAGGGCTTGGGTGAAATGAACCCGGCCCAGCTCTGGGAAACCACAATGGATCCGACGGTGCGGCGCCTGCTGCGAGTGCAGATCGACGACGCTATCGAAGCCGACCGCGTCTTCACTATGCTCATGGGCGACGAGGTAGAGCCCAGACGCGAATTCATCGAAACCAATGCGCTGCGGGCCGGCAAAATCGACGTTTGATTCCACTGTGGGCGTTAGAAAAGCTGCGCGTGTTTACAGACCCAGCGTCTGCCAGACCTGCTCCATTTTGGCAGTCACCTCGGCGTTCATCTGCATGGTGCGACCCCACTCCCGGCTGGTTTCGCCTGGCCATTTGTTGGTGGCGTCCAGGCCCATCTTGCTGCCCAAACCACTCACGGGTGAGGCAAAGTCCAGATAGTCGATCGGCGTGCTGTCCACCAACAGGGTGTCACGCGTGGGATCAACCCGCGTCGTGATGGCCCAGATCACGTCCTGCCATTCGCGGATATTGATGTCGTCATCAACCACGACGATGAACTTGGTGTACATGAACTGGCGCAGGAAACTCCAGATGCCGAACATCACCCGGCGCGCGTGACCAGGGTAGGACTTCTTGATCTGCACCACCGCCATGCGATAGCTGCAGCCCTCGGGCGGGAGATAGAAGTCGGTTATCTCTGGGTACTGGCGCTGCAGCAGCGGCACGAACACCTCATTCAGCGCCAGCGCCAGCATGGCCGGCTCATCGGGCGGCTTGCCGGTGTAGGTGGAGTGGTAGATGGGATCGCGCTTTTGCGTGATGCGGTCCACGGTGAAGACCGGAAACCAGTCCTGCTCGTTGTAGTAGCCGGTGTGATCGCCATACGGTCCTTCGAGCGCGTGCTCAAAACCAGTTGCGTGTTTTGCATCAGCATGGATGTGGCCCTCCAACACGATTTCGGCCGACGCCGGCAGACGCAACTCGCTGCCCAACGACTTTACAAGTTCGGTGCGACTGCCGCGCAGCAGCCCGGCAAACTGGTATTCCGACAGGCTGTCTGGCACCGGCGTAACGGCGCCCAGAATCGTCGCCGGATCCGCGCCCAGAGCCACGCATACCGGATAGGGCTGGCCGGGGTTCAAAGCAGCGTGCTCACGAAAATCGAGCGCGCCACCGCGCTGCGGTAACCAGCGCATGATGAGCTTATTGCGAGCCAGCACCTGCTGGCGGTAGATGCCCAAGTTCTGCCGCGACTTGTGCGGCCCTTGTGTAATCACCAAGCCCCAGGTGATAAGGGGCGCCACATCGTCCGGCCAGCAATGCTGTATGGGCAGTCGCGCGAGATCCACATCCTGTCCTTCCCACACTACGTCCTGGCAAGGCGCACTGCGTAGCTCCTTCGGCGCCATGTTCCACAGAGTTTTCACCATGGAGCTTAAGCCCATCAGATCATTGAAACCCTTGGGCGCCTCTGGCTCCTTGAGCATCGCCAGCACCTGGCCGAATTGGCGCAGTTCGCCAATGTCGGACACCCCCATCCCCAATGCGACACGGCGTGTGCTGCCAAACAGATTGCCCAGCACCGGCATGCTGTGGCCGGTGGGGTTTTCGAACAGTAGCGCTGGGCCACCTGCGCGCAGGCTGCGGTCGCACAGCGCCGTCATCTCAAGGTGCGGCGAGACCGGCGCGGTAACGCGCTTGAGTTCTCCCAACTGCTCCAATTGGGTCATGAAGTCTCTTAGATCGCTGTAGGCCATGATGTGTTCTAGTTGGCCCGTGCAGTCGGTCGCAGTCCCTGCCAGCGCGGCGCCTGGCCCTGCGGCAGACCCAGCAAATCAACGACCCGACTCACCGTGTGATCAACCATGTCGGCCAGACTCTTGGGCCGATGATAGAAACTGGGGGCCGGCGGAACAATGACGCCACCCATTTCGGTGACACTTGCCATGTTCCGAAGATGGGCTAAGTTCAGGGGCGCTTCTCGCACCATCAGAATTAGGCGACGACGCTCTTTCAACATCACATCAGCAGCGCGGGTTATGAGGTTGTCACTGAGGCTCAGCGCCACCGCTACCAGCGTGCGCATGGCGCACGGTGCCACGACCATGCCATCACATTGAAAGGAGCCGCTGGCAGTCGCAGCGCCGACATCGCGCGCCGGATAGACGACATCGGCCAAGACCTCGACCTGAGCATGGCTCATGGCAAGCTCCTGCTGCAAATTGAGCCGGCTCGCATCCGACACCGTTAAGTGGGTTTCAACGTTTCCCAAGTCACGCAGGACCTGCAATAATCGCACGCCGTAAATCGCGCCGCTCGCACCGGAGATGGCGACGCTGATGCGGCTTGTCTGTTTGGGTTGATCCGTGCCCACGGGTGAGGCGATGGAAGTGGTCAGCAGATTCACTGCGGCAGGAGCCGCGCGCGCAAGCGAGCCAGAACCTGCGTCGGCTTGAGTTGGTCCAGGTTGAGGACCGGTAGCTCGATCGCGTCGATCGTGTTCTTCACCAGCAGACCGAGTTCGGTGTCGCCTTCCATGGACAGGCGCCGGCTGAAGAACAACGCGTCCGGGTCTTCCTGTCGGCGTGCCAGCAACATGAAGTCGTAGGCACTGGCACTGATGGTCAGGTCCGCCGCGCCCGTGTTCCGGCTGGCAGTGAATTTATTGTTCGTCCACTCAAAGTCGAAGGCCCATTGGGCGTCCGTCACGCGCAGGCGCAGCTTCTTTCCCGACAGCATCTGCGTGACGTCTGGTGCGAGCTTTTTGGCCAGCGCGAGATTCAAGCCGGTGACAAACAGCAGCGATCCTGGATAGGCAGGCAGGCGCGACAGCAGGTTCCCCAGCGGGGTGGGGATGAGATTGGGGCTGGCTTGCATGTTGGGATCCTTGGGTTGGCTTCTATGGAGGGCCGGTCTCGACCTTCAGCGCCGAGAGTGGAATGGCCGATTATTACGCGTTCGCGGTCTGCGCGAGCTGTTCCAACCCGGGCTTGCCGTACCAATACCCGTTGCAAGCCTGCTCAGGCATCAGCCCAAGCATGGACTGCACGCCTTGTTCGGCAGAGATCGTGTCGTGCAGTACAGAATGAAACAGATTCACGATTTCCGCGGTGTACTGCGATTGGGGGCTGATGCGCACCACTTCCACGCCCAGTTTCCGCATGGCCGCCAATTCGGGCATCAGGTTGTAGACCCGCGCCGACTGGGTTTGCGTGCCATTGAGCACCAGGAAACCCTCGCTGTCTCGGGTGCGCAGCATCAACCCGTCGGGGTTGTCGATGCAGCTGAATTGACAGTCGTCTTTGGGCAGGTTGCGATGCCGCGCCGTGAAGCAGCGCGCGGAAAAAGCCAGTGGCATGCGGCCGTAAGCGAAGACTTCCGTTTCCAGACCTGCCGGACGCTCACGCTGGATCAGTGTCAGGTCCTCTCTACTCATCTCCAGCGGCATGACCCAGCGCTTGGGTCCGAGGCTGGCAATCCACTGCAGCGTCGGCAGGTTGTAGATATTCAGATGCGGGCCCGCGACAAAGGCCGCCTTGCCCTGTAGACAATGGACGGCACCCATGTCGTTGGCCTCAACCAGGAAGTCGCCATTGGCAGTGATCTTGTGCATCACGGTGACGTCGGCGCCCGATTCGATCAGCACCTGCGTCGACAGCACCACCTGCTTGCCCGCGGAGCGCAGGCTCGCTGCGACCGCCAACCAGTCGGCCAGGCGCATTTCATGGCGACGTGAGCACACCGTCTCGCCCAGGTAGACAATGTCCACGGGGGTAGCCGCCATGGCTTCATAGAAGCTCAAGATGCTGGCACGCGGCCAGTAGTACAGCAGGGGTCCTAAAGCAAGTTTCATCATTTCCAAGGCCTGTGATACGCGCCGAGTGTGTGCTGCTGCCCTTCGGCGACCTTGTCCAGATCATTTATCCAACTGGGTTTGGCGGAATAGCGGTGGGGATTCTTGCCGCAGTTGTCGATAGCTTCACGCCACACTTTGGTGACCTGTGCCACATAGGCCGGGCTGCGCTGGCGCCCCTCGATCTTGATTGCGCTCACGCCTATCTTCATGAGCTGTGGCAGAAGCTCCAGCGTATTCAGACTGGTGGGCTCCTCGATCGCGTAGTAGTTCTTGTCGTCGCCGACGTCGAAGCGGCCCTTGCACAACGTTGGATAGCCTGCGTTCTCCCCCGGCGCGTAGCGGTCGATCAGCACGCCGTTCAGGCGCGATTCCCGCCCCTGTGGCGTTTCCTGCCAACGCACCGCCTTGGGTGGCGAGCACACGCCATTGGTGTTGGGCGCCTCGCCTGTGACGTAGGACGACAGCGCACAACGCCCCTCGACCATCACGCAAAGGCTGCCGAACCCAAACACTTCGATTTCAACCGGAGTCCTTTCCACCAGCTGCTCCACCTGCGCGAGCGAAAGCACACGTGGCAGCACGGCTCGGGCTATGCCAAAGTGCTCGTGATAGAAATTGATCGCTTCATAATTGGTGGCGGAACCCTGAACAGAGAGATGCAGGCGCAACTGGGGATAGGTGCGCGAGGCGTACGCCATCAATCCCGGATCCGCCAGAATCACCGCGTCGACTCCGCTTTGAACCGCTCGGTCGACGGCACCGCGCCACAGCTCAGGGCTGGCCGCCTGGGGATATGTGTTGAGCGCCAGCAATACCTTTCGTCCCCGGTCATGTGCATAGCGGATGCCGGTGTTGATGGCCGTCTCGTCGAAATTCAGACCAGCGAAGTTGCGGGCGTTGGTGGCGTCGCGAAAACCGAGATAGACGCAGTCCGCGCCATGGTCGATAGCGGCCCTCAGTGCGGGCAGACTGCCGGCCGGGCAGACCAGTTCCACCTTCAACTGACTCGACGCGCCCGGTTGCACTGCCAACGCGACCTCTTGGGTAGGATTCATCATCTTGGCTACGGGCTGAACCCTCTTACTCGAACTGCTTCGACACAGAGAACAAAGGCCCACGAATTATCAAAGGCGCGAAGTTATCAGTCCGGGGCCCGGATTACCATGATGTAGGTTAAGCAAATGCTGATAGGGCGAAAAAATGGCCAAAAAAAAGCCCCAGTCAATGACTGGGGCTTTTCCGGCTATAAGAGCCTGACGATGTCCTACTTTCACACGGGAATCCGCACTATCATCGGCGCTGACGCGTTTCACTGTCCTGTTCGGGATGGGAAGGAGTGGTACCACGTCGCTATGGTCATCAGGCATAACTTTTTGTTCCATTGATCAAACACGAGGGATGGTCAATGCAACGAATTCATAGAGATTTAATCAGATTCACATTTTGAATGCGTCACTTGGCATAACACCCTGAAGCCCTTTTGGGGGTCATCAAAGTTATAGGGTCAAGCCGCACGAGCAATTAGTACTGGTTAGCTTAACGCATTACTGCGCTTCCACACCCAGCCTATCAACGTCCTGGTCTCGAACGACTCTTTAGAAGGCTTAAAGCCTAAGGGAAATCTTATCTCAAGGCGAGTTTCCCGCTTAGATGCTTTCAGCGGTTATCTCTTCCAGATTTAGCTACCCGGCAATACCACTGGCGTGATAACCGGTACACCAGAGATCTGGGAACGAAGGTCCTCTCGTACTAGGAGCAGGTCCCTTCAAATTTCCAACGCCCAAGGCAGATAGGGACCAAACTGTCTCACGACGTTTTAAACCCAGCTCACGTACCTCTTTAAATGGCGAACAGCCATACCCTTGGGACCGGCTACAGCCCCAGGATG
>CAILAY010000108.1 GCA_903832285.1 uncultured beta proteobacterium | reverse complement strand
GGGCAGTCAACAACATC
The DNA here is from genome assembly GCA_903832285.1 of uncultured beta proteobacterium. Lineage (GTDB taxonomy): Bacteria > Pseudomonadota > Gammaproteobacteria > Burkholderiales > Burkholderiaceae_C > CAIKVZ01. The sequence continues at coordinate 1,486 of CAILAY010000108.1, read as the reverse complement.
AAGATCCTTTCAGGGCGAGGTCGCGCAACAGTAGGCAAAGCGTGGATTGTCCGCTGGTTCGTGGTGCCCCGCGGCAAAAAGTTCCCGGCCTTCAGATCCGAACGGTGCGGCTGTCCGAAAAGCTTGTCCACAAACGCTCCTGTCTGCAGCCAGTGGGTCAAGAAAGATGCTCTACCATTGCATGATGGCACTCGACATCCGAACGGCCTTTGTCATGATCGGGCTGCTCTACCTCACGCTGCCCACCGTCGCGTGGATCGTATTGGCGCCGCAGCGCAGTCGGGCCGTCAACCGGTGGTGCGGTGGCGGTCTGCTCAGCGGCAGCGGATTCGTACTGGTAGGACTACGCGGTAATGTCCCCGATCTGGCCTCGCATGAGTGCGCCAACCTGCTGCTCCTCACGGGCACCCTGTCGCTGATACAGGCATTACGGCTCGACCTTGCCATGGCGTGGCGCGCCCGGCATCTGGCGTGGGCCGTCCTGGCCTATATGCTGACCTACGCGGGTATCCGACACGGCATCACGGACGCGGGTTTGCGCCTGCAGTCGTTCTATGTCCTCTATGTCGTCTGGCTCGGACTGCTGATTCACCTGGCGCTGCTTGCCCGGCGCATCGCCGCAACCGAGAACAGTGACAGCGCCCGCTGGATCGCCGACGTCTACCTTCTTGTGGCGTGCTCCCTTGCACTGCGCCAGTTGTCGATTTTCAGTGGTACCAGCATGAGCCCGCTGATCGATTCCGGGCTGGACATGGGACTGGCCATTTTCATGACGGTGCTGGCAGCGGTGGTGGGACAGATCAGCTATGTCGGCCTGATGCTGGACCGATCTGCCCAGCGCAGCATCGCGACGGCCGCGGTGCGCGCCAGTGTTGAGGCGAACCGGCGCCTGGGGACGCAGATTGCCCAGCTTGACCGCCAGCGCCTGATGGGAACGATGGCGGCATCGCTGGGGCACGAATTGACGCAGCCCCTGAATGCCATTCTGCTGAGCGCGGGGAAAGCCCAACGCAGGTCGCTCGCCGGGTCCATGAATGAGGCCGCGTTGACGCACTATCTGGACACCATCGTGGACAGCACGCGCCGCGCCAGCAAGGTCATTGAGCGCATCCGGAGTTTCATCCGGCCGTCGGAGCTGAACCCCGAAGCCGTTGACCTTGGACGCGTCATCAGCGAGGTCGGGGACCTGATCGCGGACGAAGCCAGGCTGGGCAAGGTCAACATATCGTTCAAGCTGCCAACCCCCGCGGTGCGAGTGGCAGGTGATGCGATCCAGTTCTCCCACGTGCTGCTGAATGTGTTTCGCAATGCCATCGAAGCCATGGACGTTGCGCCCCGACGCGAACTTCAAATCAGCCTTGGCCTGGAGGAGAATCGCGCCGTGGTGAAGGTCCGTGACACCGGTCCCGGATTTTCGCCGGCGGCGCTGGCGCAGGCCGGAACGCCCTTTTTTACCACCAAGACGGCGGGACTGGGCCTGGGTCTG
>CAILAY010000107.1 GCA_903832285.1 uncultured beta proteobacterium | reverse complement strand
TTTCCAGCGCCTCGGCGGCATCCTGGGCCGTGATCACCACGTAACCCTTTTGCGAAAGAACACGGTTGAAGCTCTTGCCAACCACCGGGTCGTCGTCGACAACCAGCACTTTACGGATCGCACTCATGACATTTCTCCTTCAATTAACCGACCCAGTTGGTGAATTTGGAACTTCAACCGAGATGGATCAACTTGCTACCTGTCATGGGTAACGCATTTACCATGCCACGGCGATTACTGACGAGAAATCCATTTGAAATCAATGGCTTGTCTGCATACTCGGGGGCAGCAGCCCTTGATAGGCGGATGATCTTGGCGGGTCGACGTATAGATTTCTTATGCACCTTGCCACGACCAAGCTGAAATATTCCTGAACTATCAATGACTTGCGTCGCGAAACGCAGGATTATTTATTTATACGCAACCCCCCGATGGCCCCGAGACATCGAACTATTTTTGACCGTTGCGCGCGCTACCGTGGACCTTGCTCGCGGGTGTTACCACGGGACGCGTCCAGGTCGACAGCTTGGCAACCAGTTCACGGATTTCGCGTGTCAGAAAAACCATTGGCAGCAGACGCCAGGCGCCGATCGCCAGAATTCCGGCACTCATCAAATAGCCGATGGGCGCATTTGCAAGACTAGGGAAAAGGCCATGCAACAGTATGGGCAAGAGCAACAACGCTGCTACGACAAAGATCGCGACTTCTCGGCTCAGCCAGCCGACATTCTGGGCGCGGCGTTCGATCAGTTTTTCGACACGCTCGCGCAGTTGGCTTATCACGGGTTTGGCACGCGCCACGGACTTGGTCATCTGCTGCCAGGGCAGGTCAGAACGTCCCGAGGCGACGATGCGTGCAACCAGATCAAAATAGTGCTCAACGCAGGCGGCCAGATCGCTGCAACCGGCAGGTGCGATCAGGCTGGCGCGACCGGCACTTTGAATTTGGACCAATACATTCTGATACTCGTTGCTCATCGCCTTGCATTCGTCCGCCTGTGCTTCAAGTGCCCTCGCGTCCGCCTCAAGTTGACGATCTGCCACCCTGCGCGCTTCGGGCAGCAGCGACTCGAGCACCAGCAGATCGGCAGCCGCCAGAGTCTGCGGGTCGCCCAGGTCGAGCAGCCAGGGGCAGTGCACCGTGAGCGTTGTCAGGTCCGCGGTGAGACGTGAACGCAGACGCTGCGCCCAAACCGAGTCATAGGCGACGGCCAAAAGGCGCGCGTGCATATTGGCCAGCGCGGGACGATCGGGGTCGCTCTTGCCGTACAGCAGTTGGTGCACATCGGGATAAGCTTGTGCCGGCGAGTTGGTTGCATGTGCTGTCGACTTGATGCGCGCCAGTCCATACTCCCATGCCCCGTCAAAGAGATCTGCGGCGTCACTCCAGCGCTGCACGATGTCGGCGCATTCTTCATTGCCTGCCTTCGCATAGGCCTGCAGCACGCGGTATTGGTGCAGCTGGTGCAGCCAGTGCGCGGCGTCCACATCGCCGTTCAATGCGTCGTTGGCGTGCATCAATACCACGCGCAAACCCAGCGGCTCGCCGCGCCAAACCGGCGGAATGCCAGGCGCCAGTTGCAGGATCAGCTGCAGCAGTTGCAGGTCCACCGGCATGCGGCTGTCGTGCCGCAAGTCGATCAGCATGCGGACCACGTTTTGATCGACCTGAACCTCGCGAAACCAGGTCAGCAGCAGCCCGTTGCCGATGTCGGCCACACCTTCGGCCCAATTGCGAGACAGCGCCACAGCGAGTTGCTCGGGGCTGTAGCAGACCTCCTGGCCGAGCCGATAGGGTTGCTCGAAACTGTGTGCCGCACCCTGTTCCAGCGGCTCGGCCAGGCTGGGATCGTTTGCCAGCCAGCGCGCGATTTCATTGGCACTCCAGCGGTTCTTGGGGTCGCGTATCAAGAGACCGCGCAGGAGCTTCTTGAATGACCGATCAGAGACTTCGGCGAGGTCAATGCCGCGTGTCGTCAGGTGATGCAGCACCACCGGTTCCGACAAGCCGGCAAAGGGGTGTTTGCCAAGAATGGATTCGAGAATGATGATGCCCAGCGCCCAATAATCGGCCTTGATGTCGATGACGCCGGACAGGCTCTCGGGTGAGGCGTAGGGCAGGGTGCGCGCGGTGCCGGTGAAACGCTGCGTGGCTTCGATCACGGAGGAGATGCCGAAATCGGTCAGCACCAGTTCCAGCGGCTGCAATGCGCGCACCAGGATGTTTGCGGGCTTGAGGTCGCGGTGCAGCAAGCCGGCCGCGTGCACGGCCACAATGGCTCCGGTCACCTGGCGCACCACCTCGCGTAGTGGGTCACCTGCCATGGGGCCAGAGCGCAGCAGATCACGCAGGGAGCCGCTCTCGCAATACTCCATCAACTCGTAGGCATAGCCCTGTGCCGTGCCGGTCTCCAGCACGCGCACACAATACTTCGGATCGACGCGGGCCATGCGCTGCAACACCTCGGCCTTGGGGTGCACGCCGTGTCGGTAAATCTTGGCCACGATCGCGGGCTCACCCGTCAGGCTTTGCACGAGCAGCAGTTCGGCCTCGGCACCGGAAGTGGTCAAAGGCCGGAGGATGCGGTACTGGTCCTTCAGTTTCCCCGGCAGGCTGATCAAGCTCTGCAACTGATCGCCGGCTCCTGCGACTTGCGTCAGGGGACGGTTGCAGTAGAGGCAGGTCTTTGAGCCGGTTGGATTGCTTTGGCCGCAGTCTTCGAAGGCACATATGGCGGCCGATGCCGGGGTTTGCGTCGTGACTCCAGCTTGGGGTGGCGCGGGTTCGACTGCCGAGACGGTTGCCTCGGAAAGTGGCTGTCGGTTGAGCAGATCAACGCCGGCGAGAAGCGCACCGCAGGCGCAACGCATCACCTGCGGTTTGTTCTCGGTGCCGCAGCTCGGGCAACGGCGGTAGTAATCAACGGTCAACTAGGGCCTCCAGGACACTTCACTGAACGCCAGCCCGCGCCCCTCGCAGGCAGCCTGCAGCGCCGCCATGTCGCCGCGTGCCGGGACGCCGACATACCAGACGCGGTTGCCATCCACCATGGTCTGCATGCGCTTGTCTGACGCCTGCGCCAGCGCGTCCACATGGTTGGCATAGCGCTGGCGGCCGCGCTCGGACAGCAACACCAAAGGCTGATTCGATGAACCCCGCCAAACGTGGGTGAGTGGCCTGGCCTGAACGAAGGGCTCGGGGATGAGCGCGTCGATTTGTTGCAGCAATCCGGAGTGCTTCCTTTGCAGATTGGCCAGCGCATAACCGCTGTAGCAAAGGATGTCGAAATCCAGCTTGTCGTGGCTGCGCCATTGCACCAATGCGGTCAGCAACGCGGCCAGGGCCGGCGGTTGGTCGAAGGGCTCGCCGCCCGTGATCGTGATTCCGTCCAGTTTGCAACCGGTGGTCTGCCGGCACCAGGACAGCAATTGCGCCACGCCCATGTCGCGTCCCGGATCGACGCTCCAGGTGTCCTGCGAAACGCAGCCTTTGCAGCCTATGCTGCAACCCTGCAGCCAGATGCCGACGCGACGCCCCGGCCCCAGCACAGTCACAGGAAAGTGCGCCTTGTTGATGGAAATCTTCATGTGCACTGGAGACGCAGCGTGATTACTTTTTCGACTTCGCTCAGGTCGGTGATGGTCACTGCTTTGACGCCTTCCATCTCGGTCTCGAACAGCACGCGCGACAGCGGGTTGATGAAGACCGATTCCAGCTGGTTACCAATGCCGCGCCCGCCGTTGTCCAGGTCGTGCGTGCAGCGTGTCAACAACTCCCTGCGAAATTCCGTCGAGAGCGATAGTTGCACCTTGAACTCTTCCTGCAGGCGCCGCGCCACGTTGCGCAGCATGCCGTCGAAGATGCGCTCGGCCACGTCTGCGGTGATAAAGTTGAAGACCACAATGTTGTCGCCAATGCGGTTCAGCAGTTCGGGTCGCGAGAGCTTGAACTTGAAGTAGTTGCCGATGGCTTCGCGCACCCTGGCCTCGACCGTTTCATAGGAGTCGCCCGGGCGTACGCTCTGCACGCGCTGGCCTTGAGCGTCTTCAACATAGATGCCAAGGTTCGAGGTGAACACCAGGATCGTTTCCGAAAAATAGGCGGTGTCGCCGCGACCATCGGTGAGGCGGCCATCTTCCAGAATCTGCAGGAATTTGTCCAGGATGCGCGGATGCGCCTTCTCGATTTCGTCGAACAGCACGACGGAGAAAGGCTTCTCGCGTACCGCGTTAGTGAGCTCGCCACCGGCGTCGAATCCAATGTAGCCGGGCGGTGCGCCGAGCAGGCGCGCGCTCGTGTGTTCCTCGGCAAACTCGCTCATGTCGTAGCGCAGGTAGGCGCGCTCATCACCGAAAACCAGCTGCGTCAGTGTTTTGGCCAGTTCCGTCTTGCCCACTCCCGTGGGTCCGGCAAAGAACAGCACGCCGCGCGGTCGGCTGCCGCCCGACCTCGCCTGCGCACCGGTGAGACCCATGACGGAACGCTTCAGAATATCGAGCGTCTTGACGACGGCCGGATGCTGGCCCTTGACGCGGTCCTCGATGAAGGGTTGCGCGTCGCGGATCTTCTGGCGCAGGTAGTCCTTGCGCCAGGGATTGTCCAACGCACCCACCTTGTAGCAGCGCATCGCGTCATCGATGTCATGGATTCCCAGATGCGCGCGGTCCGCCAACTCGGTGATGTCCGAGAGCGCGGTCAGAGTCAGACCTTCCGTGCCTTCGGTGAAGTTCTTTACGAACTGCTCACGCACCGGTGTCGGCGCCTCGGCGAAGCCCTGGAACAGCGGTGCCAGTTGCGTCGCGGCGGCCTGGCGCGTCTCGAAATCGGGCCTGCCAATGACCAGGCTGGCGACGCGTTCGCTGTCCAGCGTGAACCACGAGGGCAGGTCTTGCGCACGGTTCAGCAGCCACAGCACCGGGTTGTATTGGGGCGAGCCACCGCCCTCGCGCGGTACCATGGGCGCGGAATTCAAGGACAGCTTTTCGGCCGCGACAAAGAAGCGATGTTCGGCCTCGCCCAGATGCTCGACCTGGCGCGTCAAGCGCGAGGCGAAGTCCAGCACCAGGGCGCAGCGGGCCTCGCGCTGAGTACTCAATTTCTTCATCACGCCGCTGAGCGTTTCCAGACTCATCACCTGGCAGCCACCCGCGAGCTTGAGATCAAACAATCGCTCGGCCAATTCACGTGCGGTCGGCTCATCCGGATAGACGCGCAGGCCGTCGGCCGGATCGAACACCAGGAAGAAGCGGTAGTCGCGAACTTTCAGCGCTTCCCAGAGTGCCCGCAGCAGTGGCACCAGCGCCGCTCCGGTTGCCAGCGGCGTGAGAAAGCTGTCGCGGATGGCGCCTGAGACGACAAACTGTGAGCGGATGGCGAGCAGCCGTTCAAGGTCGGCGAGCCAGCGGGGTGCGGTGATTTTCATTTGCGCTCGCGTTGCAGAGGTTGAGAGAGCGGCGCGGACGCATCTTCATCGGCAAAGCGCGGCAGTTTGTCGGCGTCGACCAACTGCACCGGCAGTTCGCCCGCGGCCAGGCGCCGTGTGACGTCCAGATGCACGCCGCGCACCTCCAGCGCCTTGAGCAGCGCAGGAAATTCCGCGCACCAGCGGTCCTCGGCCAGATGGTCGAGCACGCTGCGTTCGTTCTGACCCTCCATTACGGCGCGCACCACATTGAAGTTGACGGAACCGGACTGCGGATTGACCCGCATGCGCACCATGTACTTGCCCCAGGATTGGCGGCGGAAATGCACTACGCCGCCTTCGACGAAGAGCGTGCTGCTCACCTCTTCCACCTGGTAGCCCAGGTCCTTGAGCGACCGCTCGACGATGGTGGCGGTGGCTTGCTGCACCTGCTGCTGTTGCAGGGCTTCGATATGGGCCTGGATGCGGGAGCGCAGTTCCGTGGCCAGCAACTCGGCGCGGTCGCCTGGAAGAGCCGCTTCGAGCTCGCGCGCCACGCTCTGGATCGATTCTGGGATGACGCCCAACTCATGGATGCGCAGCAGCAGGCGCTGCGCGAGTGTGCGCGGCGCGGCGTCGGGCACCGGCAGATGGACAGCCTGTTCGGCGAACTGATCGCTCTGGCGTGCGCTTTCAGTCAACAGGATCGCGCGCAGATCGGCGCTGAGCGACTGCAAGGCCTGCACATAGGCGGCCAGCGCGTCGGCATTCCCTGTTTGCGGCGGCGCCGGGCGCGTGGCGCGCACCTGTTCGGTGACACCCAGGCGTTCGGCCAAGCCCAGAAGTTGCTCGAAGCTGACCTGTGCTGCGTGGGCTGCTTCTCCCAGCGCGGCGCGCCCCTGTTGCTGCGCGGCGCTTTGCGTGGCCGCACGGGTGTCGTTCTGCTGCTGATGTTGCTGCTGCAAGACGGCCGCATTGGCATAGCCTTCGTACACCGCTTGTGCCGCTCGAATGGCTGCTGCCGAGAGCAGGGCAGCGATCGGATTCGCCGTGATGACGACTGTGATGGGACCACTCATGGGCGCAAGTATCGCAGGAAGTGGTGGAATCCGATTTCAGTTGCAGGTGTCAAACAGAGTGGCCTGCGCAAACACCGGTGGCAGCTTCTTGGGCGCCTTGATGCGAAGTTGTTTGTTCACATTCTCGCGGCCGAATACCACCTCGATATCCGCCACCGCGACGCCGAAATGCGGTGCCAGAAAACGCAGCATGTGATCAGTGGCCTTGCCGTTGACGGGCGCCGCGGTGACACTGACCTTGAGTTGGGTGCCCTTGACCTTTCCGATGGTGTCCTTGGCGGCGCTGGGTTTACCCAGGATGTTCACCACCAGCACATCGCCTTCCCACACGAAGAAGGAATCGCCGGTGGCGTTCTTGACCTGACCTCGGCTCATGACTGCACCGCAGTGCTCATGCCCGGTGCGTGATGCGCGCTCCCAGGCCCAGCAACTTTTCTTCCACGCGCTCGTAGCCGCGTTCGATCATGTTGGCGTTTTGCACTGTGGATTTTCCGCTGGCGCAAAGGGCCGCGCCCAAGAGCGCCATGCCGGCGCGGATGTCGGGCGAGCTCAGCGTGGTGCCGCGCAACTTCGAGCGGCCGCTGATGACGACGCGGTGCGGGTCACAGACCACGGCGTTGGCGCCCATGGCGATGAGGCGATCCACGAAGTACAGGCGCGACTCGAACATCTTCTCGAAGAACAGCACGCTGCCCTGCACCTGCGTGGCCAGCGTGATCATGCAGCTCATCTGGTCGGTGGCGAATTGCGGCCAGGGGCCGTCGCCGATCACGGGGATGGAGCCGTCGTAGTCGGGGTTGATGCGCAGCTCCTGCTCGGCTGGCAGATGGATGTGGTCCTTGTAGAGTTCGATCTTCACGCCCAGTGTGGCGAACACGCGTTTGCACATCCAGTAGGCGAGCAGGTCCGTGCCTTCGACGCGGATTTCGCCCCCGGTGGCCGCGGCCAGCGCGAGGTAGGAGGCGGCTTCGATGTGGTCGTGGCAGACGCGGTGCGTGGTGCCGCGCAGCGAAGTGACGCCTTCGATGTCGAGCTGATTCGTGCCTATGCCGGTAATTTTTGCTCCCATGGCGTTCAGCATGTGGGCCAGGTCCTGCACGTGCGGCTCGCAGGCGGCATTGCGGATGATGGTGTGTCCTGCGCTCACCACGGCGGCCATCAGGATGTGCTCGGTGCCGGTGACGGAAGGTTCGTCAAAAAACAAATCGGCGCCGCTCAGGTGCGTTGGCACGGTGAAGTCGTAGGTGGTGCCCAACTCCAGTGTAGCGCCCAGTTTTTGCAGCCCATAGAAATGCGTGTCCAGGCGACGCCGTCCAATCACATCGCCGCCGGGCGGGTAGAGCTTGGCCTTGCCCGTGCGGTGCAGCAGCGGCGCCACGCACAGGATGGAGGTGCGCACCTTGTTGCACAGCACCTGCGAGATGGCGCTGGTTTGGACCTGCGCCAAATGCACGCTCACGCGCTCCCCGCTGCGCTCGACCTTGCCGCCGAGCTCGATGATGACGTCGAGCATGTGACGCACATCGATGATGTCGGGCACGTTCTCCAGAATCATTTCCTGATCCGTGAGAATGCACGCCGCGATCATGGGCAATATGGCGTTCTTGTTGCCCGAGACGCGGACCGTGCCGTGCAACGGAACGCCGCCTTCAATTTCAAAAATTGACATGTGAGGTTGCTAACTTCAGAGTGACTGTCGATTGTCACATACCGCTGTGCGCAATCGCAGACCGGCGCTGATGTCGATGCCATCAATCTCTTGCCTACCGGCAGGAAAAGGGATTCGTTGATGCGCCACGGAAGTAGTCAACATCAGGGTTTGCAGGGGCACACACAATGGCTCATAATACTGTACAAATAAAAGGGGTATCCGGTTAGCTCCAGTGAACTGCTATGACTGGATAAAACACCAGTATATTGTTTTTCATGGCATGCGCCAAAAGAAGTTCAGTTCTTAGACACGACATCGTCGTAAGTCACCGGTCCGGTGACCACCGCTTG
>CAILAY010000106.1 GCA_903832285.1 uncultured beta proteobacterium | reverse complement strand
GTAACTCACGCCGCTGGACTTGAGCAAACCGTCCAGTCGCAAGCTGCATTGCTCCGATTTGTACTGCCCCGTCACCAGGCCGCTCAGCAAGGATGGCGCTGTCCACCGCGGTTCGGGCGTGACCAACGTAATCTGGAATGGCAACGGCGCCTTGAGAGCGCGTCGTGCTAATTGCATCAGGAGGTGCAGGTGGACCTGTTCAGCGCCGATCAATACCAGATTTTTCATGAGCCAGATTCGAGGTGATAGGGGCTGACCTGCTGCCGCGAGGTCTAAAAAAATTCGGCCTCGGTGTTGGGATTGTCGGTTTCGACCACCTCGCCCGTTGCTACCAGATCGGCATGGTTGCAAACCTGGTTGCGGCCATTGCCTTTGGCGTGGTAGACCGCCTTGTCGGCGCGCTCAAAGGCTTCGCTGGGGGTGTCGTCCGGCCGCAGCGCGGTGAAGCCGGTGCTGACCGTAATGTGCCCCACCTGCGGGAAGCTGTGCTGCTCGGCGTTCTGGCGAAACCGTTCAAATGCGGCTCTGGCATCGAACTCCCCCTCGCACTGCACCAGCACGGCAAATTCTTCCCCGCCAAACCGGTAGATCGAATCCTGACAGCGGAAACTCGATCGCATCAACCGGGCCATCAGAATCAACACTTCGTCGCCGATCAGATGACCGAAGCTGTCGTTGACCCGCTTGAAATGGTCAATGTCGATCACTCCCAGCCAATGACTGCTGAAACCCGGGCTCTCGCGCCGATCCGGCATGTCAAGCGTCTCCCGTGCGTTTGCGCCAAGCGTTGTCTTCAGGAACGCACCGTCAAAGGTCTTGCGGTTCAGAAGATTCGTCAGCGTATCGCGCTCGCCGTAGTCAAGCAGACCCTGGAAGTTGTGATAAATACGCAGGATACTGGCCAGCGTATTTTCTGCTTCGGGCAACAGGGGCACTTCGGTCTCGACCTCGAACACACCCAGTCCTTCGTGCTCCGCGCTCAATGGAAACAGTGTCAGTGCACGTTCGCCGTGGTGGCGGCAAACATGGCCGCCGCGGATGGTGGCTTGATGGTGCGGATAGTCCGCCAGCTTGGGCAAATTGCCCACGGCCTCCTGCACCGGGTTAAGGGCAGGTATGACCTGATCCGTCGAGAACCGGATGCGCGTCGACCACCGCATATCGCCTTCCTCTCCCACCGGCCGCAATATGGCAACGGATTTCGCGCCGGGACCCAGCAATTCCCAGGTCAGGCGCGTCAGCGCCACGTCCAATTCGTCGCGGTCTCTCAGGCCAATCAGGTCGGCGATACGGTGCACCAGGTTGGACATGAAAGAAGTCTACCGGATGCGCCGAACGTCAGCCCAGCAGCGCCTGTGAAAATTCACTGGCGCTGAAGGTTTCCAGGTCGGCCAGCTGTTCGCCCACGCCGATGAAGTACACGGGAACGGGGCGCTCCTGTGCAATCGCCGCGAGCACGCCGCCCTTGGCCGTACCGTCGAGCTTGGTGACGATCAGGCCCGTGAGTTGCAGTGCGTCGTCAAAGGCCTTGACCTGAGTGAGCGCGTTCTGCCCGGTGTTGCCGTCGATCACGAGCAAGATTTCGTGCGGTGCTGTCGCCTGTGCCTTGCGCACAGCGCGCTTGATCTTCTTCAGCTCCTCCATCAGGTGCAATTGCGTCGGCAAGCGCCCCGCGGTGTCCACCAGCACCACGTCCTTGTGGCGTGCCCGTCCGGCACTTACCGCATCGAAGGCCACGGCCGCCGGGTCCCCACCCTGCTGGCTGATGATCTCCACGGCCTTGGTCAGCGCGCCACCGTCGGTTCCGGCCCGCGTGGCCCACATTCCCAGTTGTTCGCGCGCCGCTGCGCGAAAAGTGTCTGCCGCGGCCAGCAGCACGGTGGCGCCCTGGTCCGCCAGATGGCGCGCGAGCTTGCCGATAGACGTGGTTTTTCCGGCACCGTTCACGCCCACCACCATGATCACGGTGGGCGCCCCGGAGTCTGCGTAGCTGCCGATGGTGAGTGCCTTCTCCAGTGGCTTGAGAAGGTCGACCAGTGCCTCGCCCAGCAGAGTCTTCACCATGGCGGGGTCGGTGGTTTTGGTGTCCTTCACGCGCCGTTTGAGTTCGTCCAGCAGATGCTGCGTTGCCTTGACTCCGGTGTCTGCCATCAGGAGTGCGGACTCCAGTTCTTCATACAGGGCGTCATCGATCCGGGTGCCGGTGAACACGCTGGTGATGCTGGAGCCGGTCTTGCGCAGGCCCACCCTGAGACTGTTCAGCCAGTTGCTGCGCTCCGCATTCGGCGCGGAATTCGCTCCGCCGATGCTAGGTTTCTTCTTGAAAAAGCTGAACATGAGATGGGTTCATAGAATCACCTCATTCTATGAAACCCAAGCATCCCGTTTCGACGCCTTCGCGCCCCGACCGCAATGCAACAAAGGCATTGGGCAAAACCAAGCCTCTGGTGGTGCGCAGCGGTGCCGGCGAGGTGCGCATCATCGGTGGTCTCTGGAAACGAACCAGGCTGCGTGTTCCCGATCTTCAGGGCTTGCGCCCCACGCCGGACCGGGTGCGTGAAACCTTGTTCAATTGGCTCGGTCAGGACTTGAGGGGCTGGCGTTGTGTGGATGCCTTTGCCGGCAGCGGTGCCCTGGGGCTGGAGGCCGCCTCGCGCGGCGCGGCCCAGGTGCTGATGGTTGAGCAGCACCCGGTCCTGGTGGATCAATTGCGGCGCGTCCAGACCCGGTTGGACGCTGTCGCGGTGCACATCACGTGCGGCGACGGCATATCGGTCATGGAGCAACTGGCTGCTGCCAGCATGGACCTGCTGCTGCTCGATCCGCCCTTCGAGTCCAGGCGATTCAAGGATGCGCTGCAGGCTGCAGCGCACGCGGTGGCGCCGTCGGGTTTCGTCTATCTCGAAGCGCCCCGCGCCTGGAACGACGAGGAACTGGAGGCGCTGGGATTGATGCGCGCGCGCTACCTCAGGGCCGGCGCCGTGCACGCCCATTTGCTCAAAGCGCGGGCGCCGACGGTTGCATAATGCGCCGCAGCGGGGCCGGCCGATGCGGGCCAGCCCAAACCAAGGCCAAATTGCAAGGAGCCCAGCGCATGGTTCATCACGTGATCGCCGTCTACCCCGGCACCTTTGACCCGATGACGCTGGGTCACGAAGACGTGGTGCGCCGCGCCACCCAGTTGTTTGACAAGGTGATCGTTGCCGTGGCGGCTGGCTACCACAAGAAGGCGCTGTTTTCGCTGGAGGAACGTATCGCCATGGCACAGGAAGTGGTCGAACCCTACCCGCAGGTGGAGGTTGCCAGTTTTTCGGGATTGCTGCGTGATTTTGTGGTGGCGCGCGGTGGCAAAGCGATGGTGCGGGGCTTGCGCGCCGTCACCGACTTTGACTACGAGTTCCAGCTCGCCGGCATGAACCGCAGCCTCATGCCCGACGTTGAGACGGTATTCCTCACGCCCAGTGACAAGTTCCAGTTCATCTCCAGTACCTTTGTGCGTGAAATCGCACTGCTGGGTGGTGAAGTGGAAAAATTTGTTTCACCCGGCGTACAGCTGCGCCTGGCCGAAAAAGTGCGAGCCCAGCAGACGGGGCAAAGCCCGCTTATTCCGACTTGAACAGGGCGGCAACGCGCCGCTTGGGCTTGATGTTGGCCGATATGCCGCGGGCGCTCGGCACTTTGACCACAGTCTCGGTGCCTGCCATGCCCGCGGTGCTTTCGCTGGGCTGATAGGGCTGATCAAAAAACGGGTCGCGGGCAGCCGGTTTGGGACGGCTCGATTCGCTCCGTCTCTCGCCCGACGCACTGTGCGCCGCCGCGAAACGGCCCGGGCGCTCTGCTGCCGGACCCTCTTGCGTGTGGGAATACATGCGGCGGCCGTCATTGATTCGACCCTGGCGCCTGATGTCAGGTTGGTCTTCATCGAACTCGATCGCCTCGAGTTCGATCTTCTGCCTGAGCAGCTTCTCGATGTCGCTCACGAGCCGCGCGTCGCTGGGCGCCACAAAGCTTACCGCCAGTCCCGAGGCTCCGGCGCGGCCCGTGCGGCCGATGCGGTGCACGTAGTCTTCAGCATTGAAAGGCACGTCGAAGTTGAACACGGCTGGAACATCCTTGATGTCCAGTCCGCGGGCGGCCACGTCGGTGCACACCAGCAGATCGACCTCGCCCTTCTTGAATGCATCGAGCGCCTTCAGCCGCTCATCCTGACTCTTGTCTCCGTGCAGCGCTGTGGTCTTCAGGCCCTCGTGCTCCAGCGAGCGCGCCAGCCGCGCGCAACCCAGTTTGCTGTTGACGAAAACAAAAGCCTGCTTCAGGCCGCGCTGACGCAATACCTGGTGCAGGGCGTGGCGCTTGTCGTCGGCGCCGACACTGTAGAAATGCTGCTCCACGGTGGAGGCGGCGGCATTGGACTGCGCTACTTCGATCGTCACCGGGTCCTGCAGATAGCTTGACGCAAGCCGCTTGATTTCGGAGGAGAACGTAGCCGAGAACAGCAGCGTGATGCGCTCCTTGGGAAGGTAGCTCAGGATGCGCTGCAGGTCCGGCAGAAAGCCGATATCCAGCATGCGATCGGCCTCGTCCAGAACCACATATTCGACCTGGTTCAGCACCGCATTCTTGGCTTCGATGTGGTCCAGCAGGCGGCCCGGCGTCGCCACCAATATTTCCACCCCGGCCTTGAGTTGCAGGGTTTGCGGTTTCATGTCCATGCCACCGAACACCACGGCGCTGCGCAGCTGTGTGTACTGTGCGTAGTCCTTGATGGACTGCGCCACCTGGACGGCGAGTTCACGCGTGGGCAGTAGCACCAGCGCCCGCACCGGATGCCTGGCGGGCGACGTGGAGGCGTTCTCGTGCTTGAGCATGCGTTGCAGCAGCGGCAGCGAAAACGCCGCCGTCTTGCCAGTGCCGGTCTGGGCGGCGCCCATCACGTCGCGTCCCTGCAGCACCACGGGAATGGCCTGCTCCTGGATCGGGGTCATGGACTCGTAGCCCATTTCGGCTACGGCGCGTGCCAGCGTTGGAGCCAGCGAAAGATTGGAAAAGGATGACGTCATTAACCGGGTATTGTCGCATTTGCCGCAATTCCCCTGAATTGGGGCTGTCCCCGCCGCCTTTCGTGCACCTCGACCGCAGTGTCGATAATCAGCCATGACCGAATTGATCCTTATCCGCCACGGCGAAACCGACTGGAATCGCGAATTGCGCTTTCAGGGGCACGTGGATGTGCCGTTGAACGAAATAGGTCAGGAGCAGGCCCGCCGCGTGGGCCTGCGACTTGCGGGCGAGGCCGTGCAACATCTGGTGTGCAGCGACCTGCTGCGCACACGCCAGACGGCACAGCCCCTGGTTGCGCAATTGGTGACGCAACTGGGCCCCTTGTTTTCGTTGGATGCCGCGTTGGATGCGGATTTGCGCGAGCAGAATTTCGGCGTGGTCGACGGACTGCGTGTGCCCGATGTTAAGCAGCAGCACCCCCAGGCCTGGTCGCAGTGGGTACAGTTCGGCGCCGACTACGCTTTTACGGATGGCGAAACCGTGCGCCAGTTCCACGCCCGCGTCATGGGCGCAGTGCAGCGCCTCGCTGCTGCCTACGCCGGCCAGACAGTCGTGGTGGTGACGCACGGCGGCGTATTGGACATGATCTACCGCACGGCGCGCGCGTTGCCGCTGAGCGGACCGCGGCAGAGCGAAATTCCCAACGCTGGCTTGAACCGTGTACGGGTGCAGGCCGGGCTGGTGGAAATCCTGCGCTGGGCAGATACGCAGCATCTGGCCGACTTGCCCGCGCAACCGCGCTACGACCAGGGGCGGCTTTGGAAGCCTGGCTTAGCTTAATCGGTTGAGGACAGAGCGCGCGCATTCCTCGTCGCTTTGGCCTGTTCCGCAAGAAACTTCCAACATCCCGGTATTAGTTGGGGACAGAGCAAAGTTCACTTCGTGTAACTCTTGGTCTGTCCCGCAATGTCTCAGGAGGGCGTCGGCCAGGGCCGCTGCGGCCCTCGCAGAAGTTCGAAGGCACGCGACACCTGCAGCACACCCAGGTCATCAAAGCGCTTGCCAGCAATCTGCAGCCCGATCGGCAGGCCGCCGGCAGTGAAGCCGCAGCAGATGGATGCTGCGGGCTGCTCCGACATGTTCCAGGGTACGGTGAACGCAATGTGCTCCAGCGGGTGCAGCGGGTCGTTGGTGGGCGATGGAAGTTCGGCCTCGAAGGCCGGCATCGGTGCGGTGGGCGAGATCACGTAGTCGTAGTCGGCGCTGGCGCGCACCGCGGCAAGACGCGTGGCGTGGAACTGGCTGAACGCGGCAAATACCTGCGGCCCGGTCATGTCCGCTGCGCTGTCAGCCCAGGCCTGGATGAAGGGCAGCACCTTGGCGCGTCGCTCCGCGGGCAGCGCATTCAAATCCACGAGCGACCTCATGCGCCAGGCGTGGTCCATGCCGTCGAGCATGGCGCGGGTCAAAAAGGGCAGCATGGGTTGCACCATGGCTCCCGCCTGCTCCATGAGCCGCGCCGCATTTTCGATGGCCGCGCGCACTTCGGGTTGCACTGCCAGGCCACAACCGGCATCCAGCAGCAGTCCGATCTTCAGACCGCGCAACTTTCCCGTGCCCTGATCAAAGCGTGTCCACTCGATCGCCTGGTAAGGGAGGCTCATGCTGTCACGCCCATCTGGCAGCGACAACACCTGCATCATGAGTGCGGCGTCGGCTACGTTGCGCGTCATCGGTCCGGCGGCGCGTCCGGTGTAGGGCGGGTCGATCGGCACGCGGCCCAGACTCGGCTTCAGGCTATAGATGCCGCACCAACCCGCGGGCAGGCGCAGCGAGCCGCCGATGTCGGTGCCGATGTGCAGTGGTCCGTAGCCCGCCGCTGCAGCCGCACCGCCACCGGCGCTGGAGCCGCCTGGCGTCTTGCTCAGGTCCCATGGGTTGCGCGCCAGCGCATGAAAACTTGACAGCCCCGAAGACAACATTCCGTAGTCGGGCATGGTGGTCTTGCACAGGATCACCGCGCCGGCTTCGCGCAAGCGTGCCGCGGGTGGAGCGTCTGCGCTGGCGGCGATCAATTCGGTCGCTGCCGTGCCCAGGGGCGTCGGGTCGCCCGTGGTGGTGATGTTCTCCTTGATCGTGGCAGGGACTCCGTCCAGCAGCCCGCAGGGCGCACCGCGCAGCCAGCGCGCTTCTGACGCCTTGGCTTGCGCCAATGCGAGTTCCGGGCGCAACAGATAGCTTGCGTGCAGCAGTGGTTCCCAGCGCTCCATGTGCGCCAGCACGGCTCTCGTCACCTCCACCGGTGACAACGTGCGTGATCGGTAGGCGCTGCTCAGTTCCTGGGCTGAAAGCTCGTGCAATGCGCTCACCAGGAAAGCGCCGAAATGTCGTTCACGAACATCGGCATGTCTTTCCACAGTCCCTTGAGGTTCTTGTTCGCCACCGTAATCCACTGCGGCTGGTACAGGAAGGCGTGCACCGAGTCGTTGGCGATCAGGCGCTGCGCGTCGCCCAACAGTTTGGCTCGATCGGCGACCCGCGGGCTGTTCTGGATCTTGTCAAAAATTGCGCTGAACTGCGGCGACTCGTATCCCCAGTAGTAGCCCGGCTTGGCGAAGTTGCCCAGATCGAACGGCTCCACGTGCGAGATGATCGTGAGGTCGTAATTCTTGTTGGTGTAGGTGCCGCTGAGCCATTGCGCCCACTCCACGTTCTGCAATTTGGCCACGATGCCGACCTTGGCGAGTTGCGCCGCGATCACCTCGCCGCCCTGGCGCGCGTAGGGCGCCGGCGGTAGCGTCAGGGTCAATTCCAGTGGAAGCTTCACGCCGGCTTCGGCGAGCAAAGCCTTGGCCTTATCGATGTTGAACGGGTTGACACCCGTGGTGTCTACATAGCCCAGCGCACCTGGCACATAGTGGCTGCCGATGGGCACGCCAAAGCCGTCTGCTGCACCTTCGATCACGGCCTTGCGGTCAATGGCCGCCGCAATGGCGCGGCGCACGCGCACATCGTCCAGCGGCTTCTTCTTGTTGTTGATGGCGAGTATGGTCTTGGCGCGCGAGCCGCTGATCACGACCTGGAACTTGGGACTGCCTTTGAACTGCCCCAGCGAGCGTGCCGCCGCCACGCGCGGGAAGGCGTCAACGTCTCCTGCCAGGAGCGAGGCCACCTGCGCGGCCGGGTCGCTGATGAAGCGGAACTGCACCTTCCTGATCTTCGCTGCTGACGCATTGCGGTAGCCGTCCCATCGGCTCAAGGTGACGGACGAACCCTTGCTCCATTGCTCCAGCCGGTATGGGCCGGTGCCCACCGGTTGCGTGGCGTTGCTGTCGGCGCTCTTGGGCTCGACGATGATGGCCGTGGCCTGTCCCATGAGGAACAGGAAATCCGGATCCAGTGTCTTGTTCAGGATCACCACGGTGTCTTCATCGATCGCCGCCACGCGCTCCATGTTGGTGAAGGTGCGCTTGTCCTTGTTCGTGCTCCTTTCGCCGGCCGCGCGCTCGAATGAGAATTTCACCGACTGCGCATTGCAGGGCTCGCCGTTGTGGAACTTGACGCCGCGCCGGAGCTTGAACGTGTAGGTCTTGAGGTCGGGCGACACCTCCCAGCTTTGCGCCAGCAGCGGTGTCACGGAGCCATCGGAGTTGACCTTGGTGAGCGTTTCGAACACGTTGTACAAAACGATCTCGGCGATGGCCGAGGCCGCGCCCGCAGTCGGATCCAGCCCCGGCGGCTCCAGCGTCATGCCCAGCACCACGCTGTCCTTGTGCGCCTGCGCCATAGCGGTTTGCGGTGACAACAGTGGCAGGGCGAGTGAGCTCGCGGCGGTTGTCAACAAAGTGCGTCGTTTCAGCATGATGTTTCCTTCTTTGAAAAAATTCGGAGCGCACGAGTGCGGGATTCTCACACCATTGCGCCTTGCAGCCGGAACACGGTCTGACGCTTGCCCACCATCAGCCCGCGGGCATTGAGTATGTCCTGTGCGCGCCAGGGTTGGAGCGTTGCGCGTTGTTCGTCGTCCATCCAGCCGAGTTGCTGCAGCACTTCCACCGTGGCGGCAAACAGAGCGGGCTTGTTGGCGTCGATGATCTTCATGGCAAAGGCCTCACCCCGGCTCTTGCTGCCCACGACCTGCACGCCGTCGGCGCCGATTTTGCTCACCCAGTCGCCACGCCCGGCCTGCATCAGCGCCAGGTCATTGCGACCCGTTCCCGAGACCAGCTTCGGATGCGAGGTCATGGCCTCGCTCAGGGCTGCAAAGCTGCCGCCGAATTCGCTGTCGCGCGCGCCGCTGGCCAAGCGGGCATAGCCGCGCGCCAGGTGCGCCAGCGGCATGGCGTAGTTCGGGGCCGAGCAGCCGTCGATGCCCATCCTTAAGTCTTCCGGCGCCAGGCCCACGGCGCGCGCCACGTCCCGCCGAATGGACTGCTGCAGCGGGTGTTGCGGATCGATGTAGTCTTCAAGACTCAATCCATGCTGCACGCAGTGGGCGAGGAAACCCGCATGCTTGCCACTGCAGTTGTTATAACGCTCATCAATCACGAAATCGGGCGGCGGTTGACGCTCCAGTTGCGTAAAGATACCGGGAATGTGACAGCCGCACTTCAGTGCGCGATAGTCCAGCCCGGCCTTCTCCAGCATGCTCTGCGCCTGCGCCACATGCATCTCTTCGCCGTTGTGACTGGCGCAAAGCATGGCCACTTGCTCTGAGGAAAAACCGAAGTGCGAGGGCCCGCCGGCCTGCATGAAGGGCAGGGCCTGCAAGGCCTTGAGCGTGGAGCGCGAAAAGCTGAGCCAGTACGGGTCGCCGGCGTGAGCCAGCACCGTGCCATGCGCGTTGACCACGGCAACGGCACCCCAATGCTGGTTCTCCAGTGTGCCACCGCGTGTGAGTTCGACCAGGGGAACAAGTTGCATGCTGACATTGTGGACCAACTTTGTGCCTTTGCCCGAAGCACGGACGACGACTGGCGCGACCTGATAAGCTGACGCCCTGTAATGTGGAAGAACTGACATTCTTGGCTCGGGGCGCTTCGCCGCCGCTGCATGAAAGTCAGATGGACTGGAGTTGAATATGCCTGGCTTGTTAGCACACGTGGACCCGCAGGGGTTGCTGGAATTTTCTGTCGTCTACACGGATCGCGCGCTGAATCACATGTCGGGGCGCTTTCAGGGCGTCATGAAAGACATCTCTGCGATGCTGAAAGAGGTCTATCACGCCAAATCTGCCGTGATCGTTCCCGGCAGCGGCAGCTTCGGCATGGAGGCTGTGGCGCGCCAGTTCGCCAACGAGCAGAAAGTGCTGGTGATTCGCAACGGCTGGTTCAGCTACCGTTGGAGCCAGATCTTCGACATGGGAAAGATCCCATCCGAAACCATTGTCCTTAAAGCGCGCCGTGCGCAGCCTGGAAAGCAGGAAGCGTTTGCGCCCGCGCCCATCGACGAGGTCATCGCCACGATCGCGCAGCAGCAGCCCGGCGTGGTGTTCGCGCCGCATGTGGAAACCGCGTCCGGAATGATCTTGCCCGATAACTATTTGCGTGCCGTGTCCGATGCCGTGCACGCCTACGGTGGCTTGTTCGTGCTGGACTGCATCGCCTCGGGCGCCATGTGGGTGGATATGACGGCCACAGGCGTCGACGTGCTGGTGAGCGCACCGCAAAAAGGCTGGAGCAGTTCGCCCTGCTGTGCCATGGTGATGCTCAGTGAGCGGGCGCGCCAGCGCATAGACGGCACCTCCAGCAGCAGCTTTGCCTGCGACCTGCGCAAGTGGTTGCAGATCATGGAGAGCTACGAGTCGGGTGCACATTCGTACCACGCCACCCTGCCCACCGATGCCTTGACGATGCTGCGCGACCGGATGCAGGAAACCAAGGCATGGGGCTTCGAGCAGGCGCGCGCGGCGCAGCAGGACCTTGGAAACAAGGTACGGGCGCTGCTGGTGGGCAAGGGCTTCCCAAGCGTTGCGGCGGCGGGCTTTCAGGCGCCGGGCGTGGTGGTTAGCTACACCCGTGACGCCGAAATTCAGTCGGGTAAGAAGTTTGCTGCCCAAGGTCTGCAGACCGCCGCTGGTGTGCCACTGCAATGCGACGAAGGCGCTGATTTTCAGACCTTCCGCCTGGGGCTGTTTGGTCTGGACAAGCTGCACAACGTAGACCGCACGGTGCAGCACCTGGAGCAGGCTTTGAGCCGGATGGTTTAGTTTTCCCATGCCGCATCACGACACTGCATTTGCACCCGAGGCTCTGCGCCATGCCCGTCAATCGGCGGACTGGGCGGGTCTGCGCTATTCGAGCGAGAGTACCTCCATGCGCAGCTTGCGCAACGAACTACCGGAAAAAAACGAGACCACATTGGACGCCGGCGCCATGTGTGAGGTTCTGGTGGATGGGCATTTTGGTTTTGCCGCCACCGCCGACCTGAGCGCGGAGGGTTTGAAGCGCGCTTTCGACCGCGCGCTTTCGACCACCCGCGCCACCAGTGCGCACAAGTTGCACGCCTTTTCTCACGCGCAACGTCCGGCCGCCCAGGGCCACTACCAGAGTCCGCGCAGTCAGACGCTGGCTAGCACGCCATTGGCACAGATCAGCCGCTGCCTGATGGGCGCCAGCAGCGCCATGCGGGGGTCGGATCTGCTGGTGAACCGCAGCGCACGCGCCATGACGGTGCAGACCCAGCTGGCGTATTTTTCATCGAACGGCGCCGACATCCGCCAGCACTTTGACATGGTGGATATCACGTTGAGTGCGACCGCAGCGCAGGGCATGGAGTCGCAGACGCGTACCTGGTCGCACACCGGCCAGTTTGGCGGCGAAGCCTTTGAGCAGGACTTGTGGGAGCGTGAGGCACAACGCATCGCGCAGGAGGCGCTGGAGCTGCTGCAAGCACCCAATTGTCCCAGCGGCAACATGGACCTGATCCTGATGCCGGACCAGATGATGCTGCAGATTCACGAGTCCATCGGCCATCCGCTGGAGATCGATCGTATCCTGGGCGACGAGCGCAATTACGCCGGCTGGAGTTTCGTTCAAACCGCGGATTTCGGCCGGCTGCAATACGGATCAAAGTTGATGAACGTGAGTTTCGATCCGGGCCGGGCGCATGAATTTGCCGCCTATGCATTTGATGATGGCGGGAACCCCGCAACGCGTGAATTGCTGATTGAGCATGGCGTGTTGCAGCGCGGCCTGGGCTCGCTCGAATCGCAGCAGCGCAGTGGTCTGCCGGGTGTGGCGAACTTTCGCTCGGCGTCCTGGAACCGCGCCCCCATCGACCGCATGGCCAACATCAATCTGGAGCCGGGAACATCCACACTGGACGAGCTGATCGCGCAGGTGGAATGGGGCGTGCTGATGCAGACCAACCGTTCCTGGTCCATCGACGACTACCGCAACAAGTTCCAGTTCGGCTGTGAATACGGGCGCTTGATACGCAACGGCAAGTTGAGCGAGGTGGTGCGCAACCCCAACTACCGCGGCGTCACCGTTGATTTCTGGAACCGGTTGACGGCGGTCGGCAATGAACAACAAGCTCACGGCACACCTTCCTGCGGCAAAGGTGAACCGAGTCAGGTGATCCGTGTTGGCCATGCTTCACCGCCCTGCCTGTTTCGCGGCGTCCAGGTGTTTGGAGGGCAGGCGTGACTACGGATTTCATGTCCCAGGTGCGAGCGCACTTCAACGCCATTGCCAGCCACTATTTGACCCGGCTAAAAGGTGACGAGGCTGCCACGCTCAACCTCACGGCAGAGGAGTCGCTTTTCGTGCGCTTCAACGGCAATCGCGTGCGCCAGAACACCAACGTGCAGCAGATGGTCCTGAGCGCGAGCCTGCAGTCGCAAGGCCGCAGCGTGGAGCAGTCGCCCAGCCTCAGCGGAAACCTGGACGCCGACGGCGCCGCGATGGACGCTTTGCTGCAGCGCAGTCGCGACGAGGTGGGTGTGCTGGCTCTCGATCCGAATCAGGTCGCGGTGTGCAATAACGGTAGCAGCCATGATGAGTTCCGGGGTACCTTGCTCAGCGCCAGTGATCTGGTTCAGACCGTGGTGGATTCGGCGCAAGGCTGCGATCTGGCGGGCGTTTACGCTGGCGGCGTGACGATTCGCGCGAACCGGAATTCCGCGGGGCAAAGCCACTGGTTTGCAACCGAGACCTTCTTTCTCGACTACTCGCTTTACGACGGACCCCGGGCCGCCAAGGGCTGCTATGCGGGCTCACTTTGGGATGCTGAAGCCTGGGCCGCGAACCTGGCGCGCACACGTTCCTTGCTGGAACTGTTGAAGCGCCCAAAGCTGGATATCAAACCGGGTCAGTACCGCACCTATTTCACACCGCGAGCGTTCTCCGATCTGGTTGGAATTCTGGGCTGGAACGCGCTCTCGGCGGCAGCCTGGAAGCAGGGACGCAGCCCGTTCAAGAAGCTGGCCGAAAACGAGGCGCGGCTCTCGCCTTTGCTGAGTCTGGGCGAGAACTTTGCATTGGGACTGAGCCCGCGTTTCAACAACCTGGGCGAGGTCAGCGCGACAAGCTTGCCCCTGATCGAACGGGGCGTACTCAGCACGCTGCTGGTGAGTTCGCGCAGCGCGAAAGAGTACGGCCTGAACGCGAACGCCGCGGATGAAGACGAAGGTCCGCGCGCGCTGGATGTGGCGCCGGGGACATTGGCGCAAGCCGACGTTCTCAAGACTCTTGGCACCGGCCTGTACCTGTCCAATCTGCACTACCTGAACTGGAGCGACCCGGTGTCGGCGCGCGTCACCGGCATGACGCGCTATGCCTGCTTTTGGGTGGAGAACGGGGAAATCGTGGGGCCCATCAATGATCTGCGCTGGGACGAAAGCCTGTTCGATGCGCTGGGTTCGAAACTCGTGGCGCTGACCGATCGGGCCGAGATCAATCCGGCTGTGGACACCTACTATGCGCGCTCGCTCGGAGGTTCGCGTGTGCCGGGTGCGCTCATCGATGGGTTTACTTTTACCTTGTGATGTTTCAGTCCGGAATGGAACAACGGTTTCAAGGAGCCGTTGGATTCGGGGTCGCGCTGTATCCCGGCGGAAGTATCAGGTGAATCTTGGGGTCCTTGGGCGCGCGTTCGCGGAAGCCTTTCACTTCGGCATGAAGTTTTCCGATCATTTCCGTGACCGCCTCGTCAAAACCCCTGGTCCGCGCCTCACGCGCTTTTTCCGAGAATCCCACCAGCGTTGCGGTGCCCTTGATGTTCGATATGCCGCCTGCCCGCATCAGCAGATGCTGGCTCTTGATGTCGAATACCGTGGCCTCGACCGACGTGAGGATGTCGTATCGGTCTCCTTCGATGGAGTAGGCGCCGATGCCGGTCCAGTAGAGAAAAGACCATCCGGTGGCGCCGGCATTCTGCACTTGATCGAATGACACCAGGGCAATCACGTCAAGCTTGAGCATCGAGGCCACACGGTGCAGATTTTCAAAGCCACCGCCAGGCTCCAGATACATGGAGGGCACGGGCACGATTTCCCGTACAAATGGGTAATTCCTGAAGGCATCGCTCACTTTGCCGGCGAGCTTCAGGCGATCACTTTCAGGAAGGCGAAATGGGGTCGAGGCCGCGTCAGGGACAAAGGCCACGCCAATGCGGAATGGCACTCTGAGTTCAGCCACCGTCTCGGCCGCAGGAGGCACGTATTCCTTGCCCGGGAACAGGTAGGCGAGAACCGATGCGACCTGCCTTTGCCGGGAAGTGTTTTCCATTGACGCACAGGCCATCAACGTAGTGGTAATCGCAAAAATGATCAGCCATCCCAGCTTGCGCATGATTGACACCTTTTCATTGATGCGCACGTCCGCAGTGCGCCACCGAATTAGATCATTCGGGCAGCTGCTTGAAAAGAGCTGTGGACTGTCCCGCAAGGTCTCAGAACCGCTCCAGTTCCGGGTGCGAGAGCTTGCCACCACGCACCAGCATCTTGCCGTACTCGGCGCAGCGCTGCAGTGTCGGGATCACCTTGCCGGGATTGAGCAGACCCTTGGTGTCGAAGGCGCGCTTGATGCCGAACATCTGTTCGCTCTCGGCGGCACTGAACTGCACGCACATGGAATTGAGTTTTTCCACGCCCACGCCGTGCTCGCCGGTGATGGTGCCGCCCATGGCAACACTGGTCTCCAGAATGTCGGCGCCAAACAGTTCGGCCCGGTGCAACTGCTCGGCAACGTTGGCGTCGAACAGGATCAACGGATGCAGGTTGCCGTCGCCGGCGTGGAACACGTTGGCGCAACGCAGTCCGTACTTCTTTTCCATCTCCTGAATCGCGAGCAGGATGTCGGCCAGGCGCTTGCGCGGAATGGTGGAGTCCATGCACATGTAGTCGGGGCTGATGCGGCCTGAGGCCGGGAAGGCGTTCTTGCGCCCGCTCCAGAACTTCAGGCGCTCGGCCTCATCGCGACTCACCGCAATCGCGGTGGCGCCATGGCTTTGCAGCACGGCGCTCATGCGGCCGATTTCTTCCTCCACTTCTTCTGGTGTGCCATCGCTTTCGCACAGCAGAATCGCTTCTGCGCTCAAGTCGTAACCGGCGTGCACATAATCTTCCACCGCCGCCGTCATGGGACGGTCCATCATCTCCAGTCCGGCCGGAATGATGCCCGCCGCAATCACCGCAGCGACCGCGTCGCCCGCCTTTCGGATGTCGTCAAAGCTGGCCATGATGCAGCGCGCCAACTGCGATGTGGGCGTGAGCTTGACCGTGACTTCGGTGACAACGCCCAGCATGCCCTCGCTGCCCACCATGAGTGACATCAGGTCGTAACCCGGAGTATCCAGCGCGTCGCTGCCGAAGGTGACGGCGTCACCTTCCATCGTGAAGCCCTGGATCTTCAGCACGTTGTGCAAGGTCAAACCGTATTTGAGGCAGTGCACGCCGCCGGAGTTTTCGGCCACGTTGCCGCCGATGGTGCAGGCGATCTGGCTCGATGGATCCGGGGCGTAATACAGGCCCAGGGGGGCAGCGGCTTCGCTGATGGCCAGGTTGCGCACGCCGCACTGCACGTGCGCGGTTCGGCTGACGGCGTCAACCCGGAGGATCTTGTTGAACTTGGCCAGGCTCAGCGTCACGCCCATCGCGTGCGGCATCGCGCCGCCGCTCAAGCCGGTTCCAGCACCGCGCGCCACCACGGGCACATCCAGTGCGTGGCAGATCTGGAGGACGGACTGTATCTGGGCATTGGTTTCTGGCAGCACGACCACCAGTGGGCGCTGCCGGTAGGCTGTAAGCCCATCGCATTCGTAGGGCACTGTGTCTTCACTTTGCCAGAGCAGGGCATGCGCTGGCAATACCGCCTGCAAGGCGGACACCACACGGTCCTGCCGGAATTGGCGATCGCGCATATCAGGGGTC
>CAILAY010000105.1 GCA_903832285.1 uncultured beta proteobacterium | reverse complement strand
GCTGCCCGTCGGCCTGCGCTTTCTGGATCTGAAATCGATGCCGCTGCTGTTTGACTTCCCGCTGGACATGGCGCGCGTTCCAGCTGAAGTGAACCGGCTGTCGAATCAGGTGCTGGTGACGACCTATGAAGCCGAGTGGGGAAAAGTAGCCCATTGATGCAACGCCGCCACATCCTCGCCGCGAGCGCCCTGCCACTCATCGGTTGCGATCCAGGGCATGAGATTGAAGGCGGGTTCCACGGCATCAATTTGGAGCGTGGCCATTTTTTGCGCGACACCAGGACCTTGCCCGCGCCCAGCAGGACACGCCGCACCCGTGTCCTCATCGCCGGCGGCGGTGTGGCCGGCCTCGCGGCAGCGCGGGCCTTGCGCTTGCGTGGCATGCACGATTTCGCGCTGCTGGAACTGGAGGACAGCGCGGGCGGCAATGCGCGCGGCACACAGGTCGGCGGCATTGCCTGCCCCATGGGTGCGCACTACCTTCCTGTGCCCGGCGATGACGCGCCGCAATTGCAGGACTTGCTGGAGGAATTCGGCTTGCGCCAACGCGTGTCGGGGCGCTGGGTCTGGGAGGAACGGCATCTTTGCCACAGCCCGCAGGAGCGATTGTTCTTTCGCGGCGAATGGCAGGAAGGGCTGCTGCCGCTGCACGGCGTGGGACCGCAGACGCTGGCTGCCTACCGCAAATTTTCGGCGCTGGTGGAGCGACTCAGCAAGGCCGCGCGCTGGGTCATTCCGGTGACGAGCGTACGTGCCTCGGCGCCGCAACTCGAACTCGATGGCATCACGTTTTCAAGCTGGTTGAGCCAGCAGGGCGTAAGCGATCCTCAACTGCTGTGGTACCTCGACTATTGCTGCCGCGACGACTTTGGCGCGGGTCTCAATATCGTCTCAGCATGGGCCGGAATTCACTACTTCGCCAGCCGCCACGGTTTCCATGTTCCGGGCGACGGCGCGCCTGATCGAGACGGCGTGTTCACCTGGCCCGAGGGCAATGCCTGGCTCACGCAGCGTCTGGCTGCACGGCTGGCTGCTGAAGGTCAGCTGCACACCGGACAGATCGTGCTGCACATTGCCGATGGCAAACACGGCGTAGAAGTCGATGCCTTCAACGCGGTGTCGCAAACGGTGGATCACTGGCAAGCCGAGCGCTGCATCGTGGCGCTGCCAGTGATGGTGGCCGCCCGCGTGCTGCAAAACCCCGGCGAGCGGGTGCTTGAGCGCGCCGCACAGATCCGCTACGCACCCTGGCTCGTGGCCAATGTGCACATCGCCCGGCCATTGCACGATCGCCCCGGCGCAGCGCCGAGTTGGGATAACGTGATCTACCCTGAAGGGAAAGCGCCTGCCATGCAAAGCCTGGGTTACGTCGACGCCACACACCAGAGTCTGCAGCGCGTTCCCGGCGCGAGCGTGCTCACCTGGTACCTGGCTTTGGGCGACCTGCCCGAGGGTCGGCGCCAGCTTTTCGAGCAGCCCTGGACGCACTGGCGCGACGCGCTGCTGGCCGACATGGCTGTGCCGCACCCTGACCTGCGCAGCAAACTCACGCGCATCGCCATCACCCGTTACGGACACGCGATGGCGATACCCGCACCCGGCACACTGAGACAAATAAACCGGGCCGGGCGACCGGATGAAGGACGGCTGCGTTTCGCGCACAGCGACTGGGCCGGCTACTCGGTGTTTGAGGAAGCCTTTGCCCTGGGCCACGCCGCAGGCAATGCGGCCTTGTAAAGGCGGCGGTCAAGCGCCCGCACTCAGGGTAATCCCGGCGTGGGCATCAGCTACTATCAAAATGACATTCTGGCTCCATAAAAAATACTCATGATTCTTGAAAAACGCAAAACGTTCTGGGCCGCAATTCTCTCTCTGGCAGTGTTCTCGGCCGCAGCGTCCCTATGGCTTTTCCCCAAGGCGATGCCGCTGCTTCAGGTGCAGGTCAGCCTGTCCCGCGATCAGGCACTGGACGCAGCCGCAGCGCTTCAGGCCCAACGCTTTCCCGAACTCGGCACGACCCGCGCCGTCGCGGGCTTCGAGCATCAGGACAAGCTGCAGAATTACATCGAACTTGAGGGTGGCGGCGTCGACGCCTATACCGCGCTGCTGGCTCGGCGCTTCGTGGCGCCCTACTACTGGAACGTGCGGCGTTTCAGCGAGTCGCAGGAAGACGAATTGAGTGTGCGCTTCACGCCCGAGGGCTACGCCTATGGCTTCACGCGCAAAGTGCCGGAGAAGGCCCAAGGCGCGGCACTCGCTGAAGCTCCCGCACGCGCAATTGCAGAGAGCGGTGCCCGCAGTCTGCTGGGGGACGCGCTATGGAATTCTTATGCGCCCTTGAGCACCTCGCAGATTACGCGGCCCGGCGGTCGAATTGATCACAGTTTCGTGTACGAACATCAGAGCGAAAGACGCGGCGAGGCGCGTTTTCGCGTGCAACTGGCGGTGACGGGCGATCGGTTGACAGAGGTGACTCCCTATGCTTTTGTGCCGCAGGCGTTCGAGCAACGCTTTAATCAGCTGCGCGCCGGCAATGAAACCATCGCCAAGGTCGCGGGCATCGCTGCGTTCGGCCTGTTTGGTCTGGGCGGTCTGCTCGGTGGCTGGCTCTGGCTGGCCCGACGCGGTGGTCTGAACTGGAAGCCGGCCCTTGCCGGAGGCGGGGTGGCGGGACTGACGCTGGGAGCAGCGACGCTGTCAAGTCTGCCACTGCGCTGGTTCGGCTATGCCACCACCGATTCTGCCAGCAACTTCCTGCTGCGCAATGCGGCTGCAGCCCTGGCGATTGCCGTCGTCATGACACTGCTGCTGGGGCTGGTATTTGCGGTGGCTGAAGGTTTGAGCCGACGTGCCTTTGCGCAGCACCCACGCCTGTTCAGCTTCTGGAGCGTGGCCGCTGCCGCCAGCCCGCAGGCGCTCGGACGCACGCTGGGCGGCTACGCCTGGATGGCGGTCGAACTGTTGCTGGTGTCCGGTTTCTATTGGGTCGCACGGACGCAGTTCGGCTGGTGGGTTCCTGCCGAGTCCTTGAGCGACCCCAACATCCTCGCGGCGTGGCGCCCGGCGCTGGAGCCGATTGCCAACGCCTTGCAGGCCGGCACCATGGAAGAGTCGCTGTTTCGTGCCGTACCCCTGGCCGCAGCCGCGCTGATCGGCGCACGGCTGGGCTGGCGGCGCAGCATCATCGCCGTTGCGCTGGTGCTGCAGGCGCTGGTATTTGCCGGTGCCCATGCCAACTACCCCGGGCTACCCAGCTACAGCCGGCTGGTGGAACTGTTCGTTCCGGCACTGGTGTGGGGTTTGATCTTTCTGCGCTACGGCCTCGTGCCCTGCATGCTGATGCACTTCACTTTCGACCTGACGCTGATGAGCCTGCCGCTGTTCGTCGCCACTGACCCGCGCCTGTGGCTGGACCGTGGTCTGGTGTTGCTGGCAGGGCTGGCGCCGCTGCTGATGGTGGCGCGCGCCCGTTTCAAACAGGGCCGCTTTGCCGAACTGCCGACAACGCTGCGCAATGGCGAAAGTGCCGCAACCGCAACGATCGCTTTACCGAAAGAAGTTGACGAGACGCCAACTGCTGAATTGCCGCCGGAAAACGCGACGCTTCCGTGGTGGTTGCAGCGCATACCCTTGTTCGTCGGCACCGTCATCGGAATTTCGGCGCTGCTGCTGTGGCCCGCGCCCCAGCTGAAAACGCCCCCGTTCACGCTGGATCACGTGGCGGCGATTGCCCGCGCAGAAAGCATCCTGGCCGAGCGCGGCGTGCGACTCGATGCCAACTGGAAACGACTGGCGATCGTGCGTCCGGCCGCAGCCGGCGACGCCAACGCCGTGCGCTTTGTCTGGCGCGAGGCCGGTCCGCAAGCGTTTGAACGGCTGCTGGGAAGCACCCTCCTGCCCCAGCACTGGCAGGTACTTTTCAAGCACACCAGCGGTCCGGTGGAAGAACGCTCCGAGGTATGGGAAGTGGCGCTTGCCGGGCAGGGTGAGGTGCTGGCAGTCGAACACCATCTGCCGGAAGGCCGACCCGGAGCCAAACTCGACCGCGAGCAAGCGCAGGCCCTGGTGCACAGCTACATGGAGGGACAAAAGGCGCTGGCGAACCGGCACTGGATTCTGGCTTCGGTGGACCAAAAGGAACTTCCGGCGCGTCGAGACTGGACTTTTTACTGGGATGACAAACAGGCCCTGGATGTGAAAGGCGGCACCAGCCGCGTCGCCGTCACCGTGCGCGGCGACGAACTGACAGCGTGGCAATACGTGTTTGTACCGGAGGCGTGGCAGCGCGAGCAGCAGGCCAAGGAATCGGCGAAGGCTCCGTTCAAGATCGCCGCTGGCGTGGCGGGCGTGGCACTCGTATTGCTGGTGCTGGGCGTGGCGCTGCGCCATGTGGTGCAGGGCACACTCCATTGGCACCAGGGCTTGACCTGGGGCGTAATGCTGCTTGTACCCGCCATGGCGGTGTACGCTCTGAGCTTTGATCGCAAGGCGATGGCGTTCAACGTGGCACAGGACTGGAGCGCACAGGCGGCAACGGCCGTGGCCATGGCGGCGGTGGGCTACCTGCTGCTGGCGGCGTTGCTGGGCCTTCTGACCATGCGCTTGTTCAGCGAGCAGCGCCCCAGCACGTCGGCCGTTGCCAACGATATGCTGCGCGGCCTGTCGCTGTCGCTCCTGTACATGGGTTTGCGGACGACGCTGCACCACTTCTTGCCCGACAACAGCCCCAACCTCGCGGGCGTCGGCGCCTGGGACTCGATCCAACCGCTCTGGACCACGGTCATGGCCTGCTTTGGCGAGTTCTGCTCGAACCTTGCGGTCGTCGCGCTGACGGTGAGCGCGGCTCATTTCTGCACCACAAGGCGCCGAACGATGTCGCTTGGAGCGCTGGTTGCACTGGCGGCGCTGAGTAGCGCCTTCGCAGCTGAAACCCTTGGTATGGGCTTTGCGACGGTCCTGCCTGTTCTACTGAGTGTCCTGACAACATGGTTGCTGGTGCGGCGCGGCGCGGTCGGTGTCGCGATCGCTTTTCAAACGCTGTCCGTGTTCGCGGAACTGCCAAAAAATATGGCCAGCCCCACGCCCAGCGCGAACAGCCTGGCGATCGTTTCCTGCGTCGTCGCACTGGCGCTGACTTGGTGGGCTTTGCGCTTCGGCCGCAGTCTGGGCGCCAAGCGCACATAATCCCGCATGGTCAACAAGACAGCACTCGATGAGGGCGGGACACCCACCCGCATCAGCACCATCGTGGCGGCCAGCGCACTCGCCGCGAACCACACGCCCAGCGCCATCGTGCGCTATCTGGACCAGTACGTGGTGGGCCAGGACGAGGCCAAGAGGACCCTGGCGGTGGTGGTGTACGCGCACTACAAGAAGCTGCTGGGCGCCGCGCGACTCAACGCATCGATTGCCAAGAGCAACGTGCTGCTGGTAGGCCCCACGGGTACCGGCAAGACCCTGCTGTGCCAGACCTTGTCCAACGCCATCGGCGTTCCTTTTGTCACGGCCGACGCGACCTCGCTGGCGCAGACGCGCTACGTGAACGAGGAGATCGAAGCCATTCTGCTGCGACTGCTGGGTCAGGCCAACGGCGACATGGCCAAGGCGCAGCACGGCATTGTCTTCATTGACGAGATCGACAAGCTCAAGTCTGCGGGCGGCCAGCTGCGCAGCACTTCGGGCGAGGGTGTGCAGCATGCCCTGCTCAAGATCATGGAAGGCTCGCTGGTCAAGCTCAACGCCACGCAGGCGATCGACACCTCCAACATCCTGTTCATCTGCGGCGGCGCATTCGTGGGACTGGACAAGATCCGCGCGGGCAAACCCAACTACGGATTCATCTCGATTGGCGACTCGGCCAATCAGCGAATCCTGGACAAGCTCAACGCCCGCATCAAACCCACGGACCTGATCGAGTTTGGACTCATTCCCGAGTTCACCGGGCGCCTGCCCGTGATCGCCAATTTGCAGGACCTGTCGCGCGCCACGCTGGTACGGATCATGACCGAGCCCAAAAACTCGATCTACCAACAGTTTCGCGACATCATGCAGGAGCAGGGCGTGGCATTGGAGATCGCGCCGCGCGTGTTTGTGGAAGTCGCGGAGCTGGCGCTGGAATACAAGGTCGGCGCGCGCAGTCTGCGCGGTATCTTCGAGGAAATGATGACGCCCGTGCTCTACGCCGTGCCGGACCTGCCGCAAGTGCGCAAGATCGTGTTCAGCTCGCTCTTCACCAACCCGGCGTTGCTGGACGCTGCGGGCATCGAAGCAGACAACCCGGTCGCCTGGTGAGGAGCGCCAGCGTGAGTGAAATCCAATCAAGGTGATGCTCGGGCCACAGCCATTGCAGCAGTCGCGCAGGATGCTCGGCTGCGTTCACAAGAATGAACGTGATGATCAGGAACAGAGCAAAGCACATCGTCGCAATCGCCATGGGGCGGCTATTGCCCCCAACGATGCGGCCACGCAAGCCAACAGCACGATTGCCGGTGATTTCACCATAATCAACGAAGCCCGCCAGCATTGTTACCATTGCACGCTTTGAATTTCCCAACGTCCGAGACCACGCATGTCCCAAAGCGCCTACCACTTCAACGGTAACGATAGCTTCACCATTGATCGTTACAACGACCAGGCCCCGTTCGCCAGCTTTCTACCGGGCATCGCGGGCGCCACGGGGCGTCCGGCCTGGGCCTTCTATGTGAACCGCGGGCAGGGCATCGCCAGCTTTGGCGTGCGCAGCAAAGACGACGCGATACTCGAGTTCTATCCCGCTGACAAAGCCTATCAACTCACGGCATCCCGCTGCTTCAGGACTTTTTTGAAGATTCATGACGGGCCCGACACCGTGAAACACGAGCCGTTTCAGCGTGGCGCCGCAAGCGATGTGCTGCAGCGTCTGCACGTGTCCCCGCACGAAGTCGGCGTCGAAGAGATTCACGCCGCCCTGGGCCTGACGATTCGCGCAGACTGCTACACGCTGGCGGAAGCACCACTGGCCGCTCTCGTGCGCAGGGTCACGCTCACCAACACCGGCACAACGCCCAAGACCGTGGACATCGTGGACGGCCTGCCACAGATCCTGCCCTATGGCATCAACCAGTGGTGCGTGAAGTACATGAGCCGCACCTCGGAGGCGCTGACGGTGGTGGAAGGTGTGGCGGAGAATTCGCCGTTCTATCGACTCAAGGTGCTCACCGGCGACACGCCCGTGGTGGCACCCGTGTCAGGCGGCAATTTCTTTGCCGGCTTTCTGGACAACGGCCGCACCCATGCGCTGGTGGACGCCGAAAAGATCTTTGGTTCGGCCCTGGATTTCTCGGTTCCAGAAAGGTTTTATGCACAGGAGGCACTGGAGTTCGAGAATCAGGTGGCGGGCAACCGCACGCCTTCGGCCTTCCAGGCGCTCACACTGCAACTCGCGCCCGGCGAGAGCCGCACATTTTTCGGTTTGTTCGGTCAGGCTGCATCCTGGAAAGCCCTGCAGAAATTCCTGAACGACGTCAGCGGTGCTGGCTACTTTGAAGCCAGGCGCGAGTTGAATCGGCGACTGGTGTCGGACTTGACGCAGCGCGCCTTCAGCGCGACGGCCCACCCGCTGTTCGACGCCCATGTACGCCAATGCTACCTGGACAACGGCTTGCGCGGCGGGTTTGCGGTGCTGGCCCCGGGCGGTGCCCGCCTTCATCTGTATGGCCGCAAACACGGCGACCTGGAGCGCGACTACAACGATTTTCTGGTGCCGGACACGCCCTATTCCGAAGGCAACGGCGATTTTCGCGACATGCTGCAAAACCGGCGCACCGATCTTTTCTTCGACCCCGCACTGTGCGGCAGCAACATCCACTATTTCTTCCAGCTGATCCAGCCCGATGGCTACAACCCCATGTTGCTGCGCAACTCGCGCTATGTGGTGCCTGATGCCGGAGCCTTCAGCTCCGACTTTGCCAAGGTTCCAGGACTGGAAAAATTGCTTGGCGCACCGTTCAAATACGCCCAACTGTGGGAACTGCTGCGTTCCCAGACCAGCGACGTCGCGCCCTTGATGACGGAGATTCTGGCGGCGGCGCAGGAGGAGGAAAACGCCGAATTCGAAAAGGGCTACTGGTCCGATCACTGGACTTATCTGGTGGACCTGCTGGAAGCCTTTGCCGCGATCTACCCCGAGCGCGTGGGCGAACTGTTTGCCCAGGACGGCTACACCTTCTTCGATCCCACGCACTTCGTGATGCCGCGCGCGCATAAACACGTCATGACGGCGCGCGGAGTGCGCCAGTACGGCGCGGTCCGGATCCGTAAGGACAAGCAGGAG
Organism: uncultured beta proteobacterium; assembly: GCA_903832285.1. Lineage (GTDB taxonomy): Bacteria > Pseudomonadota > Gammaproteobacteria > Burkholderiales > Burkholderiaceae_C > CAIKVZ01. The sequence goes on along the minus strand of CAILAY010000105.1, from coordinate 21,107 downwards.
TTGATCAGCAGCCGCAAGTCACATGCGCACCAGGTGCGCGATCAGCACGGTGCCGGTGAGGTCGTGCACACGACGCTCCTGGGCAAAGTCCTGACCCTGGTGGCGAACAAATTTTCATCACTCGATCCCTGCGGCATCGGCATCGAGATGGAGGCTGACCGCCCTGGCTGGTGCGACGCCATGAATGGCTTGCCCGGCCTGTTTGGTTCGTCGGTGAACGAGACCATCGAACTCAAGCGCCTGGTGGACTTCACGCGCCGCGCGCTCTCGGATGCGCAAGGGCGCTGCCCGCTGCCGCTGGAACTGGCGAATTTTCTGCAGGGACTGCAGGCCCTGTTGCTGCGACCTGCGGCCACGCCACACGCGTTCTGGCAGACAAGCCACGATCTGAAGGAAGCCTACCGCGAGCAGGTCTTCATGGGTTTTGAGGGGGCGCAGCAGGCCCAGCCGTACCCGGTGGTGACGGCGCTGCTGGACGACGTGTCCCGTCACCTGGACGTCGCGATCACCCGGGCGCGAACGCCCCAGGGCATTACCACTTACTATGCATTCGAAGCCGATGAATTCACCGCTCACGAGGATGGCACGGTGCATATCAGTCGATTCAAACCCCGGCCGCTGCCATTGTTTCTGGAAGGCTTTGTGCACGCCATGCGGGTAGCCGATGATGCGGAAGTGCGTCGCCTTTATGAGGCCGTGCGCGCCTCCGAATTGTTCGATCGCAAACTGGGCATGTACCGGCTGAACGTTCCGCTGGGCGAGGACGCGATGGAACTCGGGCGCGTGGGGATCTTCAATTACGGCTGGCTGGAAAACGGTTCCATCTTCCTGCATATGCACGCCAAATTCGTGCTGGAGATGGCCCGCCGCGGTCTGGTGCATGAGTTTTACACGCAGATCAAGGACCTGCTGGTTCCGTTTCGCGACCCGGTGCAGTACAAGCGCAGCACCCTGGAGAACGTCAGCTTCATCGTGAGTAGTGGCTTCAGCCTGGACGAGCGTGAGCACGGTCGAGGCTGCGTCGCGCGCCTGTCGGGCTCGACAGTCGAGTTCCTGCACCTGTGGACCCATCTGTTCCTGGGCGCCACACCCTTCGTCTGGGAACAGGAACAACTGGTATTCCGCCCCAGCCCAAGCCTGTCCAGGGACTTCTTCACCACCGAGGCACGCCAGGCGCAGCCATTCGGCGAGGACGAAGTGCTGACCGAGGGCAGCGCCGCCTGCGCCCTGTTGGGAAACACCCTGTTGGTGTACCTGAACCCGTTGCGCCGGGATACCTTCGGCGCAGTGGCCGCCACACCAAGCCGCTTCACACTGTACGGGCGCGACGGCAGCGTGCAGACCGTGCACATGCCCCAACTGGAAGGCGCTGCAGCGCAAGCCTTGCGCGCAGGCGACTTCAGACGGGTCGATGTGGAACTGTCCTAGTTACCTCTCACAGCCTGCGAATCGGCATCTTGCGCCACACCCGCCGATAGTAGGCGGTCTGCATCGCCAGCATCGAAAGGAACGCCACCGGATACGCGGCCCAGATGCCGTTCAGGCCGTAGGCGTTGCTCAGTGCCCACGCCACTGGAACCTCGATGCCGGCGATGGCGAGCATGCCGATGGCGGTGGGTACCAGCACCACACCGCTGGCGCGCATCAGGCCCGACAGCACCATCGACATGCCCATCACGACGCTGCTCCACAGCATGATGTGCAACAGCGTCTGTGCCATGTCCACGACCGCCGGGTTGGTGATGAACAGCCCCAGAATGCTGCGCGAAAACAGGTACCCAAGGAGCACCAGCGACCCTGTCAGTGCCAGGTTCATGACGATGCCGGTGCGCGCGATGCGGCCCAACGTGTGAGATCGACCGGCGCCAATCGCTTGCGCACCGAGGATGGAGGCGGTGATGGCGATGGAGATCGCCGGGAACTGCACGTAGGACACGATCTGGTTCACTGCGCCATAGGCTGCAGTGGCCTGTGAGCCGTAGCGGTTCACCAGAAACAACACCGCGATTTCCGCGATCGAAACGGTGGTCATGGACAGCACCGTGGGCAGTCCGATGCGCAGCACCTTTTGCAGCAGCGCGCGGTTGAAGGTGAGGTATTTCAGCGACGCCGCAGTCGGCGCCAGCACGTGCTTCTTGCGGCGTAAATACCACGCCAGCCAGGTGAGTGCGGAAATATATGCAACGGCCCCCGCATAGGCCGCGCTGGCCACGCCCATTTTCGGCAAGCCCAGCCAACCCTGAATCAAGGCCGGCGTCACCAGCAGACTCACGGCGATGGCGATGAGCAGCGTGAGCAGTGGCGTAGTGGTGTCGCCCACACCGCGCAGCATCGAAGTCGTCAACAGGAAGACAAAGATCAATGGTGCACCCATCAGCATCACACGTGAATAGGCCGTCGCACCGTCCAGGATGTCGGCCGGTGTGCCCAAGGCGCGCAACATCACGTCGGCAAATGATCCGCCGAACACCGCCACCAGCAGGCCCGCACTGAGGCCCATCGTGAGGGTAGTGCCAGCGATGGCCTTGACGCGATCCCGCTCCTTTGCGCCCCAGGCCTGCCCGATCAACACCGCTGCGCCTGAGCCCAAGCCGATCATGAAGGCGATCAAAAAAAACAGCACCGGGAAGAACGCCGACACCGAAGCCATGGCGCCCACACCCAGCATCTGACCCAGGTAAATATTGTTTGCCGTACCAGAAATCGACTGCAAAAAGTTGCTCAGGATCATCGGCGCCAGAAACGCCAGATATCGTTTCCACAGTACGGGAGCAGATGAATCAGGCGAATCTGGGTGAGGTTGTGGATTCGTCGAATGGGCCATTCACGCATTTTCCACCAGGACTTAGGTGCGATATGCTCCATCGCATGACCACCGAAAACTTCATCCCTGGCAAAGACGCCTCGCTCGAATCAACCATCAACACCCTGCAGGCCAAGCTGCAGGCGCTGGGTTTTCATATCGAGGAGAAGTCCTGGCTCAACCCGGTGGACGGCATCTGGTCGGTGCACATCCGCGACCGCGACTGCCCGCTGCTCTTCACCAACGGCAAGGGCGCCACTCGGTTGGCCTGTCTGGCCAGCGCGTTGGGCGAATTCTTCGAGCGCCTGTCCACCAACTATTTCTGGACCCACTACTACCTCGGGCCCGACGTCGCCAACCGCGGGTACGTCCACTATCCGCAGGAGCGCTGGTTTGCTGCGGGCGAAGACGGTCGCTGGCCAAGCGCCGTGTTGAATGCCGAACTGCACAAGTTCTACAACCCTGAACGCAGCATCGACGCCAGCGCGCTGGTGGAATTCAATTCGGGCAACTCCGAGCGTGGTATTTGTGCCATCCCCTATGTGCGCCAGCGCGATGGCGCCCTCACTTACTTCCCGGTCAACATCATCGGCAACCTTTACGTGAGCAACGGCATGTCGGCAGGCAACACACAGGCCGAGGCGCGCACGCAGGCTCTTTCTGAAATCTTCGAACGCCACATCAAGGGACGCATCATCAGTGAAGGGATTTGCCTGCCCGACGTGCCCGAGACTGTGATCGCACGCTACCCGCGCATTGCTGCCGGCATTGCGGCGTTGCGCGCTGCCGGCTTCGGCATCCTCGTGAAGGACGCCTCGCTGGGCGGCCAGTACCCGGTGATGAACGTGACCTTGCTGCACCCGGAAGACCAGGGCTGCTTTGCCAGTTTCGGCGCCCATCCGCGCTTTGAGATCGCACTGGAGCGCTCCCTCACCGAACTGCTTCAAGGACGAGCTCTGGACGCGCTCGGCGGCTTCCCAGCGCCCGGCTTTGATCTGGAAGAAGTGGCCAGTTCCACCAATATTGAAATCCACTTTGTGGATTCCAGCGGCGTCATCCACTGGAAGTTTCTCGGCGACGAACCCGATCATCCCTTTTGCGACTGGAACTTCTCCAGCACCACGGCAGAGGATTACGCCTGGGCGGTGGATCGCATCCACAAGGATGGGCGCGACATCTACATTGCCGACTTCACGCACCTTGGCGTCTACGCCTGCCGCATTCTGGTGCCCGGTATGTCGGAGATCTACCCGGTGGATGATCTGGATTTCGAGAACAACTCGGTCGGCAACGACCTGCGCGAAGCGATCCTGAACCTCACCGATCTGGACGACGAGGAGTGCTCGGATCTGCTTGACGCCTTGAACGAATCCACGCTGGCGGACCAGCGCCCGGTGGCGGCCGTGATCGGCCTGGCGGCGGACGCGGGCACGTTCTGGAGCGACTTGCGTGTGGGAGAACTCAAGACCCTGCTGGCACTGGCCAGCGGCGACGAGGCCGCGACGCTCGAAGGCTGCGACTGGATCCGCCATTTCGGGCAGATCAATCCGCAGCGGCGCGCGGTTTACGCCTGCATCGAAAGCCTGATCAAGCTCACCGACATGGGCGACACCGGCCCCTATCTGGATGCGCTGCGCCAGCTCTATGGCGCCGGCGCCGTGGCGCAGGCCCACGCTCTCATCATGCAGGCCGATCGCTTCATGGGTATCTCGGCGCCAGGTCTGGCGCTGGAAGGCTGCGAGATGCACCGCAAGCTGCTGGCGGCCTACGACAAGGTGCACGCCAACATGTGAACGCGCGCAGCCCCGCGGTGCTATTGATCTTTCCGTTATTCATGACATGGCTCGATGCAACCGGTCCGTCACTGTGATTGCCGCGGCCTGCGTACTGCTGGCGTCGTTGCTGGGATTGTCAGGATAGAAGCGGTGCGCGTTGTCGCGCATCACGCCAGTGCGTCCATCGGCCCACGCCAGGCTTGTGCCAACAGCGAATAGCCATGCGGAGTCGGATGAATCTCATTCTCCCAGTCGCCGCTGGTGCCCGACGTGCCTGGGTCGGCGCGCGAGATCGCGCCCACGGTGTCCACCACAATCACGTTTCGCGCGGCGTACTTTTCCCCCAGGCTTTTCATCAGGGTCCGCAGCATGCCGATCAACACATCCGAGAGCGCGTCCCAATCCGTGGCGGGAATGCGATATAGGTCATTCATAGCCTTGTACAGCCAGGGGCCAAGGCCGGTTCCGGCGGGAGCGTTGCGCACGGTCACATAGTCGTAGGTGTGCAGCAGCAGCGGCACACCCAGGTTGACATTGCGGTCACGCTCCTCCAGCAGATTGAAGAGGACAAGGTCGAGGTGGTCCGAGAAAGTCTTCCACCCAAGCTGGCTGACGTAGCCCTCGGCGCTGCCGCTGGCAGTCCACTCGTCCGCCCTCAAGAGCAGACGGGAATCCAGTGCGGCCTGCGGATTCGCCTGCGCGGCGTCGATCAAATCGTTGCCACCACCCGACATCAGGATGGCATCCCATTTCCATGCAAGAGTTGGATTGCCACTGCCGTTGAGCAGATTGAGAAATGCAGGCTCGGTGCTGGTATCCGCCATATGCGACAACTCCATGCCCGGATGCGCGCAATTGACCGCCACCGCTGATCGCGACAGCACCATTTGCTGTAGCACATTGGTCGTGGCCCAGGGCGGCATGTGCCCGATGGAAAACCAGGAATCGCCCTGCGCCAGGTACTTCTTCTCGAAGCGCTCGAGGTCATACAGCCCCCCCAGACTGGCGGGATCCATTTGACGCGGCGCGATGCAAACCAGATTGATATTGGCCATGTTGTTCCTCGTTAAGCTTGGTTCTGCAAAGTATGACGACCTGCCTGCGGATGCCTCATGGTGAGGCAGATCAGCCAGCGAAAACTGTACCCCCCTTTGACAACAAATGCCAGTGGCGAACGATGCCCGCCTTGGCTCGCGAAGTCGCAGGCGAGCGGGTCTTCTGACACGGGACAACTTCGACGGCTGATCCGGCTGCGGGATGGGCGTTAGTGCGTGTTGACCGTCCCCCTGAATTTGCTGCGCAGGGCGTTGACGTCGTCGCTGCCGGGGTTGAGCGACGCGAGCATTTCAAGTTGTTCATTGGCGCGTGAGCTCTCGCCCGCACGCCAGTAGGCCACGGCGAGATAGCGATGAACTTCCTCAAATCCGTTGGTCAATCGCTGCGCTCTTTCAAGCGATGCGATGGCTTGGCGGAACTCGCCATCGCGCAGACTTCTCAGACCCGCTCCAATCCAGTAGTAGGGATCCCTGTCGCGCCTGACTTGAAGCAATTGCGCGTAGCGCGCAGCCTCGGGCGTGCGGCCCTGCTCCAGCAACAGTTGGTGTAACGAGATGAGGTGCACTGTGGCGTCATCGCTCAGATCGACCGCCTTGCGCAGCAATTGTTCGGCCTCGGCTTGCCAGCCCGAACGCAGGTAGAGTTGCGCCAGATTGCCGTAGCTGGGCGCGTAGTTTGGCTGAGTCTGAATCGCAGCCTTGAAGTAGGCGTAGGCCAGCGGTCGCTGCTCCTGTGCCAGGTACTCGGCGGCGATGTTGTTGAAATAGCGCGCAAGAATGGCGCTATCCGATAGCGCCTGGCCCTCGCGGTTGGATCCAACCTCGGGTTCGAAATCAACAATCATGTCGCTGGACTGCAATCGGCTTTCGGTCCGATCCATCGGGCCGCTCCTTCGGAAGAGGACGTTCACGTGCTGATTCAGGAAATCGACTTTGTCGCGGCGCTCAAACAACACTGGCACGCGCACCTCTTGCAGCTGCGCCACCAACCCGAGTTCACGCGCCATTGAATAGGCCAGCAGCGCAAGGGACAGACAGTCGCCGCGCCTTTGGCGCCAGGTTTCTGCCGCCATGGTCGAATGCCCCGGCGCATACGGAAACGCCTTCATGCCACGACCGTAGATCAGCGCCACGAGCTTTTCGAAGCGCCTTGCCGTGCTCAACTGCTGCACTGCAGGGTCCCTGAGTGTTTTCACCAGTTCCGGGTCGAGCCGAAACAGGTCTTCCAGATTCACCCCCACCCGATCGGCGTCGTAGGCAAAGGCCTCATCGTGCCACGGTAGCTGCGCCGCGGTGGGTTCTACAGGCGCGCCAGCACAGCCTGCAAGGACGCTCAGAAAAGCTGCAATCCAAAATATTTTGCCAGCCATGGAACCCCCTGGAATCGAGTTCAGATCGAGGCATGTTAGTCCGTTTCGACGTCTGTGCAAGTCCCCATGGCTGACGGATGGGTATGGGCCTCAGAAGCCCGATCCCGGCAGCGCAAGATAAGCCTCTTCCTGCGGCGTCGAGGCACGACCCAGCAGTTGATTGCGGTGCGGGAAACGGCCAAAACGCTCAATCACCTGTTGATGCCGACGGGCATAGTCCAGCGCATTCACCAGTCTGGAGTCAGCCTGCGCCAGCGCTTCGAATTCGGCAATCGAGCGCCGCTGCACCGCGGGGTCTTCGGCATGCTCCAGCGGCATCAGCACGAACCAGCGCTGCAGCGGTTCAATCTGTTCGCAATCGGCGCTCTCCAACAAGGCAAGCGCCGATTGCAACGCCTGAGCGTCTCCAGAGAAGGCGCGTGCGCTGGCCCTGAAAGTGTTGCGCGTGAACTGGTCAAGCACAATGATCAGTGCCAGACTGCCCATCGGCGTGGTCTGCCATGCGCTCAGTTCACCCGCGAGCGCCTGTTCGATCAATGCACCAAACCGGTTGCCGATCTCGGCGTCGGTGGCCTCGCTCTTCTCGAACCACAGCGAACGAATCTGTCCATGAGTCTCACCACCCAAAGAACCGAACCAGTAGTTCAACACCTGCTGAACCTGGGATGGTTCGAGCAGCCTCTGCCAGCGTGGATGGCGCTGCACATAGGCGGCAACATAGCTGCAGGCGGGCACCAACTGCAGTCCCAATGGTGCCGCCCACTGCAGCGCGTGCTCCACCATCTGGCCGGCCAGACCTTGCCCCTGCAACGCGGGTGCGGTACCGGTGTGGTGGAAGACCAGCTGATCACCTCGACGTTGGTAGTCCAGTTCCAACCGGTGGCCGTCAACCTCGGCGCAGAACCGTCTCTGTTCAGCCTGGTGCCGGAAAACCAGCTTGTGCATGTTTGTCAGCGTCCCAGTTGCTGCCACAAATAGCTGAATTCCACCGCCTGCAGGGTGGCGCGCTGCGCGTTGTCGGCAGCGCCACCATGGCCGCCTTCTATGTTTTCATAGTACAGCACGTCATGGCCCTGGGCCAGCATCTTCGCGGCCATCTTGCGCGCGTGTCCGGGGTGCACGCGGTCGTCCCGCGTGGATGTCGTGAACAGCACTAACGGATAGTTCGCGCCTGCCTTGACATTCTCATAAGGACTGTATTTCGACATGAACTCCCACTCATCCGGTTGATCCGGATTACCATATTCCGCCATCCAGGAAGCACCGGCCAGCAGGCCGTGGTAACGCCGCATGTCCAGGAGCGGCACCTGGCAGACCACGGCGTTGAACAACTCCGGGCGCTGCACGAAGCTGGCACCGACCAGCAGTCCGCCATTGCTGCCGCCCATGATGCCCAAATGTCGGGGTGTGGTGATGTTGCGCACCATCAGGTCCTCGGCTACGGCAATGAAGTCGTCGTAGCTGCGCTGCTTGCCAGCCTTCACCGCCGCCTGATGCCAGGTCGGTCCGAACTCGCCACCACCCCGGATATTCGCCAGCACCAACACGCCGCCGCGCGCATACCAGGCGCGACCGAAACCGCCCGAGTACCAGGGCCGCATCGACACTTCGAAGCCGCCATAGCCATAGAGCAGTGTCGGGTTCTGGCCATCAGGTCTGGCACCCGCGGGCCAGACCACAAAATAGGGGACGCGCGTACCGTCGCGGCTGGTCGCAAACAACTGCTCGGCCCGCATGCCGTCAGCCCTGAACTGGGGCTCGCGGCTTTTGAGTGCCTCGCGCGCATCGCTGCCGGCTTGCGCCAGATAGAGCGTGTCGGGTGTGAGGAAGTCGGCGTAGTTGACGAGGTAACGGTCAGCCAGATCATCCTTTGGCAATTCGCTGTCAAACAGGCCGCCCAAGCTCAGTGTGCCCGGGAACGGTGCGGCGACTTTGCGATGCCGCGGCGTGGCGCCCGACAGATCCCACTCCTCCAAGCGACTGGCGACCTGGTCGCTGATGTTCAGGATCACGTGCTCGCGCGTCAGCGTGTAGCCGGCCAGTGAGCGCGTAGCCGTCGGGCTGAACAGGACATGAAACCTGCGCACGCCACCCAAGTAGGAAGCAGCGTCGGCCAGCAACAGTGAACCCGCCGCAAACCGCTGATCCGCAACCTGCCAATCGCTGCGCGGCTGCAGCAGCAGGCGTGCACCCCAGAAGCGCGGTCTCATATCGCTGGGCAGGTCCAGTTTGAGCAGAGCGTCACCCTGTAATAGCGTAAGCGTCTGGTTGTAGAAGTCCAGGGCGCGACTGAACAGCGTGCGCTCGAAGCCCGGCGTATGGTCAACCTGGACCGACACCGCCACATCCCTGGTTTCGCCTTCGAACACGGTCGTGGCCTGGGCCAACGGCGTGCCGCGTTGCCAGCGCTTGATGAGGCGCGGATAGCCCGAGTCGGTAAGCGAGCCGGGACCAAAGTCGCTGGCAACGAAGATGTGATCGGCGTCAATCCAGGTCACCTCGTTCTTGGCTTCGGGCAATTGGAAACCGCCAGCGACAAATTTGAGCGTTCGCGTGTCGAACTCGCGCACCACATGGGCGTCGGCCCCGCCGCGCGACAGCGACAACATACACCGTTGGAAATCTGGCGCCAGACAGGTCGCACCGCCAAACACCCAGTTCTCGCTTTCAGCCGCGCCCAGGGCATCCAGGTCGAGCACAGTCTGCCAAAGCGGCGTCGGCTTGCGGTACTCGTCCAGGCTGGCGCGGCGCCACAGCCCGCGCTGGTGCTGTTCGTCTTGCCACAGGTTGTAGAGCCATGGGCCGAAGCGGCTCACCTGCGGAATGCGGTCGCGACTGTTCAGAACCGCCAGCAGTTCCCCGCGCAGCGGCGCGTAATCCGCTTTTGACTGCAGCGCTTTCAGGCTGATCGCATTGCGTTCGCGCACCCAGCTCAGGGCGCGTTCACCCTGCACTTCTTCGAGCCATTGAAAGATGTCTATCGTGCCTGTCAAGGTTTGAGCCATGCTGGGTTGCGGTGGGATCAAGGCAGCAAACAACGCCAGGGCGGCTGCGAGCAGCGTTGACTTCTTCATTGTCGGGATAAGTTCTATAGGCACGGCGATGGGGGTCAAGTCTAAAGCAGACGCGGTCAGCGGCCGTCCAACAACTTCTTCAGCCGTTCGTAACCCGCGCGGCTGATGGCTAATCGTTGACCACAGCGCGTGACCGCCACAAAACTGTCCTTGGTGGAACGCTCCAACTTTTGCAGATGGGCAAGGTTGAGCAGATAGGAACGGTGCACCCGCACAAATTGCATGGGATCGAGTTGCGCTGCCAGTTCGGTCAGGGATTGGGTCTTCAGGTAGTCCCGGCCCTGACTGTGAATGTTGACGTAGTCGTCCTGCGCCTGCGCGTAAGCCACCTGCTCCACCGGCAATACATGCACCTGATGGCGGTCCCGAATCAGAATGCGCGTCAGGGGCGTGGCCGCATCGGCAATGAGTTGACGTAGCGCCGGCGGATCGCTTCCAAAATCCCTGCGCGCTTGCACCAGCGCCTCATCGAAACGAGCCTGAGAAAACGGCTTGAGCAGGTAATCCACGGCATGCAGATCGAACGCCTTGAGTGCGTACTGATCGTAGGCTGTAGTGAAGACCACGCCCGCTTTTCTACCCGTCAATTCCAGCACGTCCAGACCCGTCAGCTTGGGCATTTGAATGTCCAGAAACACCAGGTCTGGATTCAGTTCCGCGATTTCCCTCACTGCATCCAATCCGTTCTCGCATTCGCCCAGGATCTCGATGTCACGGTGGGAACTCAGGTATTCCCGAATCAAACGCCGCGCCAATGCCTCGTCGTCAACGATCAATACCGTCAAGCGCCGCACTTCAGGATTCATTTCAAGTGCTCGCTCCGCTGGGAATCACGATCTCGACCGTAAATTTATCGGTACCGCGCGACCAGCTCACGCGTGCCTGATCGCCGTAGAGCGTTGCCAGGCGCCGCCGGATGTTGTTCAGTCCGGTGCCGGTGCCGTCGCTGGGACCCGAGTCTTTGTCCACCGGGTTTTCTATGACGACATACAGCCAGTGATCGCGCACCCAGGCGCGCAGCCCAATGCTGCCGCCTCCGGACAGATTGCGGATGCCATGCTTGACCGCGTTCTCGACACAGGGTTGCAGCAGCATCGGCGGGATCATCACCTCGTTGGCCGCCGTCGACACCTGAATCTCGGTGACAAGCCTGGCTCCAAAACGGATCTTTTCGATCTCCAGAAAATGTCCGCAAAGCGCCATCTCCTCAGCCAATGGAATCTTTTCCCGCTCTGACAGGGCCAGCGTCTCGCGGAAGAATGCCGCCAGCTCCAGCGTCATGCTGCGCGCGGCCGCGGCGTCGATGGAGGTCAGTGCGCTGATGGAATTGAGGCTGTTGAACAGAAAATGCGGACTGATCTGCGTGCGCAAAACCTGCAGTTCCGCATCGCGTGCCTGCACCCGCGACTCGGCCTCGCGGGTCTGGGCGCGGTACAGCCGGTCCGCCGCCAGCAGTCCGTTGTGCAGCAACAATGAGATCAGATAGATGGTGCTGCCAAGCAAGACCAGCATGACCGTCATCTCCCGGGAAATCTCTAGCAACTGGCCGTCCCCGCCCGAGTCGACACCGACAACAGTCGCCGCTGCGTCGCCGAACCTGTTCCAGACGTGACATAGCAGCGTCCACAACACGCCCGAACACAACGAGGCCGCGCCAAACATGGCGACCGTCCGTGTGTGATCGCGATCCGACAAGGGTAGGGAGCGGCATACGTAGTAGGCCGATGCCGCAACAAATCCATAGACCACGCACACGGGGATCGCAAACGCCAACGCAGACACCCAAGTGGCGCGGTGGGTGCTCACCAAAAATGCGGCCATGACCACGCCCGCCAGCCACCACGCCGTCAGGTAGACCGTCAGGCTGCGGACTTGGGAAGTGACTGGCGTCATGGACGATCGACAGGGCCAGGATCAGTTCTTGATGACGATGCCACCCATCATCACGAAACCCTCAATCACCAACCTCTTCGTCGCCTGGGCGGTGGGAATGGTCTTGTCTTCCATGCCGCCCAAGATGGACACCACACGACACTCCACACTCCAGTCGGTGGGGACCCTGAGCTGAATTCCGCCCCAAAAGGCGAAGGCTCGCAAATGAGCTTCGGTCTGAACAGCGGCCTGCCGAAAATCTATTTCCACGCCACCCATGACCGCTGTGGCTTCACCTTGTCGAAAATCGCGGGAAACGACCGTCAGTTTATTGCCGCTCATGACCGCAATCGCATTGATATCAGAATCCACGAGGCTTGAGGCACCCCCGAGTTGTTGCGCCGCATCCGGATTCCGCCGCAGACTACCGCGTGAGATCATGGCAATGCCGGCGGCGATAAGAAACACGGGCCACCAGTCGCGCAGATGAAAGCTGATCAAGCCCAGGTTGGACAAAGTCATCAGCACGCCCAACGCAATCATCACGCCACCCAGCAAATAGCCCGCGGGTTGCCGCGTCTGGCTGATATTCATCACCCCAACCAGCACGAATACCGTGGGCCAAAATTGAAGGACCTGACGCGTATTGAATTGAAACAGGTTGTCGGCCAATGCCAGCACGCCAACAAGGACGATGAAGGCGCCCAAAACGATGCGGGTCTGATCACGATTGCCATTCACGGTGCCACCTCTTCACAGGGTCTTGTGCCCCGACCGTACCAGCCTCGAACCAGCATCTGTGCGCCGAAGGCGACCAGTAGCACCGGCCAACTGTTGGCAAAGCTCAAACCTCCAAGCTGCTGCAGACAGGCAAAGAGCCACAGGCCCACGACGATCCTGACCAGGCCTTTGGCGAGTTGTCGGACCGACTGGGCCGTCAGCATTCTGATCAGGCCACCCAGCGCCAGCAACAAGGGCAGGAAATGCCACCAGTGCGTTTGCGGTCCCAGGTATTGGGTCAGATCGATCCAGGCCAGTCGATCCATCAGGAAGATGACTCCGAGCGCGACCAGGGCAACACCCCATAGCAGGTGTCTTGCAGGGTTCGTGTCGTGACGCGCCATCACGGTGTTTTGACAAGAGCGGAAGTGCATTTGAAGATCCTCGTTGGGTTGAGACAGCGAGACCATACCGGTCTTCATCCAACCTGTCTTGCGATTTTCGGTGAACGCGGCGTGGCAGTCGGTGAATGGCGAACGTTCGGCAATCTTCGCGCCCGAAGGCCATCCATTCCCCAGCCACAACCACTTCACCCGCATAGCTATCGGTTGCGATGGTGAAATCAATTTGATACCATCAAAACGCAGGGTGCGGGAGATTTGGCAGGGGTAATGTGCATCTATCCGGCACCTGCAGGCTGAAGACACCGACACCGCATTTCGCATTTCCGGCCGCAGGCGGCGCGTTCATTGTTCATAGTTAAGGAGAACATTTCATGAGTGACTCAACAACTGTCCCCGGTCTGGGTTGGCTGCACGACCTCCCCAGCATCAACGACTACACGCCGGATCAGACCAGGATCAAGCCCATGCTCGCCAAGTTGCGCAAGACAAAGGCCGTGCGCAAGCCAGCTTCCCTGCCCGCCAGTACTGATTTGCGCGCCTGGTGCTCGCCGATAGAGGACCAGCTCAGCCTGGGCGCCTGCACCGCCCACGCTGGCGTTGGCATGGTCGAATACTACGAGCGCCGCGCCTACGGTAGGCACATCGACGCGTCCCGACTGTTCCTGTACAAGGCCACGCGCGATCTGATGAAAGTGACCGGCGACACGGGCGGCTATCTGCGCAACACAATGGAAGCCCTGGTGCTGTTTGGTGTACCGCCCGAGTCTTATTGTCCCTATGTGGTCGCCAATTTCGACAACGAACCCACGGCGTTTCTGTACTCGTTCGGGCAAAACTACCAGGCGCTGAACTATTACAGGCTTGATCCTGCCGGCACGCCAGCAGCGAACGTGCTGAATGCCATCAAAGCCAATTTGGCCGCTGGACTGCCATCCATGTTCGGCTTCACGGTCTACAACTCGTACACCCAGGCCAGTGTCGCCAACAAGGGTGCCATTCCCTACCCGGTTGCGGGTGAAAAGATCGTGGGTGGACACGCCATCATGGCGGTGGGCTACAACGACAGCCTGGTGATCAAGAACAAGGCAGCCGGCGCTGTGGCCACCAAGGGTGCTCTGCTGATTCGCAACTCCTGGGGTACTGGCTGGGGGGATGGCGGTTACGGCTGGCTTCCCTACGCGTACGTCCTGAGCGGCCTGGCCACCGACTGGTGGTCGCTGATATCAGAGGAATATGTCGACACCGGCAAGTTCGGCTGACGGCGCGCATTCCCGCGATTGACGACAGCGCGACGTGGCGCCCACCCATGAAACCGACGCTCTCGGTGAGACCGCTCGGATGGGGGTTCGGCGTTAGTTGGTGTACAGGCGCACGTAATCGACGATCATCTGCGACGGGAAAGGCGTTGAACCGTCGGGCGAACCCGGGAACGTGCCGCCGACGGCAAGATTCAGGATCATGAAGCTTGGGTAGCCGGAATCGAACGGCCAGCTGCCGCCTTGACTCGCGGCCATCGCAGGGGTGAACGTCGCATAGATATTGCTTGGGGAGTCGACGTAGTATTGCACCGACCCCTTGGACCAGATCATCCCGTAGATGTGCCAGCCGGCCGCCGAATATCCCGGAACTGTGTACGGCTGAGACCCGTCGTAGTGGGACCCATGAACTGATCCGAGGATCAAGTCCGGCACGGGTGCATTCACATGTTCCATGACATCCAACTCGCCGCAAGCGGGCCAGCCGACAGTCGCGTAGTTGTTGCCCAACAGCCAAAACGCAGGCCACAAACCCTGGCCTTCGGGCAGCATCATCCGGGCTTCGATTCGGCCATAGGGGAGGCTGAGCAGACCCTGCGAGCGGATGCGCGCCGAGGTATAGGTGCCGGATGCCCCAGGCTGCAACGCAACAATATGCAGCGCGCTGTCCGTCCCCACGTACACGTTGGGGTTGGCCGTCGTGCATGGGGGGATGTTCGAACCCCAGGCGCAATAGTCCTCCAACTCCTGGTTGCCGTAGCCGGTCGCTCCTGCGTCATAGGTCCATATCGCAGGATCCGGCTGAATATTGGCGTTGGTGGTGTTGGTGAAATCTTCGCTCCAGACCAGCGTCCCGGACGGAATGTTCATGGTGTAGGACTGAGTGGAGACGCTGCTCTGCGTTGCAGCGGAGACGGTGATGGCGTTGACGGTCGTGCTCTGCGTGATGAGAAACGGCGCCAGATACTGAAGCGAATTGGCATTCGGTGTGGAGCCATCGAGCGTGTAGTACACGGTTGCGCCGGCAACCGTGTTGGCAATGGAAATGAGCTGTGCCCCGCCGATCTGGGCGGTCGCTGCAATGGACGGGCTGGGCACAACCGGTGTGGGAATCACGGCGGTGCCGCCTCCACCCCCGCATCCGCTGAGCAGGAATGGCGAGCCCACCAACACCAGAGCAACGAGCAGGATGCGTTGCAGAACGAAAAGGCAATTTGGCGACATGAGAAAATTATTGCATACCCGCCCGGGCACGAGTGGGGTGCTCCTGCAACGGCAACTCGTCAATGAAAATCTCGACTCTCGGTGGCCAGCCTGCCGAGCAGCGGTGTCAGATCTACAAGCCTCTTCGCGATCAGGTGCCGCACCTGGCCACCGCTGTCAACATCGCGCTGCCACACGCCGTAGACAGCGAGGAGTTTGGCGTGAATGAGCTCGCTGCGCTGGCGTTCACGCAGTGCTTTCCAGACGATGACGTTGACCGTTCCGGTTTCGTCCTCCAGCGTGACAAAGGTGACGCCGTGCGCAGTCTGGGGCTGCTGACGCACGGTGACGATGCCGCAGGCGCGCACCAGGGTGCCGCTGGGTAGATCGCGTAGTGCCTGCGCCGTGAGCAATCTTTTTTTGTTCAAAGTCTCGCGCAGCAGGCACAGCGGATGGCGCCGCAGCGTGAGTCCGGTAGCTGCATAGTCGAAAACGATTTCCTCGCCTTCGGGTGCTACGGGAAGCTCCAGAAAATCCTCTTCCACCGGCACGCTCTTGAGCAGCGGCGGCGCCATCTTCAGCGCCGAGGCGTCCCACACCTGCTGGCGTCGATGGCCCGACAGCGCAGCCAGCGCATCGGCGGCGGCCAGCACCTTCAAATCCCCCTGGTCCAGCGGCGCGCGCAAGGCCAGGTCTTCGGTACTGGTGAACGGTTGCTGTTGCCGAGCATCGACGATGCGCTGTGCGGCGACGGCGCTCAAGCCCGAGACCACGCGCAGGCCCAATCTGACGGCAAGTGCATCTGAGGCGAAAGATGGATTGCCGTGCTGCGCTCGCACTGACGGCCCGGTCTCCAGCGAGCAATCCCACTGGCTGTGCATCACGTCCACAGCACGCACTTCAACGCCGTGGCGCTTGGCGTCCTGCACCAGTTGCGAGGGGCTGTAAAAACCCAGTGGCTGGCTGTTGAGCAGGGCCACCAGAAAGCACTCGGGCTCGTGCCGTTTGAGCCAGCTGCTCACGTACACCAGCAGCGCAAAACTGGCGGCGTGGCTCTCGGGGAAACCGTATTCGCCGAAGCCTTCGATCTGCTTGAAGATGGCTTTAGCGAACTCCAGCGTGTAGCCGCGCTCGGTCATGCCGCTGACCATGCGGTCGTAAAACTTGTGCACGCCGCCCTTGCGCTTCCACGCGGCCATGGAGCGGCGCAGGCTGTCGGCCTCGCCCGCGCTGAAGCCCGCGGCCAGCATGGCGATCTGCATCACCTGCTCCTGAAAGATCGGCACGCCAAGGGTACGCTTCAAGGCTTCCTTGAGCGAAGGGCTGGGATAGACCACGGCCTGCGGATTGGCGCGCGCCTTGAGGTAGGGGTGCACCATGCCGCCCTGGATTGGCCCCGGACGCACGATCGCCACTTCCACCACCAGGTCGTAAAAGCAGCGCGGCTGCAGGCGCGGCAGCATCGACATCTGCGCGCGGCTTTCGATCTGGAACACACCCACGGTGTCGGCCGCGCAGATCATGTCGTAGGTGGCGCAGTCTTCGGCCGGGATGTCCTGCATCTCGAATGCGTGGCCGCGCCGCGCGCTCATCAGGTCCAGGCAGCGACGGATGGCGCTCAGCATGCCCAGCGCCAGCACGTCGACCTTGAGCAGTCCCATGGCGTCGAGGTCGTCCTTGTCCCATTGGATGATGCTTCTATCAATCATGGCAGCGTTTTCCACAGGCACGAGTCGTGTGAGCTTGCCCTGAGTCAGCACGAAGCCGCCCACGTGCTGGCCCAGATGGCGCGGGAAACCCATGAGCTGGCGCGACAGATCCAGCCACAGCGCCAGGCGTTTTGGCGAAGGCACAAGCACATCCGGGTGCAGTTGTTCCAGCGCCGACTGCAGTCGCTCGGCCAGCACCTCACGGCTGTACATGCCGGGGTGTTCACGCGACAGTGCATCGATCAGTGCGATGTCGATGTCGAGTGCCCGTCCCACGTCGCGCAGGGCGCTGCGCGGCCGGTAGCTCACCACCACCGCTGTCAGGGCGGCGCGCTCGCGGCCGTACTTGGCGTAGATGTACTGGATCACCTCCTCGCGCCGCTGGTGTTCGAAGTCCACGTCGATGTCGGGCGGCTCGTCGCGCTCGCGGCTGATGAAGCGCTCGAACAGCACGTTCATGCGCGACGGATCGACCTCGGTCACACCCAGGCAATAGCACACGGCCGAGTTCGCCGCCGAGCCGCGCCCCTGGCACAGGATGCGGCGGCTGCGGGCAAAGCGCACGATGTCGTGCACGGTCAAAAAATACATCTCATATTTCAGCTCGGCGATCAGCGCCAGCTCGTGTTCGACTTGCTGCTGCACGTTCGCCGGGATGCCCTGCGGGTAGCGCGAACCAGCCCCTTCCCAGGACAGGCGCGCCAGCGTCTGCGTCGGCGTCTGACCTGAAGGCACGGTCTCCATCGGGTACTGGTAGCGGATCTCGTCCAGGCTGAAGGCACAGCGCGCCGCCACCTCCAGCGTGTTCTCCAGCAGGGCGCGTGGATAGATTTGTCCCAGACGCACGCGCTGCCTCAGGTGCGCCTCGGCATTGCGTTGCGCGAGTTGGCCGCACTGCGACAGCGGCAGGTGCAAGCGCGTGGCGGTGAGCACGTCCAGCAGCGGCTTGCGGGAGCGCACGTGCATGAGCACGCCACCCGCGGCCACGAGCGCAACGCTGCTGGCCACGCTGGCCTGCGTGAGCGTTTGCAGCCACAGTGCGTCGTCGATGCCGTGCAACAGTTCCAGTACCAGCCACAGGCTGGAGCCAAACTGGTCTGCGAGCTGCGTCAGCAGCGCACAAAGTAAGCTCACATCGTCATCGCTGTAAAGGCGGCGCTGCGGCACGAACAGCAGTTCGCAGTCGTGCAACAGCGTGAAATCGGATTCCTCCTGTGTCACGTGGTATTCGCCCTTGGGCGCCGCACGGCGTGCTGCCGTGATGAATTCGCACAGGTTGCCCCAGCCGTTGAGGTTGCGCGGCAAGGCGATCAGTTCGAAACTGTCGCCCACAGATCGCTGCACGCTGAACGCGCTTCCCGGCAGCAGCTTGAGCCCGAGTTTTTTCGCCTCGGTGTGCGCGCGCACCAATCCCGCCACGGAACATTCGTCGGTGAGCGCGAGTGCGCTGTAGCCCAAGGCGTGGGCGCGTGCCACCAGTTCTTCCGGCAGCGACGCACCCAAGCCGAAGCTGAAGTTGGAGCGGCAATGCAGCTCCGCATAGGCGGGCAGTTCGGTCACCATGGTTTGCTACGCGTAGATCCCGTGCAGAAACCACAGGTCGCTGGCCTGGCCTTTGGGAAGGCGCTCGCGGTACACCCAGAGCAGACCGGCGTGCGGACTGAGCGCGATGAAGTAGTCGCGCAGCGCCGCCGTAGGCGCATCGATCTGCGCCCAGCCCATCACTTCGAGTCGCTGCGGTCCCACCAGCAGTTGCAGCGCGCCCTGGTACAGCGGGCGGCTGCCTTGCAGCGCCAGCCGAAGTGGCTGCTCCAGCAGCCAGGTCGGGTACAGCGCCGCGTCGGGCACGGCGTCTGTGCTTGAAAATTTTTCTGCTCGCTTCTTACCTACCGTGCGCTGCATGGCCGACACCGCTGGCTCCAGGCTTTGCATGTGCTCGGGGCGATGCTCGGCCTGGGGCTGCAACCAGACCACCTGCTGCGGCCCCAGACGCGCGCCCAGACGCTCGACCAACTGGTGCAGGCTGTCGCCGTGTAGCCGTTCCTCGATCAGCAAACTGGCGCTGGCCGTGGGCAACGGAGTCACCTCGATAGATTGCAAACGCAGGCTGTGCACCGGCGTGACCAGGGTGCAGCGCGCCAGTTGTTCGGCCGTGAGACGCGCCAGATGCGTCATGTCGCGCGTGGCTTGCGCAGTGCGGATCAGCAGGCCGGCGCTGGCCGGCGCATCGGCTTGCGCGTGACTGCGTCGCGCGTCAAAAAACCAGGTCCATTGCAGCGCCAGCACGCCGCTTTGCCGCGCCTGAAGCCAAGCCTGCAACTGCGTCAACAGACGCTGCGCCACGAACATCAGCGCGCCCGCCTGTTCCACCAGCGCGTGCAGTTCGAGCTTGACTTCAAACACTTCAGGTGCAATGAGCCAGGCATGCGCTTCGGGCTTGAGCCCGTAGGCGCAATCGAGTGCATCGAGCAGACCCGCGCCAAAGCGGCGCACCACGCCGCCACGCGGCAGCGCACGCAGCTCACCCCAGCAGTTGCAGCCCAGGCGCGAGAGCGTGGCCAGATGCTCGCGCGCCGCGCTCAGGGCATGCAAGGGCAAGGCATCTGGCGTTGGCGCAGACAGTTGAGCGACACCGGTGCGCAGACAAGCCAGCGCCAGCAAGGAAGTCGCTCCCTGTGAGCAGCCCATGATCTCCAGCGGTGGCTCCAGCAACTGCCGCAACAAGGCGGCGCGCCCACCAAACAGTCGCTCGCTCCCCGACACTTCCAGCAGCACGGCCTCGCCCAGCAGCGCCACGCGCGGCGTGAATTGCAGGGCGCGCCAGCCCAGGGACACGCGCTGCGCTGCTTCGTCCTGAGTTGCGGCAACCACCCCCGGAGGGGGAGTTTCACACTGCGGCTGCAAGGCGATCCAGTGCATGCTCCCTCCGCGCAGTCGCCACCGTTGCGTGTGCGTGCAGTCGCTGACTCACTCGCACCTGCGCCGCCGCCAGCAAGGCCCGCAGCGCAGCGCTGTGCAGACACAGCGGCACCGCCTGCTCCAGCGGCGGGCCGCGACGCTTCAGGATGCTCACGTGGCTCTCGTGCGGCGAGCCCAAGCCTTGGGCAGCAGATGCCAGCAACAGGCGCAGCGGCGCGGGAGAAGATTCGTGTTGCGCTTGTACCGGGCGCAACACCCACAGCAGCTTGGTGTGATCGTGCGCGGCCATGTGAAGGCGCCGCAGCGCGTCCGTGCGAACCTGCGGCAACCAGGCCAGCACGGCGGCCACGTCGGCGCAACGCAGCGCCTGCTCGCAGGCCCAGGCGCGCGCTGCAGGTGTATCGGTTCGCACCCACAGCAAGCGTTGCGCGTCCAAGCCACGCGCCTGCAACGTCGGCCCCAGCGGCACATGCGGTGCGCCCACCAGCACAACGCAAGTTGGCGTCGCCACGCCCGCCGTGTGACTGGGCAACAGTTGCGCCAGCACGGGCAACAGCAGTCCCCATTCGCCCGAGCCCGACTGCACCTGAAGCAACTCCGTCAGTGCGCCCACGGGCCAGCCGCCGCCGGGCAATTGCGCGTCCAGCGCCGGGTGACCGCTGGACAGCACGGTGCCGGCGCTTGCTGCCAACTGGTCCGCGCGCCAGACGCCCATGCCCGCTCCCGCAAACGCGGACGGTTCGACTGAAGAAGCAAAAGCAGGAGCGGGAGGCATGGCAACAAGATCACGGAAGATACTGTTTATTTGTAAGGGGTATCCACTTAGCTCCAGTTGATGCAAAATAGCTGGATGGAAACCCATATAGTAGCGCCAATCCCGGTCAAGGACTACCCCCAGACGTGGAACGAATTCCTCGACTGGTTTGCCACCGAGGATGCTTGCCTGT
>CAILAY010000104.1 GCA_903832285.1 uncultured beta proteobacterium | reverse complement strand
GCAGACATGAAGGCGTTTGCCGGACGCGCGCAGCCACCGAAGGTCGCTGCGGAAGGGCGTTCCATTTCCTCAGGAAGCCGCCCAAACATGGAAACTTGATCCAAATAATCGCTTGGATCAGTCGGAAACCAAGGCTATTCCGTAAGCGGTCATTTATCTACGCCCTATCGCCACAGAGGGAACTGAGAGACGCTTGTGTCCATGTAGAACAACGTGGACATATGCGATGCAGAGGAACTCAGAGATATTGATTGGATTGGTGGTTGGGCACAAGAGTGACGGGCGTTGCCGATATGACCCGCAGCTCAAGCAGGAACTGATTCGCCAGTGCATGCTGCCCGGCGTGTCGGTGGCACGCATGGCGATGCAGCACGGAATCAACGCGAACTTGCTTCGGACGTGGATAACCAAGGCTCAAAGCAGCAAAGCCATCACCATGCAACGAGCGGTGTCTGAGACGGCGGCACAGGATGTGCAGGCGTTTGTCCCAGTGCAAGTCCAAGCAGGCGCGGCGGTGGCGAGGCCGGCAAAGGCTTGCGGCGTAGCGAGCAAATCTGCCGCGGTATCGATGCGCATCCACGTGCAACTACCAAATGGAATTGCGGTGGACCTTGGTCAAGCCCGAATGGACGATTTGTCTGGGGTCATGCAAATGCTCAGTCGCTTGCCATGTTCGCGCTGAATCCCGGCAGAGTCGTGTACCTACACCGCGACGCCATCGACTTTCGCAAGAACATCAACGGGCTGGCAAGTCTGGTCGAACATGGACTTGGACTGGACGTATTTGCCCAATCCGTGTTTGTGTTCGGCAACCGCAGGAAGGACCGCATCAAGATACTGGGGTGGGATCGCAACGGGTTCTGGTTGCTGCAAAAACGTCTCGAGGGTGCACGCTTCGTCTGGCCAGGTAAAGAGAGCGCGGTGGCCGCACTCACGGTGCAGCAATTGCACTGGCTGCTCGACGGAATTGACCTCGCGGCGATGCGTGGCCACGTCGCTGTTTCGTATCAAAAATCGGCCTGAAAAATGCCTTGAAAAAGCTTCGTTTTTAGAGGGGGGGAAGGGAACTTTTTGAGAGGCAATTTGATCGAAAACTGCAATGACGCTGCAGCCCACGATCGAAGAATTCTTGACCCTCCAACAGGAGCTGCAGGCGTCCCTTTCTCAGCGAGAGAAACTCACCTCAGAGCTGCGCTTTGTTCGTGTCGAACGTGACCTGTTCAAGGAGCGGCTGGACAAGATGCTGCGCAAGTTCTTCGCCGCCAAGAGCGAAGCACGCGGCACCGAGCAGAAGGATATGTTCTTTAACGAGGCCGAGGTCCTGGCAGCAGCGGCACAGGCAGTGTCAGCGTTGGACGACGACACTGGCGACGATGCACTCGATGTGGCCAGTCACAAGCGCCTCAAGCGTGGGCGCAAGCCACTTGACGCCGATCTGCCGCGCCACATCGTGCGCCACGAACTGCCCGAATCCGAACGCGTGTGCCCGCATGATGGCTCTGCCCTGCAGGAGATCGGCGTCGAGGCCAGCGAGCAGTTGGACATCATTCCCCAGCAGGTACGCGTGATTCGCCACGAGCGCGTCAAATACGCCTGCCCCTGCTGCGACGGCGCCCTGCGTCTGGCGTCTAAGCCGGCACAGATCATCCCCAAGGGCTTGTTCAGCGAAAGCGCCCTAGCGTGGATCACAACATCAAAGTTTGACGACGGTTTACCTCTGTATCGCCAGTCGGCGCTGCTGGCACGTCTGACGGGCGCGGACTTCTCGAAGAACACCATGGCCACCAGCATCGTTCGGGTCGGCATTGGGGTGCAGCCCGTCATCAACTTGATGCGCGACCACTTGCTGGAGTCGCCCATCACGTTTGGCGACGAAACCACGGTGCAGGTTCTCAAGGAGGCGGGGCGAAGTGCGCAGTCCAAGAGCTACATGTGGGTGCAGATGACCAACGCGTCTGGATCGTCGGGCACCGGGCCGCCGATACGGCTGTTCAGCTACGCACCCTCACGCAGCGGGGCGACAGCGCAGACGCTGTACGCCGGCATGCGCCGTGGCAGCGTCCTGATGAGCGACGGCTACGAGGTTTACTCTCAGGTGGCGCTGACACACGACCTGGTGCACCTTGGTTGCTGGGCGCACTGCCGTAGGTATGTGGTGGAGGCGTTGGACGCGCTGCCCAAGATCGCCCGCACGCCCGACAAGCCCGCATCGCAATTCCTGGCATTGATCGCGCGGCTTTACGCGGTGGAGTCGCACGCGCAGGACAACAATCTGAGCGCATCCGAGCGGCTTCGCTACCGCCAGCAGCACAGCGTGGCCGTGCTCGGCCACATCCAAACACTGTTGCTGGCGCACCTGCACGCCGTGGTGCCGGGCAGTGCTCTTGGCAAGGCGCTGCACTACATGAACGCCCAGTGGCCAAAGCTCTCTCGTTACGTGGAAGATGGCAGCTACCCGATCGACAATAATGCGGCCGAGAATTCAATCCGCCCGTTTGTAGTGGGACGAAAAAACTGGTTGTTCTCAGACACCGTGGCCGGCGCCAACGCGAGCGCAAACCTGTATTCGCTGCTGCAAACCTGCAAGGTCAACGGGATCAACTCGTATCGTTATCTGCAGGCCTTGCTCGTGGCGTTGCCGCTCGCGCAGACCGCTGACGAATACGAGGCGCTTCTGCCTTGGAACATCGCGCTGCCGCCCGGTTGATCTACGGCACAAACGCTCCCAACGCCAATCACATCTGAACCCTTGTAGCAAGGGGCGGGGTTAATTGACCGCATACTTTCGAGGGGCGTGCGAGGCCCGCAACCTCAGATGTTTCAGACTGCCAGATTTCAGAAGTTTCGCTGCCAGAGATCGCAAGTCCAGCAGCCGCCGTCCTTTCTAGGGCCGCAAGCGCACTTGAAAT
>CAILAY010000103.1 GCA_903832285.1 uncultured beta proteobacterium | reverse complement strand
CCCGAGTTTGACACTCCTGAGGCACATTTCCCACTGACCTCCAGCAACGGCGCGGGTTTGCGGGCGGTTTTTCGTCAAACCCCTAGATACACGGATTGTTGATTTGTTGGTCGAACTGCTCTACGATGGGGTCCATGTACCTACGAGAGAGCAAACAAACACGTGCTGATGGCAGTGTTGTGACGTACCTGCAGCTGGCGGAGAACGTCTGGGATGCCACCAAGCGTAGATCGCAAGCCCGTATCGTGCACAACTGTGGACGCGCCGAGGACCCGCAGGTGGTCGAGCGTCTGCGCCGACTTGCCAAGAGCATCCTGCGCCGCTGTTCTCCCGAAGAGATCGTGGGGTCTGCGGGCGACTGGCAGCTTGTCTGTGCCTGGCCTTACGGTGACATCTACGTACTCGAAACCATTTGGAAGCAGCTCGGCATCGACGCTGTTGTGCGCCAACTTGTCTGCGCGCGCCATTTCGGGTTCGATGTCGAACGCGCCCTGTTTGCCCTGGTAGCCAACCGCGCCTGCACCCCGGTCTCCAAACTCTACTGTCATGAGCAGTGGCTCAAGGAAGATGTCCATATTGCAGGCACGCAAGAGCTCCAACTGCACCAACTCTACCGTGCCATGGACTTCCTGGAGGCGAACAAGGATGCCATCGAGCAAGCCATCTTCTACCGGGTGGCCGACCTGCTCAATCTGGACGTAGAGGTGATCTTCTACGACACCACCTCACTGCACTTCGAGATTGATGAGGAAGACAGTGGTGACAAAGAGGGAAACGTACAAGGCAGCCAGGCGGCGGGCAAGAAGTCCTATGCGGCCCCGCGCAAACGCGGACACAGCAAGAACGGTCGCAGCGACGCGCCCCAGATCGTGGTCGGCCTGGCCGTCACCCGCGACGGCTTTCCGGTACGCCATTGGGTATTCCCAGGCAACACGGTAGATGTCACCACGGTTGCCAAGGTCAAGGAGGACCTGCGTGGCTGGCAACTCACGCGCTGCCTGTTCGTGGGCGACGCGGGTATGGTCTCTCAGGCCAACCTGCAGACACTGGCCAAGGGCGGGGGCAAGTACCTGCTGGCCATGCCGATGCGTCGCGGCGATGAAGTTACCGAGCAGGTGCTGTCGCGTCCGGGGCGCTACCGCACAGTAGCGCAGAACTTGCAAGTCAAGGAGGTGGTCGTGGGCGAGGGTGAGCGACGCCGACGCTATGCGGTGTGTTTCAACCCGTTGGAGGCCAAACGCCAGAGGGCGCACCGAGAGGATCTGCTCAAGGAGTTGGAGGCCGAACTGGCCAGCATGTCCGATCTTGCCAAAGAGGGCCACACGAAACGGGTCTGTGCCTTAACGAGCAGTCAGCGTTACGGGCGTTTGCTCAAGCAAACCGCGCAAGGCTTGGTGATTGATCGCCAAGCGGTGACAGAGCTTGAGCGCTTTGATGGCAAGTTCGTGGTGCATAGCAATGATGACACGCTCACGGCTGAGGACATGGCGCTGGGCTACAAACAACAGCAACGAGTAGAAGAAGCATGGCGTTCAATGAAAAGTGGGCTGAAGATGCGCCCGGTGTTCCACTGGGCACCCCACCGAATTCATGCTCACATTGCCATCACGGTTTTATCCCTGTTGCTTGAGCGCACCATCGAGCACGCATGTGGGGATACTTGGCGCAATATCCGCGACGACCTCAAGCGCATCCAGCTTGCGCAATTGTCCTGCCCCAACGGCCGGGTCTGGCAAGTGACCGAGCCCACCCCCGACGCTGCTAACCGATTGAAAGCATTGAAGATTAAGCCGCCAAAGCCAATCCTGAATCTGGATTGAGCGACATCCCTGCCTAGATACACACCGCTTTCGGCACTTTCACCGAAAGCCTTGCGCCATGCGGCTTTCCACGGGGTGTGTTACTCGGCAGTGTCAAAGTCGAGT
>CAILAY010000102.1 GCA_903832285.1 uncultured beta proteobacterium | reverse complement strand
GCCGTCACTCCTACCACTGGCGACTACATCCGATCCGCAGTCAAGATCGAGTCCGGAGCGAAATCGGCACTGGACCCGCACGTCGCCGCAACAGTCACACGCTATGTGGAGCAAGACCTGTCTGATTTGACACTGCAAGCCACCAACGTGACGACCGTGAAGCCAGAGCGCACGTTCTGGGACAACACCCCCTAATCAGGGCGCATTTGTGTTGCTAATTCTCGCAACGCAGCATTTTCCAGAAAACCGGCTGGGTGAAACATGAATAGTGTCGGGTAACCTGAATTTTCAGGAGACCCGTATGCGTAAATCTGTTCTTGTATTTTTCATCCTGCTTGGCTCGGCGGTGGGCGTATTGCTCGCGCTCAGTGAGAGCGTCGGTCTTAAAATCGTGCTAGGCGGTATCGGTGTCGTCGCAGGCGCGGCCATCGGTGGTGCTCTCTCAGGAATTGGCCGTCGCCGGAGTCGGCCCCACGCTCAATTGAACGAAGCAGATGGACTTACGGCTGTACAGGACGCGCAAGTCCGGAACTACTGGCTGGACCGGGGAAGACTGACAGCATCGCCAGGGCTGCCACACTCCGACGACAACGACCTCCATAGTCCTGAAGCGTGATTACTTTTCGTGCTTGAGCACGTTTTTCACAGCATCTTTGGCAGCATCCAGTGTCACGTCAGCGTCGCCAGCCACCTGTTTGCCAGTTTGCACGAACAGCGATTTTCTGGACTTCAGTGTGCCATCTGGCGTTTTTACGATTTCTGCTTTCGCATCGAAACTGCTGATTGCACCCGTTGTTTGATCCTGAAGGTGTCCATGAGCCCGCTGTATTTCCGCTCTAGTCGGCGAAGGCCTGGCGTTGGGAGACTTGCCTGCCGGAGCGCTGGTCTTCTGCCCTACCACGTGCCCGTCGTTAGCCTGCCGGGCCGTGTCCATACTCTGCGCGAATGCACCGTCTGCACGTCCCTGCTCGTACGTCTCACGGACGCTCCCAAACGAAGCGGGCAGCCCCGTCCCATCCGAGAACACCCGTGTCGGCCGCAGCCCCTGCCGGGCCAACTCGGACTCCATCATCGTGTGCGCCGCAGCACTGGTACCACCATATTGCTCGGCATAACGCATGAACATGTCCAGATTATGCGGATCCTGGGCGATGTCGACAGATAGCGTCTCGCCGCGCTCATGTGCCGCGGTCATGCGTTCGGCCAGGGCCTGACGCTGGGAGTACGTCGCCTCGGCACGCTCAGCTTGGGACGTTGCCGTGGCTAGGCGTGAAGACATGTCGCGTCCCTCCTTGCTGTCGGATGCGATCACGTTCATCACACTGCTGTCCCGAGAGACCCTATCGCCGAACTGTTTGAAGGCTGCGAGCTGTTCGGTGGTCATGGTGTTGAGCACCTTCTGTTCATCGCTCAGGATGCCCGTCTGGAAGTTCTTGCCGGCGCTACCCTGGATTTTCGCGCTGGCGGCGGGTGACGAGAGGCCCAGCGAGCCACTGGCACCGAAGGCGATGTGGGCGACCTGCGATTGGGACAGCCCAGTGCGCTGCGACACGCTCTGGGCGATTTGATCCAGGTTGTTGAGGCTTTCGCCCAGTTGTTCAAAACTGCTGGACGCCGTGCCCTTGGTGTTGCGTGCTGAATGCATTTTGGTGACGCCGCGCGTAAAAGCCTCAGTGAGCGTGGCCGCGCGTTGCTGCCCAGCAGACACCGCTTCACTGCGCGCCGCTTCCGCCTGATGACTGGCCTCCGTCACGTCCTGTTCCGACACGCGCATGGACACGACGCGCGAAGCAAACCCCTGGTTGCGCAGCAGGCTGGCCGCCGTGCGACCCGTGAGCGCGTTTGAAGAAAACGTATTTCCGCTCAGGTCGTTCTGCTGGCTCGACATAAAGGCCGAGGTGCGGTTCGGCGCCAGTTGCATCTGGTCCATTCCCACATTACCCATGCTCACGTTACCGGCAGCAGCGCCGCCAGTCGCTCCCGAGAGCGTGCCCTGCAGCCCCGACAACCCACCTACCAGCGCCGTGCCCATGTTTTGCATTCCCTTGAGCGCCGCCCAGGCGATGAAGGGTACGCTGATGGCCAGGTAGCCCACCACCGCTTCCCCAGAAATCGCCCGCGAGTAGATGGTCGAAGCCGTCTGCAGGGCCAGCGCCTTGGTTCCGGTGCCGAGATCGGCCGCTGCGGCCAGGTCGTAGGCTGCATAGATCGAGGCCATGTAGTTCAGGATGGCATAGAGCGGTGGCCAGAGCTGGATCCAGATTAGTATTGCCGCGTAGCCCTTGAACGCCATCATGGTCTCCCTGCCACTGGTGAGCAGGAGCAGCAACACGAAAAGCGGGAACAAGGCGTAGGTGATAGCCTCGACCACGTTGCGAAACACCGGCAGTGCCTGTTCGGCCACCTTGCCGTAATTGAGCCAGGACGCATTCTGTTGTGCGACGGCTTGTGCCCGACCCACAGCTAGCATCATGGCCGCTGGATCGTTCACCTTCTGGCCAACGATCTTGCCCGTATCCTCAATGGCGTTGAGCACCGCGTTCTGCCGAATGATGTCGGCGGCCGTGGATGCGGCGTTGGCAATGCTGTTCTTGAAATAGGCCTGCTGGACCTGGCCTGCGATGACGGCGGCTGCCGCAGCTCCCGGCAACGTCGGATTGAGCTGAAAAGCCAACCGTCCCTGAATCCGCGTGATCTGTGCTGGCAAGCGGCGATCCAGACTCAGGTAGACGTTCGGACAGGTGTCGATGCTGATGCCGGTTGCAACAGTCAGCGTACTGAAGCGCGCCGGATTGGGCGTGGCCATCAACGGCCAGACGTCGCCAGAGCTGGAGAATGTCGTAGGGTCGAGCGTGCCATCGACCAGGTCGTAGGTCGTGCAGTTGTGGATGAAGTTGATGAGGTCCGTGCGAAACCCAGGATCGGGGAACACGACGTTGCCGGTTTCACGGATCAACCGGTTGCCGAACATCAAGCCGTTCTGCTGGTAGCTCAGTTCCGAGGGAAGAGCCCCTGGCCCCGGGATCACCTGGAAGGCGGTTTCAAACAAGCCCGTCAAGGTGTGACCGATGGTGCTGGTGAGGCTTCCCAGCACCGCCACGCCAAAGGGCACGTTGTCGACCACCTTGACGGCCGAACCCCCGGTCTTGTCCACGATGCCCACCGTCACCTTGGGAACGATCAATACGGCAAACACCAGCACGACTGAGCCCAGCCACTTCCAGCCTTGCAGCTTTTCTGGTGCGAAGGCGTAGGCGATCAAGGCGGATACGAAACCGCAGAAGGCCACGGCTGCGACTGCGGATCGGTAGTCGTTTGAGGCATGGATGGCGGCGGCGGCGTTGAACACGCCGAACAGGCTGTCCGAATTCTGGTAGGCGTAGATTTCCCACATGGCGGTTGGAGTGAGACCGGTTACTGGGAGAGGTAGGCTGCCTGCTGGCCCAGCATGTCGATCACGTGCTGGGGCATGCTGGAGCGCAACTGCCGCTCAAGCTGCTCCAGGTGACCCGCCACGGCACGGAACGATCCCACCTTCTGGTACAGCAGGTTCTTCTCCTGCGACAACTGCATCAGCATGGCTTGGGCGCGCTGACGGACGTGGTTGACCTGCTCGCGCTGCGTTTGCTGCAGCGTGTAGTCCTTTTCCAGCGCGGCCATGCCAAGGCGCAGATTGCGTTCCAGAAAAACATAGGCGTAGTCGGCGGCGATCACGTCCCGGTATTGGCCGATCAGGTTGTCCGAAAGACCCGAGCCGGGGATCGTGGCACCGATGGACAGCATCTTGTAGATCGGCTCCGTGGTTTGATTGACGAAGCCGACCTCAGGCGAGTTGTTGGGAATGGCCGTACGCGTGCTGATCTTGTCGGCGATGGACCGCATCTTGGTCTCCACCTTCGCTGTGAACGGGGTGTGGGTATAGGCGGTATTCAGGGTCACCACGTCGCAGTTGACGTAGTCGTTGCAGCTCAGCAGGTGCTGCACGACGTCGGTACCGGTGCCAGCGGCCTGCCCGTAGAGCAACTGGCTGATCGAGGTCAGGGTGGGTGCAATCGGTTCCGGGTCCCGATTCGCATCTTCTGCATAGAAAATCACCGTGCCGACCAGGCTCATGATCAGTTCGCGTTCGGGGTCGTCGAGGTAGGTGCCGGTGTATTGGAGGGCCTTCCAGGTCAGGTTGCCGACGAAGGGCGCTTTGTTGCGGATGTTGGCGTCGCCAGAAGACCGAGCGGATGCGAGCACGCCGGTGCGGTCTGTGGCGCAGCGCCGACGTGCGGCGTCCCGATCACTTTCCAGCCCCATTTCTACGGCAAGGTCGGCGCAGGTTTCTTGTGAGCTGTAGCCAGTTGCTTCGGCCGCCGTGCTGACGATGGCCTTGGCGGTTTCACAGGAGTTGATGCGGGCATTGTTGATCCAGGTCTCCAGACCTTTGGCCCATTTGGTCAACCCGCCCAGCAACGGGGACACCGCCTCCAGTGCCAACTGGAAAGCAATGCCTGGCAGTGCGGCTGTGATGTTCTTGAGCATGTTCTTGAACTCGGTCGCCGAGATGTGGCTGAAGCTCCCGCCGAAGACGTCGATGCCGCCGCACCCCGCCTTGGCGCTGGGAAACTGGATCGCCGCCAGTTGATAGACCTTGTTGGGCGAACGCATCATCAAGCTGCCGCCCGTGTAGGTATTGAAGGTCTGGCCACGGAAGGCACCCGGTGCCGTGTAGTTGCCGATGGCGCCGAGGTTGTTGAACATGGTGTTCACCTCGGTGTTGAGATCGCCCGCGTGCATTGGAAGGGCAGCACTCAGCATCGCAATCGCCAGCGAGATGGCTCCTGTTCGTTGAATCGAAGTTCGGGTCATGGATGACTCCTACGGATAGGCCGACAGGCGGCCAATTTGGGTCGAGCTGCCAGGCAACATGGCATCGGCCTGCGGTGTCGCGACCAGGGAGATGCGCTCCAGCAACTGGGCTTCCGACAACACGCCAAAACCAATCGGCGTGATCTTTCCGGTGAAGGGCTGGGCCAGGAACACGGCAGGGACCTGAGTGACCTTCAAGGTGGTGGCGATGCCGTTGTCGGCACGTGCGTCCGGAAATCCCGTCATGGGTCCGCCATCGACCGCGATGGCCACGACCTTGATGCCGTGGCGTGCCTGGAAGGCCTCCAGCGTGGGTGCGAACGCGTGGCAATACGGGCAGTCGGACCGATAGAAGAAGAACAGCACGTGGTCCTGACCCAGATCGGCGATGGAGCGGGAGCGGTCTGCGAACTGCTGTTTCTCGAACACCTCCAGGGCCTTGGCGCCCACCGGCCGACCTTGCACGGTTGGATCAAGCTCGGGCGTAGCCCAGGCCACGCGCTGCGCCACGTCCGCAAAATACGACGCCCGCTCCACTACCTGAGATTCCAGTTCCATGTAGCGCCGCACGTTGGCCTCGGTGGGCTGCATGATGGCAATGTTGCGCGTGTCCTCCAGTGCTTTTTGCAGGTGCTCGAATGCCAGCAATTCCGGCGCCTTTGAGGGCGAGGATGATGCCGCAGGGGCGACCGCTTTGGGTGCCGCGGGTTTGTTGTCGCCATCGGGCACCGGGTCTTCGTAGAAGTGCCAACCCCGCCAGGTATCCGACCAGTAGCGGCTTGCGTTGTCCTGGGC
>CAILAY010000101.1 GCA_903832285.1 uncultured beta proteobacterium | reverse complement strand
GTCTATGCACTCGAATCCGTACCGGCAGCACTGAGCTGGGACGAAGTCCGGCAAGTGCTGGCCACCACCCGCGGCGCTACCGAACAAGACATTCGCGATCGCGCCATTCTCATGCTCATGGCCATTTACGGCCTGCGCCGTGGCGAGATCGTCGCTTTGCGCCTGGATCAAATCGATTGGGCAGGCAGGTTGCTGCACATCTGGCGCCTCAAACGCCACCAGCCACAGGTCTACCCCTTGGTGCCATCGGTGGCACATGCATTGGCGCAATACATTGATGTGGTGCGCCCGGCCAGCGATGTCCCGCAAGTCTTCATTACTCTGAAGGCGCCGCGCAAGCCCATGCCACCGCAGACGCTGTATGAGCTGGTGCGCCACCGGCTGCGCGCCATCGGCGTGAGCCGCCCCAAGATGGGACCTCACGCCTTGCGCCACGCCTGTGCCAGCCGCATGCTGGCCCAAGGTCTTACGCTCAAAGAGATTGGTGACCACCTGGGCCACAGCAGCACACAGGCCACCATGATCTACACCAAGGTGGACATGACCGCCCTGCGCGAGGTGGGCAACTTTGATCTTGGAGGTGTGCAATGAAGACCTCTGATGTAATCGCCGCCTATTTGGCGGTCCGCCGCGCACAAGGCGTGCAACTGCGCAGCTCTGAGCGCGTGCTCTACCGGTTGGCCCGTCAGACCGGTGATGGTGAGTTTGACGCCATCACTACCGAGGATTTGGCCCTGTTTCTGCATGGCCCCGGTGAACTCAGCAGCACCTGGAAGGGCAAACACGGCATGCTCAACAGCCTGTACCGCTTTGCCGTTACCAGAGGGTACGCCCAGCTCAACGCCTTGCCACAACGCAAACCCAAGCTGCCCCAGGCGCACCCGGCCTACATCTACAGCACCGCCGAAGTTCAGCGCCTCGTGGATGCCGCCGCCCGGCTGCAAAACCCCAAGAGCCCATTGCAGGGATCCACTTACCGGCTACTGCTGTTGCTGATGTATGGTGCTGCCTTGCGTGTGAGCGAAGCCATGGGCTTGCAGCTGCGGGACGTGGACTTGCAGGCAGCCACCCTGACGATCCGCGAGACCAAGTTCTACAAGACCCGGCTGGTGCCCATCGGCCCACACTTGGCGGGTGAGTTGCGTCAGTACTTGGGGCAGCGCACCCTTCTGCCCATGAAGCAAGGCCAAGAGTCAGCCGTTTTGTGCTCCAGAACCGGTCAGCACCTTTGGTATCAGAATGTGGTCAAGCTGTTTCAGCGCATCCGCCATGATGCAGGCATCGGCACCCCGCAGGGCGCGAGCCGACCACCGCGCATGCACGATTTGCGGCACACGGCGGCCATGCACCGCTTGGTGCGCTGGTACGAGCAAGGTCTGGACGTCAACTCATTGCTGCCCAAGCTTTCGACCTACATGGGACACAGTGGCGTGACCTCCACCCAGCGCTACCTGCACATGACACCGGATTTGCTGGCCCAAGCCAACCAACGCTTTGCGGCCTACGCCGAGCAAGGTGGCAGCCATGCGTAACCGTGACCTGTTGGGGCCGTGGATACGGCGCTTCCTTTTTGAGCATCTTGTGGCTGAGCGTAATCTGGCGCGCAACACCCAGGTGAGCTATCGCGACACACTGGCTTTATTGCTGCCTTTTGTGTCCAAGCGCGTGGGGGGCGCCATAGACCGGATGGCGGTTGACGCCATCTCGCCTGAGGCCGTGCGCGCATTCCTGACACACCTGGAGCAGGATCGGGGTTGCTCGGTCGCGACACGCAACCAACGGCTGGCGGCCATTCATGCGCTGGCACGATTTGTCGGTAGCCGGGCGCCGGAACACTTGGGTTGGTGCACCGAGATCGGTGCGATCCCGGCCAAGAAGACGGCCAAGCGGCTCGTTGGCTATCTGGACAAACCCGAGATGGATGCATTGTTGAGAGTGCCGGACCCACAAACGCGACTGGGGTTTCGCGACCACGCCTTGTTGCTGTTCATGTACAACAGCGGCGCCCGGGCCGATGAGGTGGCCAGTTTGCGGGTCAGTCAGCTGTATCTGGGGACATCGCCGTCTGTGAGGATTGTGGGCAAAGGCAATAAAGCCCGAATTTGTCCGCTGTGGGACCGTACGGTGCAGGTATTGCGCACGCTGGTAGAAGGGCGTGAGCCTGGTGACGCTGTATTTCGTGGCCGCACGGGCGAGCCCATGACGCGGTTTGGGGTGCATCGGGTGGTGACGGACTGCGGTGAGCAAGCCAAGCACGAGGTGGAGTCCATGCGCCACAAGCGAGTTAGCCCCCACAACATCCGACACACCACAGCCGTTCACCTCTTGCGCGCCGGTGTAGACATCAACACGATCCGCGCTTGGCTTGGCCATGTTTCGCTGGACACGACCCACATCTATGCGGAGGTGGATTTGGAAATGAAGGCCAAAGCGTTGGCCAGCGTTGACCTGCAGGGGGTGCCAGAGATCGCTGCGAGCAAGCCGTTGCCATCACTGATGGCGTTCATGCGGGGGTTGTAGGGTGCTTTTTTATGTGATCCACATTGCAGGAGTTGCGGGCTTGTTCCGCTCGATGCCCGTGTGTGGCCGACACATAAATTTGGCCGCAACGTAAGTGTAGATATGTTTTCGAAAACATAAGGGCAAGATGAACCGCAGCCTGCAGGACTTGGACGGTTGCGGCGCGCAGGGTGGTTTGCTGATCGTGAGCCAGTTCACCCTCGCGGCCGACACCTCGGGCGGCAACCGGCCCAGCTTTACGCAGGCGGCGTCGCCCGACGAGGGCCAACGCGTGT
>CAILAY010000100.1 GCA_903832285.1 uncultured beta proteobacterium | reverse complement strand
GAATATCGATCACTCCAATGTCAAGTTGGGCAAAGCTGGCCGCAAGCGCTACCTGGGCATTCGTCCGACCGTGCGCGGTACGGCCATGAGCCCGCGCGACCACCCGCACGGCGGCGGCGAAGGTCGCCAGCCCGTCGGCAAACCGGGCCCGCGCAGCCCGTGGGGCAAGCCCACCCGCGGCTACAAGACGCGTAACAACAAAAAGACTGACGCCTTGATCATCCGGCGCAGAGGCAAGAAGCGCCGCTAGAAATGGATAAGGTGATCGGCGATAGGTGGCGCAGGGCGCCGGTCCGATCGAGATCACCAGTCATGGAGTTGCTATGTCACGTTCACTGAAAAAAGGCCCGTTTGTCAATCCCAAACTGTTGAAAAAGGTGGAGGCGATGAATCAGCGCGGAGATAAGAAAGTCATCCGCACTTGGAGCCGCGCCAGCACCATTTTCCCGCAGATGGTCGGGCATACGATTGCGGTGCATGATGGCCGCCGCCACGTGCCGATTTACGTCACGGAAAACATGGTCGGGCACAAGTTGGGTGAGTTTGCCCCGACCCGCACCTTCCGTGGGCATGTGACGAAAGAAAAGACGACTGCTACCACGGAAGGCTAAGCCATGGACGAAGTTCGTGCTCACGTTCGATTTGTAGGGATCTCGGCGCAAAAAGTGCGCTTGGTGGTGGATTTGGTCCGCGGGCAGAAGGCCGATGCGGCGCTGGGCATGCTGAAGTTTGTGCCTAACGCGGCGGCCAAGCCGGTGGCGAAGGTGCTCCGCACCGCGATCGCCAATGCCGAAGAAAACTTCGGTTTGGACCGGGAGGCGCTGGTGGTGAGCCAGGCCTTTGCCGATGAAGGCCCGACGCGCAAGTGGCGCCGGTTTGGAGCGCGCGGCCGATTCAAGCCGATTTTGCGGCGCTCATCGCATATTACGATTGTGTTAACTGAACGGGAAGGAGCGGCGTCCTAATGGGTCGGAAAGTACATCCTATCGGCTTTCGTCTGGGGATTATCAAGGACTGGGAAGCGCGCTGGTTTGCGCCCCGGGGCAGGTATGCGGCGTTACTTCAGCAAGACTTTGCGATCCGCAAGCTGATTAAGCGCGAGGCGCCTAAGGCGGCCATCTCGCGGGTGGAAATTGATCGCTCCCCGTCGCAACTGGCGGTGACCATCTGGACCGCGAAGCCCGGGATCCTGATCGGCCGCAAGGGTGCGCAGGTGAAGGTGTTGCGGCAGCACTTGGAAGAGCTGACGGGCACCAAGGTCAAGGTTGAAGTGGAAGAAATCACGCAACCCGATCTGGAAGCCGTGCTGGTGGCTGAGAATATCGCCGACCAACTGGAGCGGCGGATTAGCCACAGCCGCGCGATGAAGCGCGCGGTGGGGCAAGCCTTGCGGCAGGGCGCGCAAGGCATCAAGATCTTGTGCTCCGGCCGGTTGGGCGGCTCGGAAATGTCGCGCCGGGAGTGGCAGCGCGAAGGGCGCGTGCCGCTGCAGACGTTGCGGGCGGACATCGACTTTGCCAAGGCAGAGGCGCTGACCACCTTTGGCCGCATCGGCGTGAAGGTCTGGAT
>CAILAY010000099.1 GCA_903832285.1 uncultured beta proteobacterium | reverse complement strand
TTTCATTAGCATCCCATAGACTCACCCACGGGCAGCCCGAGAAATAGCGCTGACCGGGAGGTTGTTTTGCCTGTAACCTACAGGCATATGAAAAAACATCAACCTCGGCGCCGCCAAGCGCCTCGCGTCCACAAAAGCGGACCGTCCCGGCCAACGAGAATTCAGCATACCGTGTTTAGACAGCTGTGCAATCTGATTCCTGAGCACATGATTCCCGTTTTGTCGCGGGAGTTTAAAATTGATACCCGTGGCTTTTCGGAGACCAGCCATGTGTTGTCCTTGATCTACGGCCATGCATCTCATGCCTTGAGCCTGAACGATATCTGTGATGCTCTCTCGGTTCATGAGGCGGAGTTCTTGCGGGTTCGCGGCGCTTCGGCGCCGGCCCGTAACACCTTCTCGAATGCGAATCGTACCCGCAATCCAGCCGTGGCCGAAACCTTGTACTGGCAGATGCTCACCCATCTGCAAACGTTGAGTCCGGGCTTTACCGAATACGGGAAGCATAAGGGATTCATCTCCCGGCTCAAGCGCGAGATCTTTGCGATCGACTCGACCACCTTGCAACTGACGCTTGCGAGCATTGACTGGGCACGGCATCGCCGACGCAAGGCCGCCGCCAAGTGTCATATACGGCTGAACATTGGGACCTTCCTTCCGAGCTTCGTTGCCGTGGAGGACGCGGCGCACCATGATGGCACACGTGCCGACATGCTGTGCGCTGGCTTGGGATTCGGCGATGTGCTCCTGGGTGACCGGGCGTACGTAG
Organism: uncultured beta proteobacterium; assembly: GCA_903832285.1. Classification (GTDB taxonomy): domain Bacteria; phylum Pseudomonadota; class Gammaproteobacteria; order Burkholderiales; family Burkholderiaceae_C; genus CAIKVZ01. Next base: position 922 of record CAILAY010000099.1, on the reverse strand, counting down.
ACTTCCAGTTCCTGGCGGAACTCAACACTCGGGGCGTGTTTTTCGTCCTGCGCCCCAAGAAAAACATGGTCTACACCTTCGTCAAGTCGCTGCCCTGCAAAGGGAAGATCCTGCGGGATGAATTGGGCCGTCCCGATGGCCAGACAAGCGCCATGGATTATCCCGGAATTCTGCGCATGATCACCGCCTTGGTGGAGGTCGATGGGGTCGAACGGGAAATGACCTTCATAACCAATAACACGGTCTGGAGCGCACGCACCATCACCGAACTCTACCGGGCGCGCTGGGCCATCGAATCGTTCTTTAAGGAAATCAAGCAGACCCTTCAGTTGCGCGACTTTGTTGGCACTAACGAAAAGGCCGTCAAGTGGCAGGTTTGGACCGGACTGTTGACGCACTTGCTGCTGCGCTTTTTGCGCCATGTTTCGCGTTGGACGCGCAGCTTCTCTCGTTGTGTCGGAATTGTGCGCTGTGCTTTGTGGGTTAAGGTCGATCTCGTCGAACTGCTGATCCGCTATGGGACAGCCAGTCCTCCGCACCGGCCGGCCGTGTATGCAATAGAGCCGATCCTGCCGGGATTCGAGGCTTTTTCCAGTTCTCTTATGGGACAGCATGGTTGATTCAATCCAAAAATACAGAACCATTTGATAACCGCTGAATAAATTCCAGCACAGACAAGTTCACGCTCAAAAAAGTTTCGTCGAAATCCCCAGCAAATGCGAGGGGCATGGCTCCAGTTTGCCGTCCGTTTTGGATCTATGGGATGCTAATGAATCTTAATCATGTTCTGCCCATGGTTATGAAGGGAAAAGGATTAAGTTTAAGATTACGATTACGAGAAGGTGGACTCCATGAAGAAACAGCGGTAATGTGTCCTGCATAGCCGCAAAGGCAAAAGGAGAGACCTATGACCCAGCGAGCC
>CAILAY010000098.1 GCA_903832285.1 uncultured beta proteobacterium | reverse complement strand
TTGACAGCCACATTTGTTTTCGATTGCGGACATAGAGTTGGCGAAGAAATCCAGAGCGGTCGCTCGGCGACCGAAATGCAATTTGCCCTCTGTGGGACTACAGTGACCAGTCATTGGCGCCTATAGCCCGACGGCGAACAGTAGCGCTATTTTTCAGGTGCCGGCCAGCACGTGAGCCTTGAAAATCGAAGCGATGGGTGAGAGCTTCTTGCCCTTCGGGTGAACAACATGCCAATGCGATTCCACCGGAAATCCCTCCACATTCAATGCCGATACCCCGTGCTCTTTGGCATTGCCATGCAGGGCGTGACTGGAGATCACGGAAATGCCCATGCCACCGGCAACCGACTCCTTGATGGCCTCGTTGCTGCCGAGCTCCAGTCGCAGGTCCGGGCGAAACTTCATTTTCTTGAAGCAGTTGTCCACGGCCATGCGGGTACCTGAACCCGCTTCCCGAAGAATAAATCGCTGCCCTGAGAGTTCGGCCAACGCCAGTGTCTTTTGTTTTGCCAGAGGGTTGCCACTGGCGCAGATCATGACCAGGGGGTTGGCCATAAAGACCTCATCCACCAGGTCCAGGTCCTTGGGCGGGACGGACATGACGTAGAGGTCATCCAGGTTGTTGCGCAGGCGCGCCACAACACCGTCGCGGTTCAGGACTTCCATCGACACGTCAATCTCCGGATAGCGCTTGCAAAAGCTGCCCAATAGGCGTGGCACAAAGTATTTGGCGGTACTTACCAGCGCCACACGCAACTTGCCCCGCGTGTAACCCTTGAGCGCATCGACCCGCTGCTGAAAGTCATCCCATTCCCCAGCTACTGCACGCGCTGTTTGGGCCAGATCCTTGCCCACCTCCGTCATGTACACCCTGCGCGCCACCAGTTCGTAAATCGGCAGACCGATGGCTTCAGCGACATCCTTCAACTGCATAGAAGCCGTGGGCTGGGTCACATGCATCATGCGGGCGGCCCCACTCACACTGCCGGTCTCAGCCAGTGCCAGCACCAGCCGAAGTTGACGAAAGGAAATATTCATAGATTTTATCTATATATAAACATTTATAAATCGATTTTACAGGATGCCTGCCATTGCCTAGCATCAGCGCAAAGGAAATCAAACATGCACAATTTGCTCGACCCGGCAATTCTCTTTTTCATCTTTGGCGTTATCGCAGGCGTCGTCAAATCAAACCTGGAGATCCCCCAACCCATTTCGCGCTTTCTGGCGCTGTACCTCTTGATGGCCCTGGGCCTGAAGGGTGGGTTTGCGCTGGCCCACTCCGGTTTTACCCCCCAGGTGGCTGCCAGTCTGGGATGTGCCGTCCTACTGGCGGTGGCGGTGCCCTTGCTGGGCTATCACCTGTTGCGCAGGGTCTTGTCCGGCTTTGATGCGGCAGCAGTGGCGGCAACCTATGGCTCCGTCAGCGCGGTGACCTTTGTGACCGCGGTTCAAAGCCTGGAGAGCCAGCATCTGGTGTTTGGCGGCTACATGTCAGCTGCCATGGCTTTGATGGAGTCACCAGCCATCATTCTTGCCATAGTGTTCGCCAACGCACTGAGACAGAAACAAGTAAACGCAATTGCTGGGACCGGCGGCGGGGTCGCCGTGGTGTCTCTGGGTTTTTCACCCCAACGTGCCGGCGTGCCGTTTGGCAAGATTCTGCACGAGTCATTCACCGACGGCGCGCAACTGCTGCTGCTGGGGGCCATGCTCATCGGCAGCCTCAGCGGTGATGCCGGCAAGGCGGCGATGCAGCCGTTTTCGGGCGACCTCTTCAAAGGCATGCTGGCGTTCTTCCTGCTGGATATGGGACTCTTGACCGCGCGCAGTTTGCCGCAGGTCAGGGGCAAGTCGCCATGGCTGCTCGCCTATGCGGTGGTCGGTCCCCTGGCGCACGCCTGCCTGGCACTGGTCCTCTGCGCCATGTTGAACATTCCAACGGGCGACGCCATCCTGCTGATGGTGCTGGCGGCGAGCGCCTCCTACATCGCTGTCCCTGCTGTCATGCGGCACGCTGTACCGGAGGCGAACCCGTCGCTCTATTTCGGATTGTCACTGGGCATTACCTTTCCCTTGAACATCCTTTTTGGCATACCGTTGTACACCTATGTCGCTAAAGCCGCGCTGGCGTGAAGGGAAGAACCAAGCATCTGTCTTCCGATTGAAGTTAGTCAGCCAAGATTCAGTTGTGCCGCGAAGCCGACCGTGGCAATCGGCCGTTTTCAGCCTTTTGGGGTGTAGCCATTGCGACCTCTCGCAGATGCCCTTGGACCCTGCGCAAGTTCAGTCGCTGCCTAGTTTGGCCGGAACCAATCTCTTGCCCGATTGCAACACATACACCCCGCTCAAAATCAGCAGCATGGCAAACACGTCCTGGCTGTGCAGCGGCTCATGAACCAGTAGGCCGCCAATGACCAATGCGACGACTGGCGGAATAGAGGTGACACCCGCTGCCTTCAATGCACCCAACTCTTGCACGATGAAATAATACAAAACATAGGCAAGCCCCGTTTCGGTCAGTCCAAGCCCCACAACCAGCCCACTCAGTGCAACCCCGTCCTGCTGGATTTGCCCGATTCCGCGGAGATCAGTAAACAGCCATGTGACCACCAATGCCAGTTGCTGCCGCCATCGAGCCGCCTGCGCAACTTGCAATGCCCCCGAAAACAAAACAAGCTTTGGCAATTTGTCGATAATCCTCGGCCGCGGCCCACAAACGCCGTGGGACCCAGTGGCAAGTCGCGCAACCGGAGATCCCGGTCGCGCCCATTCTTACGGCAACTGCGAAGCTTCATGCGCATACCTTTCATCGTCCTTTGGCTGTCGGTCCTGGCCCTTGGCAACGGCGCTGCGCTGGCGGCCAGCCCGCGGGGAGTGGACAGCGCGCGCCTGCTGCCCGACGAACGCATCACCGTGGACGGCAGCCTCGACCACCCCGCCTGGAAGCGGGCGCCGGTATTCAACGGCTTTGTCGAGGCCGAGCCGATTCGCGGCGCGGTACCGCAATTCGAGACCCGCGTCCAAGTGCTGGTGGACGAGCGCGCGATCTACGTCGGCGTGACCGCGCTGGACCCCCATCCCGAACTGATCCGCAGTCAATTGGTGCGGCACGATCAGGTGCGGCGCACACAGGATTTCGTCGCGGTGTACCTGGACCCCATCGGCCGCAAGAAGTCGGCGCAGTGGTTCCGCGTCGCTGCGTCGGGCAGCACGGCCGACGGCGTGAACACCGCCGAGGACGACCTGGAGGACTTTTCACCGGACTTCGACTTCGACGCCGCGTCTAGGGTGACTTCCGAGGGCTACACGGCGGTCTTTCGCATTCCATTCGCTTCGCTGCGCTATGGCTTCACTACACCCGGCCAAGCCAGTCTGCCCTGGCGCATGATGGTGGTGCGCCGGGTGCCGCGCGAGCAGGTCTACCTGCTGATGTCGGTGCCGCTGGCGCGCGACGCAGCGAGTTTCATCGACGCGTTGCAGGTTCTGGAGGGCGTCGGCGCGCCCAGCGACGACAGTTTCTTGCAGCTGCGTCCCAACCTGACGGTCAGGCGCAGCGACCAGCGCAACAGCGGCGAGCCAACGACAGGCCAAACCCGGGAGAGTCTGGGTCTGGACCTGAAGTGGCGCCCCCGACCCGAACTGGTGGTGGATGCAACGCTTCGGCCCGATTTCAGCCAGGTCGAACTCGACGTACCGCAGCTCTCGAGCAACACCCAGTTTGCGCTGCTGCTTCCAGAAAAGAGGCCGTTTTTCCTGGAGAGCAACGACCTGCTGCGCTCGCCCACCGATGCGCTGTACACGCGCAGCGTGACGCAGCCCAGTTGGGGGTTGCGCGCCAGTTGGCGTTCCGAGACGCTGGCGGGAACCGTCTTTTCCGCGCACGACCTGGGCGGCGGCAGCGTGCTGATTCCCGGCCCTTATGGCACGGGTTTTATCGCGCAGCCGCCCTCGGACAGCAGCATCGCGCGCCTGCGGGTGGACCGCGACGACCTGACCATCGCTGGTATCGCGTCGCTGCGCCGCTACGGCGCGCTCGCCGGCGAGAACGCGGTAGCGGGGCCGGACATCACCTGGCAGGTCAACCCGAACCTGCGAGTGCGCGCGCAGTGGCTCGCATCGCGAACCACCGCGCTGCCCAACTCCGTCGGTACCCTGGTGGCTTCGGATGCGCGCGTCGGCTCACAGTGGTATTCCAACGTCTTCTGGCGGGCCGACCCGTTTGAAGGCGGCGTGACGCTGGAAGACAAGGGCATCGATTTTCGCAACGACAACGGCTTCGTCGTGCAAACCGGTGTGCATCGTCTGGCGCTGGACGCGCATCGGGTCTGGCGCAACCAGGGTCCGTTGAATGAGATCTGGCTGAATTTCATCGCCGAAAATGTGCGCGACGCCGCCACGGGCGCGACGATTTCCAGCCAGGTTACGCCGGGCGTCTACACGAACTACAGCAACAACAGCGAGTTCTCGCTGGACTACCGCGGGCTGAGCCGCCAGCGCATCGGCGCAGCCGACGCGCTGCTGCGCGAGCGCTACTGGCACCTCACTTACACGCGCAACGCAGCGCAGTGGGCGCCCAAGGTGAGCGTCGAGTTTGACGACGGGCGTTTGGCCGACGTCTCGGCGAACGCGGTGCGTCCCGGTCAGCGGGTTTCGCTCTCGGCCACATTGCGGCCGCTGTCGCGCCTGGAGTTGCTTCCGACCTGGTCGCTGGCGCAGATCGATGCACTCAACGCTCAGGGCAGCTACCGCGAAGTCGCCGCGCAGATGCTGGCCATCTGGCACTTGGCGCCACACCAGACCCTGCGTCTGATCCTGCAGCGCAGCGGCGTGGATCGCGCGGCCGAACCGGGTGTCGCCCCCTATGTCGACCGTGGCCAGGCAGACAGCCTGACCTACAGCTGGCGGCGCAGCGCAGGCACAACGTTCTATCTGGGCGCCAACCGCGGCGTGGCCGGGTTGAACCCGATGCAAACGCGCAGCACGGAGTTTTTTGTGAAGATGCAGGCCGACGTTGATGAGTGGCGCTTTCGTTGAGCGCCGGGAATTTTCAGCCGGCCCGTTCGGGCGCGCCCAGGCTGCCAATACTGAGCGCAAGCCAACCCCTACGCCAGCGCGCACCCGATGCAGTATCAAGACCTTGAAATCGAAGCCGAAGACACGGAGCACAGCGCCGCAGAACGCTCTGCGGCGGCGACGCGCAGCACCTGGGTCAGCGTGGGCGTGGGTTTCGTCGGCATGCCAATAGGGCTCGCTACGAAGCTTTGACTGCAGCGCATCGTCCACTGGCTTGAACAGCGGCGCTAGTGTCTGTAGCCAACCGGCCAGCGTGCCCGGCGACATTTTCAAGACGTAATCGGTCAGGTCATGCAGCAGGCGCTGTCTGGGCCGGTTATTGGCGAACTTGTCCGGCAGCACACTGGCCCATACAGAAATACCAAACTTGCCGCGTTATAAAAGGCGCGCGGAAGCAGGGGCCAGAACGATCCCGCTAACACATGCATTCTCGCCAACCGACCATCCACGCGCCAGTGCCTCTAGCAGCACGAAGTCCACCGAAGCGGCCATTAGGCGAACCGAATTTTCAAGGCCGCTCATTGACTGGAAAAAAGTACAACGTGGCCGTGGTTGGCTCCGTGCTGGAGATCAGTGCCCAGCCGCGAAATTGCGGAAGCCGTGCTTGCCACTGCTGAAACAACTTGCCATTTGTCTAGGTTGGGACAGGCGATATGATCGCAGTTGCGACGGCGGTGAAAACGTTTCTTCGGCTTTAGCTCAGATCCGATCCCCAACGCTGAATACAATTGCTTTAGCGGAATGACTCGGCTGCATGGTATCCAAGAAGGAGTCAAACCACGAATCGACTATTCGATTTAGTGCCATACCATAGAGACCAATGATGCGCCTCATCCTGACACTGATCGTCATAGTCGGCCTGGTGGCAGGACCAGCGCCCAGCGCAGCGGACAACTTGGTCGAACAGGGTCGCATCATTTATCAATCTGGAATTTTGCCAGATGGTAGTCAGCTCACAGCGGTCGGTGCTGCCGGTAACAAAGTCATTGGCCAAGAGGCTGCGTGCGTCGGCTGCCACCGGCGCAGTGGCATGGGTAGCCGCGAGGGCAGTCTGTCAGTCTCGCCCATCACCGGTCCTATTCTTTTTGCGCGGGCGATACCTTTTCGGCCCAATCGACCTGGTCGGCCACCGCAGGAGATTACCCCGCTGCGTCAGGATTCGCGCGCCGCCTACGATTCCGCTACCTTGGTTAGAGCGATCCGGGATGGGATCGATTCGAGTGGTCGGCCGCTCATTGAACTCATGCCGCGCTATCAACTAGACGAGCCGTTCGCCGCTTCGTTGGTCGCCTATCTGCAACAGCTTTCGGCCGCTCCGGTGCCC